>JAABRR010000050.1:0-21335 GCA_011390785.1 Sphingobacteriia bacterium
TTATTCCTATGACACTTTCGGCAAGTGCGGGTTTGGCTTTACCGGTTGTATTTTCAGTTGGCACTGGCTTACCTGTTATTCTGTTTGCGTTCGTAATTGCTTTTAGTATGGAGAAACTAGGAATGTATTTTAAGGCAATTACCAAAGTTGAAAAAGTAATGCGTTTTGTAGCAGGTTTCGTTTTTGTTCTGACAGGTTTGTATTACATCAATATCTATTTCAAAATACTATGAAATTTTATAAGCTGATAATATTCATTGCTTTTGCAGCTTGTAATTCGTCAGAAGAATTCTCAGGGTTTGAAACCATTGACACCGATTTTTCAAAAGGGCGGCTAAATCACAAACAGACAATCACCATCCAAGACTTAGAAAAGTTTCACGGTCATTTATGCGATGGTTTAGTAGTTGGGGCTTTGGCTATGCAAGAAGCTATGAAAAAGCTTTATCCAAACCAACCAATTGACAGAACAAATTTGAGAATTATAAGTAAACCATCACCTTGCTTGACGGATGTCGCTGTATACCTAACAGGAGGGCGATACCAATTCAATACCTTTTATGTAGACACAGACTTTGAAGGACTTTACATCCTACAACGTATTGATGACTTAAAAACCGTTTCAGTTTCGTTAAATAATGGCGTAAAACCAGCCGCTATCGACAGCTTAGGAAATCTTGCAATTCAGCAAAACCTATCCCCATGCGACATTGATCATTTAAGAAAATTAGAAGACGATTTTACTAAGAACTTAATCCAATCAAACCCTACAAAGCTTTTTACAGTCAAAGAAATTCCATGTTTTGAATGGAATCCAAAGACTAAAAACAATTACTTGAAGACAGATATTCTCAATAAGAATCTTCCCGACTGCAAATAGCCCGTTCTATTGGTGACTCATCTTGTAAAAAAAATGGGAGGAGTTACCAATCCAAGCCACCAAGAACGACTGGAAATGACAACAAAATGGAATAAAGGAAAAAAAGGGGAAGGCATAGGATAGTGTATAAGCATGTGTGGGTGAAGTGGTAAATTGCAGTTCTTTTCTGCTGATGAACTATGTGTTAAACTGGAAGGTTTGTACTATAAAAATCGCTGTTGTTCATATTCGATACTGTGGTGTTAATTATAAGCAAGAATCTTCGAATGAGATAGGAAATATTGAACCTGATAAACTATTCAACCATAAAAGGAACGATATTAACGGTTATATGCTTGATTTTGGCATATCCCTCTATTCCCATATTTTAATCCTTTAGTCTACTGGTGGCGCCATGGAGATGATTGCTGTCGAAATACCCAAGCCTGTCGGGTGTAAGATTGAAAATAGGCCTAATGGCAGTTAATGCGTGTATTTCTGTTTGTTTTTTTGGGCATCACCCTACCGGGTCGCTATGGGTTGTGTCTGGAAAATACCATCTTGACCAGCCCAAGTCTTGATCTTTTTCCCCAGCTCTGCGAAAGAAAATCTGACCATAGGCACCACTATGCTAAGATTTTATTTCTTCGATCTGTGAAAAAATCTCAGCGACTTAACTGATCCGATGGCATTTTCCAGACACATGGCTCGCTAAGCCCGGTTGTCGGATTGGATATTCGTATTGAGGGTTGAAACCGACGAAGGAGGATCACGAATGCAATAAAAAAAATAAAAAAAAACAAATGAGTAAAGTTCAAAAAAATCAGGTGCTCCACATTATTTTTTACTTTTCGGCATAGTAGATCCTATGTTGAGAAGTAAAAAATGATGGACGTGCCTGATTTTGAAGAAATTTCAAGCCGTAATAGAATATTCAAGCTGTCAAACGGGCTAGGCTCGGCCTCGATTCCGCCAAGCTACATCGAGTCTTCCTCCCTATCGGTCGTCACCATTTCGCAGCGCTGATGCGAAGAACTTAGGATTGATGATGACATAATAAATGAACTTTGTTATTCCAATGAATTTAAATAGGTTTAATTTTATTCTTATTGGAAAGTTCGATGAATTGCGATCGCTCACTTTTCGTATACTAACCACTCAGCGTCAGCTTGCAAAAACAAATCAACAAATGTAGAGATAAACGCTAACGCAAAAAATTGAAGACACCTTTGTCAAAATTGCTTGCCTGAAAAGAATGATGAATCCACATCAGTGGAGGTTTAGCGGTTAAATCAAGCTTTATACTTTTATCAAATTTTCTGGTTACTTGAAAGTGAAGCGGTTCTAATTCGCTACTTTTGCGAAGCTCCAATTCGTTGAGCGTCCCATACAACCAGTACCAAATGGAAAAAAACGGAATATTATTACACGTATTAAAGTCATTGTTTTTGATGACACTTTTTCTGACAATGACCTCGTGTAATGGTCAAGAGACCCGCTCAGGATCAGAGACCAATGCACCTAACACCATAAAGCCTAAAAAAAATAATGATTCGCTTTTTTTTATTGACGGTCAATTATGCCAACACCTCCGCAAAATTTTTCAAGACTCAAAAGGAAACCTATGGTTTGGAACCAATGTATATGATCTTATGAAATATGACGGAAACGCTCTATCATATATCACGAAGCAAGATGGGTTCAGTGGAGGAAGAGTGACCGGTATTGCAGAAGACAGCATTGGTAATATTTGGTTTGCGACAAGTTTTGGATTAAATAAATTTGATGGGGAGTCATTCACCGTATTCAACAAAGAAGATGGCTTGTTAGATGCTGAGATTTGGAGTTTACTTATTGATTCAAAGGGGATTTTTTGGATCGGACATAATGAAGGTCTCAGTCGTTTCAATGGAAAGGAATTTACAAACATCTCTATCCCAAAACCCCAGGTCGATACAAATAGCACCATCTATTCACCGGATAGAATAACAGGAATCGCAGAAGATAAAGATGGTAGCTTATGGTTGGGTACAGATGGATTTGGTTTATCCAAATATGATGGTAACTCATTTACAAATTTTACAACAAAGAGTGGACTGCCCGACAATGCCATTCATGAAATCATGTTAGACTCAAAAGGGCTTTTATGGATTGGCACCTATTGGGGAGGTCTGAGTAGGTTTGATGGAAATACATTCACCAATTTTACACAAGCTGGAGAGATAAGTGGTGTTGAGGTCAGTGCTTTTTTCGAGGATAGTAATGGAGATATCTGGTTCGGTGTTGAAAATAATGGTGTATACAAATATGATGGCGGGGATTTCACACACTATGATCAGCAGTCACTTTCAAACGGCTCTATATTGAGCATTTACAAAGACCGAGAAAACCGATTTTGGTTTGGAGGATGGGGTGGTCTATTTCGCTATGACAATGATATCTTCACACCAGTTACTGCAGATGGACCTTGGGAATAAAAAACAGGAGTACACCACAATATGAGTATCGTTAATGGTGGCTTTGTGCTTTAATTCAAAAGTTAGACATTTAATAAGGCATTTCCAAGACAAAAGCTAGGTGCTTCAAAATCTGCCAACGACTATACACAAGTTGTTTAATAAAAAGTAATATATATTTCGTTGATAATCAGATGTATAAGTGGTAATTATCCCGAAAACGTCTAATTTTTAAGCGTAATCTACGAAGGCCACAATGACACTTTTATAGAGGCAAAAACTGGAGTCCAATGGCCTTTCAAATCGATGGTCCAGCAAATTTTGATTCCTTAGAACTTTTATAGGAGCGCCATTAAGACATCTACACAGATTGTTTTTCACCTTGTCGTTTGGAGGCAAGACTGTCCGAAGAGTACTCCCATGACTGATGAGACAGTCAGCAAGTAATTTGCTGTATAGATTTGACCTGGAAAATACTAGGTAGGATTAGTCCCCCATGTCCAATATATAAGAGTTGAACAAGTCTGTAAAAGCGAGACATATAAATAAGTTATCACCAATATGCGAAAGACTAAATTAATCAGCCAACCTTATATTTCGGAATTATTTCTTGTGAAAGTGTAATATTTCTGTGACATGGACCACTAACCAGGTAAAGATTAATATGATGACACTTAAGAATGCGATTAACTTCTTCGACCGATTATTATCTGAGACTACTAAAAAGTCTGAAATCAAGGTGTATAGGGATTTTATTAAGATCCTTACTAATTTAGAAAGTAGAAACTTAGCAAAGTCTGAAATTCAATCTATTGAGACCGAACTCAATGCTCTTAATTTAAGCAGTACCATGACTAATAAGAAAAAATATTTTGGCAGAGCTCTTCAGCAGTTTAAAAAATATTTGAAGGATAATTTTTCTTTAATATTCAAAGGGTACTACATTAATTTGGGCATAACTTTAGGAGCCTTAGTAGGCTTACTTTTTGGAATTATTTTTCTTTCAAGTTTAGAGCGTACTTTGGGTATTTCAATATGCATTTCTTTTGGAAGCCTGAGCGGAATAATTATAGCAAGCTATTTGGAATCTCAGGCCAAAGCATCGGGGAACTTGATTTGAAAAACGAAAATATATAAGTTTGAGTAACGACTTCTATGCAATATCGATTGAACCTTATTCTGCAATTATCATAAAGATATGCAGGGCTTATACGAATTCTCAGGAAGATTTCGAAGATTACTACCAGGAGGTGTGCTTACAAATCTGGAGAACCAGAAACAACTTCCGGGGGCAATCCGAATGGTCTACTTGGGTGTATAGATTGGCACTGAATGTGAGCTTGACCATGTTGAAGAAAATGAAAAATAATAGCAAGTATTTTACTTCTGAATACTTGCCAAGCGGATTGACAGAAAATAGTCAGACATTTTCGGATGAAGCCCTCAATCATTTGTATGACGCCATAAAACGTTTATCTGAGGTAGATAGAGGTGTAATTTTACTTTACCTGGAAGAAAAATCATACAAGGAAATAGCTGAAATAACAGGCACAAATCCCAACAATATTGGTGTACGCATCAAACGAATTAAAGAGCGATTAAAAAAAATATTAGATGGAAAAGTCAATTGAATCAATTTGGAAACAAGGTTTCTTAAATAGTAATGCACTGGTTGCTCCAAAGCTGAACAACCTTTATAATCAAAAATCGATACATTTAATTGATAAGTTTAAAAGAATGTTCAAGATTAACCTTTATGCGATTATTGTAGGCTCATTACTGTTCTTGGGAATTTCTTTTTTGATTGGGATTCCGATTATGGGAATAGGCTTTTTTTTAACACTAACTGTAATCGTCATAGTCAACATGAGGCTTTCCAGAAGTTTAAATAAAATTGATAAGAGCGAAAGCAGCTATCATTATATTAAGGCATTTGACAATTGGGTGAAGCAACAAGTAAGTGTTAATAGAATCATGGCCAGTTTCTATTATCCTTTGTTCTTTTTTTCTATGGTACTTGGTTTTTGGCATTACCATTTTAACGGCAAACAACTAGGTGAGGCTATCACGAATTATATGATTTTACACTATCCCGGCATTGGGCTTATATATGGTGTGCCGCTATTTATCATCCTTAGCGTGATTTTAATGATGGTTTTACTATATTACCTTGGAGGAAGAATTTATAATTGGGACTTAAAGGTTGTTTATGGAGGTGTACTAAGAAAACTTGATGAAATTATTGCAGATATGGAAGAATTAAGAAGCTAAAACTGGTGATATTATCATGTATGGTGCGTGTGGCTCTAATGCTGAATTTGAATACACTACATAAATAGTACTTAATTTCCTTTTAACAAGTTCGCGGTTCAAATTGCCAACTTACAACATACACGTAACCATTATTTATTACCAGTTTAGGAGCTCAACTAAAAAAATAGTATGAATACCAATGACAAACAAAGTGAGTTAGTTAAGACAGCAAGGATCGCAGGAGTTTGGTATTTAATGATGGCTATATCAGGCATTTTGGGATTCCTGATATTTCACCCTCAGGTATTTGTCTCAGAAGACGCTCAGAAAACACTCAAAAATCTTATTGAACTTGAATCCATTGCCAGAATAAGACTGCTATTAGAATTTGCTATTATTGTGTCACAGGCACTTACAGCAGTTTGGTTTTATAGGTTGTTTAGAAATATAAATGAGTGGGCAGCATGGTCAGTTGGAATTTGGGGAATGATAAATTCTGTAGTGATTATGATTAGTGCAATTTCAATGGGTTCCGCCATTGAAATTGCAGGTTCTTCCCAAACCATTGAAGACAAAATAATACTGGTCGAACTTCTAAGCAATTTAATTGCAAATGCTTGGGGTATCGGGGGCCTATTCTTTGGGCTTTGGCTTATCCCGTTGGGATATATTATAACCAGTTCCAAAAGGATGCCGATATGGTTAGGGCGGACCCTAATTGCTGGTGGTATCGGGTATTTGATAAGTACTACGATTAATTACGCTGGAATTGAAATTCCTTTATCAGGTTATTTGACCGTTCCGGCTACCGTTGGAGAATTTTGGATGATAGGATATTTATTACTTTTTGGAATACGCCCCAAGGATGAATAATGTCAATGCAAATAAGACGAAAACCATCTATTTAGCTTATAGCAAAGTGATTCGGTAGATTATAGATTTGGGCTTTTAAGTAAGCTTGTTATTATCCATAGAATAGCACTTCCTATATGGCTAAAAAGCCAAATATTCACCATTCGTCATAATAAAACCCGTCGATCTATAATAAGTATACTATAACCCTGAATTTGTATTGTCCATATCTGACACCTTTACCTGACTTTTGCATCATAATAAAAACATAAAAAAATGACTAAGAAAGTAATTTTAATAACAGGTGCAAGTTCAGGAATGGGCAAAGAATCTGCAAAAGTCCTAATAGAACAAGGCCACATTGTCTACACTGTAGCCAGACGTATTGACCAAATGCAAGACCTTAAAAACTTGGGTGGTCATCCTATTCAAATGGATGTAACCAAAGAAAGTGATATTCAACATGTAGTGGATACGATCATCAAAAAAGAAGGAAAGATTGATGTCCTGTGGAATAATGCAGGTTACGGCCTTTATGGCTCCGTTGAAGATGTACCTATAGAGGAAGCCAGAAAACAGTTTGAAGTAAATGTTTTTGGTGTTGCTTCATTAACGCAACAGGTAGTGCCATATATGCGTAAAGCTAACTCCGGAACCATCATAAATACATCGTCTATGGGAGGTAAAATGTACACGCCACTTGGGGCTTGGTATCACGCCAGTAAGCATGCTATAGAAGGCTTTAGCGACTGTTTACGCTTGGAATTAAAGGAATACAATATCAATGTAGTGGTATTAGAGCCTGGCATCATTGTTACAGAATGGGGCGATATCATGCTTGATAATATCAATAAATTTTCTTCAAAAGGAGCATATGCCTCACTAACCGGTAAGTTGGTTGCTTCTACCAGAAATATGTATGAAAAAGGACAAGGTTCTAAAGTGAAAGTAATAGCCGATGCAGTGAAGAAAATTGTAAACTCCAACAATCCAAAAACCCGATATAGAGTAGGCTACCTTGCCAAACCAATGGTTTGGTTAAGAATTTATTTAGGTGACAGATTATTTGATAAAATAGTGATGAGTCAGGTAAATTAAAAACATGAAACAATATCACAATTCCATTGAAATAAATGCCCCAATAGAGAAAGTTTGGCAAAGCATTATTGATTTTGGGGCCTACCCGACTTGGAATCCACTTGTAGGCAATGTGATAGGCGACTTAAAGGGAGGGAGTATATTAAACACCTATATTATTCCCTCAGAAAAAGCATTGAAAAAAGGTAAAACTTATGTATATGCTGAAGTGGAAAACACGGAGGGACATACAGCGCAGGTCAATATAATAGGACCTGAGGCCTATATTTTCACTGCTCAAACTTTAACCAATATTACACAAAAGATACTAAGTGCAAGTTGGAAACCCGGATTTCAGACCCCGGCCATTTATGGGAAAGAAATTTTATCTTCCAGTTTTCAAAACGTAACCATCAAATAAAAAAAACATACATGAAACCGATCATACAACTACGGCAAATTTCAGATTTAAACCAATTTGTACAAAGCAAAACAAAGCATCCCTTAGTTTCAGTAGTTGATTTCAGTAAAGTAGATGATTATTTGGAAGAAGGCACTAGGATAAGTGCTGATTTTTATACCCTGATGTTTAAAAATTATTGTGCTAATCATTTCAAGTACGGCAGACAATCTCTCGATTTTCAAGACGGTAGTTTAATATGTATTGCACCCAAACAAGTATTACTTATGGATACCGAAATTGTAAAAAAGGAGGACATGATGGGGTGGGGCTTATTCTTCCATCCGGATTTACTTCGCGGAACTTCCCTTGCTGATAAGATGGATAAATATACTTTCTTTTCCTATGATGTTACCGAAGCATTACATTTATCAGATAAGGAAAAACAAATTTTATTCGATTGTGTGCAGAAAATTGAAACCGAACTTCAAGAAAATATTGATGCTCATAGTCAAACCCTTATCGTATCCAATATTGAATTGTTGTTGAATTACTGTGCCAGATATTACGGGCGGCAATTTATTACAAGAAAAAATTCCAATTCAAGTACCGTTGCCCAGGTAGAAAAGTTACTCAAAGCCTTTTTCAAGAATGAAAAGGTAAAAGAATCCGGTTTGCCAACTGTGAAATATTTGGCTGATAATGTCCATCTTTCTGCCAGTTACCTGAGCGATTTGCTCAAAAAAGAAACCGGCATGAATGCCCAGGACCATATTCACTATTACCTGATAGAAGAAGCAAAAAATATCCTCTTGAACACCAATCATTCAGTAAGCGAAATTGCTTATTCATTAGGTTTTGAATATCCGCAATACTTCAGTAAGCTTTTCAAAAATAAAACCGGGACAACACCTATGAAATATAGGGAACTAAACTAGATAGTTAAATTATGCTCAGATCAGGATTTTTTCAAAAAAACATTTAAAATGCTATCGTGAACATACTATTCGAACCTCTCTGGATAAACTCTCCCTTTGCATCCACTTGGATTAGAAAATTCCAAATCGCAAAAGAAAACGCTTATACAGCAGTTGATCAAAATGAGCGTTTATTTGTATGGCGTTGTTTTAAAAAGGGAGTTTAGAGCAGAAATTGGTGTTTGGCTAAATTAAAAATAATATTATGTCACATGTACAGTCAGAATATTGTTCACTTTGGCCCCTGGTATCTGAGCTTTCCTAAGCCTCCTTCACTGAGTGATGAAGTGGTCAGGAAGTTCCTTGGCATAAAGATCTGATTTGGAAAAGAGGAATAATGAATACCAATTGGCATCTTGATGCCGGAAATTCAAACAAATGTTTATATATTTCGAGAAAGAATCGATAGCAGTAATTATAGGCACTGCTCTGATTTTTAGATATTGATAGTACGAGTAAGTGCTTTAGCCGTCTATTGGTGTTGGAGGAATGGTCTATATTAAATAATTAGACTATAGATAAGTTCGACTCTTATCCACAGATATACATAGTAGAGGTGTTGGATAAGTCTTAAAAAGTTAGACATATATAGAAATCATCCTTTATTTTAAAAAAGCACAACTACAATAAAAATCCTATGGAAATAACGCTTCCTATTTCGAGCTTAGTTATCATTGCCATTGGGAGTGTTGGCGTTATCGTTTCTATTTTTATGGGTGTCCTACTACTTTCTCAAAAAGGCAAAAACCACATATCCATTAGCCTATTGGGTTGCTTACTTATTCTTTCTGGGTTGACATTATTAAATGACAACTTTGTTATTTCAGGCATCAGCAATAGAATTCAATCTCTGTACTTTATCCCAATTTACTATTCGCTAAGTATTGGTCCATTATTTTACCTGTTCGTCAAATCAAAATTCAAATACCGGTTAGAAAAATCTGATTTAATTCATTTGCTCCTTCCGGTTATACAGGCATTTGTTTACTTTTCTATTGGCTTCCGCTCGGTTGAATTCAAGTCTACATTATATGACGAAAATACTTTCCGAATATATCTTCAAATTGAGTCATTTCTTTTCCCTATTTCTTTGGTTGTATATACGCTTCTTGGTCTTTTTCTTCTGAGAAGAAATAGCACTAAAAGCTTCTTTTGGGCAGAGGATATTAAAAAATGGCTTACAAATTTTGCTTCAGGAATGCTATTGATTGCGGTGATGGAATTTGGTTTTTCACTCATAGAGTACGGTTCGTTTCTCACTATTTTGCCGAGTTTTCCATTTTATTTGGTCCATACTTTTACGCTTTCAGCTTTTATATTTTGGATATCCTTTAACGGATTCAAACAGTATTACCCCTTGCAGATTTTTACTTCCAGAACCCATGAAGATTCTTTGTTAATGGATGAAAACCAATTGTCTAAACTTGTCAAGAAACTGAACCTGCTAATGACCAAAGACAAAGTATTCCTCAATCCTGACTTGAATTTAGAAGTTCTTTCCACTTATCTGGGTACCTCCGAAAAGCAATGCTCCTATGTATTGAACAAAGGAATGAAAGCCAATTTCAACCAATACATTAACACTTTCCGTATCGAAGCATTTAAAGAAAAAATAAAACAAGGCCAAAACAAGACATTTACACTAACTAGTATTGCTTTTGAATGTGGATTTGACTCCAAATCTACCTTTAATAGAGTTTTCAAATCCACCTGTGGCATTGCTCCTTCGGCATTTGTTAAAATGACAAAAAGTACATCTGCATCTGACTAAAAAGATCTCTGAAATATGTCCCAAATCTTGATTTGGGGCGTTTAGATATTTTAACCACCTCATCTTTGCTGCTCATTATTTAAACAGTAGCGATTATGAAATTCAAAATTCAAACTTTCTTTCTGGGTGGAGATCAACAAAACTCTATCAGTCATAATATTGGCTTTTTGATTCTTCGATTTTTCGTCGGACTTGCGTTTTGTACAGTCTTTGAAAAGTTTTTTCCCCGAAACGGTATTTGGGGACCACAAGAATGGTTTATTCAAGATACTGCCAGTATGGGGTTTCCATTCCCTAGTTTTTTTGCCTGGATTGCGGTATTGTCTGAGTTTGTTGGTGGTATTTTATTGATGCTTGGCTTATTTACCCGACCAGCCGCTTTGCTCAATGTTTTTGTAACTTTCACTGCCACATTTGTCTATCATAAGGGCGATATTGGCGGAACCGGACTACTCTCTTTCTTTTTCATGATTATGTGCCTATGCATTTTACTTTTTGGCTCAGGGAAATACAGCTTGGAGTACTTGATGACCAAACGGCTTATGAAGAAAATACTTACTTTATCAACGATAACCTTATTGTTTTTCTCGTCCACTTATGCAGTAGCCAAAGTCGCAATTTATCCAAGCCCAAGTAAGAAGGAATTGACCAATGTCATAATGGACTCCACACACATTCAATTTTATTTGAAGAATAAAAACATTCTACCCAGAAAAATAACTTTCATTATTTATAAACCACAGCATGAAGGAAATAATACCATTGTAAAATGGTTTCTGCCGTATCAGAAAATACAAATCGACTTGCCAGTTGGTTCCAAAATTTACATAGCCACCAAATTACAAATTGACAAAGTAATGCAAGGAAACCGTATAGACGGAGATTTACCTTTTATACGCGTGGAAGAAAAAATAAAAGATTCCATCATACCTTTGAACTAAGGTGACTCGAATGTCATTACAGACTAAATGCAAAACAAGGCTTAGCATGAGTTTTGTAATAAGACTACAAAAGCGCTTATATCAAGGAATTGTAAAAAGTTAAATATTAAGAATCTTATTAAATTTTTGTGCTGAAAATTTTGAACGTTTGGTTGGATTTGGACAATAAAGTTCGATATGCAACACCATCTTACTTAATTTTATTGCAATAGAAAAAGCAGGTTTCAAGCCCTTTCTTAATAAGCTTGGTAAATATTTTGTTACGACACATTCTAAGGTTTTCATAGAACATGGTCTCTGTCTGTTAGCTACATCTAAAAATGTCTAACAACATTTGGAATGTGTTGATTTTTATTATTTTTAAGTCATAAATTTTTCTCGATAGTCTTATTTATAGCCATTAGTGAGCGTAATGCAGAGGACTGTGCAGTAGGACCTAAAATGTTGGCTGCTAAGTAAGCAGATGATAACAATAAATTATCCATTTAAAGAATATTAACAAGCTAGAACAAATGAGTACAAAAGAGTTACCTGAATTAACAGACCAGGAATTATTGCTGGAAGCAAAAAAGATAAAACCATCACCCATTATTGATGCATTTTTCATTGGATTTTTGGTTGGTATAATCATTTATAGTGTTGTGGCAAACAGTTGGGGTTTTCTGACCTTGATTCCGTTGTACTTAATTTATATATTACTGAAAAAGCCCAAAAGACTTAAAGAGCTGAATGATGAAATAAAGGCCCGTAATTTGCAGTAGAAATATTCTTTCATATGTGTTGAGCTTAAGAGCACACTTTGGACAAACTAGCTCTTTATAAGAAGTCTGAAAAATATAGAAATCAATTGATATATATCTTTGTACAGCTAGTAACATCTGCTTAATGCTTTTTTAGATTTGAAAATCTATATTTCTACCGGATACATTCAATTATCTTTATCAGCTATCCCATGTGATTAGCGGATTCTTTTACTTGTAGACCAGACTATGGCTTGGTGTACTTTTTATGACAAAGCTGATTAAGACTATTCATAGATTGAAATCAAAATTTTACAAATGAATCCGACTTTTCAGACATTCATACATTACTTCCTCCATCTAGGAGCTCCCTTCTTCATTGCATTCCTCTTCTTTAGAAAGGACTGGAAGCGGGTGTATTTGATTCTTCTTGCAACTATGCTTGTGGATTTGGACCATCTGTTGGCAGATCCCATATTTCAGGCCAATAGATGTGGTATTAATTTCCACCCCTTGCATACTTATTGGGCGATGTTGGTATATGTTCTATTACTATTTTTTCGCAGACCATTTAGGATTATTGGAATCGGACTTTTATTTCATATGTTCACAGATTTTGTAGATTGCTTTTTGACTTATTTGGCTTGTGATGGGTGTTTTATTGAGGGACGGACTTTGGTCGTTTTAGAGGCCTTGGCTAGTGTGTTTGGGGTAGCGGGAGGCTGATAGGCAGAATGTCCAATTTGTTGTTACAGTTTTTTTATTATTTATTTGGGCATCACCCTATCGGGTCGTTACGTTTCGGGGCTCGCTACTCGCTCGGCCTCGTTGTAGCCCCGAAGTTTCGGGGCTACAACGAGTCTGGCTCCTATCGTCGCCACCCCTTCACATCACTGATGCGGGAGCCTCCTATTTACAAATATTTGGAATTAAATAAATTTTGGATTTGGGCTCTACAGTGTAAGAGTAAATTCCATTAAAATTGATAAATCACAGGAAGGTAAAGTGTTTATTGTCAATATTTAATGATATAAATATGGCCTATTTTCTTTCTTGAATTGTGAATATTATTTTCGACACCTTTACTGATGTGGTATTAATTTTAGCAGGGGTAAATGCAAAATAGAAATAATTATAAGGTAGCAAGATATATACTTTTTGAAGGGAATGCCGTTGGTATGGTTCGAGGATCCACAAAGTACAACCTATTAACAACTGTAAATCGATCATAACGCAGATGGGCCACTTATTAATTTCGACGGCGAGAGAGGATTCATTATCATCGATTATTTAGCGAGAAATTGAATAACAAACATAGGAGGAGGTATTTACTCGAAAGTGTGGTTAGTTAAAGCAGCTGATCGAACCTGCTCTATTTCTTCTCATATAAAAATTGGAGCTAAGGACCGAACTATGGTACCCATCTTATATTTTTTTTGTTCCTGTTCGGGCGCCCATAAGGTAAGAATCATCATCACAAACATACCCTGTTCAGAATCTAAGAGACAATCCATCACACTCTTTACCATCTCTACTGTAGTAATAGAAAAAGAAGCACTTATGCATCATTCTTGACATGTAATAGTTATATTTAGGTTGATGATAAAAAATATTCGTTAAGTAGGATCCACATTGAAAATCCAACTTCAATACGTGCCTCCTAGAGCAACCTAAACTAAAAAGAAACAACAAATGGACACTACCATTCAGTTTTTCGATCATATGGTTCAATATTTTCAGCAGAACTATATTAATCTGGCTTTCATCTTGTTCTTTGTGGTAGCTGGGTTTGCTTTATCAAGCTTTATTCAGCGCAGGGTTAGATTGCGGTTAGTGAAAAAATCACCGAATCATATAACGGCAACTTTTACATCGCAAATAATTGGCTTTACCCTAAAAGCTATTGTTTTGTTTACAACACTTTATTTGCTTGGCCTGAATTCATTTACCAATAAACTATTGGCGGGTGCCGGATTACTGACTTTCGTGATAGGATTTGCTTTGAAAGATATTGGGGAAAACTTCCTCGCAGGAATTATTCTCGCTTTCAAAAGTCCTTTCAGGTTAAATGACCTGATAGAAGTGGATAATATCATCGGTTTTGTAAAGGATATAAGTATTCGTGAAACACTAATCAAGACGCCAGATGGTAAGGATGTGTTTCTACCCAATTCCATAATTCTCAAGAACCCATTGTATAATTATACCATTGATGGTTTTTTACGATATGAATTTATTGTTGGTATTGCCTATGAGAATAATCCAATGGCTGCGATGAAGTTAATTTTTGATACAGTAAACAACGTCGAAGGGGTTTTAAAAGGTGACAGACAACCCATTATCTCGATTACGGAATTAGCATCAAGTAATATAAATATTAAAATTCAATTTTGGGTGGACACGTTTGAATCCACAAAGAGGTCTATACACAATACCATTCGCACGCAGGTGATGAATGACGTTATTGCGGCATTGATCTCCAATGGATTTAGCTTGCCTGCATCGATTATTGAATTGAAAAACTATGAAGCGTCAGTCCCCTTAAATGTTAAATTGAATAGAGATGAATAGTTTTTTCTAATGAATTATGAGCGTTGATTCTCTCATATATTGACATTACCCGGCTCCCTTAATCCTTCTCTAAGCCCATGTACGAAAGACGGGAAGCATTGCTATTAACTTTTGGAAAAATTATCCTGATAAGCCTGCGTCTTGGATAGATCCTCGGAAGAAAACCCCAATGCAGCTGTAGCTGTGCTCAGATTTTATATCTTAGATCTGTGGAAAATATGTGCGACATATCAAGTTCGACGCTTTTTTTCAGACAGAAGATTCGCTTGGTATCAATTTTGCCAGGTTACACTGAGTCCGATTCAGCTCTAGTTATGCCACCCACCGTGGAGCTTTGACAAGAAGAAATGTGAACCATGTGCTACAAAATGGTTTATGTCCTGAATTTATTATAAAATAATGATATATGAAATTTTCTTTTCCTGTAACAGCTCTTGCACTGATTTTATTTAGTTTGAATTTACCGGCACAAACAGATAGCGTCTGGCAAGAAAAACCCGAGTTGAGTATATCCGGCTTTTTAGATGTGTTCTATGTCTACGATTTTAATCAACCGCAAGGTGCCGAAAGGCAACCCTTCTTCTTCAATCATAATCGGCATAACGAATTTAACTTAAACCTGGGCTTATTGAAATTTGGCTTAAAACAAACGAAATACCGGGCTAATCTCGCCTTACAGACAGGAACCTATGCTAATGACAATTATGCTGCAGAGCCTGGGTTGTTAAAGAATATTAACGAAGCAAATATTGGAATTTCACTCAATGCTCGTAATAATCTTTGGCTGGATGCCGGTGTTTTGCCGGCTCATATAGGCTTTGAGAGCGCCATTTCTATGGACAATATGACCTTGACCCGATCTATCGTTGCAGAAAACTCACCTTATTTCTTGACCGGTGCAAAAGTGACCTACAATCCAGATGACAAGTGGGAGTTTGCAGCATTGATTGTGAACGGTTGGCAACGTATACAGCGGTTGGAAGGCAATTCTATACCGTCATTCGGTACACAGGTGAATTATAAACCGACAGAAGAAATCACTTTAAATTGGAGTACCTTCATAGGGACCGACGACCCTGACATTGAAAGACGAATGCGGTATTTCAATAACTTTTATGGAATATTCAAGCTGACTAAAAAAATTAAACTGATTACTGGCTTTGATATTGGGTTTCAACAAGTACTGTCAAGAAGTTCAACCTTCGATCTTTGGTTTGTGCCGACTGTCATTGCGCAGTATTCCATCAAGAATCGTTGGAAAGCAGCTTTTAGGGCTGAGTACTATCAGGACAATACGGGGATTATTATCCCATTAAGTGAATTTGGGTTTCGCACATCAGGCTTGTCCTTCAATCTGGACTATGCACCCACAGAAGCAGTAGTCTACAGATTTGAGAGCCGGTGGTTGAACAATAGGGACTCATTTTTTGAAAGTAGGAGAGGCCCTACCAATAACAATTTTGTGGTCGCTGCTTCTATTGCCGTGAAGTTTTCGGAAATGCAAGGAGATAAGCAGGAATAGATCATGGTTATGACTATTCTATATTTTGAGAATTGCTTGAATCATTTACCAGGACGATAAATGTTATCAAGAAAATTCTTTAGCTTATAAGGAGAATAATATAAAAATTGAAGCACTTCAAAAAGTAGCTAAGCAGCTTTTTTGTAATTAGCTATCTATAATGATAATTATTATCACATGATTAGAACAGATAAAGATCTCCGATTACCTAAATGGAATGCTATAGCTTTAGCGCTTCTTGTGATGGCAGGTATTGTAATGATGAATATGCTTTATTTGAATGGTAATGAGGATGATATCTTGTTCGATTCATACTTATTTTTACTAATTGTGTTCATCAATAGGTTTTCCCTAGACTTGAGCAGGTACAAGGGCAAATTGTTGTTGACCTTACTCATTGATTTGACGGAACTGTTTTTTCTATTTTATCTCGTCTTCGTTTATAGCATTGGAGCTGAGTACTTTATGCAATATAAAGTGTTGATGATGCCTGCTTTTTTGTTAGGAATAATTCTACTGTCTACCTTGATAGGATGGAGGCGAGCAAATGATCCTGCTAATTTTGTAAGTAAATAATATTTTTTGTTTCCATCGAAACATCAGGTTAAAGACGAAGATGAAAGTAGACACCTTTCCGTCTTAAAAAGAGTGTGTTACCCTCATAAAATGCTTATTTCAAGCATTTTTTCTACCGCTTTCTAATCCAACCAACCAATGCACCATCAGAAAGCGTCTTTCATACAGCTGTGTTACATTTCAAAATCATCATTAAGAAAAATCCACATTATGACTTCAGAAATTTCTACTTCTACTAAGATAAGTGAAAGCCATGTGATAGCTTTGCTTACGAGCGCTATAGTTATAACTTTATATTTATTCTATTTGGATGAAGGGTATTATAACTTTAAATGGATGAGCAATCCGGGAAATTGGATCATGTTTGTCATTTATGTTGGAATATTTTTCTCTTGCCAGTTTCTGGTCTCAACATTCCTACTCAAAAGGCTAGATGGTATGAAAAAAACTGTTTTCAGCATACTTGGTGGAGGAATAGCCGTAATGATTTTGGTACTCATAATTGCTATGTTTACCTCTTGGTAGGTTTGTAGAAAATAGATCTTTTTTAATTTTTCATCGGTGATAAGAATGGGAAATATAAGTATATAAAAAAGTCAAAGATGGAAAGAAGTAAGGTCCTTGCAATTCGGCTCCGGGAAGTCCTTTTAGACGGACTTTGGATTGCGAATACAAATTTTAAAACACAATTGCAGCTTGTGAGCTGGGTCCAGGCTACTCAAAAGATAGGCACGTTAAACACCATAGCTGAATTGACTTATCATGTCAACTATTATTTAGCAGGAATTCTTAATGTTTTAAGAGGGGGTGAACTTGAAATTAGTGACAAATATAGTTTTGACATGTCATTAATTGAATCAGAAACAGATTGGAGAAATTTAGTCGAAGAATTTCTTAAGCATGCTGAGGAGTTTGTGCTCGAAGTGGCAAACATCCAAGACCAAAAGTTGGATGAAACTTTTGTAGATAAGAAGTATGGCACTTACTTGCGAAATATTGAGGGGGTAATCGAACATAGCTATTATCATTTAGGTCAAGTTTCATTGCTCAGAAAGATGATTTTGGAGATGGATCCATAAAGGGTTTACCAGATTTGTATTTCATTTTACTTCCGGTGAGGGAATACCGTATCTTAACTATGATAGCTAATGTTTTATGAAAGGAAGTCTGGTGTCAAATTACCTAAAAAGTTATTAGAGTAAGTGGCCGTTGTAAGGTGGTATTTTAGGATCTGGTATTTGGAAAGCCGGCTATTACCATGACATCAAATATTTTTTTAACCCTTATGAAGCATTGGAAATTCATCTTAAGAGATTATGGCGAATTTAAATACATTGTCCGGCTTTCAGTTCAAACGGTATTGACAGCTACCATTCCAATACTAAGAAATTTTTCGATTGATTTTTTCATGTTTCAATCCTGAGTAAGCAACCCTACCTATGTCCTTATCTAATTTTACCAGATCGATTGCTGTTGGTTACTCTGAATAAAGTGATAGCTGAAGCGGTTGTAAACTAAAATCTAGTCTCGTAGTTGGTTGACTTCTGAGCTATTGGAAACTTTGGATTAGAGTCGTGATCTCCAAAAAGAAAACGTAATACAATTTATCAAGCCAATACCTCCGATCTTTAATATCCACCTCACCTAGTTGATTATGTCTAACTTTCGGCCTATTACACCTACCTAAGAATCTTCTCCATCTTCTTACCCTTAGCAAGTTCGTCTACCAACTTATCCAGATACCTTACTTTCCTGGTCAGTGGGTTTTCCAGTTCTTCGATTCGGTAGCCACAAATGACGCCTTTGATCAGATTGGCATTCGGATTTAAATTTGCTCTTTGAAAAAACTCCTCAAAGGTTACTTGCTCATCAATCAAGGTTTTCACCTGATCATCATCGAATCCGGTCAGCCACGATATGACCTGATGCAATTCTTCTTTTGTCCTATCCTTTCGTTCTACTTTGGCAACGTAGTGCGGATAGACAGAGGCAAAAGTCATTTTTGCCACTCGCTCATTGTGTTCGGGTGTGGGGATCATATTTTTTTTATTTGACTTTTTTTTGGAATCATAATGGAATTAACTCATGGCAACAAACATTTTTAACGATTCATAGTGAAGGTTTTATATACAACTTCTTTTTTCTTTCGCATCTGCGCTGCGAAAAGGTGACAACCGATAGGGAGGAAGACTGCAGCCACAAAGCTTCGGGGCGGAGGGCCGAGCCAACCTCGTTTGATGGATTATATATTCAATTACGGATTTAAATGGCTTCAAAATTACCAGTTTTGTTCAATCACCGTAGGAGTGACTATGGCTCGATTACAAAACCACAATTTTTTTTTGACATTTAAACCCTCACGACGAATATCCAATCCATCAGCCGGGATAGCGAGCCATGTGTCTGGAAAATATCGTCGTATCAGCTAAGTCGCAGATATTTTTTCACAGATCGAAGAAATAAAATCTGAGCATAGTGGTACCTATATGAAGATTTTATTTCGAAGAGCTGGGGAAAAAGATCAAGACTTGGGCTGATTAAGATGGTGTTTTCTAGACACTATACATAGCGACCCGGCAGGGTGATGCCCAAAAAAAACTAAAACCAACATCTTTACGAATTACATCCCTTCGCTAGATTACCTTCAATTCCTTACCCACCTTGATAAATGCTTCTACAGCGCGCTCCAAATGCTCTTGCTCATGACCGGCAGATATCTGGACCCTGATTCTGGCCTTCCCCTTGGGTACGACCGGGTAGAAGAAGCCGATCACGTAGATCCCCTCCTCCAGTAATCTGGAGGCGAATTGCTGGCTCAATGGTGCGTCGTAAAGCATAATGGGCACGATAGGATGTTCGCCCGGCAATATGTCGAAACCCGCCTGTGTCATAGCTTCGCGGAAATAGGCAGTGTTGCGTTCCAACTTATCCCGAAGATCCGTACTGGAAGATAGGAGGTCTATGACCTTAATCGTGGCACCTACAATGGCCGGTGCTAATGTGTTGGAAAATAAATACGGCCGTGATTTCTGTCTCAAAAGCTCTACGATCTCCTTGCTCGCTGCCGTGAATCCTCCGGAAGCTCCGCCCAATGCCTTGCCAAAAGTACCGGTAATAATATCCACCCGATCCATGACGCCTCTAAACTCATGGGTACCCCGACCCGTCTTGCCCATAAATCCGGTAGAATGACACTCATCTATCATGACCAGCGCATCGTACTTATCGGCCAGGTCGCAGATCTCATCCAACTTAGCGATGGTGCCATCCATAGAAAATACCCCATCGGTCGCTATCATCCTGCGTCTGGCTCCGGATGCCTCCTTCAATTTAGCCTCTAAATCAGCCATGTCATTATTCTTATACCTATATCGGGCCGCTTTGCATAATCGGATGCCGTCAATGATCGAGGCATGATTCAGCTCATCTGAGATAATCGCATCCTCCGGGCCGAGTAATGGCTCAAACAATCCACCATTCGCATCAAATGCCGCAGCATATAATATGGCATCCTCGCGGCCAAGAAACTCCGCCGTCTTGCGCTCCAGTTCCTTGTGGATGTCCTGTGTACCGCAGATAAACCGCACGGAGGACATTCCAAACCCATGCGTATCAATGGCTTCTTTAGCTGCTTTGATCACGGAAGGGTGGGAGGAGAGTCCCAGATAATTATTTGCACAAAAGTTGAGTACTTCCAATCCTGCATCTGTTTTTATCTCAGCCGATTGGGGGGTGGTGATGACGCGTTCTTTCTTCAGTAGCCCGGATAGCTCCAGTTCATTCAACTCTTCTTGTATGGCGGCATTGATGGAATTTGACATATAATTATACTTTTTGCTTTTTTAAATTAGTGATGATATCGGTACACATGGCTTCCAGATCGTAGGACTCTTTCCAGCCCCAGTCTTTACGGGCTTCAGAATCGTCGATCGTCTTGGGCCAGCCGGAGGCTATCTCTTGCCGAAAGTCCGGTGCATAGTCAATGCTAAAATCAGGAATATGTTTTCGGATCTCGGCCGCTAATTCATCGGGATCGAAACTCATAGCCGTGAGATTGTAAGCACTTCGGACTTTGATCTGTTCCATCGGTGCATCCATAAGTTCTATGGTCGCCCGGATGGCGTCAGGCATATACATCATGGGCAGTAAGGTGCCTTTGTCAATGTACGAGGTATAGTGCCCGTTATTGATGGCTTCGTGGAATATTTCTACTGCGTAATCCGTAGTCCCCCCACCTGGCAACGTGTCCCAGCTGATGATACCGGGATACCGCACAGATCGCACATCTACTCCGTGCTTTTTGAAATAGTAATTGCACCAGTTTTCTCCGGCTGCTTTGC
>JAABRR010000050.1:21398-22026 GCA_011390785.1 Sphingobacteriia bacterium
GAGGTTAGGCCATTGAGGTGTATCAAACACCGGTGTGGTAAATCCAAATACCGCTATGGTACTGGGGTAAAATACCTTGTCCAATTGATAATTCCGGGCGGCTTCCAGTATATTAAGCAGTCCGTTCATATTAATGTTCCAGGTAAAAATAGGATTTGCCTCGCCCTTGGCAGATAAAATGGCTGCAAGATGATATACTTCTGTGATTTGATATTTTGAAATGAGGTAAAACAGCTTGTTGGCATCCGTCACATCCAGTTGTTCATAGACACAAGGAAAGGTCGATGAAGACCGGATATCAGAAGCAATCACATTATCAAAACCATGAATCTCCTGCAATCTGGATGATAATAAAGTGCCTATCTGACCACAGGCTCCGGTGACCAATATTTTCGTTTGTGTCATATTTAATATTTCTTTTCTTTGTGTACTTGCACGTTACGGACCAAAATTGATTACTTCCTTCCTGTTAGCTGGACTTTTCTCCAACGAAATGATCCTCTTTGTTCTTAAAGAGTACGTTGAAAGAAGTAAGGGAACCATATATTCTTGTGATATATTGCTGCAGATTGACCTTTTCTTCGTCTGTGAGTTTGCTGCTGTTGATCCGTTGCTCCATGACCCTAAG
>JAABRR010000051.1 GCA_011390785.1 Sphingobacteriia bacterium
TATGGTCTTTTTGTTGACCCGCCGCTGGGCAGGGCCGGGATGACCAAAAAAGAAGCTCTGGCGAAAGGTTACAACATTTTAGAAGCAAAAATGCCAATGAGCCGGATTGCCCGTGCAAAAGAGAAAGGTGAAACCCAGGGGCTGATGAATGCGATTATCGACGCAGACACCCGGGAGTTTTTGGGCGCAGCTGTACTCGGCGTTGGCGGTGATGAGATCATCAACAGCATCCTGACCCTTATGTATGCCAAAGCACCCTATACTGTGTTTAGAGATGCCGTAATTCCGCATCCTACCATATCCGAATTAATTCCTACGATGCTGGAGTCGATCACTGAAGTCAGTAAAGAATGAGTTTGATCTGACCGCATATCAAAATATTAAATGAATTGTAAAGTACTAACAAACTAAAATGTTAGCTTATTCATTCAAAGTGTCAAAAAATAAAACGGTAAAATAAAAGGTAACTCCTTCTTTTTCCAGAGATCATTGCTTTTGTGAAGAAATTGATTAAAAAAGTTTTTATTTCTCTTTTTCTATGTTCCGGTAATGTGATTCAAGAATTGCTACCAGTTCCTTTTCTTCTATCAAACCCTTGTGCTCAAAAAGGATCTTTCCGTTTTGATATAGTACCAGGTAGGGTACAGAAGCTACCTCAATATCGCGCATCAGACGTTTACTGGCATCGGCATTTATTTTCACAATATTTACCCTACCCTTATATTCTGTGGTAAGGCTATCGATCATAGGCATCATTTGCCGGCATGGGCCGCACCAGGGGGCATAAAAATCGATAAATACCAGCTCGTCCTGTTGTATTAAAGCATTGAATTCGGATGTTAAAAACATGTCTTCGGTATCGGGCTGCGCATTGGGATCAACAATAACCGGAAAGTCGGCTTGTTCCCACTCCATGATGCCATGCTCGAGGTTATAAACCTGTGTGTAACCATTCCGAATAAGAAATGAAGCAGCTATGTTGCTTCTCCATCCGGTATTGCAGTAGAGGTAAACGGGCTGATCTTTGGGCAGGAGCAATAGGCGTTGCCGAAAGTCGAGGGCATAGAAATTCAGTTGTCCAGAGTTTTCAATGTGCCCGTTTTGAAATTCGCGTTCGGTGCGCACATCCAGCAAAACCCCTTCACCTTTTGAAATGAGTTTATTAAAATCTTCCGAACCTACATGAATGGCGTCGGAATTTTGACTGATAACAGCCAAAGAGAAAAGAGAAATAAGAAAAGATAAACTTAATAAACGTAACATTTAGTTCATTTTTAGGTATTGTTCTTATTAGTTGCCCCATATGTCAGGGATTGCAATTTTCCTGACGAAAAAACCCATCTTAAATTATCATTCATCCGGTTTACTCTTAAGGTGCTGTTCTGTTGATGGATTACTTGTTGCAGCCGAATACACCGATACCGAGAAGGGCACCAGAAAAGTCAGTACCATTCTTGATATCTCCAGTTTATGCCAGTCGAAGCCCCAGATTAAATGGTTCTGGTTGATGACATTCAGGATTACACCCACCACAAGGGCTGTCTTGATGTGTTTGAAAAGCTTTGTGCGTATTGCCAGTTGTTCTTTGATTACATTCATATTCATTTTTATTGCTCAGAAGGTCAAAACTTTAGCACCAGATTTCAGATAATCGGTAAGGTGCTTTCCCATCCCCTGCACATCAAATCCCATGGCTTTCAAGTCTTCAGTAACTTCGTACATATTGGCACATACTACACAGGCCCTTATTTCCACGCCATCATCCTGCATAGATTTTAGCTTTTCCTGCATTTTGATGTTTTCGGCAACCATTTTGGCTGATGGTCCCCAGATAATAAGTGTTACATCCTGAAACCAACCGGCAGTTTTCGCCGTGTGTGCATACATAAGAATCATGCGTTCAGCGGTGTATGGATTGTCTGTGGTCCATACGACTACCAGCTTATCGGAATTTTCGGTGGCAGTTTCTGTTTGTGCCCAAAGGTTTGCCTGGAGCAATAAAACAACGGTTGCAGTTAGTAATAGAAATTTCTTTTCCATAAGGCTTTGATTAGAATTTAGAAATGAAAGTTATATATAAGCAATAGCTTAGAAATGATTGAAAAAAAACTATTTTATCTGGTTAAGTGCTAAGGAAATAAAATCTTTGAGCTGATCGCCCTTCATGGTTCTGGATGCTACAGAAATTCCCTGCATCACACCCAGGAAAAACGCTGATTGTTTTTCTATATCGGTATGGGCAGGGAGTTCTTTTTTTTGAATAGCGCTGTATAAAAGGTTCCTTATCATTCCCCGAATAAACTCAAAATAGCCATTGATTTCGGAAATGATCTCTTTTTCAGATGTGTCGATTTCTGCGGCTGAATTTACCACCAGACATCCTCTGTTGCCGGAAGATTCGCTTGCTGAACCCAGCAGAAAAGTCTCAAAATCATTCCATCCGGCTCCATCTTTCAACAGATCATGATACACATTTTGTTTTACATAGGCACGATACCTTTGCAGGGATTGAATAAACAGATTTTTCTTACTGGAGAAACTCGAATAAATGGAAAATTGGTTTATCCCCATTTCCTTTTCAAGTAATCTAACGGATGTGGCTTCGTAGCCATTACTCCAGAAAACCTGCATGGCAGTTTCCAAAACTACATCTTCGTTGTATGATTAATTTCGGGGCATCTTTTTTTCTACAAATCTAAGCAATTGCTTTGAAATAACAATTTTCCTGTAAAAATATTCTCTGTTTTAAGCTTAATAGATCATTACATCGGGGTAAAAAGCCGCAAAAGAAAACCAATAGCCCATCATTTGTGGTATTGATTCCAGTTGTTGTCCTTCGCGAGGCCCGCTTACAGCCCTGCCAAAAACATCCCATCGTGTACCTTCATTATCAAGCAGAACCACAGGAAGCTCGTTTTGTACCGCTTCAAACTGGAGTATCGTATTGTCGATCTCCCGGTTAAAAGCAACCATCAGGTTAAGCTGCTGACTACCGGCAACCACAAGGCTTTTGCCCCCAAATTCATCATTTACCAGAGAGAAGGTATTTTCAAAACTGTCGAAACGATAGGCTTTAACATCTTTATCAACAAATAAAGCGAGCACCCTTTCTTTTTTGTGTAACCGATCATCATCATTGGCAACTGGAAAAATAAGGGAATTACTGGATTTATAGTTTCCATAAGGATAATTTCCATAATTTCTACTGTGCCCGGTTTGTGTGGAAACCACTTTTGTGGAAGGATAAAGTTGTTTCCATGTTCCCCAGGTGGTTTCAACAAGGTTGTAGGTATTTGCTGTTGCTCCTGAATGTGTTCCGTTTACGGATTGCAACAGCAACTGCGACCAGTTGCTGTCTGTTTCGCGATCGTAAGGGATTATGTTGGAATTGTAAAGCAACCCGGAAACTCCGAAAGTGGTTTTTTCGCCGTTCACTACTCTGTCCCAGCCAATGCCGGTACCCGTTAGAGGGCAATATATTACTGCCACAGTCTCATTGTTGATATCATCGTTTACAATCTCGTGCCAATCGAGAATAGAATGTGGGTATGCACGGGCATCTTCACCATCAACAAACCCCAAAATAAGATCATTATCAGAAAGATAGGTCGCTTCATTTGCCGAAATAAATACAGGATTTTGAAGCGCAGGTATTCCGTCTTTGCCCGGGCCGCCATCCAGCACCTGCTGCCTGGGTATGAGCCATTCGGTAGATGTATTGTTGTTGCTATTGTTGCTGTTCAGGCTGTCTTTCGAACATCCGTTGATAAGAAATAATGCCAGTATGAATATCAATCCTGTAGTTTTCATAGTCAAAAATTTAGAAGTTTATAAATTCTTTTCTCTTGCGGCAATGTTGTACAAAATTGCCATAGTCAACCGGTAAGAGGTGGTAAGCTGAGTGCCCTGTAATTTGCGATATAATGGTACATCACCTGAAAAACGAACTGAAAGCCCGGGGTTGAAATGGATGTTTATTCCAGGAATGAGATAAACCCATTGTCCTCCGGAACCGGGGAAGGTGTTTCCGTCAATAAGGTCTTCTGCCTGCTGCCGGTACCTTGCATAGGCAAACACATCCACAGGGCGGTTGAAAAACACATTGTAGTTAAATCCCAGGTTGAATTGAAACTCGTTGCCAAAACGGTAAACCTGCGAGTTGTTGTAATTTTTGTTTTCTCCCGAATACCGAAAAGTAGTCACAGCCATCACACTTAGATTGGGAGACATGACTTGACGCTTCTGGAAGTAGCTCCAGAATATGCCATCCAGAGAGCCTGAACCGGGCTGCATATCTGCAGCGAGGGTAAACCCATCGTTATTAACGTAATTGGTTCTTCCAGTTGAGAATTTAGGCCCTACACCTATCACCCACTCTGAGTTGGGACTTTGGGCGGCATTAAGAATTCTGTACTTGATCATCAAAACGGCATCGCCCATTCCCTGGGTTGTGGTAAAATCATTTGTACCACCAAAAGACCTGATATTGCGTTCCTGGCGTATGAATGGTATAACGGCTGCAAGTGAAAACCGGGATGACAGACCATAATTGACTTCGAGCATGGCTGAGTGGGTGGTTCTGCTTCGGGTATCATCCTTCAGTAATTCAGACCGATCTATCAGATCGTTCAATAAATTGTAATCGTAGGTAAAAAGGAACTGGACCGATTTATTATCAGCGGTACCCAATCCAAGACTACCACCCAGGGGCACACCACCCGAACAACAGGCTTGTGGATAGACAGTTAAGGGAAAAGTAAGAATTATAAAAGAAAGGAAAATTTTCTGCAACAAGAAAACAGACCGGTGTTGAATCGTTTCCGGGTATTTTCTTTCCTGAAATTTCGTTTTACCTTTCATAGTTTGGCTGTTTTACTTTGAATGGAATTCATCCCTTGAATTTAAGATCGCAGGCAAAAAATTTACTAGGTGTGAACCTTGTTGTAGAATTGATTAAAAAAAAGCGGAACAATTTGCCCCGCCTTTCCATAATTTACAAGTTGTTATTTCGATCCTTTTCGGGCAGTTTCCATGGCCGATGCAATTTCTTCGTTGGATTTTACCACACTGATTTTGTTGATCAGTTCTTTGGTTTCGGCATCAAAGAAATAAGCAATACCAGTTCCTTTGTTTGCTTCCATGATTTCCAACAATCCATGCTCTTTCAAAACATCAGCTGATGCTTTTTTGGAATCATCGTTTGATAAATCGTTTACAATAAATTGAATTGCACCGTCTTTATTGTTTTCCATAAAAACGGCCTGCGCCCTTTCACCATTTCCAACACATGCAGGGCACCAGCTGGCATGATTTACTACAGCAATTACATTTGCATCGGATTGCGCTATGGCTGATACAGAGATCATTAAAAGGAAGATCAGGCTTGCAAGAATTGATTTTGAGATTTTCATTTTTTTTGAATTTAGGATTATAAAAATTAAAATTATAACCCTATAGTCGGTGAAAGAGAAAAACCTGACATGCTAAAGTCAAATTTCATTAACCATTAAACCATTATGAAATTTTTCACCCATTCATTGGCCGGATTTTTCTGGATGTTTTCCGGAGTATCGCATTGCTCAATGATCCCTTCGTTCATGATTACCACCCTGGTTCCCAGTAAAAACGCTTCATTGATATCGTGGGTTACAAAAACAAAAGTTAACCCTGTATCCTGATGCATTGTCTTGAGTTCCTGTTGCAAATTTCGACGGGTTATATTGTCGAGCGCGCCAAAGGGTTCGTCCATTAAAACGATTTCCGGATTGGCTGATAAAGCGCGTGCCACTCCTACCCTTTGTTGTTGGCCACCACTCAGATTTTCGGGATATGAATCAAGCTGTGCCTTATCAAATCCCATCATTTCGGCTAAAGCAGATACTCGTTCATTAATTGTATTTTGATCTGTATTGGAAAGTTTTAGCACAAATTCTATGTTTTCTCTCACTGTAAGATGGGGAAACAATCCCCCCTGCTGAATAACATATCCAATTCGGCGACGCAGCTCAATTTTATTCCAGTCCACAAGATCTTTTCCCATAACTTTTAATTTTCCATTGTTATACCCGGTCATGGCATTGATCAATCTCAAAAGAGTAGTTTTGCCACAACCGCTGGGACCAATTATGGTAACAAATTCCCCTTGGGGAAAGGTTAATGAAATGTTGTTCAACACCGGGTTGTTTTGTTGATATGATTTGGAAAGATGATCGATTTCTATTATGGATTCGTTCATTTGGTGAAAATTATTGTAGTAGCTGATGAGATTTTAAAAAAGAAAAGGCAACTTCTTCAGGTGATTTTTTCAGGATTTCGACTTCATAATTCATCTGTATCATTGTGCTGTCGTCAATCTGATGCATTAAGGGGCTAAGCACCTCCTCCAGTTCAGGGTAATTGAGCAAAGTTTCGTTTCTTATTACAATACCTGCCTGATAGGCTGGGAAAAATGATTTATCATCTTTCAGTACCCTTAAATCCATTTCTCTGATCCGTGAATCAGTTGAAAAAGCATTAATTACATCTACGGTTTTGTTGGCCAGCGCCTGAAACTTCAGATTAATATCCAGCTCCACAATTTTATCAAATGCAAAAGGGTAAACCTCTTGTAAGGCTGAAAACCCATCTTCTCTTTCGAAAAAATCAAACTCCGCCCCAAATGAAAACCCACTGCTAACCTGAGCCAGCTCGGAAAAGGTTTTTACATTATGTTCCCGGGCAGTATTTTCAGGCATGGCCAGGGTAAAAGTATTATTAAAGCCGAGCAGTCCCAACCAGTTGAGATCATATTTACTCAAATAATTTTCTTTCAGGACCTTGAATAAATCATCAGGATTTTGCTTTGACGTTTCTTTTAACACAAACAGCCAGGCTGTGCCGGTGTATTCCGGATAGATATCCACCTCACCGGAAAGAATTGCCGGATGGATATTGGAAGTGCCACCACCAATACCCAATTTGCGGGTTACGCTCAACTCAGTATGGTTTTCAATCATTTGTGCAATGATTTCACCCAGGATGTATTGTTCGGCAGTGGGTTTGGAAGCCACTACAATTTCCTTTCGGGCAAATGTGCCCGGGCTCCATTTTATCAATAGAAAAATGAAACCTGTCAAAAGAATGAGGGTTCCGTATTTTACTATTCGGTTGCCAGATGAGTTCTTTTTTCGTGAAAAATGTTTTTCAAGAAATCCTGTGGCACCATCGGCCATCAGAGCAAGGATTGCTACAGATACAGAACCGGCCAGGATCAGGGATGAATTATTGGTATTTATTCCACGGTAAATGGCTTGCCCAAGCCCACCTGCCCCAATAAAGGAAGCCAAACCAGCCAGGGCAATGGTCATTACTGTCATGGTACGAAATCCGCTTAAAACAGTAGGAAATGCCAGAGGCCAACGCACTCTGGCAAATACCTGCATTGGGGTTGCTCCCATAGCTTTGGCTGCATCAATCAATTGGGGTTCTACCTCGTTGAGCCCCGTATAGGTATTTCGGATCATGGGCAACAAGCCATACAGCACTAATACAGGGAGTGCATTGGCAAACCCAATTCCTACAAGTGGAATAAACAGTCCAAACATGGCAATGGACGGAATGGTGTAAATAAAATTTACTACACCCAGGATTACTCCGCGGGTTTTGGGATAATACAGAATCCCGATTCCCGTTCCTACACCAATAAAAACAATGATGGCTATGGCACTAATGCTTAAGATGATATGTTGAAGCAACAATTCCAAAAGATAATCATGGCGTTCAACAAATGTGATCAAAGTTTCACGAACGAGTTCCATTAGGTGTTATTGGTGTATGAATAATTGGAAAAAAGAGAAACTACCATTGAAAACAAGTTTTAAAGATACTCAAAAGCTAACTTATCAAAAAAAGAAACCCACATGTTGCAGGTTTGATTTGCAGCATGTGGGCATAAGGTTGATTGTTCAGGACTGGATCAGGACAATCCCGGTGCTTCAGGAAAATCTACAGGTACATTGGTAACTTTGTGCAGGTAATTGGTAATGGTTTTTTCACCCACGGCCAGTATTACATCCACCAGGTTTCCTTTATCATAACCGACACCCAGGAAAGCGTTCAATGCATTTTCATCTGCGGTTCCGCGGTTTTCTGTAATATTCTTTGCCAGTTTTACCAAGGCATCGAGTTTGGGATCAAAAGAAGCAATTCCATTTCTGAGTTCAAGAATCTGCTCATCAGTAAAGCCATTCATTTTGCCTACAGCTGTATGGGCCGCAAGGCAATAGGTACAGCCATTTACCTGGCTTACAACGAGGTTTATTACTTCTTTCTCTTTGGCATTAAGGCTTGTCTTGCCATTGGCAAAGCTCAGGTATCGCCCCAGGGCATCTTTAGAGAATGCATAGGTAGCATAAATATTGGGAACGAAACCGAGTTTGCTGTTAAGGTTGTCAAAAATTGCCTGGTTCTCAGGAGTTACTTGTTCGCGTGTTGGTACTTCAAACTTTGTCATAATTTTATTTGATTTTTAAAGGTTATACATAAAATTGATGATGCAAAGTTGCAGCTAAAAGCCGGCCTGCGAAATGGTAGAACAACCCGGCTGCATGTCAAAACTGCCCGAAAGCAATTTTTTTATGTTTTTCGCGAAAATCATGAATACTGTTTTGGGTATTTTTCTTGAAAAAACGGCTGAATTGAGATGGATCTTCAAACCCCAGCTCATAGGCAATTTCCTTGGCGGTTTTTTCAGTAAAGATAAGCATGCGGCGGGCTTCCAGTGTAATACGGTCGTGAATAACCTGTAGTGGACTTTTTTCGGAATGCTGACTGAATACGTTGGTTATGGTTTTTGGGGAACGATTCATTAGTTGGGCATAATCGGTAATTTGTTTGAGGGATTTAAAATGCTCTTCCACCAAAACGTTGAATTGCCTGATAATATCAATGCGGGCTTCGGGCAAATCACCCTTAATCAATTGCTTACGGGCAATACGGGTGCATTTTATGATAAAGCGCTTTAACAGGATGCGCAGCATTTCTTCCTGATTGCCGTCAATGGTGTCGAACTCTTCTTCCAGAACCTTTACCAATGTATCGAGGCTATGCCGTTCATGGTTATCAATTTGTATTACAGGGGTAAAGTCGGTGCCAAAAAACAGCAATCCATTGCAAGATACTTCTGCATCGTTGGTGTGGATGCAATAAAAGGCCTTGTTAAAACTCAGAATCAGCAACCGTGGAATGTCTTCTTGTTCATACCTGACATTCTGCACATAGGTGCAACACAAAACCTGGTTGGGCAAAAGCAGTACACTGCTTCCATCAACCAGGATGCTCAGGTTTGTATTATCCCTGTTCCAGATAAACTTCAGGTGGGTTTGCGACAATTTCAATGCCTGGACGAAATCCGCTTCATCGGCCATGATAAAGACTGAATCCACTGCTGTATTGAATTGATTTTTAAGCATGGGAAATGACGAAGAATGTTTTGGTTTACTTAAAAACTGGTTTTTATAGTAACGTTTTTAAAATTGCAAATGAAGCAACACCCAACAGCACAATTCCAATAACACGGTTTATGTTTTTAGAAATCCTTGCTGACCGGCTGGCTATTTTTTTACCCAACGATGCGTAGGAAATCAAAACGCCCATTTTCCCTGTCCAGATACCTGCAAGAAACAGCATTACGGCCAATGGAGTAAATATCTGGTGGTTGAAGGATGAAACAAAACTGACTGCCAGTATCCAGTAAACAAGAACCTGCAAACTGAGTAAATTGAGTAAAATACCATAAAGGAATCCGCCGATTGTGTTGCTTTTGTTGAGTTGAAATTGTGATCGTTTGAAGAAAAAGGCCAGTCCAACAAACAGCAAAACCAACGCGGTAAAAATATTGAACCAGAGATTGTTACCAATGTATTTAAATAGCAGACTTCCGGTAAAAATCCCCAGAATACCATAGACTATCTCAACCACACTTGCACCATACGAGATGGGCATTGTTGCTTTTGTACCTTTACTTATGGCTGTTTGCAACACGCTAAGGTTTACAAGGCCAAAGGGCACTGCTCCAATAATACTTGCTATAAATCCGAAAAAAAGGAATAATAAAACTTCAGGTGGCATGATCAGTCATTTTTAGGTTTTTAATTTTATTGCCGATTCAATGCAATAGATTAAATGAATTGTTTCTTTCCATATTTTTTCCGACCAGTGAAAAATAATCATCAAGGGTATTTTCTTCAAAATTGCTGAAATTATGCAGTTGCGAATTACAGATTTGTGGGTTATACAAATAGGCAGCTCCCTGAGAAATAGCCATTTTATTAATTTCAGGATAAAATATCCTGGATCGTTGGGCTACTTTTTTGCCTGGTTCATTGGTTCCATACATGTGTAGTGATAAAGCATTCTTATCTCCATTGTTTCCCATCATGTGTATTACATCGCTGTAAACACTGGCTGTTTGACCTTTAAGGAATGGTTTGTTATCTTTTAGCACCAACGTATTGTCAGTAAGTTGGTAAAGCCTGTGTTCAAAATCATCCAAAGCCAGCACGCACCCCCATTGTGTGGTACCATGATCATGAATAGCAGTAAAATCGCCAGGACACCATGACATCAGGTATATGCAAAAGATTGGGTTTTCATAAAGTTTTCGTCTGCCGTAGCTTAATTCGGGGAGATGATCAAAATCGTTTAAATGCAAAAGTTCATCCCGTTCGGGTATATTATGCTTTACAATTAAAGAGAGCTCCTTGCTATTTGCAGGCACCCCATCTTCAATGGCATGAACAAGCCGGATAACACTTTCTGGTAATTTTATTTCCATCTTAGTAATCATTTAGTTTCAAAGGCTTCTATAAATACCTTGTCAGTTTCAGTATCCATTAAGATTAATTCAATGTAATCTATAAGCGGAGCCAGAAAGGTGCCCCCAGCAAAATGCACATACATTTTAATTAGTTCACTCTCACCGAAACTGCTTTGCGCATAAACTCTATATTCTCCTGTTTGATTCCTTTTTAGAATAAATACCCGCTCTTTTGATGCGGCAAACCGAAATTTCGCATAAAGTGGATTTACATCAATGTATTTCAGCCCATAGGAATAATTTTGTTGTACACGAGTAAGTCTTTCCTGCTCACCGTTTCCCGAATACCTTTTCCAGTAAACTTTTACGGGGCTATGCCTGTTGATCCGACCATCGGCATCCAAATTAATTTCATAATAGATCTTATCCGAGTCTCTGTTTCTTTCCACTTCAAAAAGCACTCTCCCCTGTTGCTCCCCGGTACTTTCTGAGGAAGAAGCGGTACCGGGTAAAACAGGGTAGTAGAACAAACAAAAACAAAGAACAATGAAATTCTTAGAGAACATAATGAATTGATTTTTAAGATTACATTCAGGCAATAATAAACTATTCTTTTATATATTCGGCGTGCACTGTTACTTCTACTTTGTCGGCAATATTGGTTGAAGGTTTACCACCTGAAAAAGTAACATCATAATCAGCCAGCGTTACAAAGAATTTACTGGTGGCATCTACTTTCCCACCTTTTACTGTAATGGTACCAGGCTCTTTAATACTATTGGTAACACCCCTGATGGTTAAATCACCTTCAACTACTGCATCATATTCTCCATCTTTGGAAAAATCAATTTCTGAGAGATTGGTTATTTTCGCTACAAGGCGTGCTGTAGGAAACTCGCTCGTGTGTAGAAATTTCTCCTGGTTGAAATGCCGCTGCATCAATGATTTCTTAAACTCAAAACTCTGCATGGGTACACTGAAAACCACATTGCCATTTTGCAGGTTGATGGTGCTGGTACTTGCATAGTTGTTTGATTCAATATCTTCTGCCGGGGTACTGGAAAAGAAGCGGATATGTGTATTATTGCTCACCAGTCGTTCCTGACTAAATGCAGTTACACTTAACAGAAAAAGAGTTGATAAAATGATGGTTTGTTTTAAATTCGTTTTCATCCGGAAGTAATTTGTTTTTAATTTGTCGGATGGAACTCGCATGATGTTTATATCATGCCTGCTTGTACTTTTGGAAAAAAATGCTCGTTTCATAACTTATTTAATTTTAAAGATTTAATTGTTTATTAATATTTAATTGGTAAAATTTATTTCTACTGTTTACTAAATAATTTTCTTTTATTGATTGTCGGCCACAAGATCAGCATTATCAACTACTGCATGGACAAACATTTCCAGATCTTTGTCGAAATATACCCCTGAGCGTATCACACCTTTAAGGGTAGCAACCTGCCCCGGATTTAGTTTTTCTGCATTTGAGCTTGCTTCGGGCAAAAAAGTAAAGTTTATGCCAGCTTTATCACCTTCTTCTCTCATAAAAACTACCTTTTGCCCGTTGAAGTTTTCAGTTACACGAACCACTGTTCCGGTAACTTCAAGTACTTTGGACCTGCCATCCTCAGCCAGATATTTGGCATTGGCATTATCCCAATCGTTAATATATTCAGTTACCAATTCGGAAGTTGTTAGCTCATAGTCTGTTGCAGTACCTTGCACATCTCTGTGGGGCAGGTTCCATAAATACAAGGCTACACTTATTCCCACAATTAGTCCGGCTGCGATAACTATAGCCCCGATTTTAATGATTTTCTTTTTTTTATTTGACATCGTTCGATTTTTTTAGATTAGCAAAATGTTTTCTTAAAGTTTGATTTATAAGACGAGAAAAAGTATTATCCTGACAAAGGCCGTAATTATTTTTTAAAACAATAAACTTGACCCCACATAAAGTCCGCCGGAACCGCTTTGTGGATTGGGTGAGATACCATAATTCACTGAAACAACATTGTTTTGATTAAACACAATATAAATACCAGGGCCGAATGTATGGTGAAGCTGTTGCCTTTTATCCTTAAAGAGAAGATCCCGGTATGCATTGGGCACATTTTGAAGATTCCATGGGTAGTTCTGTGTTATAAGGATGTTATCGTAAAACAGCACCAGGGATGTAGAAAAATTAATATTAAATAGCCCGAAATCCATTATCCTTAATTTGGCTTCAAAGTTTGAAAGCACATATCCTTCTCCTACGTGCCGGTTCCTGAATGCACCGCGGAGCCCGAACGCACCACTAGGCCCGTCATTGGTGAGTCGCGAGTCGTAGATCCATGGCAAAAGATAGAATGGTGTATTACCTCTTAGTTTCTGCTGACTGCTAATCCGGTATGAAAAGGTCACAAGGTCATCGGGTAGGCTAAAATGGTGCCTGAAAGTGGCAATGTGGCGGGTAAATCCGGCACCCGACCCCAGGCCGGGATCAAATAACACGAATGTTTCTGCCCATATTCCATTGGTGCAGTAGCAGAATTCGTTACGGGTATCGTACACCAAACCCAGAGAGAATGTATATGCATTACCACCACCCTGTTCATCGTGCTCAATAATTCCCCATTGGATGTATTTCTCGTAAAGACTACCCGTGTTGCTTTCATCAGTATGTTGATCATCAACGTCTCTGATAGTTTTCAGTTTCAAATCATACCAGGTATACCCGGCAAGCAATCGAAAGCTTTTTCCTGTGATATTTCTTTGCATATCGAAGCGCAAACGGGTCAAAAACCTTTCTTTCTTGTAAAAGTGTGGGCTCAGAAAATCCGGATGGTTGCTGGCAGTTAGATCAGGGACATAACTGGCATTGCTACCGTTGAATCCATAAAAATCAAGCCGGTTGTCACGGATATGGCTTGCTTCGGCAACTATTTTTGTTTTTGGCAATAATTTGTCGCTTTCCAATAGTGCCTGTGCTTGTAAAGTACCTCCGGTTGAATTAATAAGTCTTACATATAGATACTTTTGATATTTAGGAAAGAGCTTATAATCTCCATAATCGAAAATGTTGAACACAGCACCATATTTTAATCCCACATCTGCATCCCATGCCAAAGCGGGAATGATACCCCACTTTAGGGATGATGAATTGGTGGGGGAATTATCAGTTTCCTGTTGAGGGTAAGATGATTGTGCACTGCTCCAAAGAGCTGAACCCCAAAAATACAATAACAGCAGGTACCGGAAGAGTATTATTTTTTTCATAGCTTAAGGAAAATAGATTGATTGGGCTAAAATTGCGTCAATAGATTTTGATTTTATGTACCACACCTGGTTTGACGCAGTTTGATATAATTCCTGACAAGCTGCTTTGTGCTGGTTGGTTAAAGCCACCAACAATGGAATGAAACACTGTACATCCCTTTTATCAGCAGTATTTACTGCCGGATATAGTATTAGCTATGAAATATCTGTTTGGGAATACTATTGAAAAATCAGTATTTGTATCCTTTCATCTCACTTTCATTGGCTTTTAGACCAAGAGAAAGGGCAATGCGGTTTACGAAGTTAAAGTAGGCTACAACCAGCACTGCATCCAGGATAGCTTCATCCGAAAAGCCTTGTTGACGAAGTCTTTGTGTAAAATCATTTTCTTCGTGTTCTTCAGGGGTAAGGGTAAGGTGGTAAGCAAAGTCGCACAGGGCGCTATTGGCCTCATCAAGAACATCGGGTTTGGGCCAATGGGTAATAGCCTGGAGGCTTTTCTCTTCTTTGATGTAATGCTGCAAGGCTTGCCTATGGTGCATGGTGCAATACTGGCATCCATTGGCCACGGATACCACCACAGCCATCATTTCGCGCTGAGCCCTTGTAAGGGGTGAACGGCTAAACATGATCTCCATATAAAGCTCCATGTGCTTTACAATACTCTCGGGCCTGAGGCTTTGGATTTGATGAATGTCAGCAAGCTTCCCGCGGCTTTTCAAAATGTCATTATATATCTCTTTTAGTCTCCCTTTTGCGTTGTTTTGATCAATTACAGGAATACGTGGCATGATTATATGTTTTTGGCTTTGCAGCAAATTCTTTTTTGTAGATTACGATAAATTGGAAAAGAGAATAATTTCCCCCAAGAGAAACTCAAAACTATTTCCTTTGATCCAGGTTTAGCATGTACTGGATTTTGGACTTGAGTTGTTCCACATCAATTTCATCGGCATGTCCGGGCATTTGCATGGATATTCCCTTTTCAATAAGAGTGCTTTGTTTTTCGTAAATCCTGCAGGCCTCGCACATCGATTTATGAATCTTAAGCTGCAACCTCTCTCTGAAGCTAAGTTTGAAGTGAAGCTTTTTCTCTATTAGCTCCGATGCTTTTAAGCAGGAGAGAAACAATATTTTAGTAATGTTTTGCATGAGCAATTAAATTGATTGGTTATGTTAGCTGTAATAAAAACTGATGGAATGTTTAGTTGGCAAACCAATTACTCTCAATACATTGGCGTAATTGAATCTTAGCTCTGTGTATAATTTGCCAGTAATTGGTCGGTGCTATTTTTAGTTCCTGACAAATTTCATCCCCACTTTTGTTTACCAGATATTTCATTTTTATGCAGGTATACCATTTATCAGGTAATGCTTCCATGCAATTTTTAAGAACAATCTTAAAATCTTCGTTATCAAGTAAGTGTTCTTCTTTCTGATGCCAGTCTTTGGGAACCCGCTGCGACTGCCATGAGCCGTTTTCATCAAAAACATCACTAAAAAGATTGTCAGCCGAAATGGTGGGTTGCCGCATTTGCTTCCGGTAATAATCGACGATTTTGTTGTTCAGGATGGCAAAAAGCCAAGTTTTCGGAGTGCTTTTCCCAAGGAAATTTTCATATTTTTCGGCGGCAGCCAAAAAGGTGTCCTGCACCAGGTCGCGGGCAATTTCCTGCGATGAAGTCTTTTGAAAAGCCCATCGAACCATTTCTTCAGTATATGTTTCTACCCAGGCATTAAGATCGCGAGTTCTGGTCATGTTTTAGTTTTTACAATAAGCAGAAAAGATTATTTATTAAGAATTCGAAATTAATGTAATTGATCCTATCTGACAAAATAATCTTTGCTCAACCAATGCATATATTTTACTGTCATGTGTTCAATAGAAATAAGCTAGTTTCCGCTATTGAAGTATTTCTGACAATAGCTATCCATTAACATACTCATTATATTTTATTAGAAAAAAGTCTGGCCCTGTTAATGATTTAGAACGAAATGCGCATTGGGGCAGCATGCTTAACAAAAAATTAAATATTTCTTCAAAAAATGTTGACGTAAAATTACGTCATCCTAAAAATTTGACGTAATTTTACGTCGTATTTCAAATTATAACCAAAATCATGGAAAACAATACTGATACCCTTTTCGATCCTAAACTGGTAGTACAGGCCAGGCTATACAAAGCACTGGCCCATCCGGCAAGGCTTGCCATTCTTGAATATCTTGCAGAAATACAAACCTGTATTACGGGAGATATTGCTGAAGAAATTCCCCTTGGTCGCACCACCGTAAACCAACACCTGAAAGAGCTGAAAAATGCCGGCCTAATACAGGGAATTGTGCAGGGAGCAAAAACCAACTACTGCCTCAATCCCAAAGCCATTGAAATGCTTCGCAAGCAGTCTGATGAGTTTCTGGAAAAAATTGATATTAAAAAAAACTTTTGCTAAATGGAAAATGAGTTGGAAGTCCGGAGTCCGAGAGCATTGCTCCTTCCAGTCCCACATTACCAGGATTTCAAGCCCTTCGAGCTTCCACCTTCTAGCTTCGAGCTCTTACACCTTCCAGCTTCGAGCCCTTCTATAAGCAATTTATAAACTTTTAAACTTAAATAAACTACCTACTATTATGAAAATCCTAATCCTATGTACCGGCAACTCCTGCCGCAGCCAGATGGCCCACGGCTTTATGGAATCCTTCGACAAACGAATGACCGTGCGCTCGGCCGGAACCGAAGCTTCCGGCAAACTCAACCAAAAAGCCGTTGCTGCTATGAAAGAAATCGGCATCGACATCAGCCATCATACATCCGATTCTGTTGACCAATATCTTGATGAAGAATGGGATTATGTTATCACCGTGTGCGGCGGGGCCAATGAAAACTGTCCTGCCTTTTTAGGAAAAGTTAAAACCAGACTACACATCGGCTTTGATGATCCATCGCACGTAACCGGCACCGAAGAGTATATCTGGAGCGAATTTATCAGGGTTCGCAACGAAATAAAAGCCGGGTTTTACAAATTGTATAAAGAAGAAATTGAACCACAGTTGTGATTCTATAAAAAACCTTGGAGGTTTTCAAAACCTCCAAGGTTTGGGTTATTCAAAACACCAAGGTTTGGGTTATAGGGGTTGGGTTATTCAAAACTATTTACTATATACATAAATAACATGAACACAAGAGAAATAAAAACCATCGTAAAAGAAAAATACGGGCAGATTGCCCTTCAAAATACCACTGATCCGGGGGCTACCAGCTGCTGCAACTCTTCATCAGACTGCTGCGGTGTTGATTACACAGTTTTCAGCGAAAACTACGATACCCTTGATGGATACAACAAAGATGCAGATTTCGGCCTGGGGTGCGGTATCCCTACCGAATATGCCAGAATAGAACCCGACCATCATGTGCTCGATCTGGGCAGTGGCGCCGGCAACGACTGCTTTGTGGCCCGTGCTCTTGTGGGCGAAACTGGCAAGGTTACCGGCCTTGACTTTACCGAAGAAATGATTGCCAAAGCTACCCTTAACAAGCAAAAAACTGGTTTTCAGAATGTTGATTTTATTCTGGGCGACATTGAAGAGATGCCCTTCAGCAGTGATCAGTTTGACGTAGTTATCTCCAATTGTGTGCTCAACCTGGTACCCGACAAAAACAAGGCCTTTGCTGAAATACACCGTGTTCTAAAACCCGGCGGCCACTTTTGTGTTTCGGATGTGGTTTTAAAAGGAGATTTGCCTGAAAAACTTCGCACAGATGCCGAAATGTATGCCGGTTGTGTATCGGGGGCCATGCAAATGAATGATTACCTGGAAGTGATTCACCAGACTGGTTTTCAAAATGTGCAGGTACACAAACAACGCAAAATTGAAATCCCGTTGAAGATTTTACAAAGCTACCTGAATCCCGGCGAACTTCAGGATTTCCTTACAGAAGAAACGGGAATATTTTCAATAACCGTAAGTGCTGAAAAGTAACCCTATATCAACCATTTTATTCCTAACTCAAAATTAGAATACAATGACAGATCCAATAAAAAAGACAGTAATCCCCGATCAACCAAAGAAAACCATAGGCTTTTTTGAAAAGTATCTAACCATATGGGTGGCCCTGGGCATCGCGGTAGGTATTGGCATTGGCCATTTTGTGGGCGATGACATCAATGTGATCAGCAGCATGGAAATTGCGAAAGTAAACATTCCGGTGGCCATCCTTATTTGGCTGATGATCTACCCCATGATGTTGCAGATTGACTTTACAAGCATAAAAAAAATAGGAAAGAAACCCCGTGGTATCGTATGGACAGTAATCATCAATTGGCTCATCAAACCCTTTACCATGGCCTTTTTTGCCTGGGTATTTTTTGACAAGCTGTATTCAGCCTGGATTGATCCCGAGTTGGCCGGAGAATACATTGCCGGCGCCATTATCCTCGGTGCTGCTCCCTGTACAGCTATGGTATTCGTTTGGTCATACCTTTCTGATGGTGACCCCAACTACACCCTGGTCCAGGTTTCGGTGAATGACCTGATTATTCTGGTGGCATTTATTCCAATTGTAGGATTGTTACTGGGAATTACCAATGTGGCGATTCCTTATGACACATTGGTTTATAGTGTGCTGATTTTCGTTGTAGTACCCCTGCTTGCGGGCGTAATCACACAACGCATACTCTTGCGTTCCCATGGTGCCGAATGGTTTAAAAATACATTCCTTCCCAAACTAAAACCCGTTAGCATAGTTGCATTGCTGGTAACTTTGGTTTTGTTGTTTGCTTTTCAGGGACAAAACATTTTGAACAACCCCCTGATCATCCTTTTGGCAGCAATACCCCTGGTCATTCAAACCTTCTTTATCTTTTTCCTTGCCTGGTTTGGAGGCCAGAAGCTTAAACTTGATTATGCAGTTTGTGCCCCGGCAGCTATGATAGGTGCCAGCAACTTTTTTGAACTGGCCGTAGCAGTTGCCATTGCACTATTCGGACTAAAATCGCCTGCGGCTCTGGTAACCGTTGTGGGTGTTCTGGTAGAAGTGCCGGTAATGCTTACTCTGGTGGCTTTTGCTAATAGGAATAAGTATTAAAACCCTATAAGGTAATCCAAAAAAAATCCTCGTTTACGATCTAAACGATGATTTTTTTAGAAAAGATTTTTCACAAAGGTTTCAAGGGGGATGTTGTGAAAATACTCGTGAAAAGAAACACCCTCCAATTTTTTTAAGATTTCTGCTTCATCATGTTGTTCACCTTTCAGAAGCTCTTCTATCTCTTTCACATCATGCTTGTTGAAGAAATCGCCAAAAATCCGGATATCTGTAATAATTCCTTTAGTCACATTCATATGCACTTCTACAAATCCACCTTCTGCCTTGAAAGCTTTTTGAAGCTCGTACTTTGGTGAATGGCCGAAGTTCCAGTCCCAGGTGCCATATTTTTGTTCCACCAGTTTTTGAATATTGGCAATATCATGAGGTGTAAATTCATACGGGACACTGCCGGGAAAAGAATCCATTACATGCTTCATAATTACATCACGGAACTGAAGTACATCGATGGGATCAGGTAAATGCTCACTAATGTTGGTTACACGGCTGCGGACACTCTTTACCGCCTTGTCCTGGTATTTTAGGGGGTTAATTTTAAGAGCCAGATGCAGATCGTTCATTACCGAAGAAAACAGCAATGTTCCATGGCGTAGTATCCGGTTTCTGAAAATGTGCTCAGCATTGCCCGAAAACTTTTTCCCTTCAATGGTAAGATCATTACGACCTTCGAAGCGGGCATCAACCCCCAGTTTCTGAAATACTTCCAAAATAGGCACAGTATAACCACTGAAATCAGCAATTTTCTCTTCTCCGGTTCCTTTGGCATTCATGATAAAAGTAAAGTTAAGATTGCCCAGATCGTGAAAAACAGCTCCCCCACCCGACAACCGGCGAATTACTTTTATGTTCTTTTCCTTTACGTAGTCGATATTGATTTCGGCAAAGGCATTCTGATGCTGGCCCACAATGATGGCATTTTCATTGCGCCAAAGCATAAAGCAGTTATCCGTAAAATTTTTGAGAATATATTCTTCTGCGGCCAGGTTAAAAGCAGCATCAGTAAATTCGTGAGATATACATAGCATATTGATAAAAGGTTTTGAGATAAACAATAGACATATAATAGTAAACGTCTAAGATTGTTTAGCTACTTCAAAGAAAACCTGATTATCACTTACATTCATAAACATCCCAATAATTTTATAGCTTTCTTCTTCATAAATAAGGCAATTGATTTAATTTTTGCCATAAGTGCACGAATAAGTTACCATTCGTGCATTCGTGGCTACTCATTTATAAGAGTTCTTTCAGGGTTACATTATTGAC
>JAABRR010000052.1 GCA_011390785.1 Sphingobacteriia bacterium
GCTTTAGCCCCATAAAAAAGAATCATCATGGTAAGACAAAAATTAAATCCCTACATCATTTACATCATCCTAATCCTCGTTGGACTATTGCTGGGCTGGCTGCTCTTTGGCGGCAGTCGCAATGAAACTCACGATCATGAGCCCGATCCCAATGAAATGGAAGTAAGCCAGGATGTCGAATTCACCTGCTCCATGCACCCCCAGGTGCGGCAGGATGAACCCGGAGATTGTCCCATTTGCGGAATGGATTTAATTCCCGTTTCCGATCAAGACGATAATCAGGAAGATGACCCTTTCCTGTTTGTCATGCAGGAAAGCCACAGCACCTGGGCCAATATGCGCACACAGAAGGTGGAAGCCCTGCATACCGGCACCACTCTAAATCTTACCGGGAAGGTAGCTGCCAATGAACGGGAAAAACGGATGATCACTGCCGACTTTCCAGGTCGCATTGAACAGCTATATGCCGATTATACCGGAAGGTTTATCATCCTTGGAGAAAGGCTGGCCACCCTGTATTCGCCCGAACTGATGCAGGCACAGCAGGAGCTAATTCAGGCCGCCGGCCGCAGGGAAAGTCAGCCTCGTCTGTACAATGCAGCGCGGGAAAGGCTTAAACTTTTCAACCTTACCGAAGCGCAAATCAACCGTATTGAAGAAAGCGGACAGGCATCTGCAACAACCGATATTTATGCTACCCTTTCTGGCTACCTTACACAAAGGGCGGTTTCAGAAGGTGACTATGTAAATACCGGAGAAACGCTGTTTGCCATTACCGGGTTGTCGAATGTATGGGTGGAGCTGGATGCATACGAAAACCAGATCGGGCAAATTCGTGCAGGACAGCAGGCCAGTGTGATGATTCCTGCCCACCCGGGAAAGGTACTCAGCGGGCAGGTGGAATTTGTTGACCCTTTCATCAATCCACAAACCCGATCAGCCAGGGTAAGGCTTACAGTATCTAATCCCAGCAACCTGCTCAAACCTGGTATGCTGATCAATGCCACCCTCACCGCTGCAGGGCAACACCAGCTTGTCATACCCGAAACAGCCGTGCTGTGGACGGGTAAGCGCTCAGTGGTATATGTGAAAAGATCTCATGACAATGGTGTTACCTTTGAGTTCCGCGAAATTGAAACCGGCCCCCGCACTGCAGATGGGTACACGGTACTTTCCGGCTTATCCGAAGGTGAAGAAATTGCTGTGAATGGTGTGTTTGCCATCGACGCTGCAGCGCAGCTGCGCGGTCATTACAGCATGATGGCGCCACCCGAAAGGGCTGCCATACCTGAACCTTTCAGAAGCAACCTGGAAAAACTTTTCCACATATACTTCGATCTGAAAAATGCCCTGGCCGACGATGAGCCTGAGAAAGCCAGGGAACATGGCAGGGAACTGAGACAACAACTTACCGCAACCGGCAAGCATTCACTCGACGGTGAGCACCACATGTTCTGGATGGACCGGTATGCAGACATCGAAGAAAGTGTGGAAAATATTGTGGATGCAGAAGATATTTCTGCCATGCGCGTGTATTTCGAACCCCTTTCCAAAGCATTTATTGAAACCGCCCGCACCCTGGGTGCCATCGGCCAGACCTGGTATGTGGCTTTCTGCCCTATGTACGATGACGATCGCGGCGCTTACTGGCTCAGTGAATTCGAAGAAATCAAGAACCCCTATTTCGGCGATATGATGCTGCGTTGCGGCGAAGTTCGCGAAACACTTCGTGAGGGCGTTGCCACAGGTCAAAGAGAAGAACCCAGAGAAATGGAGGGGCATGTACATTGATCACAAAATAATCTTTACCAATCGCAAACAAATTTAATAGCTTGAAAAAATCAATCATTTAGGAGTTAAGTTGATTTCTTAATAACCATCGGTCTTATGTTTGATAAGATATTGTGAGTCGTCATGAAGGTTCTTTATGTAAAACCCTAGTGCTGGTCAATACTTTCTTCTTCTTCACTGAGCTTATGCATGGTAATACCTCTATAGCCATATATAGCAGCAACCAGGACTGTTAACCAGCACAATACGGCATAAGGAGCATAAGCGGCAACCGATACTCCAAGTGCTGAATAGGTAAACACACCGCTGCTGTTCCATGGTATCAGGGGTGCTGTCATGGTACCTCCCGCTTCCAGAGTACGGGTAAGATTCTTAAGTTTAAGGTTTTTGTCAAGGTAACTCTTTTCGAACATCTGACCGGGCAGAATGACTGCAAGATATTGGTTTGCACTGAAAAGATTCACAAATATTGAAGTTCCCAATACAGTAAGCGTAAGGTTACCAACAGTATTAACAAAACGCGACAACAGCAGCACTATACTGTGCAGCATACCTGTGCGATCCATAATTCCGCCAAATGCCAGAGATACCAAAGCAAGCGATACTACATCATACATACTCTCCATTCCACCCCGCGAAAAAAGCTCATTCAGCTCTTCATCGTCTGTGTCAGCCATATAACCACTATGGATTGCTTTAAGTAAACTGGAAAAATCTCCTTCCTGGAAAACAAGATAAGCAATACTGCCCAATATCACCCCTGCAATGAGACTCGAAATGGCAGGTACCTTTTTCACGATTAGGAATACTACTATAACCGGCGGAATAATCAGCCAGAATGAAAAATTAAAATTATCCCTGATACCTTCTGTATACTCACTTACATCCGCTGCTTCCCCGTTACCTGCTGCCATAAAACCCATCACGGTGAATATTACAATGGAAATGATAAGCGCAGGAATGGTAGTATAAAGCATATGCCTTATATGATCAAAGAGCTTCACCCCTAAAACTGAAGGTGTAAGAATAGTTGAGTCAGACATAGGAGAGAGTTTGTCACCAAAAAATGAACCTGAAACCACTGCACCGGCAGCCATGCCCAGGGGTATTCCCAGTCCTTCACTTACCCCGATGGCTGCAACACCTATAGTACCAATTGTAGACCATGAGCTTCCGGTAATCAAAGCCATAAAACCGCAAAACAACATAATAAGAGGCAAAAACCAGCGAGCCACAAAAAACTCAAATCCATAATACATCAGAACAGGAACTATTCCACTGGCTATCCACACAGCCATAAGCATTCCAATGATCAGCAATATGATTATGGATGGTATGGTACGGCTGATGGCATCCTGAAAACCTTTTTTAATATTATCCCATGAGTACCCATACAGATAAGCACACAATCCTGCCGTTAATGAGCCCAATAACAACGCAAAATGAGGTTCAGCGTCAAAGGCAAACACCGAAAAACCCAGTGCCACACCAGCAACAATCAGGGGTATCAATGACAGCCAGTATGGTGGAGTAGGATTAACTTCTCTTTTTTACATGAATCAGGAAATTTTTGAAACTGTAAATTGAAAATAATTTTATTGTTAAATGCAAAGATATATTCATTTGCTAAATTCATGAAGCAATACGAACGCAAACAGCGTAAGACTTACACTTCTTGGTTCAACTTGTTCTATTTCCTTCCCGTCCAGGGGTTGTGCACATTTAATCCGTCAGTTAAAACTAACAGTAATTGAAAAGATGTCCGATTTGACATTAGTAAACTTACTGCCAAGATTGCGGGTAAGTATATTTTTTAATAAAGCAACATGGGTGTATTAATCGATTCTAATAATTTTTTCACATTATTATTGGAAAAAAGATATTGCGAAAAGTGGGAATTCTTGTTTTTGGGCAATACAACCATATCAGGATTCTTACGATTGCATATACTTTCGAACGCAACATCCATATAATCTACATGTACAATTTCCGGCGTTGTTGAATGAAGTTTTTTAGCATATGGTTGCAATGAATTTTTCCATTCAGCCATTTCATTAGCATGGCTGGCAGAAGAATCAATTTTAACAACCGCCGAGGTAAAAACCTTTGATACCAGGGGGGAGATCCACTCAAAAAGCTTTTTGATTTTTGTATTTCCTTCTGGCAGCAAATCTGTAACCAGACAGCAGGTGTTGGGTTTGCCAAATTTTTTACCAGAAGGAACAATCAACAATTTAACATCAAGATCACGGATCATCAATAAGAGCTCCTGAAGATCGACAGCCATAGAACTACCCGGATTTATACCGGTAATGATCAAGGGATTTTCGTATTCATTAATCAGTTTGGTAATGAATGTTTCAGTATCGCCAACATCTGTTATGGTGTTTACCCGCAGCGGATAATTCAGCGCTGAAGCTTCCCTGCTCAACAACCGGGATATTTTCCCATGGGTTATTTCCTTTTCTCTGTGTAATATTTCATCGTGCGATAGTTTTTGACCTGGGGTAATGCTTTGAGAGTCAGAAATAGAACTATAAACTCCCTGAACAAGAATTGGGTCTAAATAATGAACGACATCTACTTTCGTTTCTGAGCATTTTCCAATATTCAGTCCATAGGGTATTATAGTATCTGAAGTTTCTGTTATATCGCTGATAATGATTGTTCTCATCGTAGATTAGTTTTTCCTTATTAAAGTTTCATTTTAGAATATTATTGAGCGGCATTTATGACGGTTTTTGTGCTATGCTCAAAAGATGCTTTGACAATTGCAGCATGTGGATGTCTTCACATTTTTCTATAACAAATTTGATCCACTCATCTTTTAACCTATCTTCCAGAGAATGAAAAAGATCGAATCTTTCCCCGAAAAATCCTTCTGCCCCTGCCAGGTGAATAGGCACCAAACCTGCTTTTTCTATTAGGGGATTTATTTCTTCTGGGTGAGCAAAATAAGCATTGGTAAAGTATTCGGTGGCCTGCACAAAACTATTATCGGTACCGGTTTCCCAAAGCTTTTTTGCACCATCAGGATAGAGGATACCATCAGGATTGTGTTTCAGGCCATATACCAGGGCACCTGCGCGTGTCATATAAGAAGAGAATAAGAATCCGCCCGGCTTAAGGTTTTCGTAAGCTTTTGCCAGCAACTGCAACCGTCTTTCCTTGCTTATAATATGGTACAGAGGCCCCAAAATAAAAATACTATCCCATGCTTTTTGAGCCCACCTTTTGCTCTCCATTGCATCTGTTCTGTCAATAAAAATAACTTTTTGATGGGATCCCAAACGTTGCTCCACCAAAGAAATATTCTGGTCTGAAAGATCATTCAGGCCGGTATACAAACCTTTTTCGAGCAGTAACGAAGCGATTCGTCCCGTGCCACAGGCCACATCAAAAACTGAGGCTCCGGGCGAAAGATACCTGACAACAAAATGCATGGTTAGTGGTATCTCAAAAGGATGCTCATCAAGCCTTTGATCTTCATCGGCAACATGATTATTATAATAATCTCTTACTTCTTTTACTTTTTCTCTGCTCATCTTTATTTTCAATTCTGGTTTATTTCAGTTTATCGCCCGTATTAACGAATAAGCATAATTTATCTTTATTACACCTTAAAATATCATATCTACTTCATAAGAAATCTTTTCCCATAATGATCGGCAATTTTCAGCGCATTAAAAACCGAATCAGCACTTACCGGTATGGCTTCGTTATAAATGGTTTCTTCTTCCTTAACACTGGCCTTGGCTACCTTGTAAAGATCCTGGTCTGATACATCGCTCAATCCGATCTGTTCCAAAGTTACGGGCAGGCCTATATCCTGGCAGAATCCATAAACTTCATCAATCAAATGTGTAGGTTTATCGGTAAGCCATAAAGATGAAAGTACACCAATGGCAACCTTTTCGCCATGAAAATAATCATGCGTACCTTCCAAAACAGTCAATCCATTGTGAATAGAATGGGCTGTGGCAAGTCCGCCACTTTCAAACCCCAATCCACTCAACAGGGTATTGGCTTCAACAATTTTTTCCAGTGCCGGGGTGCTGACTCCCGCCTCACAGGCATCTTTGGCAGCTACGCCATATTTTATGAGCGTTTCATAACAAAGCTGTGCAAGAAAATGAGCTGTCATAGAACCATGATTGCCGGTCATATTGGGAGAATAAGCCTTCTTACAAGATTCTGCTTCAAACCATGTAGCCAGGGCATCCCCCATCCCCGAAATCAAAAACCGAACCGGAGCATTTACCACTACCTGTGTATCTACCATCACTACATTAGGATTTTCAGGCAATATAAGATAGCGTTCCACCTCCCCTTTTTCAGTATATATTACGGCCAATGCACTGCATGGCGCATCTGTAGAAGCCAGACTTGGCAGAACAATTACAGGCTTCTTTATTTCGTGAGCTACCGCTTTGGCAGTAGCAATGGTTTTTCCGCCACCAAATCCGATAACAACATCGGCATTAAATTTTCCTGATTTTTTTGTCAGGCGGTTTATCTCATTGTCGGTGCATTCACCTTCAAAACGTTCTTTTTCAAGTTTTGCATCCTTTTCAATTTGCGACAATACATCGGGTAATATTTCATCATATACCAGGGGGTCGGTTATGATAAAACCCTTTTTACCAAATCGTTGAATCTCTTTTCCTAAGGTTTTTATTACTCCAGGACCCTGAATATATCTTCCGGGGAATAATGTTGTTGTAATCATAATCTTTCGTTTTTGGATTTACAATTATTTATAAACCCTTACTACGAAAAATTCGCACCAACACATACACTTCAGCTGATTAATAAAATCCAAAACCGATCCTTAGTCCTCCATTCTCATCTAAAAACCTGGCATAGAAAAACTTATATCACACCAAAAACCCATTACCAAAATAAAAAACCCAATACCCTTGATGTGATTAATTTGTTTGGGGAAATTTATGCCCATAAAAACAAAATGATTTGGGGATGATCTTGCACATTGCATAAATAAAAAGAATTCCCTAACTACCTATTTTTGAATATTGTACTGTATTGATGTAATCTCTAAATCGAGCCATGTCCACTCCCCTTCATCAAGTTTCCAGGTGGCTTTCATTTTTGATGGAACTTTAATACCTTCAAAAACAGCGTAATCATCTACGGTTAAAACCCACGGATAGCGTTTAGCATCTGCTTTGTTGCCCATATAACGCAAGGCAACAAATTTGATAAAATCACCATTTTCATTAAAATAAAAAGTGCCGCTGCCGGTTGTTTCTTTGTAAGTCATGGTTGCTTTTGCTGATGTTTCATCAATGGCTTCCCATGTTATGTAAGGGCTTAAAGCCAGTGAAGGATACCAAACCAATTCGCCTAAAAATCGTTGAAGGGTTCCTTCGTCCATTCGTGGGCCCTTTTCGTTTACTATATTGATGAGCGCGTTCATTTTAATTAGCATTTCACCTTTACCATCTGTAAACTTATCGCGGCCTCTGATTTTGATCATTGGCGACATTTTCATGTTAACTGTCCAGATAAATGCCGGTAGGTTCAAGGTGGTATATTGTTCTGCTTCGGCAGTATACCACTCCTTTTGATCCGGCTTCATTTTCATCATTGCCTTTTGTTTTACACAGGCTGAATTTAAGAAGGGTTTTCCTATGATACCGGCATTTTTCATCCATTGTTGCACCGGAGCAGGCAACTCCTGAATATCCGGCTCGGTAACAATTACCGTGTCAGTTGCTATTGCTGCAGTAAGAATTCCTTCTGTTTCGCGGGCAATCATTTTATTCATGCTACACGATGAAAGCGAAGTAGCCGCTAAAAGCAAAATAATTAGATTCGGCATTATACCAAATTTGGCATCTCCCCATACATTTGCTATGAGTATGGTTGAAATAATTATAGCCGGAACAGCCGCATAGAGCCATAAATTCTTATCCAGTAAAAAGGCGGCTGCCGAAAATGCAAACAATAAAAATGCAACCAGCCAGAATATACCCGAAAGGGGAGAAATATCGTTCTGCAGATTTGATATTTGGGCAATTTTAAATCCCTTTACAAAGCCCATTAAATGAATGGCACCGTGCAGAAAAATGAGAGTTGAAAAAAAATACTTCATGTTTTATGAATTTTAATATTTACAAATTTAGACCAACTGACAAATAAAAATGGTTTTTGAATTGAAACAAGCGGTTTTCTATTGAAAGGCCATCATAAGAAATAATGGGTGAATACCCTATTCCTGCAAAGAGTTTGTGTTTTTCAGGCTTCTGATATCTGTAACCCAAATTTGGGATTATTAAATGGCTAAAGGTTACGGTGTTAAAATCATCGCTAATACCTTTGGCAAATGTGCTTGTAAATGCATTTGAAATACCCATGGTCAGGCTATGATTGTTAAAGTGCCTGTTAAAGTTTGCGCCCAGGATAGCACTATAAGTACCTGCTGAAAGTTTCGTATTAAGAATAAGTGGAAAGTACCCCAGCCCTGCCCTTACCGAAAGAGAATGTTTGCTTTTCATCCAAATATTTTGCTCATAATTGACTGAGGTGGCAATTCCCACACCTCCTAATTCAACAAAAAGAGACTTTTTCGAGAGCGCTATCTGCGAAAACACGGATGCGGATATTGTTAAAATAAAAAATGCTATTATTACTTTTTTCATCTGTTTATAATTTGTTTTTTAGTGGTCAGATAACCTGTCTCGTCTTTTAGGACGAGAGAGCTCCCGCGAAAAGCGGGATAAATCGCCAACATTACTCTGATTGCTTGTTTTACCTTGCTGCAAATTATAATCATTCGCGTGTGTGTCAAAATTTTTGTCATGGCCCGGTTCATTTTCTGTATTTTAAAGATTTTTGACATCAAATAATAATTCGGTAATGGTGGCATTAATGTACTCATATTCGCCTTTGGGCTTTATCCAAAGGGCCCTGAAGGTGGTTGGTATTTTAATTCCACTGAATGTTTTATAATCCTGAACATATACCATCCATGGTAATTTACTTTTGGTGTCTCCAAAATACCGGTCGTTCGACTCAAATTGGGAAACCAGATAATTCTCATCAAAATAAAATATACCGGAAACGCTAAGCCCGGCATCTTCCAGGGTGGCTTTTGCGGCGTAATCTGATACGTATTGCCATGTTATATTACTATTAAGGCATGCGGAAGGATTGTAAACCAGCTCGCCCAAAAAGGCAATAAGTTCACTCACACTTAGTTCGTAACCATCTGAAAACATAAACGGAACAGAAGGCGCAATGCGGATATCCAGTTTTCCTGCACCGTTGTAATAATAATCCAGGCCGGTCATTTTACCCAGGGGCGAATCTATTTCTCCTATCCAATTTCGGCTAACGGGCTCATTGGTTACATATGTTACGGCTTCCAATGAAGCCCATTTAGCATTTTCATTTAGTTTAAAGTTTCCGGAATAGTATAGCTTAATGCTGTTTGCATATTGGCTGCCAACCACTCCGGTTGCTATTAAATAGTTTTTAACAGGCTTAGGTAAATGCTCCAAATGGGTATCGGTAATGGTATAGGCTTCGGCATTATGCTTATTGAGCAGTAACTCTATTTCATTCATTTCACTCTTTTCACATGAAGAAAAGTGAAAAACCATCAATAATAAGCTAAGCCTCAATAATATTGAATTTTTCATATGTTTATAAATTTATTAATTCGGTCAGATAGTGTGTCTCGTCTTTTAGGACGAGATAGCTCCCGCGAAAAGCGCGATAAATCACCAACAATAGTCATTCTGCATGTTTTGCAATGCTGCGAAATTATAATCATCCGCGTGTGTGTCAAAATTTTTGTCATGGCTCGGTTCATCGTATCTGTTCTTTATGTTATTAGTTTTCAAAATTCATTTCGATAATTGTCACTCCTTTTTCAAACAGTTCATTTTCTGTTAGTAAAATTCTTCTTTCAGCATCTTTATTCCAATTGGTATGTCCATTCTTTATCAAGGCTATTTCAAAGCCTTCAGACATGCCTCCCAGACAACTTGCTTTTACACAACCATGACTGCTCAATCCGGCTATTGCGATAGATTTTACACCCAATTCGGTTAATTCCTTTTTCAACAGGGTTTTTTGAAACGCATTGCCATGATTTTTCTGAATAATTTTGTCGTCCGGTAGTTTATTTATGCGTTGGTCGATTTCCCAATTATTTGTGCCATTTTTTAACAAATCATTGATATGCTGAACAAACAATATCGGGTAATTTGAATCCCGATATTTTTTTATTGCTCTGTTAACGGTATTTATGAAAGATTGCTCGTTATACAAAGGTTTCGACTTTGTTAACCCGTTTTGAACGTCGATTACTATCAGTGCCTTCATTGTTTCTTTTCCTTTTCTCATGTTTTAATCATTTGATGAAAAATATTTGAACCCGTTTGAAAAAAGTATTCTATTCTTCATTGTCAGGTTTATTAAACATTTCGAGAGCAAAGAAAAATCAAAAAACAAGAGCTATCGCCCTAACTTATAAGTTTGAACTTTATACAGGTACAAACCTATAAGTCCGTACGTTTACAAAACTGAAATACAGAAAGTTAGCTAAAAAGAAAAATTTAAAAAATAAAGTTGCAGAATTAGGGCTCCCTGTCGTTTTGCACCTCAGAAGTCAAGTATTCTGAAGGTGTTAAACCTTTTTGTTTTTTAAAAATGGTATTAAAAGACGATTTGGAATTGAAACCAGAGTCTAGAGCAAGTGCCAGTATGCTGTAGTTATTATTTTTTTGTGATTGGCGAATAAACTCTTCAACACGGTATTTATTTACAAAATCATAAAAGTTTACTTTGGCTTCCTGGTTGATAACCTGTGAAAGTTGATTGGGCGAGATTTCAAGCTGACCGGCCAATGTTGCCAAACTGAGTTTAGGTTCCAGATATGGCTTTTCATGATCCATAATTTTAAGCAATTTTTCGAATAATTTTGAAGCAACATCATTTTTAATACCCGAATTCTTATATTTTTCTGCCATTGTATATTTTTCTTCACCTGTGTCAACAGTTTGCGGGTTATTTGTAAAAATATTTTCATGTTTTATACCAAAGTAGCCAATGTAAAATATAAACCCAATAACTATCAGATAGCTTATATAATCCATATTTACAGGAAACTGAACACCAAAGGCATCCTGAAGAATAAAAACAAAGGTTGCTGACAAAAAAACCAACCCGATACTTAATATGCAATATCGCAACCAATTGAGGTTGATGCCTTCACGATAGGAAAAATAATTGCTTATTTTTTGCTTGTGGCTGATGGTAAGGCGGTAGGAAAGAATGGAATAGGATAACCCCGATATCAAAATTATTACCATTAAAACAATTTTGAAGACACCGAAATCCGCTATTTTTTCTAGATCTACCAGCCTTTTTTCTTCGGCGGTGTAGAAGAAAAAGAATTTCGACAGGTATAGATAGGCTGCGATAGCCGGAGCAAAATGCAGATAATCTTTGCGTAGCAATTTATGGTCAATGCGAATAGAATAGCGGGTATATAAATAAAGTAAGGGGCCATAAAGCAATGGGAGTGGGACGGTAGTACCAATTAAATGCGGGTACAAATGCCAGTATCCCAACTGATAAAAATTATAACCCAGCAGATGGAACCCAATAACAGCAATCAAGGTTGCCAATATTTTGTCGGTTAATGCCTTCTGCTTCTTTGTCAGGAGTAAAACGACAATGAAGAAAGACATAAAAATACCGCTGATAAAAATAACCTCCATAATTCACGCATTTTGATACAATTACATAAAAAAGCTTTTTCTTTTGAAATTAGCTTCCTTCATAGAGTGACCCGATTGAACTTTCAACCTACTAACATATGGTACATTCCTTATTTTTCAAACATATAAACAAAATGCCAAATTTATACGATATAATTCGTTTTTCACAATAAATGTCCTAAAACATGAGATAGTATCTTGGGTGTTTGTTAAAATTCATGAGATGGAAATTCGGGCTAACGCTATAAACTTTTAGCATTTTCTAAATAACAGCAAGAGCTTTGAATGCGTTTGCCTACCGACGGCTATCAGAATTTCTCACCCCTGTTCATATTTTGCTAATAAAAATTTGTTTAATAGCCAACAACTGTTAATAATTACCTATATTTGCCGAATTGACATAACATAAAATGAAGTCATAGCAATTGGTAATGTTCAACAAATTCACAATCAAATACCAATTCTATCCACTAAAAAAAATTGCAAAATGAGAATAATTCGCCTGACAGGTGTCATTCTTTTTCTGATAATGAATCTGGGTTGTACCAAAGAGGAAGCGGATATCCGGTTTCCACAGTTTGAAGTGCCCCAGTTCACAGGTTATTATGCCCGGGACGAAGCAGGACATTATATGGGCAGGTATGGGATGCCCAACGTCAATCTGGGAGATCAGGATACTTGGGAAAATTCCCGATACCATATAACAATGTTCCCCAATCCGGCACACAATCGCAGCACTGTTTTCATTAAATCTCCGAATCAAAACCAGATGAAAAAATTATGGCTTACCAGGGCAATTCCCACCCTGCCATTCGAACCCACGATTGTAGAATCTGACAATTGGAACAATTTCGTTGTCGGAGGAGCACCCTTATTACAAGGAGAGTTTACTCAACGGGAAGCATATTTAAATATTTCTGACCTTCCGAATGGCTACTACCGCTTGTATGTTGAAATGGATGGGCTGATCTTTTATGACAATCTGTTAATTGACCGGTCATTTCGTCCTAATCTCCCAAATAAATAACCTACGTTAAAACTACTTTCATCTTATTTTATCTAATCCCAAAAAAAAGTATCAGAATGAAAAGAATAACATTGCTATTTGTTACCCTTTTAATGAGCACCAACATGATTTATTCGCAATCACCAGTAAAAAAAGGGTTAAGTGCCAACCTTCAAAACAGCCAGTTTGGAATTACCGTACCTGTATGGTTGGGAAGCAATTTTGCTCTGGTACCCGGAGTAGATGTAAAATATGCCGAAACTGTTGGTACCGATTTTTCTGTTGGTCTTGCTGCGCGATACTATTTTAAAAATGAGAAACTTTGTCCCTATTTGGCCTTAAGAGGGGGCAGCGCAATCTACATTCCTTCTTCTGAAAATCCCACAGGTACAGAAACCCAGGTAGATTTTTTAACAGGACTGGCCTTTGGGCTGGAGTATTTTCTTACGGATAACTTAAGTGTAGGTATTGAAGCCCAGGGAAACTTAACCAAATCAGATAAAAACTCCCTGCGATTTGGCAACCCAGATGGACTGAATTTCAATACAGGTACAATGATTAGTGCCACTATATATTTTTAATCATTTATCAATTATTCCATTACCCCAACCCAGCAGAAGATGTTATGAATATTAGATTCAGAGGCAGACACCTGTATCATTAATTCAGATATTTAAAAAAGTGGTTAAGAGTTTTGTTAAATTGTGAATATCCCTGCCAAATGAACCTAAATAGCCGGGTAAAATACTACTGTAACTATCTTTCTTAAGTGCCTGCCAGACCAACGTAATTTAGTAGAAATATAATTAACAATAGTTGGTAAAATAAGGGAATATAGCAATTATTGTTAATATAAACTGTATATTTGTGACCATTGGTAATTTACTATGCAGTTAAAACTATCTGCAGATTAACTTTTACGAATCCAATTATGAAAAGGTTATTTTTCATATTCAGCTTTATCACATTTGGAACAGCAAGCTTCTCTCAGCCTTCAACTCACATGTCATATCCTGACAGTGTGAATAAAAAACGGCTGAAAACTGTAATTGGAATTAAAACTACTGCCTTTATTGCAGGAATTTCTTACCTCAATTATATATGGTATAAGGATCATGAGCGCACTTCATTTCATTTTTATGACGATTCAAAAGGACATTTGCAAATAGACAAAGCAGGCCATGCTTATTCTGCGTATTATGAGAGTTTATTTGGGTACCATGCGCTACGCCGGGCAGGAGTGAATAAAATAAAGGCCCTTGCTTTTGGGGGTACACTTGGAATAATTCTCCAAACACCCATTGAAGTGTTGGATGGAATGTATGAAGGCTGGGGGTTTTCCTGGCCCGATATGGCCGCAAATACGTTTGGTTCGTTACTGTTCATTACCCAGCAAGCCATTTGGGATGATCAAATTGTATTGATGAAATTTTCTTATTCTCCAAGTATATACCCATCCTATCATTCCGATCTTGGAACAAATCATTTGAATAGTTTCTTTTTAGATTACAATGCACATACTTATTGGTTTTCAGGGAATATGAAAAAAATTACCGGTATTGAGTACATCCCCGAATGGCTTAATCTTGCCGTTGGATACAGCGCAAACGGAATGATTGGAAAACTTGAAAATCCTTCGTTTTACATGGGGCAGCCTTTCCCTCATCTGGATCGATATCGTCAGTTTCTGTTTTCATTAGATATCAATTTTGCCAAAATTCAAACGGAGAAAAAATGGCTTCGGAATATTTTCCGTGTAGTGAATATTATTAAAATACCCTTTCCAACCCTTGAGTATAACCGAATGGAAGGTGTAAAATTCAGACCCATCTATTTTTAATATGAAAGAAAAAGTGCACAAATCAGTATCTCTAATCCTAATTTTTACGGGAGCCTTTTTAGCCTTTTCTTGTTCCACATACAAAGATGGATTTTTCCAGTCTTCTACATTTTACAATATTCCGCAAGAACCATTGCAAATGGACATTGACTCATTGATGAAAATAAAGACAGAATTAAATAATGAGTCCAGAGCTATTTTAAAATCGATAAACCATTATCATGATAATTACTACCCTGCACGGGCTGCAGATATTAATTATTTATTTCAGAACCTGAAAAATCATTATAAAATTGACAGTTGCTTTCAGTATATCTACATGCACACTGCAATCGATTCTGTAAAATGGTTAGCCAGGCAAAATTTGATTTTGGCAGCAGATTTTTACAATGCAAATTTTCAGGAAGACAGATGGTTAAGAAGAGTTATCAACAGAGGAGACCAGGGATTTTCTGTAGAAGAAAATACACATTTGCATTCTCAACAATTTCTTTGGAAAAATAAAACCCGGAAACAAAAAAATGAACAGCTTACTATAAATCTGACTTCTTCCGATAAAACAATATTTGATTTTATATACCAAAACTGGGATGATAAACTTTATGAAGCATTTTACAAAACTTTTGAATTTGGTAGTGAACTACTTGGTGACCTGCTAAATTGGTCCTATGCAAATCCCAGTCCGGAAAAGAATTTTAACAATTTAATCCCACATTTAAAAAAATGGGATATAGTATGTATGAAATCGCCAAACAGACTAACCGATAAGTTAATACCTGGTTATTTTGGACATGTGGGTATATTTCTCGGTGATAATATTTTTGCCGAATCCACTCAAAAAGGTGTTATTTATAGCCATTCTCAAAATTTTGCAGAAGGGAATATTTTTGTCATTATCCGTCCAAATTCTGTAACAAATGAACAAAATGAAAGGATGATGCAAATCCTGAAAGCTCAGATTGGAAAGAACTACGATTTTAATTTTAATGTGGAATCGCCTGATATGATTTTTTGTACCGAATTAGTTTATTTGGTTTATGAACAAATACCCTGGAAAACGGAGAGAATAGTCAGACATTTTACAATTTCACCCGATTATTTGGTTTTAGAAGCCATGGAAAACAAAAACCTGTTAATTCCTCTGTATTCAAAAAAAGGACAACTTGTTGAAAATCCAAATCCTTTGAATATTAAGCAGCTTATTAATTAGGCGTTATTCCAATACGTTTATAATTCACTCACGATGAATGGGCAACCATCCTCTGCCCAACCCTGCCACAATGGATGCATTGTCTGCAATGTAGAAAATATTATTGGCCACTATCACACCTTTGGCGGTGGTGCCAAGATAAATTTAGCTTTAATGTTTTTGGCTGGTTGGGTGGGTTTTAGCAGCGCCATTTCCTGACTTTGGACTTCCGACTTCGGTAACCGGAATAGACGTAAAGTTTATCGAAACTATTGTAACCGATTTATCTTTTGGTCTTGTTGCTCGATACAACTTTATAAAGGGGATTAATTTTGTATTTGTTTCTCCTAACAATTAAAAAAAATTACATTTGTAACAGCAACTCAATATTTGCATATCCTCCGACGGTAAAAATATTGATCATACAAAAGGAAAACATTTTTTTATGTCAAGACTTACCCAGATGAAATCAATTTTAGTATTTGTTTTAACTGTAATGACTTTTGCAGTTCCTGCGCAGGTTACCTTTACCGTGGTATCCATACCTGATTATACACCTGAAGCAGATCATATCTATATTGCAGGCAATTTTAATGGTTGGAATCCGGGTAATGCGCAATATGTGCTGGAAAAAAATGATAGCAATCATTGGCAAATTACCCTTGACGGTTTTTCAAACGGGGAAACTATTCAATTTAAGTTTACTCGTGGTAGCTGGGAAACTGTAGAAAAAGGTACTGAGGGAGAAGAAATAGGCAATCGCTCCTTCACCTTTGGAAACGGCGAAACGGTAGATATAACCATTCATAACTGGGCAGACAACAATGGGCAGGGTGGTAATTCTACAGCGGCTGAAAACGTGCATATTCTCAATGAAGCCTTCTACATGCCACAATTGGACCGCAACCGCCGAATATGGATTTATCTCCCACCCGATTATGAACAAACCCAGAAAAAATATCCGGTAATATACATGCACGACGGGCAAAACCTGTTTGATGTAGAAACTTCATTTATTGCCGAATGGGAAATTGATGAAACACTGAACGATATAGCTGCCCGGGGATACAACGTTCCCATTGTTGTGGGTATTGACAATGGAGGAAACCACAGGGCAAACGAATATCTACCGTATTTCTTTTCAAATTTAAATGCTGGCGGCGAAGGAGATGAATACATGGAGTTTATTGTTGAAACACTAAAACCTTTTATTGATAATGAATACAGAACCCTGTCTGATCGTGAAAACACGGGCATTTTAGGAAGCTCATTGGGAGGGGTAATTTCGTTATATGGTGCTGTAAAATACCAGGAAGTTTTTGGCAAATGTGGTCCGTTCTCTCCCGCCTACTGGGCCAATTATGACCATCTTTTTGCTGATCTGGCTCAAACCGGTTTTCAGCATGATGTTCGCTTTTATCAGAATGTCGGGGAAAATGAAGGCAATCAGTATATTCAGGCTATGCATCAAATGGAAGTATCCCTTAATTCTGCCGGATTTGAGCATACACACTCAGTTGTAATAGCCGGGGGAAATCACAACGAAGCTACCTGGGCCGGTGATTTTGAAAATGCTTATTTATGGTTATTTCCCGAGTACTCAACAGCCACTAATATTAACGAAGGTAATTCTGATTGGCAACCATACCTTTACCCCAACCCGGTAAAAGATGTTATGAATATTAGATTGAGCGGACAAACACCTATATCATCAATTCGTATCACTAACGTTTATGGTCGGTTGGTAAAGGAATATAAAAATGGAGTAAAAAACATCCATGTCGGAGACCTTCAACCCGGTGTTTACTACATTTCTTTTAATACAGATGATTCAAGAGTTGTTAAGGGATTTATCAAATTGTGAATATAGTTGCCCAATGAACCTAAATCGCCGGATGTACTTATCTTTTAAAGGGGCCTGTCAGGTTGCTTTAGATTATAACTTACAGTTTTATTCTTTCTTACAACACTCCATCTTCCTTCACGGCACCACCGCCCCCACCGGATAACCACCATCAATCGGGTTTCCGAGAATATCAAAATCCACCTGCAGGCCGGTAAAAAGACCGATGGAGTCGCCGGGCAAGGGTTGGGGTTTTATTCCTTGGCCGGCAACCAGAGAATGATTATTGGGGATATAATCAGCGGCTGTTACGCCTCCTTCATTTTTAAAACCTGGATTCCCAATAATTATGTTTTTATCAGCCATATGTTTCTGAAGGGGCCAGTTGTCGGCCCGAAGAAACAGATTGTTACTTACAAAATAGTTTTGCAGCGAGCCGGCTATAACGGCATCGGGTTTAAACTGATCGCCTGCAACAATGGATGCGTTGCCTGCCAGGTAGAAAATATTATTAGCCACCATAACCCCTTTGGCAGTGGGCGCTACGGCAAATTTGGCTTCAATGGTTTCATCCACAAAAATAGTATTGTTGTAGAAGTAGCTGTTGAAAGGCCCTTTTCTCGGACTACGATTACCCTGGTAACCACTCAACCAAAATACTTTGCCTTCCTGGAAAGCGCCGTTCTCCCCTTTTACCCGGTGCCCGTCGTTGATGCTGATATTAAACCGATAGGCGCAATTGTAGTTGTTTCCCAGCACTTCAATAAACCCACCGGCATTGTTTTCACTAATGTTGTATTGTACAACAATATTGTTACAATGAAAATCGATATGACACCCGGCCGAATCGCCCGGTCCGTTGGCATTTCTGAATTCATTGTGCTCTATGATCACTGAATCGGTGTCCCATGTCCAAAGCCCGCTGCCCCTGCCCCACTTGCGGCTGTCATCGGGGCTGCCAGAGCGATTCACTGTGTTGTGATGAAAATGGCCGTTCACCAGCCCCGACATTTGAATGCCCGGCCCACCGGTATCTGATATTTCACAGCCGGAAACTTCCACATCGCGAATGCCACCGCGGTGCGATGTGAACTTAATGCCTGTGTGGGCTACATTCCGCACGTGAGTATTTTCAATAAGAATATTGCTTATTACAGCATTGGGGGTATTATTGATAAACCGGATGCCCCAGCCATAGTTCTGGGTGCCATTGGCGGTGACTACTTCATCGGCACCCCGTCTAAAGCCTTCGTTTTCATAAAATATATCAGAAACATTAAGGCCACTAAGTGTGATATTATCAAAAGAACCAGGTTGGGTTGCCGTTACCAGCACACCACAACGCATATTGCCCTGCTGTTGCTGTGTGGGCTGATATCCGTCAGCCTTTACGTTGATGTTTTCTATTTTCACACCCGAACTATTCTTTACCAGGATACCATTCATCCAGCCGGCAGCATCAATGGTTGCGTTCTGTAGTTCACTACTTTCATCATCTCCATAAGGCCTTACCACAATTTCCAGTCCCGGTTGCCCTTTCCATCCATCCAGGATAAGCGGTTCGTAGAAGGTAGCGCCATTAAACAGAAAAACTGTGTCGCCGGCATCCACCGGTATTTCGGTAAGTTTAACAAGAGTGCGGAAAGGAGCTTCGGGGCTTATACCCCTATTCTCATCATTTCCCGCTGTGGGATGAACGTACCAGTTGGCAGCAAACGTTAAGGGCATTGCCAGCAGCAAAAATGCCAGGGTGGTGATAATTTTTTGCATTTTATAAAATTTAGAATTGATTTCCTATAAAGGATTCACTACAGTTGTAATGCTTTCGTTAAGATGATTGCGGAAGTTTTCAATACGGTGAAAGGTAATAAAATTGGCATTATGCTGATTATCAGCATAATTTTCACCATCGAAAAAAGCGGTTCGCGAAACAAAAACAATGTCATTGCCATCAACCAGCCAGTCAACATACTGAAAACCACTTTTATCAATATTATCATCCTGAAGAATAACACGATGCACAGTCCAGTTTCTAAGGTCGGGTGACGAGATCAAAGCAAGGGTATTGCGGGTTCTTTCCACATTGTGCCCTTCAAACTCTTCCGGAATCCAGTTGCTGAGGCTCCAATAACGGTTGCTAAGATCATCGTAGCGTATCACAAAGCGTTTGCATCCACCCGGAAAGCTGATAAAGTCACGTTCAGGGTTAAATGAAACCGTTTTGGCATCATCCG
>JAABRR010000053.1 GCA_011390785.1 Sphingobacteriia bacterium
CTACTTCAAAGAAAACCTGATTATCACTTACATTCATAAACATCCCAATAATTTTATAGCTTTCTTCTTCATAAATAGTATCGCTCATTAGGCAATTGATTTAATTTTTGCCAAAAGTGCACGAATAAGTTACCATTCGTGCATTCGTGGCTACTCATTTATAAGAGTTCTTTCAGGGTTACATTATTGACTGCTCGCTAAATGCATAAAATATTGTATGGACGAAGCTAATAATCGCAGGGTACTACGCTCCGCTCATATTCCTATATATTAACACATGTAATGTTACTTAACAAAGCCCTATTGTTGAATAAAAATTAATGTGTGCCAACGACTGGAGGTTGTTAAAGTGCAGGAGTTTGAAACGATTCATTGTCCCACGCTATAAAGCTACGGTAAGGCTAGAATGTTTCATAATCCGCCAGAAACCTTCATTTTTACTAATCCCTTGTTATGGACTGGTTTTATTTCAAATTGGTTAATAAATGACTTCAAACTTGCAATTACTTTAAAGAATGGTTTTCATCTGGTTATAATTTGTTTTTTATTGGTCAGATGGAGCTCCCGCGAAAAGCGGGATAAATCACCAACAATATTCTTACTGTATGTTTTACCCTGCTGCGAATTATAATCATTCGCGTGTGTGTGTCAATATTATTGCCATGGTTCGGTTCATTTGTTCATATGCTACGATTTTTCTCAAAAAATTTCCTTTTTAACCACCAATAAAATAAATATAGTACCGAAGGAAACAGGTAAATAAAAAGTACATTACTAAAGGTTACATCAGGTTTTGGATTAACGCCTATAAGTAAAATAAAAATCATAAAACATAATAATGAAATAAACCCTCCTAATCCTTCCTTCCATAAAGCAAGAATAAGGCCTGTCAGACCAGCACCCCAGAATATAAATGTTATAATCATTAAGGTGTCAAATATATCTGTAGAAGCATGGCCACGCTGCTTGCAGCTCTCAAGCATTTCTCCAATTACTATAAACAAAGTAAATGCTACTATTAATGTTCCGATAATGCGAGCCGTCCAGCGAATCATATTAATTGTTAAATCAGGTTTCATTTTATTAAGTTTTGCAGTTAGAATGAAAAATTTTCAACTCTTACCTTATTATTTTACATTTATCATTTTTAAATTAAAAATGAAAATTAATTAAGGGTAATACTCTTGTCCATTTTCGATTATTTTTAGCGCAATTTATAAGACCTAATTGAACACCATGCAAATCTTGAGTTCTATTAAAAATCGCAATGGATAGACCATTCATTTGATTTGTATCAGTAAAACCTGCAATGGCGACTCCATTAAATATTCCGGATTTCAAATAACCTGGTGTAATAGCTATACCCTGAATTTTTTTTTCGGCAGAAATATATGCTAAACTGGAAGCAATTCCATTTATTTCTCCATCCGTAAAAACTGCTAATCCACCAAGTGCGAATCCATTGATAGCCTTATGAGCACCTATTCCTATTCCTGATACGGCAATACCTGAGATTGCCGAATTTTCCCCATCAGCCCCCGTCACCAAGCCACTAATCGTCAACCCATTAATGCTACCACTTGAACCAACAAATACTCCTCCCAATGTAAGTCCATACACATTATTATTTGCTGTCCCTGCTCCAAGAACGCCAAGATTAACAGGCCCCATTTTCCCCGCCATGGGCATTACTCCTAAACTGATACCATTTACAACGGCATATTGATTTTCATACAGTTTATACCAGAAAGTAACATTCAATCCATTAATTCTTTTTACATTTTCATCCGCAAAATTTATTCGTATTCCTGTAAACTCATAAGAGTTTCCTATACTTATTCCATATTTTTTTGTTGGAAAATTAAGCGATTTTTTACTAAATAAAGAATCCTGGGCTGATAAGGAGATATCAATAACAAAAAGAATAATAATACAAAGTGCAAGTGTCTTTTTCATTTGATTTAAGTATTAAGTTATATGATTATCCGCAATCTTGGAAGTAATTTTTACAACAACCTGGTCTGGCGTAACACGTTATGATCTTTGCCTTATAATTTAAAAAGCACAGATTATGAATCTCAATGAATATAGTAAGTCGTTTTCAGATGAAGTTAGCTGTGTAGCTCATTTTAAGTCAGTTAGAGACAAGCAACGGGTCGTTTGCATAAAATGTGGTTGCAAGAAGCAGTATTGGCTAAAAAATCAATCTATATATCAATGCGAAGATTGTGGATTTAGGACAAGTTTAATGAAAGAAACTATATTGGAAAACTCCAATCTGAGCATTCGTACATGGTATCAGTGCGTCCTTATGGTTTGGGCAACCAAAAAAGGATTCTCTGCGTTAGAAATACTAAGACAACCTGGTCTTAAAAGATATGAACCTATATGGTATTATAAAATAAGGCGCATTGCGTTATGGATATTTTACCCCCCCCAATGATTTATTTACTTATCAAAAGTAAGTTATTTTAATACAATTGTCAATGCCTGGGTTACAAATTTTTAAACTTGTCCATAAAGTTACTGCTGGTCGAGCAGGCAAGAAAAATTTATTCGCAATAGTTTATTCAAAAAGGGTGCTCATGAGCTCTCTCGCCTGCGGCGAGATCGGTTGGGTCCCTGCAGAAACGTAAAACTGGCACTAAACCCGTCTTGTCTCTATTGACAAGATCAAGTATATCATGTTGGCTACAGGCTTAATTATAGCGCTTAGCTTGTAGCCAACTCGTTTACACATTTATCTTAATACTACTTTTCATTCTCAAAACCACTCATGATTGATTGTTTTAAAGTATTCAAACTTTTTGGCACTAACGAGAGATAATTTTTGTTTTAAATTCCTTTAATTAGCGCTTGCAAGAAAACGCCAATTGCTGCGTTGGGCTTGTCTTCAAAACAGTCATTTACGAAAAGTAAAATCCTGTTTTTCAGCCATCGCCCGCCTTGCACTTGACGCTTTCTTATCAAGCACGAGAAAAACTATGAGTTTTCTTGCTGACACTAATTATTTCTTCGGCAGTTCTTCTTCCACTTTCCATTGCACCGTTAATTGACCCTTGCAACAAATAATCGCCGCAATAAAAAACACCTTCTATAGACGTCGGTTCGTACTTTTTTTCAAAGTTTACAGCAGGCAAGGCTTCCCTGATAATGTATGATTTTACCAGTTTCCAATTCGCTGTTTCCAAACCAAACATGGATTTCAAATCACTCAGAAAAATATCCACGTCCGTATGAATTCCATTGGCAGAGACTGAAATTAGATGTTTACCATTTTGTGAGTAATTTGGCGCTACATTACTAATCATCACCGCATTGTTTATTATTCGATTTGGGTTTGCATTGAGTATTACATGTTTCGTGTCAATTGGCAGTTTTTCCGCTTCATAATAGTTGTTGGTCACACTGTGATACTCTAAATTTTTGTTCATGTTGCAAGCCACAACCACTTTGTCAAATGATTCCTGTTTCCCGTCACTTGTAGTAACAGACTTACTGTCGTAATTCAATACTTTTGTATTGTATCGTATTTTGTCGGTTCCAATATAATCTACTAATTGTTTAGGAATAGCATCCATTCCTTCTTTAGGTAGGGCAGCCCCCTTCTCTGCAAACATTTTAAACGTAAACTGAAGCATTCTGCTATCCGTTTCTAACGAATTTTCAAGAAATACCCCCTGATAGAAGGGAATCCAGAAATCTTTTATTATTCTTTCACTGAACCCCAATTCTCTTAAATACGCTAAAGAACTAATCGTTTTTTTACCGTTAAATATATCCTCAATACTTAATCGGCTTAAGGCCCATTTCAGTTTCAATAAAATCAACTTGTCTATTACGGAGCCAGGGCCATTTACAACCGTTTCAAACAAAGCTGTTAATCCGTTTCCCGGGTCATAAAAAGGGATTTGTTTCCCGTTCTTATAGATTAAAGAACCTTTCTGAAAACGTTGTAATTGCAACTTGTCATAGTCTAAAACTTTTTTCGTTTCGGGATATGCGGGCAATAAAACCTGAAAACCCCTGTCCAATTGAAACCCATCGATGCGATCTGTTTTCAATTTCCCACCTGCTTTATCAGAGAATTCAAAAATGGTAATATCGTTAATGCTGTTTTTTTTTAAATACCACCCGCAGGTAAGCCCTGATAATCCTGCACCTATTATACCTATCTTCATTTTTTTCTTTTTAAATAAATTATCCAATTACTAATTTAGGTAAAGTGAAGAAAGTGTTTTTTTGAAGAAAAACAATCTGGTTTCTATACCCTAATTTGTAATGTTTGCTTAAGGTGTTTATGGTTTTGCATAAGGCAAACGGCCAACTTCGCTTGAAATAAAATAAGCATCAAGTCCCTGACTTATTAATACTTCTGCTGCTGACAAATTAACAAATCCGTCTTTGCCAACCATTCCATCATTTATATCAACCATCCTAATGCTTCCAACAATCAGTATCGTTCCATTTAGGGTGATAGGAATACTTTCTTCAAACTTCATGGCAATTTTTACCACAGCCTCCCCGACAAATGGAGCACCGAAACCGGAAAGATAAACAGGCGTAAACTCTACCTTTTCAAACTCAGAAATACCTTTTTCATAGCGGGCAGAAGTTTGATGAGCTTTTTTATAGTGTGTAGCCTGTATAAAATTTAAGGTGTATTCTTTAGTCTCCAATATATTTTGTAATGTGTCCCGTTGCACACTGTCGGGCCTGCTCATTAACCCAAACAAAGCCGGATTGGCACCCAGATGAATGAGTGAATTAAAAATAGCCAGATTGGTCTTTTTGTCCACCGACCTGGTACCAATCAATACCGCCTGACGAAAACCGGCCAATGAATTTATGAACGCTGTCCGGTAGCGTTGTTCCAATTGCTCTATTTCCGATTTATCAATACGCATATCTAATCTGATTAATATAACTGTTTGCTTAATTTAGAACTACTCCGTTTTAACTCTCTTCTCATTATTGTAATCAGGGGCTAAATGTGGGATACCAACGCCCCGAATTTATGGTTTTATTTTTTCAGTTTATGGTTCGACAGGCTCTCCGCCACGCAATTCCTCTGCAAATGCCTTTTGCAAAATATTCTTTTTCAAATCTTCCAAATTTAAAAGTTTTTGCTGATAAACGGCTTCCAATCTTTTAGTTTCGGTTCGCATGCTTTTGTCACCAATTTGCGAAAAGACTTCCGAAGTTCTTTTTACAACAAAACCAACTATTTGTTTATCCTGAATTTCCATCCAAGGCTTATGCTTATTAGGTGCTCATAGGCAAATTCATTCGGGTTCTTTAATTTTAAAAAAGTTGGACGAAAAATTACACCTAAATACAAGTCTTCCAAAATTCTGTGATAACTACTAATAAGAAGCCCCGTGGTGATGTGACTTTTACTAATATTTTCAAAAGGTTCATCGTCTGTATCCATGTAGCCATCATCCCTAATTTCCCATAGATTGATTGCATAGCAAAAACCATATCCAATAGTAAATCTGTTAAATTTCAAATTGTCTGAAATACTAATATAAGTGGAGTTCATGGCTTCATAAAATCCTTCAATACCTGGTGATGCAGGTATAGGTACAAAGAAATCAGAAACCCGGTTGGCATTAATACTAATGTATTTGTTCTCCTTATAAAAATACTCCAGGCCTAAAGTTAAGCCCCAAAAACCTGTGTTTGTTTTAAGTCCTTCACCTTCTGGCTTCATGTGAAAACTATTTATGTGCGGCAATGAAACAAAAACGTTAAACTCATTTCTTTTGGTGGGGTATGGCTTTAAAAAATAATCTTCATAACTCTTTCGGTACTCTGGTATTATTACTGAAGAAGTATCATTTGTATCGAAGAAAAATTCATCACCGTAATAAAATCTTTTGGGAGTTGTTAAATCAATTATGTATGCTATAGGAGCAGCATAATTCCAAAGAATATTGTAAACCAAAAATGCCGTGTTGGGAGATGATTTTATTGTGTACTCTCTTTCGATACTGTCTCCCGAAAAGGTTAGGTTTATGTCGTTTTTTGAGCGTTTGAGGGTAATGGTATCCGGTAAATCATAAATTATATCATCGTAAATAATTTTCGGGTTTACTTGATTAGAGTGCACATATACATCATATTGCTTCTTATGCAATATTGTTGCGCATGAAGTCAAAAATAGAAGCATTAATGCAAAGAAGTTTTTAGTTTGCATATTGGTTCTTTACAATAGTTGGCAACGTTTAGTAATATTTTGTGCCTAAATTCAGGGCTTTGTTATTTCCATTCGTGCAATTGTAGCTACCCAATTATTTGAGTTTTTTCTTGTTCGATGTATTGACGATTCGCAAAATGTTTAGAACATTGTATGGCAGAAGCAAATATTAGCTGGGTCTTGCTACTGCTCATATTCCAGTATGTTTTAAGCCGTCTCTCTTGTTGAGTCGGTTAACCTATTGTCAATAAAACGAATAATGTTACTCATATTTTTCACTTTGTTTTTCTGTTTGTTGCTCTATAAGTTTTACTACATATTTACTATTTGTCATTAGTAGATAGCCAATAATAGTTTTTGCAAAATAAAAAATGATCCAGGCAGAAGTCGGGTTTTCTCTGAATAAGTTTTTCTGTTGGAAAAATACAAAAATCTGTCTGCAAAGTTGTGGAAGTCCGTCAACGAAAATTAACCCGCCAATAACTATGGTGGCAACAGTTAAAACAGTTGACAGTTGGACGTTGAAGTCAAGTTTTTCATCTTCAAATCCTTTGTCAAGATGAAGTTTGTTTATGAGCCAGGATGTTTTAAAAACGAACAGTCGTAAAATGAACATGTAAATACCCATTGTCAAGATTAGTAAACCAATCACAATAGCAAGTACAAAAATATTGTCTACACTGTTTGACCCAAAAAATGGTAGAACAGGTAAAAATTGAGTTATAATGGTAATACTGTCAAGCACTAACCAAATCCCAAGAATTTTAATGAAAATTGTCCAAAATGTTCTAACTGTCATTTCTCTTTTTTCTTAAATGTTTAACTGTCTTTTTGAATGTCGATTTTTCTGACCATTGTTTGAGTTCAGAAGTCGGGTCGTTTGCTCAAAAGCCCTACAAAGAAAACAGACCATTTTATGGCCTTACTTCAACCGGAAACCGAGGACGAAGGACAAGCTCAGCAAACCTAATAATTGCTGGGGTTTGCTGGCCTGTCGTATTCCTGGATATTGCCAGTATTTTTTATTCTTTTATCATTTTTTTTGAAATCAAAATCGCTCCACTTTTATCAAAAATCAGTGCATTATAAAATCCAGATTTGATATTCAAATCAAGTTTTATACTTTCTCCTTTAATAGGTTTTTCAAACAAAGTCCTACCATTAATATCAATCAATTTAAAAATCAAATCTCTATTGATTAGTTTATTATCAATCTGTATTTTGTTTTTAAATGGATTCGGGTATATATAAAGGTCAGTCTTATACTCAGGTTGCTCCATACCTGTCAATAGGTTGCTTGGAAAACAATCATTGAAAGATGAATTAAGATATATTACAATTCCATTTTCCCTGAAACAAATATGTTCCCAATAATGCGAGCCACAAGTCGGAATGTCTGAAATGTGACCTATTAATCCGTTTTTCACACTGCCAATTCCTTCAATTATATAGTCAGGGTTTTGAAAAAACCAATGATTATCAACTTCAAATCTTTTTCTATAGGTACTATCAATTAGTACAGAGTCAATATCTAAAATTACAGAATAAAATACTCCATAATTGTCATGTTCAATTGTATCTCCAATTTGCTTTGTGAAATCATAAAGTAAATACTCATCATCAAATCCACCACCGATAATGGTTTGTCCAATGTAATAAATCTTTTTTTCAAATTCTCTTAGTCCACCAATAGCTTGTATTTTAGGATTAATCAAATCTCCACTTTCAATGCACAGTTTTGAATATTGAACTTCATTAATCGTAGTATCACCATGAATAACATATCTAATCATTAAGGTGTCAGGTGGTGCTTCTTCGCATGTACCTGCATAAAATACATTCCAATTAACATTCTCTGTGGGAAAAGGAACATAATCCTGGCTTTTTAAACTTAAATTAACTATTAAAGTCATTCCTAAAAGAATAATTGTTTGTTTCATGATTTTATGCCGTTTTTAAAATTACTGCCAACGTTTCCCTCCCCCCAATTCCTCTAATATTCTCTTCCTGGGGTATTTTCTCCATTGTTCTTTAGATTTTTGTTATCCTATTGTATTATATCTGATTTATTAAAACCTTGATGTAATTGTAATTGCCTTCCTTAAGGATCATGCTGATCTTAAATTTATTGTGCTTGAAATCTCCTTTTTTTCCTTTGTTAAGAATGCTTCAAATATATAAAAATATTTTATTTGTGTATACATTTTTCCAGTAACAATAAATAGGTAAGCTCAACACACCTGGATGGCGAATCTGTCGAAGCAGAAATAAACAAACCCGCATTCTTATCATCTCAAAAACTATTTGATGCCTACAAGAGAAAAAATATTGAGTTTTCTTGCTGACCCTATTTAATTTTACCAATAAGTCTTAAAAAGCAGTAATTTAGAAAATTCATTTTTTTCAAAACTGTCGCTATGATTACTTTATTGGTTTCTACAATCCTTCTGATATTAGGATATGTTTTCTATTCCCGCTATATAGAGCGGGTTTTTGGTGCTGATAGAAACCGGAAAACACCCGCCTTAACCATGCCCGATGGGGTAGATTACCTGCCCATGCCCTGGTGGAAGGTATTTCTCATACAGTTTTTGAACATTGCCGGACTGGGTCCCATTTTCGGAGCTATTGCCGGGGCTATGTGGGGACCCGTAGCCTATTTGTGGATTTTGCTTGGGGCCATTTTTGCCGGTGCCGTGCACGATTATTTTTCAGGAATGCTTTCTATCAAGCACAAAGGATTGAGCATTACAGAAATAACGGGCATTTACATGGGCAACTTCACCAAACAATTTATGCGCGGATTTACAGTGTTTCTCATGATCATGGTAGGAACGGTTTTCATCATGGGCCCGGCCAAAATTCTTGCGAATATGACTCCCGGCTTCGCTACCATGACCTTCTGGATCTGGATAGTTTTTGGCTACTATGTAATCGCTACCATGCTCCCCATCGACAAGATCATCGGGCGGTTGTATCCGGTTTTTGGAGCGGCTCTGCTATTTATGGCTCTTGGCCTCATAACAGCCCTTTTGGTACAAGGCTATACCCTGCCCGAGCTCAATGCTGATACCTTTACGAATATGCGTGCCAATGCCGATAAATTTCCCATATTTCCTATGTTGTTTATCACCATTGCCTGTGGTGCTATCTCGGGTTTTCATGCTACCCAATCGCCCCTGATGGCACGTTGCATCACCAACGAAAAGCTGGGCCGCCGCGTATTTTACGGAGCCATGATTACCGAAGCCGTTGTTGCCATGATCTGGGCAACCATTGCCATGAGCTTTTTTGGCGGTGTAGGCCAACTCAACGATATTATGATTGAAAACAACGGCAATGCTGCCCTTATCGTAAATACCGTGGCCAATTCCCTGCTGGGAAAATTTGGTGCTGTACTGGCTTTACTGGGAGTAGTGGCAGCACCTATAACCTCGGGCGATACTGCCTTCCGCAGTGCACGACTCATCGTGGCCGATTTCCTGAAACTGAAACAAGGCCCCATCAAAAACCGCCTGATGGTGAGTATCCCCTTGTTCGTAATTGGCATGCTGCTTACCGAAGTAAATTTTGACATTATCTGGCGCTATTTTGCCTGGGCCAACCAAACCCTGGCATCCATTGTACTCTGGACCATCACCGTGTATCTGGCCATCAACCATAAAAACTACTGGATAACCCTAATCCCGGCCCTTTTCATGACCATGGTCATTACCACCTACATTTTCCTGGCACCCGAAGGACTAAACCTGGGCAAGGATCTGTCATATGGTTTGGGCGGACTGATTACCATGGCAGCCGGAGTAGGCTTCATTATATTCCTTAGAAAAACCAAAACCCAATAATTTACCTATCATGAAATATTCACCAAAAAAAATTGCACTTCGTCTTATTCCCCTGGCAGTAATTATCTTTTCGCTGATCCTGACTTCCTGTTCTGAATCGGAAAACGAGCAGAAAGACGAAATACTATGGTATAACAGTACAGCGCAAATTTGGGAAGACGCCCTTCCGATTGGGAATGGACGCATTGGAGCCATGGTTTTTGGCAACCCTGACAACGAACGCATTCAACTCAATGACGATTCCTTATGGCCCGCAGAAATGGGATGGGATGAGCCTGAGGGAAATGAACAGGACCTTCAGGAAATCAGACAGTTGATCATGGATGGCCAGGTGCAGCAGGCAGATGAATTGATTGTAGAGAAGTTTTCAAGAAAGGACATTGTAAAATCTCATCAAACCCTGGGCGAACTTTTTATAGACTGGGATCACCAGGAAGTATCTGATTACCGTCGCGAATTGAATCTTTCCAAAGCCGTTGCCCATATTTCTTACCGGGCAGATGGACATAAAGTTACCCAGACTGCCTTTGCATCGCATCCGCATGATGTTATCGTAGTGAAGTTTACCAGCGAATCACCTGCAGGCTTAACCGGTAAAATTCGGTTAACCAGGCCCGAAGATCGCGGCATTCCCACGGTAAAAACCAGCGTTGAAGGAGATAATCTATTGGTAATGCGGGGAGAAGTAACACAAAGGGGTGGCGTGTTCGATTCCAAGCCATTCCCTGTTTTGGAAGGGGTGAAATTTGAAACACAACTCAAAATAGATCATTCGGGTGGTGAAATCGTTGCAGGTGAAGACTTTCTGGAACTGAACGGAGTAAAAGAAGCCACCCTTTACCTTGTAAGCGGCTCATCATTTTATCACAATGATCTGGGTGCATACAACAGCGAACAACTGGCAAAAATTGAGTCGGCCGGCTATGAGAAGATCAAAAAAGAGCATATAGCCGACCACCAGAACCTTTACGCAAGAGTTCATCTCCAGCTACCCGAAAATGGGGCAGACACCCTGCCCACCAACCTTCGGATTGAAGCTGTAAAAAACGGTGCCGAAGATACTGAGCTGGCAGTTTTGTTGTTTCAGTACGGACGTTATCTGTTGATCGGTTCTTCACGCCCCGGAACCAATCCTGCCAACTTGCAGGGCATCTGGAACCAGCACATAGAAGCCCCGTGGAATGCGGATTACCATCTCAACATCAATCTGCAGATGAATTACTGGCTGGCAGATGTAACCAACCTTAGCGAACTCAACAGCCCTTTGTTTGACTATACCGACAAGCTCGTTGAAAATGGCAAAACCACAGCACAGAAAAACTTTGGTTGTGGTGGTTCATTTATGCCCCATGCCACCGATCTTTGGGGCAAAACCTGGATGCAGGCCCGAACAGCTTACTGGGGAAGCTCATTTGGTGCTGCCGGGTGGATGATGCAGCATTACTGGCAGCATTTTGAATTTACCCGCGACACCACTTTTCTTGAAAAACGGGTATTTCCGGCCTTGCACGAAGTGGCCCAATTCTACAGCGACTGGATAATGGAAGATCCGCGTGATGGCACACTGGTATCATCGCCATCAACTTCGCCCGAGAACCAGTACATTGCACCCAACGGACAACCGGCAGCATTATGCATGGGTTCAGCTTTTGATCAACAGGTAATTGCCGAAGTTTTTGACAATTACACCCAAACCTGCCAGATACTGGAAATTGAAAATGAACTGCTCAGCAAGATCACTTTACAAAGAAAACAGCTCAGGGATGGTTTTGTATTGGGCAGCGATGGCCGCATACTGGAATGGGACAGGGAGTATGATGAAGCAGAACCCGGACACCGGCACATGTCGCACCTGTATGGTTTTCATCCCGGCACCAGCATAACACAGTCGGCCCATCCGGAGCTTTTTGATGCAGTAAGAAAAACCCTTGATTACCGGCTCGATCATGGTGGCGCAGGCACAGGTTGGAGCCGTGCGTGGCTCATCAACTGCTCAGCCCGATTGCTCGATGGCGAAATGGCCCGCGAACAAATACGCCTTTTCATGAAAGAATCTATTTACAACAACCTGTTTGATGCCCATCCACCTTTTCAAATTGACGGTAACTTCGGTTTCACGGCAGGAGTAGCCGAGATGCTTCTCCAGTCGCACGAACCGGGCATCATAAGGATTTTACCTGCACTTCCTGCCAACTGGCACACAGGTTCTGTAAAGGGACTAAGGGCCAGAGGGGGTTATACCATTGATATGGAATGGGAAAGCGGTAAAGCAACCACGGTTACTATAAATCCGGATTTTCAGGGCGGTTCAGAATTGGTAGTGAATGACATTAAGGTGCCAATAGTTCATGATAAAGGAGAAATAATCCGACTAAAAGCAAATAATGATTTTCAGTGATAGTGATTGAAAAACTTCACTTTAAATAAACTATTCTGGGATTTGATCATCTGTATCAGGCCTGTTAATGAGCGTTTCTCTTATCAAACGTCGTAATTCAAGCTGCCGGTTTTCAACAGCTCTGCGCGAGGCAGGCCTGTAAAACTGGGCATATTTGGGCATGACGGGTCTAACCGTCCAATCATCAAGATCTCCTTTTATATCAAGGCCCAGTTTAACAGGCAAGGGTGAATCCACTACTGAAATATGGTAATTAAAGGTGAGATCGAAATTATGTCTTCCGGCAACTATTGCTTTATATCTATCCATGACAATCAGGAACGGATAAATATCTATTTCTTTTCTAAATATGGTAAACTCAGCTGATAGTGAATCGACCACATTTTCAGCTCTTTTGCTGAATCGAAGGGTTTTGGCAATTTCACTAAATGTCTCACCATCCATAAGCACCAGATTTTGCCCAGTTATGGAAGATGCCCCTAACAGGGTGGATTGCTTAATATTGTAGGTAGAATCCAGGTTGGTTTGGATAGCAAGGTGAAACTCTCCCTTTCCTCTAAAGGAACGCAGCATAGGCATCAGGGTATCAATGTCGGGGATCATTTGAAGCAATCGCTCAATTTCAATATCATACATGTGGTAATCCAGCCCCAGGAATAGATGGTTTTTTCGGGGAGTTCTGTACATGGCAGTAATATTCATCCTGGCTGCTTCAGTAGCAAAATTAATATCATCCAACAAGAGTATCCCATCATTAATTCTTAAGGCTCCTATAATATTGGTTGCCGTATCAACCCCTAAACTGGCGCTTTTCACATTTGTATTCAGCACAATATCAATGCCTTTTGGAACCATATAAGGATCAGAATAAGTTGTATCGGAAGCAACTGTTTTTTCTTCGGGTGAAGATATTTCCGTTTCATCGGCTGGCATTTTATTATCAGCCACTTCTGTACTGTCTTCATACCCTATACCGCTGGTAAGATCCATGAGTTGCATTACATCAGTAATCTTCGAATTGAATTGCAGTTCACCTTTAAGGATAGAGTCGCCCCTGGCGTAAGAGAGCAGGTTTTTAATATATCCCGACAACTCAAAATCTGATTTATCAATGATCATGCGCCCATCATGAATATCGAGCCTTTCTGGCTCAAAATCCATTTTTATGGCTGGAATTTGAATGGGGAGATTTAACGCTGTTGTTGTGATTACACCTTCTTCCATATCAATAAAACCCCGTGCAAGCCATTGAAGAAATATATCAGTTTGGCTTTGATCATTGATAATGTTAGTATTAGTAGCAAGTCTCTTTACTGATACAGAATCACCGGCCATGCCCGCCATTAGCTCATCACTGTTATAAACAAGATGAATCTGGGGTTCGAGGGGTCGTCCCGCCACCGGAGCCAAAGTAAGATTTCCTTTAGGGTTAAGAACCGAAACAAACATTGAGTCGGTTTCTGCCAGCAAACTTTCCAGAGAAAAAGAGCAAAACAAATCGGGAATTCTTGTGGTATCGCGGGCATCAGAAGTTTCCAGTAAAAATTGGGCATTTTGTAACAGCGCGTAATAATCGCCCGGTTTTCCGGCTTCAAGGTATTCTGTTGTAACCTCAGATTTGGCAAAATTGGCTAAGGGATTATTTACTCCTTTAAAAGGCAGATTGAAATTTAGCCGGGTATTATGAGTTTTCAACCAGATGCTGTCGTAGGTAACATCCATATTTCTTGCAAGCAGGTTTCCTGATAACTTCATCTTTTCAATAGCCATAGCATCAATATGAGACATAGCAAAATCGGATTGAACCTTACCGTTTAAACGCCCCTTCATAATAACTTTCAGGGAATCAGGAATCAACATATTGAATTCATCGAGCACAAGATCGGCATCAGAATCCAGGCTGATCTTCATATCGTTAAACAGGTTCTTCACATCTCCCCTGGTAGCAAAACTTGATTTTGGGGTTTGGGTTTTAAAGCTGTGGATGGTAACATAGGAAAGGCTGTCGTTGGTTAAATCGGTATAGATTTTCACATCTGCACTCATATCTTTCAAGGGGATAGGGTATTCAGCATAGGTAAACGTACCCTGATCAAAGAGCAATTGCAAATCCATCAGTGGCATTACCGAATCGTTATATATTCCTGCAATTTTTCCCATTGAAGAAAGCAGCCCATCCACTTCAATCCCAACAAGATACGACTGGTAAGAAGGGGGAACCATGGCAAGCAGCCCGTTAATAGGCCAGCTTTGAAAATTATAGTCAAGGTCGGTAATAATATCACCGCTCATGGTATCCATTTCAACAAACCCTGAAAGCGCAATATCCATCCCATTAATTGATAGCAATGCATCCTGAAAATTGATTTTTTGGTTCCCCAGGTTAACCTGTGCAGGGAAATCGATAATTACAAAGGCGTTATCCAGATATTTCTCACCACCATATTCAAATGAAACAGTAGATTTAGTCAAATTCAGGCTGCTCGAAACATCATTGTTTTTGATGGTTCCGGTTATTCTGGCATCAACATTTTTTAATGCTCCCTTCATTTCCAACAAGTCGTCAACATAGGTAATGTTTACGTTTTTCAATTCAACTTTACCCAGATCAACAAAAAGATCGGTTGCCTCTTTTTGTTCGGTTACCTGATCAAGGGTATCGTTAACCATTATGTCGAGATTTGAAATTCCATCAGCATTGAAAAATGCATTGATATTTCCATTCTCAAGTTTAAAGCCAGAAAGCATGATCTCATTTCGCCTTATGAGTGCAGCCATATCTACAACTCCGGTAAACCGACCTATACTGAGCAATGTATCTGATTGCGCATTTTCAAAGGGATTGATAAGCAGGATGCTATCGACTCTTAATCCAAAATTGGGGAAAGTACTGAAAAAAGTTAACTCAACCCGTCCGATCTCAGTTTGGCTGGTTAGAAGTTTATCAGCCTGATTGCGGATTACCGGGCTTATTCTTTCCGGAGTAAACACAAACCATAGCGCAAAACTTACCGTTGCTATTAATAAGAATAGCAAAGAAAAGATGGTAATAAGAATGGGTTTCAGGATTTTTTTCATAGCTCCGAAAGATGAAAGGAAATTGCTTTATTTATAAAACCTTGGAAAAAGAGAAAGTCTGACCAAAATCGTCTTCATATTCCAGAGAAGTAAGGGTAAGTTTGGTAACCGTGTAAACTTTGGGTACGGTAGCACCAAGTTCCAAAATATAAATATGTTCTAGCTCAGCACCCGAAAGAGTCCATGTAAATGGCAACCCTTCTTCTTCGGTTACATCGTCAGCCGTATCCCACGTAGAGCCCGTTCCGGTGGCCTGGTATTTATAATAGAGGGTGCCCGATTTCCATTTCCCGATCAAGAATGCTTCATTGAAAGAGCCTTCTTCGGTTTCGCAGGAAGTAAAAACCAAAGAAAATACAAAGATGGAAGCAAACAGGTAAAGTAGTTTTTTCATTTGGAAAGATTTTTAGTTGATTACTATGCTTTGGTATCCTGAACTGAGTTTCAGGCGAAACAAAGTTATAAAAATTTACTACTGAAGAATGATATCTGACGTTGAACGGCAAGCAAAAAGTCAAATATCAGGCCAATAAAACAATATGAACGGATCTGGTAAAACTAATAAAAAACAAGCTACATCAATATAGGTAAAACCCTGAAATGGAAATAAGTTTTTACATTATAACATCCAAAACCCGAAAAACAAAAACCCCTGCGAACAGGGGTTTAAGGTGGTTGTGAGTTAGGGAGGATCTTTTAACCCTGGACTAAAACCAAGGATTATTGAGTAACGATCTGCTCTGTATGCTTTTTGGTATCCACTTTTGAAATAACTTCTTCAATGGTACCATTTTCATCAATCACAAAAGTGGTTCTGTGAATACCATCATAGGTTTTACCCATGAATTTCTTTGGGCCCCAAACGCCAAAAGCTTTGATGATCTCCTTTTCTGTATCTGCAATTAAAGGGAAAGGCAGCTCAAATTTTTCAATGAATTTCTGGTGTGATTTTTCACTATCGGCACTCACACCCAAAACCTTGTAACCTTTGCTGAGCAACAGATCATAATTATCGCGCAGGTTACAGGCCTGTGAAGTACAACCTGGTGTATTATCTTTAGGATAAAAGTAAATTACAAGTTTGTTACCCTTAAAATCAGCCAGGCTAACTTCATTTCCACTTTGGTCTTTACCTGTAAATTCAGGAGCTTTATCTCCAGGTTTTAATGTTGTCATCAGAATATTTTTTTAAAGTTTATACTCCCAAAAAACAATATTATGGCAATAATGTTTTCTCCGGTTTAGGATTATAACCAGCACGATTGTATTGCCTGCAATTAGGTGCAAACTGATTCCACATTTCCTGACAATTATAAAATCATTAACCTGTTATGGGCAGCAACTTTGCCAGAATAAACACCAAACAAAGCAGGCAAAGGACTGAATATTTGCTAAACGCTAAACAAAACTTTCTAAATTCAATATTTCACTTTTTTTAAAAAAATTATTGTTTTTAAATAATTTTGAATAATTTTGCGCAAACGATTTCGCTATTGACTACCATCTTGAAAATTTTCTGGATATTAAATTAAAAAACAGTTTCTATCTACTAAGCGGCAAAACCCTTAAAATTTTTATAAACCTTCCAGTAAATCGCAGTAGTAATAAAAAGAGCGCAAAGTGTTAATATTTAAAAAAGCTATTGACCAAAAATGGAGATAATAATGGGAAACAATTATTTTAACCGAAGCCTGAAAAATCTGATAAAAGAACACAATACATTTATTATCAGAGAGAATATAGCTTTATCAGATTATAACGGTATTTATACCCGTTTTAAATATCCTGTATTGACGGGTTTGCACACTCCCCTTCATTGGCGGTACGACTTTAACCCCGAAAGCAATCCAATGCTCATGCAAAGAATTGGCATCAATGCCGCTTTTAATGCCGGTGCTATATTATTGAACGGGAAAATTCATTTGGTTGTCCGCGTTGAAGGTTACGACAGAAAATCTTTTTTTGCAGTAGCCGAAAGCGATAGTGGCGTGCAGGGTTTCAAATTCTGGGATTACCCCATTTTGATGGAACCTGCTGATGAGCAAGAAACAAATATTTACGACATGCGTCTTACCCAACACGAAGATGGTTGGATTTATGGCTTGTTTTGTGCCGAAAGGAAAGACCCCAATGCCCCACCTCATGATACATCATCGGCCATTGCCAAAGCAGGAATAGCACGCACTAAAGACCTTAAGACATGGGAAAGACTTCCGGACCTAAAGACACTTTCGTCGCAACAGCGTAATGTAGTTTTGCACCCCGAATTTGTGGATGGCAAATACGCACTATACACCCGGCCACAGGATGGTTTTATTGATGCCGGATCAGGTGGTGGAATTGCATGGGCATTAACTGACTCGATGGAGAATGCAGAAATTGGTACCGAAAGAATTATTGATGAAAGGGTTTATCATACAATTAAAGAAGGGAAAAACGGACAGGGACCTGCACCCATAAAAACTGAAAAGGGTTGGCTTCACCTTGCTCATGGAGTTAGATATTGTGCTGCCGGACTAAGATACGTTTTATATATGTTCATGTCTGATTTACAAGACCCTTCGCGCATTATCCACAGACCTGGCGGCTATTTCCTGGCACCTGAATATGATGAAAGAGTGGGCGATGTGTCTAATGTTTTATTTACAAATGGCTGGGTAAAAGATGATAATGGAACAGTATATATTTACTATGCATCATCAGACACACGGCTGCATGTAGCAGTTTCGTCAATCGACAGATTGGTTGATTATGTTATCAATACACCCGAAGATGGCTTAACAAGCTATACAACAGTGCAAACGATTAACCAACTTATTACCAAAAACTTCAATTTCATAAACAATAATAAACCTGAGTTAGAAAAAATGGTTTAAGTAGCCAGCTTTTAAGCTTATGTTGTTGGTCTTAATGTCATGGTTCGGTTCATCTGGAAATCAACGGCTACAAATATGAAGCAAAAAATGCTTTTCCTGTTTATAATCTTTCTTACGGGCACTACCAGTTTGATTTACCAGATTCTGTGGATCAGGGAATTCTCATTGCTTTTTGGTGTTCATGTATTCTCTCTCAGCACTGTTTTGGCAGCCTTTATGGCGGGTCTGGCACTGGGAAGTTATGTGTTTGGTCGTCTGGCCGATAGATTCACCCGAAA
>JAABRR010000054.1 GCA_011390785.1 Sphingobacteriia bacterium
AAATCTTGTCACACAGGATAATGTTTATTCATGCGATTCCATGTGACCGAAATATAAAAATTATAAACACATGAAAACAGAACCGTAGTTCCTTGTTATTCAATAACCTTTCAATGATCAATGAATTTCAACACCATTTCCTTTTTTTATTTTTTCTGCCTTATCGCTGGCGCGGTAGGAATAACCGGCAACTTCATCCTTTACCTTGTTGAATTTTTCTGTAATTCCGTCAAGGGTTTCATCAAATTTTTCCTTTATGGTGTCAGCATATTTCTTTCCCATTTTTGCTATCCTTTTTCGGGCATCTACGCCATTTTGCGGGGCGAATAACATTCCCATCAAGGCACCAGCCGTTGTTCCGATCAATACGCCTAAAATTATTTTACCTGATTTCATAATATTTATTTTTAATTGGTTTGTAATCGTTTTTATAATTTGCTAAAGAACCTTTTTCCCTTGAAGAAGCCGCACTACGATGGCAATAACTGCAATTACCAGAAGAACATGTATCAAACCGCCGGCACTGTAGCCTACAAATCCTATAGCCCATGCAATAATGAGTATTATTGCCACTATGTAAAGTATGTTTCCCATGATTTTGATTTTTAAAATTTGATTAAATTGAGATTGGAATAATTCAGTCTATTTTTTTGCTCCAAACAGTAGTATTCCACCGCCAACAACCATTACTGCTACCCCAACAAATGGAGACCACGCAACGGTATTTTCTTTGTTTCGGGTAATCTGTACCTCACCTATATCAACTACCTTTTCGCGGGTAATGTATTTGAAACCTCTGAAAATGATACTAACAATGTCTATTGCAAGTATTACCAGGCCAGTTTTCTGCATTTTTTAAAATTTAGAGTAAAAGAATAAGAAGCAGTACGATAAGGATAGCCCCGCCTACTGAGATGTACACACCTCCAGAAGGCGCTTTTTCGCTTTTCAGGTCTTTTTGAATGTCGCGCACTTCCTTCCGCAATTCATTCTTCTCAGATGAATTCATGGCTGACATATCCATTTCGTTTATTTCGTTAAGTCTGTCGAGTGCATTACTGGATGCTGCGTTCTCAACTCGTGCGGTAGAACTCACCATTGCCAGTTCAGCTTCCGGTATGGATAGTAATGCTGAGTTGGTTTCAAGGGATGTGTTTTCCGTTAGTTCAGTGGATATCATGTCCATTGAACCGGGATCATTGCTGCTTTCTGCTCTCAGAAAGGTTGGGTTAAATGCAAAAATCAGGGCTGCCATGGCAAGCCAGGGTGTTAGTCTTTTCATTTTGATAAATCTTTTAGATTCACGCAACTGGCGGGATCAGATGTAAAAGTTTTTTACATTACAAATGTAATCCCGGCATGAAAAAATTGTGTTACACCCTGCAAGTTAAGTCTTACATAAATCACAGATTTTCAAGATTTCCCTTGCGTTTGAGCTTTAGTTTCTTGAAATAGGATGGAGAGATACCGGCAATTTTTCTGAATTGATTGGAAAGATGGGCTACACTGCTGTAATGGAGCCTGTAGGAGATCTCGGTAAGATTCAGTTCGTCGTACAACAACAGTTCTTTTACTCTTTCAATCTTATTGTTGATGATGTATTGTTGAATGGTAATGCCTTTTACTTCGGTAAAAATATTTGACAAATAGGTATAATCATAGTCAAGTTGTTCGCTAATGTAATCAGAATAATTTACTGCCGGTAACTCTTCCGATTCATGTATCATTTTGATAATGATGTTTTTTACCCTTTCAACCAGAATAGATTTTTTGTCTTGCAGCAATTCCAGTCCTGAATTTTGCAGATTTTCCTTCAACTTTTCGTGTAGTTCTGCAGACAGATCATTCAGTAGCTCCACTGTACCAAGGTCTATTGATAAATAGCCTATCTCCAGCTTATCCAGTTCTTCTTTCACCTTCAATTTGCATCGCTGGCTTACCATATGTTTGATGAAGATATTCATTTTGGCAGGGCGATTATAATAATTTTAAAGAAGATTTACCAGGGTGTAGATGCAGAAAGTCAGTTTTACATAATTGCCTGTTACCTTGCAAGAGACAGGGAAATTGCTTGTTTTGCAGAGTTTTTAACCGATCTGTTTTCTAACCAGGGTTGCAGGGAACTTGTAATTGACTGAAGTAAAATTGTTGTTATAAAATGCTAAGGTACAACAATTAATTCGGTTAAATAAATTTTGTTAAATTTTGGCTATTTGTAGTGCCTCCGCATGGGTAAAGCCTGCAACGTGTTGCAGCAACCCTATGAGTCCCCTGTTTTCTAGTCCACATGTCAAAAGTCCCAAAAATCTTTTAGCTATGGGTAGAATAAAATCCCATTTTAACCATACTATTGGTTCAGCAAATCACTTTTTTAATACATCCAGGTTTGAACGGATTATGATCAGCTCAAAAATTTCTTTCTTAAACCTTCTATCTGATCATCATTAATAGGCACCATTTTACCGAGGCGGGCACCCAGAATGATCGATTTGGCAGAGAATTCAGCCACTTCCAGCTTGTCAAAAGTATTGAGAAGCTTGTCGCCGGTAACCAGTATGGCATCGTTTTGCAGTACCACGGCCGGTTCATCAAGGTCGAGTCGTTCGAATATTTTGTCAAAATCATGGAATTGAGGCCCGAATTCAATGTTATGCACATCGCGCAGGAATATCCAGCTTTCGGGGATGGTGCGTACATCAATGGTTTCGTGGGTAATGGCAAAGGCCATCAGGTGGGGCGGCTGGGTAATGATGATGGAATTGATGTGCGGGTATCTTTTGTAGATCTCGGAATGTAGCCTGACACTTCGCGACGGATTTTTACCCGGTTCGCGCTTCAAATCCTTTATCTGAACGATATCCTGTGGCTGCATCTCCCAACGCTGCTGATCGGTGGGGGTAATAAGAAAATCATTGCCTTCCCAACGTACCGAAACGGTTCCGTAGGAGCTGATCATCAGTCCCTGGCGACAAGAACGGTTTACTATGCGGCAGATCTCGGCCCGGCGTTCCTGCTCACTGGGCGGGTAATGCACCGAATCCATTTCAGGGAGTCTCGTATCTTTTAAAGCTTCAAAATCTTGAATCTGCTGTTCTGTAAGCATTTTGGGTGTACCAATGTTGGTGGAAAGCAGGGTAGTGTGGGCGCATAGTTCCAGGGTTTCGAACCGTTGGAATGCATCCGCCATATCTGATCCACCCACTACGGTACCATGGTTTTCCATGATGATTGCCTTGTATCCCTTTTCAAACTCTTTGGCAATGAGTACGCCCAGTTCTTCACTGCCCGGAAGTTCGTATTCGGCATAGCCTATGGGGCCGCAAATATGGCGGGCCTGCGCAATCATCATAGTGTCTGGTATCTGGCGTACAATGCTGAAGGAAACCAGTGCTGGCGGGTGGGCATGTACCAGTGCTTTTATGTCGGGGCGCATGTTGTAAATGGCCCTGTGGAATGGGTATTCTGAAGAAGGATTGTGTTTCCCTTCTATAGTGCCGTCTTTTCTTACACACACGATATCGCTGGCACGTAAGGTGCCCTTGTCGATGGCTGATGGGGTAACCCACATATCGCCGTTTTCATCCATCAGCGAGATATTACCTCCTGAAGTGGTTGTAAATCCGCGATTGTAAACACGGCTGATGATCACGATGATCTGATCGCGCGGGTGCATGAGTCTGGTGTTGAGGATGGGTTGCATAGTTGTTATTTTTTAAACCGCTGAGACGCCGGGTCGCAGAGTAATTTTCACTTTTAGTTTTTCACTTTAGAGCACCATTGCCGCTCCCAGCGCTGTTGCATTTTTTACTTCCGATGCTTTAACTTCTTTATCGGGCAACCATTGGCTGAGCAGATGTATAAATATTGGATTGCGGTTGAAGCCGCCGCTTACATATACTGTTTTGGTATTGTCATCGGCAGGAATGATCCTCTTAAGCCCGCCAAAGGTTATGCGGGTTATATCATAAACCAACCTTTGATAAGCCTGGGCAAAGGATTTGAACTGATTCAGATCAATTGCATTGTCTATATAACCATCAGGAATTCCATTGCTGAAAAAGCCTGCTTTGCCATCAAATTCGTTCAGTAAAAAGGTGTCGGGTGTTACCGATTTGTAGTCATCTTTTTTTGCATTGAAATGGTTGGTTATGCGGGTGAGGTTTACATCATGCACATGCCCCAGAAACAAAAGGGCCGATTTTACCTGTTTGCGATCGGTGCTGAGGTAGCACAATATGTCATTTTTGAGCTGACCGATGGTAAGAGGCTCGCCGTTAAAGGGGTTCATGATCACCATCCATGTGCCGGTTGAAAAAAGGATGAAAGGATCGCTGCTCGTTTTGAAGTAAGGCACCAGGGATGCAGAACTATCATGCATTCCCACTCCCACCTGAATCGTTTTTCCATTAAGGGATACCGAATAACTGGTGCTGCTGGAAACCGACTCAGGCAGCTCAATCCCTTCCCCGGCAAGCCACGGATGGTATTGCATTTTGTCGAAATCCCACATGGCGGTATGGCAGCCCAGGTAGGTATAGTCGGAAACGATCTTCCCGGTAAAAAGATAACTCAGGTATTGCGGAAAATTAAGTACATGTCTTATTTTACCGAATAGTTCAGGTTTTGATTCCTTTATCCATTTTATCTGCAGGCCGGCATTAAGCATGGCAGATGGAGGGGAAGCTGTTTTGCGGCAGAACTCATCCATTCCACCCCAATGGGAATAAACCATCTCAGGGATTTCTTCCGGCATCTTTTTCAGGTAGTTGTACAGCGGTGCAATGCGTTTGCCGTCCGCACCCAGATAAACCACTGAAGCGCCATAAGTGGTGAAGTTGATGGCTTTCAGATCAAAATCGTTGCTTCGGGTAAGTTCATCTACTCTTTGCCGGATCCATTGCTCAATCCGATCCAGGTCATCGCACGGGAAACCATCATCATCAGCGGTTTCGTCAAATTTCTCTTCCTGCTCCTGTACAATCTCCATGTTCTCATTAAAGAGCAGTAGTTTTTTGTTGGTCTTTCCTATGTCGAATATGGCGGTATGCATGTTTTGTAAGTTTAAAGTCAATAGTCAACAGTTGACAATGAAGAATATATTGAAAGTCCGAAGACCTAAGCCGGAGACTGAAGTTGTTTGAGAGAACTCTGCTTTTCGCCTTCCAGCTTTGAGCTTCCAGCTTCCAACTTCGAGCTTCGGGCTTTCAATTATCTGGAAAGCAGTACTTCCTTTTCGTACTTCTGAATTTCTGCAATATAATCGGCGCCGGCGGGAACTCCCTGCTGCAGGCAGTAATAATTCCAAATAGCACCAAAGGGCATGGTTTTCAGCTCTTCCATAAGGGCCAGGCGTTCAAAATTCTGTCCGTTTTCTTCGTATTCCAGTAGTTTGGCAGTGGGTTCGAGCAGGGCGATAAGGAAAGCTTTTTTGGCTGCTCTTGTGCCCACCACGTAAGCCCCTATGCGGTTGATGGATGCATCAAAGAAATCGAGTCCGATGTTTACCCGGTTAAGGAAATTGTTACGGATCACCTCGCTGGCAATGAGCTGAATTTCTTCGTTGAGCGTAACCACATGGTCGGAATCCCAGCGAATGGGACGGGTAACATGGAGCAGTATTTCGTCAATGAACTGTAGCACGGAAGATACTTTATCGCCGATTTGCTCGGTAGGGTGGAAATGGCCATTGTCGAGACAAAGCAGGATGTTGTTTTTCATGGCATAGCCCATATAGAATTCTGCTGAGCCAACCGTCATTGCTTCTGCACCAATGCCGAAGAGTTTGCTTTCTACGGCGTCTTTCATTTGCTCTTTGGGGTATTTCACTACCAGAGCTTCATCCAGCGATTTCATCAGCTGATTTCTGTAACCGTTCCGGTCAACAGGTACATCTTTCGATCCGTCAGGAATCCAGATGTTGTGCACACAGGGAGTGCCCAGCTGCTTCCCGATTTCGGCAGAGATGGCACGGCATCTTTTTACATGTTCTACCCAAAACTGTCGGATGTTTTCATCTTTTGAAGAAAGGGTAAATCCACTATCGGCTTTGGGGTGCGAAAAACAGGAAGCGTTAAAATCCATGCCGATGCCCTGGGTTTTGCACCAGTCTATCCAGCTTTGGAAATGCTTCACTTCAATCTGGTTTCTATCTACCTTTTTGCCCTGAAAATCGCCGTAGAGTGCGTGCAGGTTTAACCGTTGCCTGCCCGGAAGGAGCGAAAGTACCTTTTCAAGATCCTGCCTTACCTGTTCAATGGTTTTGGCTTTTCCAGGGTAATTGCCGGTGGCCTGAATACCACCACCCGAGAGTGCTGCATCGGGGGTTTCAAAACCACCCACATCGTCGGCCTGCCAGCAGTGAAGACTTATGGCCACATCATCCATGGTGGCGATGGCTTTATCGGTATCCACACACAGAGCGGCATATTGCTCCCGGGCCAGTTCGTAAGATTTTTGTATGAGAGTTTCGTTGGTCATATTATATATAGATTGAAGATTACAGATGTCAGATTGAAGATTGAATCAGATTTTGAAGATTTTGCACATCTTCGGTCTCCTGTCCTCGGTCTTCAGTCACACTTCCTTTTTCCCAAAAATCAAAATTGCAGGGATAAACCATAGCACCGTGCCAACCATCATTAGGGTGTTGACGTTGTTTACGGGTATGATGCCCTGCCAGTTAAGGATAGAAGGAACGATGGTTACGATAAGCCCGGCAATAGCAAGGATTGCGAGCAGGGTTTGAGTGGATTTATTTTTCATGTTTTTATAATTTTTATATTTCGGTCACATGGAATCGCATGAATAAACATTATCCTGTGTGTCAAGATTTGTTGTCATGCTTATTTCATTTTATGTAAATATTGTAGATTTAAAATTAACAGTAACACATCATAATACAACGCCTTGTTTCTTCTGGTAGAATTTCGAGAATACGATATAAAGAATCACTGCCGCGATCCATGTTGGGACGGGCAGGAAGAACAGGTCGATTCCCAGCCCACGGTTGGCAAACAGGGCCACTGCAAGCAGCAGGAACCAGGTTGCTCCGGCGGCTATGTTGAAATTGAGTTTTTTCTTTTCAGCATAGTACTTCGTCAATCCTAATTTTTCACTCAAATAATAATCAGCGAATATGATTCCACCCATGGGGATAAGAATCAGTCCGTATAGTGCAACAAAATCGAGCAGTCGCATTACCAAAGCAGGAAACATGGCTGCCGTGGTGGTGATTACACCGGCCAGTAGGGTTACTTTCCAGCGTTTCCAGTTGGGGGAAGCCACCTGAAGTGCCAGTCCGGCACGATAGAGAGTGGGATTGGCGGTAGTCCAGCCAGCCACAACAACGCAGATTGCACCTGCCACACCCACTGCCTGATAAGCTACAGGGCCGGGAGCATCGCTGGTTGCAGCGGCATAAAGAACACCTGATGCGATCCATGCCACATAGTGCCCCAGAAACATACCCACCGCAGAAGCAAAGCCGTAATACCATTTTTTTGCATACCGTAAAATGGAAAGGTCAGACATACCCAGGTGCATGGCGGAATTGGCCAGCCAGGTAAAAAAGATCACATGCCAGATGGTGAATTGTTTGCTCCCCTCTTTGGCGGTTCCTGTCCAGATGGTATCATTAGCCACCTGCCAGAAGTTGCCAAGATCGGCAGTAATGCCCAGTTTGGGAAAGCTGTTGATGGCAGCAGCCACGAAGATGATAAACATCCAGGGTGCGGCAATCTTGGAAAAGCGTGCAAGCGATTCGAAACCCAGGATGGCAATAACTGTTATTACAGCGCCAACGCCCAATACGGTTATCACCCAGCCAATGCTGTTGGGGTAAAGATCGCCCAGTGTTGGCATGGCAATATTGAAGGGGATTCCCACGGCAGTGGCGGAAACAGCTACCATAGAACCTGCCAGAAAGCAGAACATGAGGGCATTGACAATATTATACATAAATACAAGCACCGGACCGCAGATCTTGCGCAGCTGCCAATATAGCGAAAGCCGTTCGCGCACAGCAATGGGAGCTGTTATCAGCGCCCAGCTCAGCACTGCCAGCAGGTTGCCAATAAAACCTCCGATAAAAAGGTCGGTGACAGATACCCCGTGGGCAACAAACAGAATTCCGATTACGAATTCTGTACCGGCAACATGCTCGCCGGCATACATGCCCAGGAAATTTCCGATGCCCTGTAACTTGCCTTTGGTTACCGGCTCGCGGTCAAACTCGTACAAATTGTCGAGCTTTTGAGTAATGGTAGTAGCCTTCATGCTTAGAGTTTAGAGTTTAAAGTTTTAGTCAACAGTCAGCAGTCAATAGTATGATTGCTATTAAATACGCTAAAAATTTGATATTCTAATTCATACGTCTTCGGTCATCGGTCTCCGGTCTCCTTTTGACTTCGGATCTCCGACTTCCAACCTATTTCCATTCTTCATTCTTCATTTTTTATTCTTCATATCGGTCTCGCATTCGCCAAAAGAAACCGCTCTGCTTCGCCTGACCAAATGAAATCATTCCTTTTCAGGATGTTATGCAGTTCGCGGAAGCAGGGGTCTTTCTTTCCGTGCCGTTCAAAATCTTCTATGGCAGTAAGCGGAAGTGATATGTTGGTGTAGATCAGTTTTTTGCCACCCGGTATTTCGGGTAATCTTTTCGTTGTGTCTATTACGGCATCCAACCCACCAATGTGGGTGATCATGGCCGCCGGATTGATCTTTCCGGTGCCCATCATTTCGAGTGCTTCGCGCATATCGTCGGTATTGCCGCCGCTGGTGCCGGTTATGTGGGTGAATGCGTAGTGTACGTTGTAGAAATTGAGTTCAGCCCTGAATTCGGTATCAGACGGTCCGGCAAAGAAATTCAGACAGCCATCAAAACCCAGCATTTTGTCGGCCATTTCCACAACGGGTTTTACAGGAGCGAATACCAAAACATCATCGTACCCCTTGTCGTCAGTTAAGGTTTTGAGATAGGCAACCGGATCATCAAGATCACGGGTATTGACATACTCGAGACGGATGCCGTTTTCCAACGCTTTTTCGGGTGAATGGATCTTTTTGGCTCTGTCAAGGCGCGCCTGGTCAATATCGGTAACCACGAGCAAACCAGGACGGCGGTCGCAATTGATGGCGTAATCGATGGCTGCAAATCCCATGGGGCCTGCCCCGGCCAGTATTGCCATGTTGCCGCCTTCTTTGATGCCCATTTCGTGCACATAGCTGCCATAGCGTGTATGGTAGGATGCGTGCATGGCGCCAATTACGCACGACATAGGCTCAGCCAGCGATGCCAGAAAAAAGCTGTCGCCATGGTAGGGCAGAAGGCAATCCATCTCCATCACATCCTTGGGAATGATCACATGTGTGGCATTGCCGCCAATCCAACGGTAAGAATAGCCGGGTGCATCGAGACTTCCTTTGTAGTTGAGAGCCGGCTGAATGGAGTACTTGTCGCCGGGCTTAAACTTATCAGCCCATTTTTTGCCCACTTTTACAATCTCGCCGGCAAACTCATGCCCGATCATGGTGGGGTTGATATGGATATCGTTGGGAACACGCTTGTGATCGGCACCCTGCTTGGTGGCTTTGTACGACGACATGCAAATGCTGTCGGAAACAACCGTTGCCAGTATTTCGTCATCCTTCATTTCCGGAAGCTCAAACTCCTCCATCCGGAGATCGTCTTTGCCATATATTCTTACTGCTTTGGTTTTCATTATTTTAGTTTTTATTGGAACCGCGGAGACGGTGAGACGCGGAGATTTTTAAAGTTATTTTATGTTCAATTAAATTTTTTCTTTTTCATTAAAGTCAGCAGGCGAGCTTAAAGTCGCCAACTGACGGTGCTTTCCAGCTTTCAGCTTCCACCTTCCACCTTCGAGCTTCCACCTTCGAGCTTTTAATGCAGCATACTCTGCCCACCCGTTACCGGTATGGCCTGGCCGGTTTCGTAGTGCTGTTCTGTTACGTAATAGATAGCTTTCATCACATCTTCTACCCGGCAGCCGCGACCTGCAGGCACCTGGGCTTCGTAGAATTTTTTCACATCATCAACGGTTTGGGCACCGGGTACCTTGCCGGTTTTCAGGTATTGCACGAACAAACCCTTTTTGGGATCTGACCACAATGGGCCATCGAAAAAATTGCCCGGGCAGATAGAATTTACCTTTATTTTCCACGGCATCAGTTCCAGGGCAAACGACTGGGTAAGGCCAATACCACCGAATTTGCTTCCTGCGTAAGCGAAATTTTTGTTGCTCCCTTTCAAGCCCGATTTGGAATTGATCTGGATGATATCACTAAAATGCTCTTTGTTGTATTCATTCTGTAGCTTCATAACGGGTGCAGCGTATTTGGCACACAGGAAGTAGGCCGAATAATTCACTTTCGTCATCCGTTCGAAGGTATTGTAATCCATTTCATCCAATCCGCCGGCATAAAGGATTCCGGCATTGCTGATCATAATATCCACACCACCAAATAGTTCAACAGTTTTACGGATGAGTTCTTCTACAGAGTTGGGTGATGAAACGTCGGTTTTCACAAAGAAAGCCTGATTTTTTCCATTGATGGTGTTGAGCTTGTCTTGTGTAATTTCGCCTTCTACGGGGTTAATATCGGCAATAACCACATTGGCACCTTCGCGGACCAGGTCTTCGGCAATGCCGGCACCAAATCCCATGGCACCACCGGTTACAATGGCCACTTTCCCGGCAGCCTTACCTGCTGAAGCAGAGCCTTTGGCTACCTTGCGGCGGTAATTTTCCAGCTCCCAGTTTTCGATAAAATGGATCTGTTCTTCGGTCATAAACCGCGGGCCTCCAAACCATTGGGTGTGGTAGCTGATCTTCATCAGATCTTCGAAAACGTCGAGTGCTGTTTCGGCAGAGCGGGCATTGTCTTCAATGGCAACGAGTCCGTAGTTTTTGATCAGGATGATTTTGGGCTGATAGCCATGTTTTTCAACAAACACGGGGATTTCTGCAGTCAATGATTCCACAACTTTCTCAGGTGAAGTAACCTTGTCGATATACAGATAACTGGCTTTGCAGTAAACTATGATATCGGGAGAAAAAGGTTTGGCAATTTTGCTGAAATCCTTTTGATTGTTATAAAACTGTTCGTGAAGAGTAGAGTGGCGCATTTTTACCACTTTTATGCCTTCTTCGTTGGAAAGCATCATGCGGAGCGCAGGCAATATGGAGTTTATCTTGGTGGAAATAGGTAGGTTTTCCCATTCTGGCTGGTTCTTCATCATCGATCCTATCCGGTTCATCACATCATCGTAAAGGGTGCGAATTTCTGCGGTAGTATCGGCACTAAAGAAAACACCATGATTTTCGAGAAAAACCAGCTTTGGATCATGGCCAAATTGCTTTCTGAATTTCAGAACTTCTTCTTCTACCTTTTTAAACAGGATGTACCCCGGATCGGTATAGGGGATGTAAAGTGCCTGATCGCCAAACAGATCAGCGGTGATCTTTGCTGAGTTTTTTCCGCAAAGCAGGGCGTTTACACTTGTGGGATGCAGGTGCACCACAAAAGGATATTGCAAAATATCGTGGAGGTTGGTTTCTACCGAGGGTCTTAGCACCCTTGATGAGTCCACACAACTGGCGTACAGGTCTTCCTTTACCTGGGCTTCGCGCTCATCGGAATCGGTGCTGTAGGTTTTGCTGACAATTACCTGAAGTTTATCGCGATAAAGCTTTGCAAAACCATCTTCATCTATGGTGGCCAGGCTGGTGCCGCTGGCCTTTACCCAGATAAAATGTTCGTTTTTGTAAGATGTATTACCACCACCGGCAATCACAGCTTCCTTGTTCTGCCCGTAAAACCGGGATATTTCGATGAGGTCTTTCAGGTTTTTATCCATAGGTTGTGTGTTTGGTACTGGGTGTTGGGTGTTTGTCGTTAACCATTCAAATACCCTTCTTTCAAAACTTTTTTCTATTAACTCTTAACTTTAAACTTTTCACCCCCCATTGCGATCAGCTCTGCGCGTCGTACACCATCCTTCACGTCTTCACAACTAACTCCTTCCAATCCGCCAGAGCGCAAATGCTGGTGTGCAGCAATGATGCAGGTGCCTTCGTAGTTTACTTTTTTCAGATAAGTATTTAGCGGAATATTTCCACGGGTATCCACAGTAAGCGGGATCAGATCGGGGGTATTGTGTTCGGTGCCAAAGGTTATGATGAAGCCTTTGCTTTCAAAGAATTCTACAAAAGTGCGGAGGTGATTGATGTCATTGCGACCGGGAATCAATTCTACAGAGCAGATATTTCTTTTCTGCAGTTCGTTATACAGGTTTTCGGCGTTGGCTTCATACTCGGTGTAAAATCCTTTCGGATCGTCCAATAATACTGGATAGCAAGGTATTCCGCCAGCTTCACGTATGATGGTGATGATATCATCGAGCGGAAGGAATGCTTTCGGATCTTCAGGAACGAAAGCCGGGCCGCCTGCCTTAAGCAGGTTGCTGCGAATTTCATTGTCAATTCCGGCATCATTCTCCAGGTCGGATTTGAGCTCTTTTCCGCCAAAAAGCTTTTGAAAAACTTCTTTTCTTTCTTCAGTTGATGGAAACTGCTCAAATACCTTCATCCTGATCGCTTTTGAAATATGCCTTTCGCGAAGCATTCCATGGGTATAGGTGTTGATTACCCTGTCATAATCAAGCACAAGTTCAGGGGAAACTGATTGCATAAACACAGAAGCTTTTTCAAGCATGGCTTTGGTTTGGCGATTGCTCTCATTGAAGGTGTTGGTGAATTTTTCCAGGGCTTCTCCTGACAGTTTTACAGGATAATCCAACCCTTTACCGCTGAAGTAGATACGTCCGGGATTATTCGGATCGTTGATGCGGATGCCTTTTTGTTGCTCTTCGGCCAGCAAACCCATAAACTCCACGTTAAACATAGGGTAAACACCATATTTTTTACTCAGCGCTGCAAACTCATCATATCCCGCAAAGGTGTTGAAATCATTGATGCCCAGTGCTGCAATATTTTCTTCCTTAGCCATTTGAAATGCCTGCTCCATGCTCTCAAAAGCACTGAAGGAGTAAGGGGTGTGAATGTGGCAGTTTATGTTAAGCATATGTTTGTTGTTCTTTGTTCGTTGTTTCTTGTTCCTTGTTCTTTTTTCTTGTTCGGAGTTCGGTTCCCGTTTCGCTGTCGCTCAACGGGATCTCCGCTGCGCTTCGACTTCCAGCTTCAAGACCCTTTCAGCTTTCACCTTTGAGCTTTCAGCTACTTCCAGCTATTTACACTCCTTCTGTGTTCCGCTTCGCCTGCGTTTTCTCTGTAAAGTCATTTTCAGGGGTGTGGCCGGTAAGGGGAACTATCTTGGTGTGGATTGCGTCGATGATCCATTCGGGCTGTGGGAAGAACGATTTTTCGAGCTCGTAAGCCGGGGTTATCCAGTTGCGCGAGCCTACCACTACGGGTGGTGCGTCAAGGTCGTCGAAAGCCAGTTCGCTGATGGTCTGCGCCATCTCTTTCAGGAATGAACCCCTTGAAGATGCATCGCTGGCCAGAAGGATCCTTCCGGTCTTTTTAACCGATTGAAGAACCAGGTCGTAGTTAAACGGAACCATGCTCCGCGCATCGATGATCTCGGCAGTCAGTCCGTGCTTTTCTTCCAGTGTTTTGGCTGCTTCCAAAGCCACATACAATGTAGCTCCTATCGTAAGGATTGTTATGTCTTTTCCTTCTTTTTTGATGTCGGGTTCGCCCATCGGAATTTCATAATAGCCTTCAGGAACGCCCCCCTCGTGGAACATCTCACCCACATCATAGATGCGCTGGCTTTCGAAGAAGATCACCGGGTCGGTGCCTTGCAGGGCGGAGTTCATCAATCCTTTGGCATCGTAGGGAGTAGCCGGGAAAACAACTTTCAGTCCGGGGATATGCGCTGTTAGTGCGGTCCAGTCTTGTGAGTGTTGTGCGCCGTACTTTGATCCTACGGAAACCCTTATCACTACAGGCATTTTGATGATATTTCCGCTCATGGCCTGCCACTTGGGAAGCTGATTGAATACTTCATCGCCCGAACGGCCCAGGAAGTCGCAATACATAATCTCGGCAATTACGCGGCCACCACACATTCCGTAGCCAATGGCAGTACCTACAATGGCACCTTCAGAAATTGGCGAATTGAACAGGCGGTTGTAGGGCAATGCTTCGGTAAGCCCGCGATATACGGCAAAAGCTCCACCCCAGTCGCGGTTCTCTTCGCCATAAGCCACGAGGGTAGGATCTTTGTAGAAACGGTCAACAACGGCTTCAAAAATACCATCGCGCAATTGGTATGTTTTTAGTTTTGAGAAAGGTTTTCCATCCTTATCAAAAGCAAACCGTTCTTTCTTAGCGATCTGCTGCACCCGTGGATTTTCTTCCATGGGCATAAGTGTTTGCACGGGGCGATCTTCCATCCTGTCAACACTTCCGTTGGAAAACATCATCTTGCCAATGGCATCGGGGTCATTGTCGAGGTTAAGAAGGGGTGTAATATCGTTGTTGATGGTAATTTCGAGAACTTTTTTGAGGGTATTGACGGTTTCTTCGCGCATGCTTTCCAACTCAGATGATGATGCCAGTCCCGAAGCAACCAGTTCATTTTTGAACCACAGGATAGAATCGGCCTGCATCCATGCGTCAATCTCATCACGTTCACGGTATGATGAAGCATCGGATGGAGAGTGGCCTGAGAAACGATAGGTAAGGGTGTCGAGCAGAACCGGGCCACGTTTCTCTTCGAGAATCTGTTTTTTACGACGGAAGGCATCGATTACGGCCAATGGGTTATATCCATCCACACGTTCGGCATGCATCATATCCGGATTAACACCGGCACCTACACGGGCCAGAATGCCAAAGCCCATGGTTTCGCCGTGGGTTTGTCCACCCATGCCATACAGGTTGTTCATAAAGTTGAAGATGATGGGCAATCCGCCACGGTAGGGTTCATCCCATAGTTTGGTAAACTGGTCCATGGTAGAGAAGGTGATCCCTTCCCAAACCGGCCCACAACCCATGGATGCATCGCCAATATTGGCTACGATGATACCAGGCTTTTGGTTCACCTTTTTGTATAAGGCTGCACCCACGGCAATGTCTCCCGATCCGCCTACAATGGCGTTGTTGGGGTAGATGCCAAAGGGTGTGAAGAAGGCGTGCATGGAACCACCAAGGCCTTTGTTGAATCCGTTTTCGCGGGCAAAGATTTCAGCCAGGGTGCCATACAACAAAAATTTGATGCCCATATCTTTGGTGTTGCCTTCAAAGAACTTTTCCACAACATTCATTATTCTTCCGTCAAAAAAGGTGCTCATCACCTTTTGCAGACTGTCTTCGTCCAGTTTGTGAATGGCAGAGAGACCTTTGGCCAGAATTTCGCCATGGCTGCGATGGGATCCAAAGATATAATCGTCCATGTCGAGATTATAAGCCATCCCAACCGCCGATGCTTCCTGTCCGATGGAGAGGTGAGCCGGCCCGGGGTGGTTGTAGGCAATGCCCTGAAATTCATTCTTTGTTTTTATCTCATGGAGCATCGATTCAAACTCGCGAATGATCACCATGTCGCGGTAAATCCGTATCAGATCCTCTTTGGTGAAATTTACCAACTCGTCGGCAACCGACTTCTGGTACTGGTTTACAGGTATTTCGCCAAATTTTATGGTTTCAGGCTTTCTAAGGTCAGCGGGGTTTAAGAATTGTACTTTGGGCATTTTTTATCAGGAATTAGGGATTGGTGTTTTTCGAATTATATTTGGTGATCTCTTCGGTCTCCGGTCTTCGGTCTCCGGTCTTCACACATCCATCTTCTCAATTTCCATTTTTATTTCTCTCAGGAAAGCGGAGGCGGGCGCACCATCAACCGCGCGATGGTCGTAGGTAAGTGACAGACCGATGTGGGGAACGAAGCCGATGGTTCCGTCGCCCAGGTCAGCAGGGCGGTGTGTAATGGTATTTACGCCCAGAATGCCGGTTTGTGGAATGTTCAGTACCGGGGTGAACACCTCAATGCCAAATGCACCCAGGTTGGAGATGGTGAAACTGGCAGATGTGCTGGCCAGCAGGTCGGGATTGATGGTTCCGTCCTTGCATTCTGCAGCGATCTTTTTCAGTCGGGATGCCAAGCCTTC
>JAABRR010000055.1 GCA_011390785.1 Sphingobacteriia bacterium
TTGAATTTTTTAATTAATTGCTTACTGGCCCGTTAATATTTTCAGGGTTATTGGCCTTTACGGAGAGTACTCTTCCTTTTTATTGGATCAAAGTGCAAACCTAACCTGAATTGAATCGATTCGGGTGGTTTATTTGTGTCAATAAACCATGAAAATTGTATTTATTGTATAGTGTTGGGTATTTCTTACCCTGAAAATTTAGAGTTAAAACAATTTGATTATTATCTTTGCCGGCAAAATTAATTTTCAGCTAAACAATTCTCTTCATACAATTTACAGGTTATAAAGGTTTGCCATAGTCTGATATATGTAATGTTTTAATGTATGAATAAGCTAATAAATAACGTTTCCGTGGATTGTATAATCTTTTGTTTTGATGACAACGAACTGAAAGTGATGCTAACACGACGCGATTGTCATGATTCGAAAACAAAAAAACTGATTTTTTCTGATTATACCCTGCAGGGCCACCATATTTATTATGGAGAAAGCCTTGATGATGCAGCCAAAAGAGTTCTTAAGGAAAAAACGGGGTTAAAAAATATTTGAAACGATAATACAGTTAAATGTTAAAATATCGGATGCATTTCCCAACTTTACCCAATCTCATAAATCAATTATCTAAAATTTATCATTCATTCCGATATTATCCATTAGTTTTACAAAAAAAATATGACCACACAAAACAACCGTCATTGCATTGCCGCATGGTTGGTCCTGCTATGCATCACACATTTAGCAGCCTGTTCAGACGAATCAAAACATGCCGAAAAAGGCGTATACCAATCCGGCAATTACCGGGACTTATTCTAAGAAGCCGGATAAAACCAGCAAGAAATTGACCGGAAAATGAAAAAGTGATTCATAAAAAATAAAGTACCCCTAAAATACTTTCCAATGAAAAGCAGTCAAAACTTCACCATTTTCTTCAGCGTTCTTTTGGTTCTTACAATAATCATCCACCTTCCCCTGGTTTCGCGGGGTCAATCTTATGCAGCCTGGTATAACAGTGCCCAGCAACGCATAGATACCCTGCGCAAAGGCAATTTTGGGATTAACATTGTAGATAAAGACGGGCAAGCCTATACCGGCCCCGTGGCGGTAAGAATGGCAAAGCATGAATTTCAGTTCGGGATTGCCTTTGATTTCTACGAAGGAAATACAACTATGGGCAATGTTTACAGCACCAATCAAACGGTGCAGGCTGATGCCGATCCGGAAATTTACAAAACCCAACGGTGGGGCGATTTTCTGGCCTATGCCTTGCCTGCTGAAATTGGGAAGGAGTACAGGCTCACCCTTAAATTTGCTGAGATCGTATTTTCTTCAGCTGGCACCAGGCTGTTTGATGTATTTGTGGAGAGTCATCCATTTTTGCAGGATTTCAATATTTTCAATGAAGCAGGTGGGCAAAATATAGCAGTTGACAAATCTTATCAGTTTGTAGCAGCAAGAAATGAAATAAGCATAGAAATGAAAGCCACCAATGGCCTTATAGCCATCATGGGCATTGTTCTTGAAGAGTTGGAACAGCAGGATACTTTGAGAATCAATTGTGGTGGTCCTGCATTGACAACTGCCGATGGCAACAGCTACATTTCAGAAACCGGCTATTTTGACAACGAGGCCAGGCCGGTGGCAACAAAGGAACAATGGATGAAAGCCGCCATGTACAAGTATTTTAATGCAGGGGTATCGGGCAACTCTTTTAAATGGAGTGGAATACAACCCCAACCCACCCCACCTAATTATTCCAACTTCGATAACGCTGTAAGATGGACTCAAAAAGTGGGCTGGGATCTGCGTGCACATACATTGTTGTGGGGGGGCGATGATAACCATTCCATGCCCGGTTGGGTTAGAAACCTACCCACACCCCAGCATATTATAGATACCTGCGAAATGAGGGTTACCCGCGAAGTTACCCGCTACAGGGGTATCATAAAAGACTATGATGTAATGAATGAGCCTTTGACCGGCCACGCCGATTGGCTGAGAAATACCGTAGGCGATTCAATTATCTGGGATAGCTTTAAATGGGCACGGGCCGCCGATCCCGACGCCGAACTATATGTAAACGATTACAACGTGGAATACAACTGGGGGCAGGCAATGGAATACCGTGACCTGGTTCTCGAAATGCTCGAAAACGAAGCACCGGTAACAGGTGTGGGCATGCAGGCCCATTTCTGGGATTGTTGCCGGCCCCAGGTGGATGAGCTGGTTAGAAATGTTGATATTGTAGCCGAAGCAGGCCTACCCATTAAGTTTACCGAGTATGATTATGGCGGCAACCTGAGCCAGGCAGCACAGGCTTCCGATTATATCAAGGTGCTAACCATCGCTTTCTCTCATCCTTCCATAGTGGGTATGTTCCACTGGGGGCTTGATGATGCCGGTGCATGGCGCGAAAATACAGGGTTCTTTGATACTGATCTCAAGCCTAAGCTGGCTGCTGATACCCTTCTCTATTATACCAAAACCAGGTGGGCCACCAACTTTGATGCTGATATTGCCGATGGCATTGTTCCTGACTTTTCTGCCTATTATGGCACATATAACGTTGAAGTAACTTTCAACGATACCGTGAAAGTTTTCTCAGTACCCTTACTAAAAGCCCATGCCGATTCTGTTTTTACCTTATACGAAGACGATGCATTTTTAAAAGGGCCACAATTGATTCTGGCCGAACTGGAAGGCAACAATGCAGTCCGCTTGCTGTTCGATAAACCCATCGAGGCCAATTCAGTGAAAAGAAGCGACTTCAAATTTTTTGCACGGCCTGGCATTGGGGTTGACGAGATACAAACAGAACCCGGCAACCCCAACAGTATTATTATTTCTTTAAAGAGTGATGTGGTTATGGGCAGCCATATTTCAGTATCCTATTTCCCCGGATTGCTGAAAGCTACCGATGGCAGCAAAGCCCTGGCATTTGGGCCGGAAGCAATTTTTAACCCCGATTTTACCCATATTGAAACTACCCTGGCAAAGGCCAATCTCTTTAAAGTGTTTCCCAACCCTGCAACCACCCAGCTAACCATCTCTCATCCGTCAGCCCGTTTTACAATTGCGGTATATAACAACCTGGGACAGCAGATACATGCCGAATATTCTTATGCTGAGAACTTTGTTATGGATGTAAGCGATTTAAAAAAAGGCTTCTACCTTATAAAAATGACCGACGAAAACAACCAGGTATTTGTGGAGAAGGTAATTGTGAAATAGGGTAGGTGTAAGCTACCCCCATTAAAGTGGCCACAGCATCGTGCCAAACGGAGTGGGCAAAATTACTCCTTTTTAACCATTGGGAATCTTAAGAGCGCCATGTATCTACAAGTCCGCCTATTGATTCAGCAATTGTCTGGGGATCTTTGCTCAAAACCGAAGCACCTAAAGTTACCACCGATGCTGCAACATTTATGGCTTTTTGAACATCCTGGATCGTCTCATAGGTTGCTTCCATTTCAATGGTTACTTTGTTTATTGTTGCCAGCGAAGATTGAACATCATCCATAACCAGGGTGGCGGATAAGGTGTAAAGGTCGTCAACGAAAGCAAGAATTGACAAATGCATATCTTTCATCTTTTCGTTTTCCTGCTTTGATAAGGTATCGAAATTTTCATACCTGTATTCACCAATTACTTTGGCCAATGCCAGAAAGTTACCGGCAAGTTCGTTTGTTTGTTGTGAAGTTAAGCTTGCCATATGCTAGTTTTTTAGTTTGTTGAATTCTGAAATCAGACCCTGGATATCACCTGAATATTGGGTGAGAAGTATTTTGATCTCATCATTGTTTAAATCATCAATATTGTCAACCAATATCTGGTGTCCTTCTGCAATTTTCTTTAGTGCATTCGAATAAGTAAACAGTTCTGTTTGCTTTGCTTCAATAGCGTTTAATCTCAGGTAATACTCTTCCACCAACTTTCTTTTTTCAAATGCCGATAAGGCCGGGTCTTTTGTTAAATCAAAATAATGGCTCTCCAATCTTTGCTTTTGAACATTCAATTTACCCGCCAAATTTGACGATAAATTAAAATCCAAAAAAGCAATCAATACCTTTACCGGCTCATTGGCTTCTGTAACATATTCCTTAATTTTCCTTTTACGGAACTCATCAGTGAATGCCTTCAATAATATACCGGAAATTTCAGAATAGGCTTCAACCTGTTCATTCTCAATTTTAACAGACCCAAAGTCATTTTCAGTTAATGACCTTGATAGGGCATCCATTTTATAGCTTGTTAAATCGTTGTTTGAAAGACTGGACAAACCATCAAGATATCCGCGAACAGAATTATAAATCAAAAGGGTTATGCTGTCAGCCTTTTCATTTAGCTCACAGTTGCAATCATCTGCATTTAAATTTAGTTCTGCAATTTTTCTATCATGGCAATTTTCCAAACAGTTTTGGGTAAAACTGTAATTAATCTCTTCAAATTTACCCATGCTTACCAAAGATGACGACGCAAAGTCGTTAACATGTCTAAGATTAACACAGCTACTTAATCCTACTGTCAGCAAGATAAGTGCAATTCCGATTTTTTTGAATTGTTTTGTCATTTTATTACATTATTTGCATGAACAAACCTATAATTTGCACTGATAGATTCTCGATTCGTCGCCCCACGGATGGTAACCCTGCCCTATATATCCGAACCCAAATTTTTCGTAATAGCCAATATGATCGGTGCTTAAATAAAGGTATTCAAATTTTGCATCTTTTGCATCTCTTTTTGCTTTATCAATTAACAACGATCCATAATTATTGCCCCGGTATTTTTCTTCAATAAATATTGCACAAACCCAGGGGTACAAATCCATTCTGCTAATAAAATCGTTGGTTATAAGCCCTGCACATCCAATTATTTCGCCTTCATTTTCCAATAAATACCATTGTGGCAAAGGATTACGGGTAGTCAGGCTATGAATTATACAATCTTCGTATATTTTCGGGTAAACGGTTGGCCATTTACGCTGAAAATACCCGATTGCCTTGTCTTTATACCCGGGATTTTCACGTATAGAAATTATTTCCACTAGCTTACCATTTTGTGATACCTGATGAATTTATTATCAAAGTATAATATTAATTTCCTTATCATTTTTATTTTCTATGGTTTCAATACCCTTAAGTATTTTCCACTGGTCGGTGCCGGGTTCTCCCACTTCTATGGTGTAGGTTCCATTTCTGAAAACCCTGGGAGAAAAACGATTTTCTTTTGCCCTGATGGCATACACCAATTCATTGTCTTCTTCGCTAATCACTTTGACAACAGGTGGAAGATCGGTACCTGAAAATACAAGATCGGGCAGCCAGGCAACAGCGTCGCGGTTATAGTTGTCTGTTTGTTGAATAACAATAGGCCAACCGTCATATGGTTTTGCATCAGGAGATTCCGGATCGACATGGCGGGGCCAGTTTTCTATTACAATGTCTCTGGTTGTTTTGTTGAACTGAATGATACCGTAACCCGTTGAGCGATCGTAAAGCCGAGACGGTTCCATACCGGTTACAACAGGATTGGCAACCGCTTCAACAGTTACCTTGTTGCCGAATCCGTCGGTAAAATCTCCCAGATAAACAGGTTCACCTTCTTCCCGGTTTTTGCCTGGCACATTGGGAAACCATCTTCGTGGGAAGAAATTCGAGATCGACGGAACGCAGATGGCATAAGGCCCATCGCCCCAGTCATCAACTCCATACTGAATGGTAGTGGCAAGATGTTGATCGCCGGCAATATGAAAAGCAAACCCTTTGCGAATAATCCTGACGGCTCTGTCGCGTGCCGTTTTGGGCCAGCCATTACTATCCATATCCTGTGTTGGAATGTCGTTTTCCGGGTATTCTCCGGGTTGGGTAATCCTTAGCCTGGGCACAACCACATCGCTTACAGCCGAATCGGGCAAAGTGGCAATGGTGGCAAATATGGTTTGTGATATTAAAGATTTCATGATGGTTTGATGCGACCAGTCAGCCACCCAGTGGTTTAGGAATTCTTCCTGACGGGTTCCCAATAATTCAGCTTCTTTAGAGTCCAAAATCTTTGGATCGTTAAAACGGCTGTTTTCGGGCCATCCATTGCTGATTTGCAGAAAATCAGGCAGCACGGCAGTAGGGTTGGTTTTCCATTTCCGGTCTTCTATAATGGCAAAACTGATTCCTCCTACATTTATATCGGTATAATAAACAGTAATACCCTGGTCCACAGGAGTAGGGTCAAAAGGATCAGGAAAGTGCGATGTTTGGGTTCGTTCTACCATGTTAACCCATTCTGCTGGCATTTTATACCCACCATCGTCTTGCCATTCCTTAACAGAAGGATTAGGAGTGGCTTTTTTTCCTGCTCTTCCCCAAATATTACCATGGTAAACATCATGATCGTCAGGAATGGCAACTGAAGGAATACTCCGAAGCATTTCGCCGTATTCCCATCCAAACATATACCACTTGCGCAAATAATCAAGTGTTGCCAATTCAACAGGGCTTACCGTATAGCCAAAACCTCCGCGGGGTTCGTAAATCTGATCGCCGGTATAAACGAGCAGGTCTGGATTATGCTTTAAAACATTGGTTACAACTTCGGTATTGGGAAACCCAAGATCGTTGTTGCCTGTAAAAGCTGCTACTTTAATGGTTTCTTTGTCAACCGGGTCTTTGCGAACCACCCCTTCATAGTAATCTGTTGTTTCGGTGTTGCCGCCCTCCGGAACCCAATTGTAAACTATTCTGTAGGGTATATCTGTAGGGTTTTCATTTACATCTACCTTAAAAGTTGCTGTAAACGACATTGGGTCAATGGTTTGTTCTCCAACTTTTTCCCATTGATCGGGCTGGTACGCAAATTCAAGAAATGCCTGGCGGGGCTGATGATCTCCCAGGGGTGGAAACTGGGCTGTAATTTTTGTTATTCCTTTGCTGCGTGTGTATTGCGTGAAAAGAACAGGGCCGAATTTCCTCTCAGGATAGTGGGCTAGCTTTGAACCGCTTGCTTTCCAGTTGTCAAACCAGAGCGAAGGTATCCGGCTGTTGTTGGAATTTTCCTGTTGCAAATCTGCCTTCAGAGCAATATTTCCTGCCAGGTTTTCCTTTTTTACCTGTGCAGAATGTTGCGCCAGTAATTGTTCCGTGCCTTTTACAAACGCACTTAAAATCAGCTCAATCTCATCGGCAGTAACTTCTCCGGTTTCGATGCGAAGGGTAAGCCCACCAGCGGTAATACTTGTCAGAACAGCGTTTTCACTTTCTACATCATCTGAAAGGGTAGCATCTCCAATAAACAGTTTTCCGGATGTGGTAATGCCAGCCGGAATTCCTTTGCCATAAACGGCGTTGTCCCGGTAATCGTTAAACTGACCCGAAGCGCCAATTTCAAACCCACCCCAGCCACTTGTCTTTGAAACAGAGGATGGCTCAATAAATCCCATGTCGGTTTGTAGCAAAAATTGATCTCCGTTTTCTGAAAGTATCCATGTAATCAAATGAACCGAGCGGTTTGCATCTGTAACCAGGCATTCCAGTCTTCCGTTGTTTATTTGCCAATCCTGTAAGGGGTTCGACCAGAAATCAGGACCGATCCAGGTTTGTTGCCCGGCACTATCCCATTGGGTTTCGAATTGCTTAGTTTTATGGCTGCATGAGTAAATTGCCAGCAGTGATAACAAAAAAATGAATTGGATACCTTTTTTCATAATTCAGTGTTTTTGGGATGATTCTATTGATATTAAGTATTTCGGTTAAACACTTACCGGAAAACGCTTTGGGTTGGTTCCAAAAACGAAATAGTAATAAAAAAAAATCCCCACCCAAGGGGATTATTAACTTAAGATTCAATCAGATCCAAATCAACCCTCAGATTATCGATAATGAAATTTTGCCGGTCAGGGGTATTTTTTCCCATATAAAATTCGAGCATCTCTTTCAGGCTGTGGTCTTTTTGCAGCAGAACGGGATCGAGGCGAATACTCTTTCCAATGAAATTGCCGAACTCGTCAGGAGATATCTCTCCCAACCCCTTAAAGCGGGTTATTTCCGGTTTACCTTTAAGCTCCTCCATTGCATCGCGGCGTTCCTGCTCAGAGTAGCAATAGATGGTTTTGCTCTTGTTGCGTACCCTGAAAAGGGGAGTTTGCAGTATGTAAAGGTGGCCGTTGCGCACCAGATCGGGGAAAAACTGCAGGAAGAATGTAATCAGCAAAAGGCGGATGTGCATTCCATCTACATCAGCATCGGTTGCAATTACAATGTTGTTGTAGCGAAGGTCTTCCAGGCCATCTTCAATATTGAGAGCAGCCTGCAACAGGTTGAACTCTTCGTTTTCGTAAACGATTTTTTTGGTAAGACCGAAACAGTTGAGTGGTTTTCCTTTCAGGCTGAATACTCCCTGGGTGTTTACATCACGGGCTTTGGTAATGCTACCTGATGCTGAATCGCCCTCGGTGATGAATAAGGTAGTTTCCAAACGTCGCTCGTGGTTATCGCTGTAATGGATGCGGCAGTCGCGGAGTTTCTTGTTATGCAGACTTACCTTTTTCATCCGCTCTTTGGCCAGTTTCTTAATGCTGGCCATATCCTTGCGTTCGCGTTCACTTTGCAGGATCTTTTTCAGCAGTGCATCGGCGGTTTCGGGATTCATGTGGAGGTAGTTATCCAGCCTGCGTTTCAGTACATCGGCAACAAAATTGCGTATAGTAACCCCTTTATCGTTTCCATCCATGTATTGCGAACCCAGTTTTGTTTTGGTTTGTGATTCAAAAACCGGCTCATTTACCCTAATGCTAAGGGCAACAATGATGGATGTTTTGATGTCGTTGGAATCAAAATCGCGCTTGTAAAAGTCGCGGATTGTTTTGGTAAGTGATTCGCGGAAAGCATTTTGATGGGTACCACCCTGGGTAGTATGCTGTCCGTTTACAAAAGAGAAATATTCTTCGCTATACTGGGTAGCGCTATGGGTAAAGGCGAATTCCAGATCATCTTCCTGAAGGTGGATGATGGGGTAGATCATGGGGGTATCGATATTGCGGGTAAGCAGGTCGTGCAAACCGTTTTCTGAATGAAGCTTTGCCCCGTTGAAGTGGATGGTAAGTCCTTTGTTGAGGAAGACATAGTTCCACAACATTTTCTCAATGTAATCGTCGATATAACGGTATTTTCCAAAAATTTCTTCGTCGGGAACAAAACTTACCTTGGTTCCTTTGCGGCCATTATTAAGTTCTTCGCCAGATTCTTCTGACAATCTGCCATTTTCGAAGCGGACAATTTTTGTTTTTCCTTCTCTGATAGATTGAATGGTGAAATGGCTCGACAGAGCATTTACCGCTTTGGTACCCACACCGTTAAGTCCAACGGTTTTCTTAAAGGCTTTGCCTTCGTATTTGGCTCCGGTATTCATACGCGATACACATTCCACAACTTTTCCCAGCGGAATACCACGCCCGTAGTCACGCACCGTAACCATTTTATCGTTGATGCTTACTTCAATGGTTTTGCCGTTTCCCATGATGTATTCATCTATCGAGTTATCAATAATTTCTTTGATCAATACATAAATACCATCATCGGGAGAGCTGCCATCGCCTAGTTTACCAATGTACATTCCAGGACGGAGCCTTATGTGTTCATCCCATTCAAGAGATCGTATACTATCTTCGTTGTAGTTTGTTTCCATACCAGTTTTTGATTTAACTTGCAAATATACCACTTAGAAACTGAGCTCTGAGGAAATACCCAATAAGATTATCAACACCAATAATTACCTGCTTTTGATTTTTAATATACTGAACAACAGTTGATTGGCGCATTGATATATTTTTACATTTTTTTTTGTTGAAAAATATTGCTGAAGTAAATTGAAACCCAACTTAGTATTGTTTCGTTTAAATTATCACTTGTATTTGTGGTAAAAAAAAATAGATTCTTTTAGGATATTAAAAAAAAATCTTAATTTTACTGCCACAAAACAAAAGCAAAAACAACATGAAGAGAACCCCTGTGATTGATTTCACGGGGTTTTTTTATGTTTTCGGTACTTTTTAAAATTCCGTGTTTCTTTGAGTTTTTACCCGTAATTAGCAGAAAAAACACCTACGTATAAACCTGAAGCACCTGGGAAGGCAAAATTTTGAGTTCCAGGGTAGGGGTGTTTGCTTTTCTTCTATTAACTTTAAAAAAAATATTCCTGAATGAAAGGTTTAAAAAGCAATACTTTGGCAGATGCATTCTCTTGGTTTTGCAATCAGATAGCATCGAAATATGATTCCCATGAAGCCAGATCTGTGGCAGGAATCGTATTTGAGCATTGCTTCCAGGTAACTTCACTGCAATTGATTACCCAAAAAGACCAGAGGTTAACCGAATCGGATATTGTGGCTCTTTATAAGATCATCAAAACGCTGTTAAGAGATGTGCCGGTTCAGCACATTACCGGCAAAGGACATTTCAGGTATCTGACTTTGGATGTAAATGAGTCGGTTCTCATTCCACGCCCCGAAACGGAAGAACTGGTGCAATGGATTCTGGATGATAGTAAGGCTTTACCGGTAAAAAATAATAAATTGAAGATCTGGGATATTGGAACCGGAAGCGGTGTTATAGCCCTTAGTCTGGCCAGGGAACTCCCATCATCGGAAGTGTGGGCAAGCGATATCAGCGCGGATGCTTTGGATGTGGCTAAAAAGAATGCAGCAACGAATCTGTGCCAGGTAACATTTATTCATCATAATGTTCTTATGGATGAAGTACCGGCAACCGATTTTGATGTATTGGTAAGCAATCCACCCTACATAAGGGAAAGTGAAAAGGCTTTGATGAAGAACAATGTTTTGAACTACGAACCCAATCTGGCCTTGTTTGTGCCGGATCATGATCATCTTTTGTTTTATCGGGCTATCGGGCTAATTGCCGGAAAGGCTCTTAAACCGGGTGGAAAACTCTATGTGGAAATTAACGAAGCCTTGGGGAGCGAAACCATTGAATTATTTCTTTCCCTGGGATTCAAGAATGTTGAAATAAGAAAGGATATTTTTGGAAAGGATAGGTTTGCAAAAGCATGGGAATTTCAACCCCAGTAAGAAAGTAATTAAGTCTTCCGAACGGTAAGCTGCTTGCCGTTAAAAGGGTGGGTGAGCAGTTGGTTACCCTTCATATGGCTGATATCCGTAACAGGCTGTCAAGGGTTGGATTGAAGGTTGCTACTACCGGGTTTACCAAAATACCAAAAGAATCAATAAACATCCATGTTATTGTTTTAATATCTTTTTTGATACGACCATGCCATCAGAGTAAACAAACTGAATTAAATAAAAACCACTGCCAAGATGGTGTAGGTCTATTCCATTTTCATCAAACATCAAATCAAATCTTTTCCCTGAGTTATCAAATGCAATTACATGCTCAACCCGTTGTAGGAAAGAATTATCAATTAAAAACATTTTGCCTTTTGTAGGATTTGGATATATCGCGATATCAGTTAAGCTTTTCAAATAGCCTGTCTGAAGTGAAACAAGGTCATAATTACCAAATGCAAACCTAAAAGTTGAGATTGGGTTTTCCAATCCATCAATCGTGTAGTAATTTCCATCCATAAAATCATTTAGGTAATCAGTCCAGTTTGATGGGTAGTTACTTGTAAAGGAATGTTGATTTTGATCCTTCATCAGGATTCTCCCGAAATTCGAATAATAACTTCCTGCATCCCACCAACCTCTGGGATGCATAGGAGTAAACACACTTCCGGAGAGACAATCTTCCATAAAAGCATCCTGATCCCAGCTAACCGTAACAGGCCAGTTTTCGGTATAGATATCAATATTTACAAATGGGTTTTCTATAAACCAAAATCCATCAAAAGGGCAATAATATCGTATCGTTTTGTCTTTAGTATGAAATAATGCATGATTATAATTGCCCATATTTATATCTGACTGATTTGTGATTCTTACATCTAACTTTAAATTGTAGGTAGAATCAGCAATGTTAATTTCATTGAATTGAGATAGAATGCTATCTCTGGAACCATTCAAATCATAACCGATACTTATTGAATCTTTATTCCCTGCCGAATCTTCAAAATACATTCGAAAACTAAACTCCTGCCCCCTTGCCAGAAAAGCTGCCATAAAAATTAAAATCAATATTGTGTTTTTCATTAGTGCTATTTTTTTCTTTTTTTGTAAATCTTAAATAGTAAGTTAAATTTTTAAGTCCTTACCAATGGATTGCATAAGAATACAAGGCTTGTATGAGAATACTTTTAAAGCAGTTAGGGTGCGGTTGTCTTCAGTTCTTTATCTCCCTAATATTTTTCCTTTGCTTTCTTTTTTGAACCGGATTGCTGAATTTCAATGGTTTATTCCTTTTCCATAGGTAATATGTTTTTGGTTTACATAAAATAAACAGATCAAATGTAAATATAATATTTGTGAAAGGTGCGGGGAAGTATGTTAAATTTCGGGGAGGGGAGGAAGTTTGATGAAGACCGAAGACGTGCTGAATGAAAACACACTTAACTGCCTTTTAACCAAGAGAATAACCCCAGTGGGGTTAAATATGATTAGCCCGGGGTGCGAACCCCGGGTTAGGTGCGCACGATGATTTTGGCGCTGGTGCAGGGTGTTGATCAGGGGTAATGTGTAGTTTCCAGCGCAAAATCACCACTCACGATTCTTTTCAGTGATAGGGTTGCTCAAAGCGGCCCCGTCACATGCACCGGCTTTGGCTGATACTCGTGGGACGAACTGGAAGTCGTCCGACGAGAACACAACCCTTGGTGAACTCGTCGTCCCAAGATTTCCAGTCGTCGGACGACTAAAAAATTATAACTTACCGGCCCTTAAGCTGCCGGGATCGTTCAATGTGACCCCGCAATTTTGGCTTTCGATTTCCATCCAAACTTAATCAATTCTACGTTGTT
>JAABRR010000056.1 GCA_011390785.1 Sphingobacteriia bacterium
TGTCTGTTAACACCCAGTCGAAACCCAGCCCGAAATCATCGCAGGCATCCGGCTCGGCAAACCAGGCCGATGCAACGCATTCGTAGCTGTCTTTCACTTCAAAATAATATACATTGCCTATGGAATGGGTTAGTTCGGGAATTTCGGATGAGAAATTCTCTCCATCGGTTGAGTAGGTGTAGGGTGGAAGGCCACCGGAGACTTCTATCGTAACGGTATCTCCAATTAACACTACATCCAGGGCGAGATCGGTATCAATGCATGGATCGGGAACAAGGTAGGAAACAGATGCCAGGCACTGGTCGTTATCCTGAACCCTGAAAAGATAGGTTTCTCCGGGTACAGCCACCACTTCGGGCGGTTCGGGCAAAAAGCCGGAATCATCCACAGCATAAAGATAGGGTGGTGAGCCCAGATGTGCCTGTGGTGTCAGAATGGTGTCAGTTTGCTCTACGCTTACTTCCAGCGCTGATGTGCGACAGATATCAGTAGTATCGGCATACGCCACAAATACTACCGGGACTTGCTCAATGGGTTTGTTGTCGCAGTCGAGTACGAAAACTTCCAGCTGGCTTTTTAGGGTGTCTGATGGTGTCCATTGGGTTTCTGCTATGCCAATGGCATTGGTTAGAATAATGCTGTCGGTAATTTCTTCTTTCGGTTTGGCCCTGAACAATACCCTGGCAAAGGGTAGTGAAACCCCGTTGTTGGCCTTCACTTTCACTTTGGGATTGAATTCGAGCGGTTCGCCGGGGATGTAGGTTTGGCTGTTCCCCGACCAGATCTCCATGCTGTGCGGATAGGTATAGCTGTAAAGAGGCCGCGGCCAGCTGCGCGAAAAGTCCACCAGTTCCTTACCCAGAATGGTGGCTTTGGTGCCCAGTTTGAAATTGGTTTTCAGGTCAAGATTGGCCCGCCAGTTCAAATCGGTATTGACGCAAAGTTTCAGGGTTTCTTCAAATTTGTAATCGAGATACGGGCCTAATACGCTATAAACCTTAAAGCTGAGAACAGGCCCGATGGAGAAATTCTGCTCCAGCTGGGCATTTACGGCAAAATTGTTTTTTACTGCCGATTGGCTGGTTTTGCTGTAAACATAGCTCCAGGCTTTGTCCCGGTATTGGATGTAGGCATTGGACTGGTTGGTTTCGGTAATTTCGTGCGAGATATTGATGGCACCACCGGCAAAGGCATCAAACTCTCCGTTGATCTGAAAATTTACATCTACCACAACCGGCACTGCACCCACTATTACCAGGTAATATTTTGTGATGGATGCGAAAGAGAATTCCTGTGTAGGGATGGATGCACCGGCTGTTACATCCAGGGAGATTTTAAAGTTTTTGGTTTCTGTGGCATTAACCGATCCCAACTTTACATCTTTAAGTCCCAGCACACCATAATCCAGATCGGCAACAAAATTGGGGCTGTAGGTATATTTTCCTGAGAGTGCCAGTTCGAAACCATATGCATCAATCAGTGAAGGATACTCCAAATCAATGGAAACCAGCGGATCGGAAGAGGGGTCAGTCTTTGTATGATGTTGACCTTCAGGCAGAATGTATTCAGTTTTTTGTGCTATAGGATAAAAGGAAATAGAATTAGGGCGAAAAGCGGGGTCAGAAAGAAGTTCAGCACGCGTGGGCATGCGGTTGATCCGTCGGATATTGGCCATTGACTTCTCGGTTTCTGAAAGATTTTCCATGTTGAGAACATCTCCCAGGTTAAGAGGACCTGAAACAATCAGGTCTTCCAGGTCGGCCTGCCGGGTTTGGATGGTGTAAAGATTATCATCTGCGGAAAAGGATTCTACCATACGCAAATAACCGCCATCTCCCATGCCTATAATCAGGGTATTTTCTTCAATTTCGGGCAGCGGATCAAAAAACTCAATGATATAGGTTCCTTCGGCCCTTTGGCGGGGTGTGCTGTGCAAAATATCAATGGTATCTACCACCGCTATATTTTCGTTGAAAATGGTTTCCCGAAACCTGATAGCCACCGTATCGGTATGGCTTCCGCATGCATTGGTAAGGGTGTAGGTAAGGGTATAGAGAGAATCTGTCCCGGTAAGAAATGCGTTGGGGTTATAGACATCCGTTAAATTGCCATTATCTCCACCCATGATTTCCCAGAAACCCAGTGCCCCGGGCTGCTCATTGGCCTGAAGCATAACAGAATTGCCCGAGACGATCCTATCGGTGCCGGCAATGGCACGGGGTGGAAGCTGCACAAAAGAAACTTCTGAAAACACCGGCGGGCAATCAGGAAATTTCACCATAGCGCGGTAGTAGGTGCTGTATTCAGGCAAAACTTCCAGCACAGAGTCGTGCGCATGGGCAACCGGAACCCAGTGTTCATTATCGGTTGATTGTTCCCACTGAATGGTGCCGTATTGGTAGTTGCCGGTTTTTATCGTTATAGGGCTGGTGGCGCAAACGTCGATTACGGATTGTGCTCCGGCAAGTTGCACTGATACGGTAGTAAAGATGATCAACAGGGAAATTACCTTAGCCTTATTCATGCTTGCCGGATTTATTGTTTGATGATTTTATGACTGACAATTTGCCCGTTTCTATGCGCTGAAACCACGTATATCCCTTTAGGTAAATGGCTTATATTTAGGGTGTTGATCCATTTTTGATGGGATGAAAAATATTGCTCATCAGCAATAGCAACACCTTTGATATCCGTTATGTGAATTTTTATCAAGCCAATGGTTTCTTTGTGAGAAACAGTGAGCGTTATTTCATCTTTGGCAGGATTTGGGCTGATGGTAAGCTGAAAAGGGTTGGTGATTTGTGCCGGAATGAAAGGAGTGCTGCTGTTAAAACAGGGATCGGGAAGCTGTAGTACCAGGATGTTTTGTGCATTAGCAGGAGTAGAGGAGATTTGCACTATTGCCCAAAAAAGAATGAACAGGGAGGTAATTTTTTGCATATGCAGTTACTTTTGAATTGAGTATTTGTTTTCCTAAAACAAAGAAATCAAAAATAACATAATTTCACAAATTATACGGTAAAAAATTAACGCTGCATAAGGGGCATGAGATGGCCTGTTGAGATAAATTGAAGATTTGGGCAGTCAATCATGCGAACCTGAAAAACCTAAAATAATGAATAGCCACGTATGCACGAATGAAAAACATATTCGTGCATTTGTGGCAAAAAATAGATATAAGAGCGCAAAAACATTAAATGGAATTTTATCGTTCATTGCAAAAAAATCAACAAGCCAGCAGAAACAAAAACCAGGAAATATTTAATAAAAATAACCTGCGAAAAAAATATCTTAATGGGGATAATTTGCATAGTTGAATCAATTTTTTCAAATGATAATGTTACCGCCGAAGGTTAAGAATGGTTATAAGGAAAAATTGGAAACGAATAAGACCAAACTCACCAACTTCATTATACCTGGAGTAAAGAAATCCAAGGCATGGGAATGGGCTAATACCATAAAGAGTTACTGTCGTGTTGCTGGCAGCTATATTCTATCTACAGTATCACCAACGACAGGCTAAGAAACGCAGGTAACGTTTTTCTATCGGATTACAATCGAAAAGTCAGGATTGTAAATTAAGGAACCGCCGTATAAGAGAACCGCATGTAAGGTGGTGTGAGAGGTAGGAAAATAAAGTAGGAGGAAAACTACTTTATTTTCCTACTACTCGATTTATAAAATGTTTTTTGATAATATCTCATCCTGCCGGATTAAATTACATCTTTTCAGATAGCTCCAGCCATCGGAATTCTTTTTCTTCCAGTAATTTATCCACATCAGCGTATTGATCAGAAGTTTCTACCAATTCAACTGACGAAAGCTTCCCTGAGTTCAGGTTTGTTAAAAGTTCTTTCTTTTGTGTTTCAAGCAAGCTTATTTCTTCTTCCAGTGATTCAAGCTCTTTTTTTTCTTTAAAAGTAAGTTTTCTGGATTTATCTTCAGTCTTTAATTGTGGTTTTTCAACAACCGTTCTTTCTTCCTTTTTAATTAATAACTTTTCAGTAGTTTTTTTTTCTTTGTATTCAGTATAATTGCCAGGGAAGTCTTTGATTTTTCCATCTCCTTCAAAAACAAAAATATGATCTACCAGGTTATCAAGAAAATATCGGTCGTGCGAAACGATGATCAGGCATCCGGGAAAATCTTCCAGAAAATCTTCCAGCACATTCAAGGTATGAATATCAAGGTCGTTGGTTGGTTCATCCAAAATCAGGAAGTTCGGATTTTTCATAAGAACGGTAAGCAGGTGTAGCCTTCTTTTTTCGCCACCACTAAGCTTTCTCACAAAATCATTTTGCGCGGCATAGGGAAAGCTGAAATGCATAAGGAATTGCGATGCAGTTAAACTTTCACCTTTTCCGATGGAAATACTTTCAGCAATATCCTTTATTACATCAATTACTTTTTTGTTGTCATTAACCTGAATATCATCCTGCGTAAAATACCCAAATTGAATGGTTTCTCCGGTAGTTACACTGCCTGTGTCGGATACAAGTTTACCCGTAATAATATTGAGCAGGGTGGTTTTGCCGGTTCCGTTCATCCCTACAATGCCAGTTTTCTCCTTTCTTTTGAAGATGTAAGAAAAATCGTGGATAATTTGTTTTTCGTCAAATTTCTTGGAAACTTTTTCCAATTCCAGAATTTTTTTACCCATCCGGGCCGATTGCATAATTATCTGGGTATTTTGGGTGCTTAATTGCTGAGATGCTAAATCTTTAAGTTTATGAAAGGCTTCTATACGCGCTTTCGATTTGGTTGTGCGGGCCTTGGGTTGCCTGCGCATCCATTCACTTTCTTTACGAAGCAGGTTTTTAGCCCTTTCTGTATTGGCCATGAAGGCATCTTCCCGCTCCTGTTTTTTATCAAGAAAGTATGCATAATTACCTTTGTAGCGATAAATATTGCCCTCGGCAAGTTCGAGTATTTCATTGCAAACACTATCCAGAAAGTAGCGGTCATGAGTAACAAGTAGCAGGGTAAGTTTTTGCTTGTTCAGGTAATCTTCCAACCATTCAATCATTTGCAGATCCAGGTGATTGGTAGGCTCATCCATGATAATAAAGTCAGCCTCTTCGATCAGAATTTTTGCCAGGGCAACTCTTTTTATTTGCCCTCCTGAAAGCTGGCCAATAGGTTGGTCGAAGTCATCAATTTTTAATTCGGAAAGGACTTGCTTGATACGTGCTTCCATATTCCAGGCATCGAGCTCATCCATTTTGCTGATGAGTTTCTGAAGCCTTTCAGTATTGGCTGTTTCAGGTTCTTTTTCGTGTTTCTGTAACTCTTTTTCATATTCTCTTACGGTGGAAATCAGCGGGCTGTCATCGTTAAGAATAGTTTGAATTACTGATGGTTGTGGAGCAAATTCAGGATTCTGTTCCAGAAATGCTACCCTAATACCTTTTCTGAAATTACAGTTGCCGGAATCGGGAATGTCTTTTTGCGTCATTATGTTGAGCAAGGTGGTTTTTCCTGCTCCGTTTCGAGCTATAAGGCCTACTTTCTGGCCCATATCTATGCCAAAGCTTATGTTCTCGAATAATAGTTTTTCTGCGTATGATTTGCTAAGATTGTCTGCCTGGAAGTAGTTCATTCATCAGTAATTTTTTGCGAATTTACCCAAATTTTCTATATGATGTTTTGTTATGGCAATACTTTCATTTTACCGCTAAAAGGCATTGACTGGCGGATATTTCCAAATAGATGGTCCCATAATCAAATAAGCCCTGTAAAATTATTTTTACAGGGCTTATTCGGGTATGGATATGATATGATTCTAAGCTTTTTTGACGTTTATCGCCTTTTTCCCTTTTTCATCCTCTGCAATTTCAAAAGTAACTACATCATCATTATTTATCTTGTCAATAAGACCTGAATGATGCACAAATACATCATTTTGGTTGCTATCATTAACGATAAAACCATAACCCTTTTTTTCATTAAAAAACTTTACTGTGCCTCGTTCCATTTTGTTTAACATTTTATTTGTAATAAATAAGATAAGCAGGTCAAAAATACAAATTTTTTGTACATACGCAAATATTTTCAATGGATTTCATGTGTTGATTTTCTATATAAATGGATGGCAACAAAGAAATGAAGTTAAAATATATAAATACTCCTTTTTTAATGCTTTATTAGGAAATGCTTGTGATGTTCAATTCTCCTTGTTTTTTTATCTGGTTAAGATTTATTTTAATGTTATTCTAAGTAATGTAACATCCAATATTTACCAAACAAAACTGTATTTTTAAAGTCTCAAAGAAAAAAAAATATCACTTAGCTACAAAATATTGTTGCCAGGGGTATTTAAAGCAGTATCTTTGTTACTCTTTTAAAACAAAATTTTCATGACACTTATAACATCTATTTCCGGAATTAGAGGAACCCTGGGCGGAAAAGCAGGAGATGGCCTCAGTCCGTCTGATATTGTTAAATTTAGCCTTGCTTATGGTAGTTGGTTACAGAGCCGAAACCCTGATGAACGAATTAAGGTATTGATAGGCCGTGATGCAAGGATTTCCGGGCCTGTTGTTAATAAAATGGTTACCGGTACTTTGCAGTTAATGGGCATTGACATAATGGATGCTGGCCTGGTGCCTACCCCAACAGTTGGTATTGGTGTAAGAGAATATAAGTGCCATGGGGGTATCATTATTACTGCCAGTCATAATCCTAAAAACTGGAATGCCCTGAAATTACTCAACGAAAGGGGCGAATTTCTTAATACCCGGCAAGGGGAGGAGATGATGGCATTTATTGATAGCAGTGATACTTCCTTCGCCACTGTCGAAAAAATTGGACGGTATCACCACGAAGATAATGCACTTGAAATGCATATAGAAAAGGTACTTGAACTTGACCTTGTTGATGCTGATGCCATTGCTGCCGCAAATTTTCATGTTGTAGTTGATGCAGTTAATTCTGTAGGAGGTATTGCAGTACCCATGTTGCTCGAAGCATTAGGTGTAAAAAGAATCACGGAATTGTTTTGCGATCCCAACGGGTTGTTTCCGCATAACCCAGAACCACTGCCGGAAAATCTCAGTATAATATCTGAAGAAATTGCCAAGTCAAATGCCAATGTTGGTTTTGCCGTTGATCCGGATGTGGACCGTTTGGCTATAATATGTAATGATGGTGAAATGTTCGGAGAAGAGTATACATTGGTTTCTGTGGCCGATTATGTTTTGAACCATCAAAAGGGAAATACGGTAAGTAATTTATCTTCTACGCAAGCACTTAAGGATATAACACTTAAGCATGAAGGTGAATATTTTCCATCTGCAGTGGGTGAAATCAATGTAGTGGAAAAAATGAAGCAGGTAAATGCTGTTATTGGTGGAGAAGGAAATGGAGGGGTTATTTATCCTCCCATTCATTACGGTCGTGATGCTCTTACCGGTATTGCCTTGTTTTTAACCTACCTGGCAAAATCTAAGAAAACCGTTGCAGGACTTAAAAGAGAACTTCCGGATTATTTTATTTCAAAGCATAAAATTGAGTTGAGCAAAGGGATTGATCTGGAAAATATTTTGGATGCCATATCTGCAAAATACCACAAACAATCTATTGACAAAACGGATGGAGTGAAAATTCATTTCAACCAGGAGTGGGTGCACCTGCGCAAGTCAAACACAGAACCCATCATCAGGATTTACGCCGAAAGCGATAATGAAGTAAAGTCTGAAGCTCTGGCCAAAAAGATCATTTCAGACATTAGTGAATTGATTCGTCAATAGCTTTTTTACCCCCGGGAGATAATTAAAAGTCAGTACCCTTTCTCTCATCAGGTTTAAAAACCTGTGTTGTGATATTCTTCGTCCATCTTGTAAATTGTTAAATGGTTATTGTCTATTGCCAGTATTTTCCATTGATAATCAGCCATTCCTCCCCAATATCCAACAGTTATGGTTAGGAGTGAATCTTGTTTTGACCAGGTTCCATTAAAATCTGCATAGGCAATAGGTGGAGTGGCGCACCATCCCGAATTTTTTCTTTCAATGAAAACCTGGTCTGTTTCAAACGAAATTCCATAATCATTATCCTTTAATGAATTGGCTTTTTCAAATTTCAAAACAGTATCAATATAAACAGGATTAATCCAGTGGCCAATTAATTGTTCTGTATCTATGGTCTTTTGGTCATCGTTTTTTTCGCAGGAAATATTAAATACCAATATTGTAATAAATAAAAAGGAGATAAGAATTAGATTTTTCATGACTCTGTAGTTTTATTTTAATTTAACTATGGTGAAATTCCGAATTGATTAAAAAGGATGTTCCGAATACGAAGGATCGTATTTAATTGCTGCAAGTGGTGGATTTTTTTTTGAATGCTGCAATAACAGAATTTCAACTTTTTTATTGTTTTTCAGCCAGACTTCCGGGTTAACAACCTACAAAACAGGGAGCTTTCACTCCTTATTTTGTTTTGTTGATAAATAGAAATATTGTTGGTTTATTTGAACAGAATTACCTATTTTAGGCCGCCTTTTCGCAGGCAAACCCTATATGTACCCATTTTTAAAACAAATCAAAACACTATGGAAGATAACAATAATGTAATCAAGGGGTTACCGGATAACGCCTACAAAGAATTGCAGCCGGGTGAGGAGTTTATTCCGGTAATGGCACCTGACAAAATCTATCCGGAAGTAAATTTTCGATCGGTTTCGTTAGGATTGTTGATGGCAGTGATCTTTTCGGCTGCTGCTGCCTACCTGGGGCTGAAAATCGGGCAGGTTTTTGAAGCAGCTATTCCCATCGCCATAATTGCTGTTGGATTATCAGCGCTCACCAAAAGGAAAAATGCACTGGGCGAAAATGTAATAATCCAGTCTATTGGTGCCAGTTCGGGTGTAATTGTGGCAGGTGCTATCTTTACCCTTCCGGCACTCTATATCCTTGATCTGGAAGCCCATTTTTACCAGGTTTTTCTTTCGTCCTTGCTGGGTGGTTTTTTAGGTATTCTCTTCATCATTCCTTTCCGGAAGTATTTTGTTGCTGAGATGCATGGCAAATTTCCTTTTCCCGAAGCAACGGCAACTACCGAAGTGCTGGTGTCTGGCGAAAAGGGTGGAAGTCAGGCCAAAGTACTGTTGTTTAGTGGACTTATCGGCGGGATTTATGATTTTATCATTGCCACTTTTGGCTGGTGGGCCGAAGAATTCTCCACCCGCGTATTGCCTTACGGCGAAGTGCTGGCCGACAAAGCCAAGATCGTTTTTAAGCTCAACGTTGGTGCAGCCATTCTGGGCCTGGGCTACATTATTGGTTTGAAGTACGCCGTTATTATTACTGCCGGCTCTTTTGTGGGTTGGTTTGTTATCATCCCGCTTATTGCCCATGCTGCCGCCATGTTTGGCGGCGATGCTGCTCTGGCCGGGGCCACTCCTGAAATTATTTTTAACTCATACGTCAGAATGATTGGTATTGGCGGTATTGCCATGGCCGGTGTAATTGGTATTATTCGTTCATCAAAGGTTATACAAACTGCCATTAAACTTGCTGTGAAAGAAACCTTCAGCAAACACGCAAACAGCGACAATAATTTGCGTACCCGTCGCGATTTACCCATGAGTATTATCGTAGGAGGTATATTGCTTACCGCAGTTTTGATTTTTATCTTCTTCCAGTTTGGAGTGGTTCAGAATCTGGGTCATGCACTTATTGCCCTTGTTATTGTTATGGTCATTTCCTTCCTTTTTACCACGGTTGCCGCCAATGCCATTGCTATTGTGGGTACCAATCCTGTTTCGGGAATGACGCTCATGACCCTTATTATCACATCATTGGTGATGGCAGCTGCCGGATTAAGCGGTACATCAGGAATGGTGGCTGCATTAATTATTGGGGGAGTAGTATGCACAGCCCTGGCCATGGCCGGTGGTTTTATTACCGACCTGAAAATTGGTTACTGGCTCGGATCTTCTCCCTACAAACAGCAAGGCTGGAAATTTTTAGGAACCGTTGTTTCTGCTGCTACCGTGGGTGGTGTAATCATCATCCTTAACCAGACTTATGGCTTTAAAGGTGAAGGTGCCCTGGTAGCTCCACAGGCCAATGCCATGGCAGCAGTTATTGAACCCATGATGACAGGCGGTTCTGCTCCCTGGTTGCTCTATGGTGCCGGTGCTTTTCTCTCTCTGATCCTCACCATGCTGGGTGTACCTGCCCTGGCTTTCGCCCTGGGTATGTTTATTCCCATTGGTTTGAATACACCGCTGCTGGTGGGCGGTATCATAGCCCATTATGTTGCTACCCGAAGCAAAGAAGAGACAATCAATACCCGTCGGCGCGAAAAAGGAACCCTTATCGCCAGTGGTTTTATTGCCGGTGGCGCGCTCATGGGAGTGATTAGCGCTATTATGAAATTTGGCGGACTCAATCTGGAAGCAGCTCATTGGATGGAATCAAACGGTGCTCAGTATGTTGGCATCTTAATGTTTTCATTGCTTTGTGTGTATCTTTACAGGAGTTCGATTAAGGAGTGATTTTTTTTAACTAAAAACTTAAAGTTGTAATCCAATGTTGTTTTGGTAAGAGAAATTTAAACTGTATCAATATCATATAGATTAAAAAATGGCATTTACCGTATTGTCATCATGTGTTGAATAATTACCTATATTTGGCACATTCAATTAACAGTCAAACAAGCCCGGGTTGGAACGAAATATTTCAAACATCATGGCAAAACAATTTAGGGGATCGGAGAGTAGAATAAAATGGAAGAACCCCAAGCCACTAAATAGAAGAAAACCAATGCTCTGTAAACTGATCTGTTGCTATTGATAGAATGGAATGATTGATTAAATGACTTAAGTGCATAGAAACAATTGGTGGTATGCTTTCGTTAGCTATAATATGAAAAACATTTCATCCAAATTGAATCATAGATTTTATAATAAGAGTAAAAAAGAGCAAAATAGAATTCTAATTCTGATAGCGGTATTATCTCTTGCAATTATAGCTCTGTCAATTATAGTTTCAATCTATCTTAAAATATACCTGATTGGAGCTTTAACCTTTACAATAACTTTGTCCATAATTGCACCATTCTTCGATATGCCTTCTTTAAAGAAGAGAGGTAGGATGATTTATTATTCACCTTTATTCATTACAGAAAAACCCAAAAACGGACTTATCAAAATTCATGGTGGAACTTTATTTGATTACTATTTCGTAATTGATAAAAAAATGAATGGAAAACAAAGGACAGATTTTATAATCCATCAGTATATTGTTGGAATATTATCTCTTATAGAAAAACACAAAAAGGATGAGCGAATAAAAATTCGGGGAACGAGCTACATACTAAATGAAAGAACCGCTGAAAAAATTGGCTTCGAAATTATTGAAACCGATATTTTGCAAAAAATAATCTTAATTTATAATTACTTCAATATTTTGATTTCTAATTCAATTGCTAAAAATAGATTAGCATTTCCGAAATTAAACAAAACCAAAACATTTGAGGCGGATATCAGCCAATTGCTTGAACGAAAAGAATATATTGAGAAATTAAATAAATCATTGAAAAATACTATTGCCAATCGATCAGCCCTCCCCGCCAGCTAAACTGACTCGGAACGCCTCCCACACCACCCCAACCCTAACCCCCCAAAATCGTAATTGCATAACCGGAACCTATAAACTTTCTAACAAAAAACCCACTTTGTAAAGACAAGGAATCTCCGGTTCATTCCGACTCCCAACTTTCGACTGTGGACCTTCAACTGTTGACTTTCAACTGTTAACTTTCGACTTCCCCCTTCCAGCTTCCAGCTCCAATCTGTTCAAAACCTGTTAGTAATTATTTTAACACCTGCCATTATCTGTTAAATAATTACCTATATTTGGTGCATTCAATTAACAGTCAAAAAAGCCCGGTTAGAACGAAATATTTCAAACATCATGGCAAAACAATTTAGGGGATCGGAGAGTAGAATAGAATGGAAGACGAACCCCAATCCACGTATATAGAAGAAACCCGATGCTCTGTAGGCTGATCTGTTACTATTGATTGAAGGGAGGGAATGAATAATTTGCTATAATAATGCATAACGGTGATTGGTGATATGGTTTCGTTGGCTTCAACCCAGGCACTATAAATCAGCATGGTACGTTAAATCAGAAAAAATCGTATATTAGCCAGATGATTACAGAAAATACAATATTAGAAATCGTTAAGAAGATTGCTTCTGGATACAATCCTGAAAAAATCATTCTGTTTGGTTCTTATGCCATCGGAACAGCTGCAGAAGATAGTGATATTGATATTTTTGTTATCAAGGACAGTGAACTTCCGCGCCCTGAAAGAACAATCCAATTGAGAAGAATGTTATTTGGTTCTCAAGTACCAATGGATTTAATCGTTTATACGCCCAATGAAGTAGAAAATGAGAAGGATGAAAAATACAGTTTTGTTTATGAAGTTCTAAACTCAGGAAAAACAGTGTATGAACGAAAAACCGATTGAAACAGCAAAACAATGGATTATTAAAGGCGACCATGATTTAGGGACAGCCAAAGTAACCTATTTGCATATCCCGGAATATCTTGATACTGTGACATTTCATTGCCAACAAGCAGTGGAAAAGTATTTAAAATCTTACCTGATTTTCAAATCAATGGCTTTTCGATTTTCACATGATTTAATATACCTTCTTGAGCTAATAGTGCCCGAAGACCCAGAATTTGAAACTTATTTTGAAATTGTAAGTGAACTTCAAAGTTATGCGGTAGAAGTAAGATACCCCAATAAAACAATTTTTCTATCAAAAGACAAGGTCGAAAATGCAATGAAAATAGCGAAAGAAATCCGAACCATGATTACAGGAAAAATGGGGATAAACATAGACTATAATAAAATAATCG
>JAABRR010000057.1 GCA_011390785.1 Sphingobacteriia bacterium
TTACCCGGCCTGAAAATAAGGGTGGTTAATGTAGTTGATCTGATGAAACTTGAATCCAGCACAGAGCATCCTCATGGCTTATCAGATACCGAGTTTGATGAGCTTTTCACGAAAGATAAAACCATAATTTTTGCTTTTCACGGGTATCCTAAACTAATCCATCTTCTTACTTATCGCCGCACAAATCATAAAAATATGCATGTTCGGGGTTACAAGGAAGAAGGCACGATAACAACTTTTTTTGATAATCTGGTACTCAACGATCTCGATAGGTTTCACCTGGTAATAGATGTCATAAATCGGTTGCCCCAATTAATAGATAAAGGGGCTAAACTGAAAAGCATGATGGAGGAAAAACTCAAGGAACACAGGGCATATATTAATTTAAATGGCCAGGATATGCCTGAAATACGCGATTGGAAATGGAGCCCTTCAAATTAGAATGCAAGTACAATTTTCATAGATGCTCCTGTTGTTTTATATGAAGAATAAGGCTTACGATTAATCAGAGTGGATAGCAAAGAGCTTTCTGTTACTTCAATTCACTAAAATCATCGAAACAGGCGGTGCTAAAAGGATATCAGGGTTAATGAATATTCCTTTTATTCTTCATGTTAGTAGTGCTTTTTGCCTGGAAATATAATATTATGGAGCCAACCTTTATCGATTCCAACTGGTTTATTTATGGTCTGTTGCCAGGGCTGATCTTTTTTTCAAGAGTAACAGATGTTACCCTGGATACGCTTCGCATTGTATTTCTTACCAGGGGAAACAAAATAGTGGCACCCATTCTTGGTTTTTTCGAGATTTTAATCTGGCTTGTAGCCATAACACGGATTATGGCAAATCTGGACAATTTCGTAACCTATATTGCCTATGCTTTGGGTTTTGCCGTAGGCAATTATGTTGGCTTGATGGTTGAAGAAAAACTGGCCATCGGGACACGGCTCATTCGGATCATTACCACTACTGATGCTACCATTCTGATCAATAACCTCAGAGAGAAAGGTTTTGGAGCTACTGCAATTGATGCTGAAGGGAAAAACGGCTTGGTTCATATAATCTTCGTTACAACCCGACGAAAAGTTGTTTATCAGGTTATTGCTATTCTCAACCACTTTAATCCCAAAACATTTTATTCCATTGAGGATATTCGGTCAGTCAATATTAATAATACCAACTATATTTCAGGCAATACAAAGATTAATTCGGCGAGATGGATGCAAAAAGAGAAGTAACATTCATATTTATTAATACTAACATCCCAGTTGGGATTATTGTAACAGGTGTAAGAATGAAAAGGTCACAGACTTAACAACAGAAAAATGAAACTATATCTTGATTGTATTCCTTGTTTTATGCAACAAGCATTGCGTGCAGGGCGAATGGCAACTTCAGACGAGAAGAAAATAAAACTAATTCTGGATAAAACAGGAGAAATGGTAAGTACTATTTCAATGCATGCCACACCTGCTGAAATAGGAATGAAAGTATATCGTATTGTGAGTGAAGTTACCGGAGTCCGGGATCCTTACAAACATATAAAGCAACAACACATTTCAGAAACAAAAGCCATTTATCCTGAATTGGAAAAAATAGTGGCTGATTCTGTTGATAAACTGCTTACTGCCATAAGAATAGCAATTGCTGGTAATGTTATTGATCTTGGAGTTAAAAAATCATTTAACATTGTTAAGGATGTGAAATATATTTTGAAACAGGAATTTGCCGTTTTTGATTATAATGCTTTTAAGTCTCATTTACAAAAAGCTGAGAGTATTCTCTTTATTGGAGATAATGCAGGAGAATCTGTTTTTGATAAAATTCTGATTAAAGAATTAAGAAAACCGGTAAAATATGCTGTCCGTTCCATCCCCATAATCAATGATGTTACCATGGAAGATGCCATTGCCTCAGGCTTGGATGAAGTGGCTGAGTTATTTGATTCTGGATGCAAGTCTCCGGGTATTATTCTCAATCAAAGCACACCTGAATTTCTCGAAATATTTAACTCTTCAGACCTTGTAATAAGCAAAGGGCAAGGAAATTTCGAAGGATTGTCTGATTGTAATAGGCAGGTTTTCTTCCTGCTAAAAACAAAATGCCCAATCATCTCGAAGCATCTGGGTGTAGAAGATGGGTCTATTATTCTTAAAGAGCATGAATTTTCTGAAACAATCTAAATATTTAGGAAACATGAAATTAGTATTGTTAAGACACGGAGAAAGTGAATGGAATAAAGAAAATCGTTTTACCGGATGGACCGATATTGATTTAACAAAAAAAGGATCCGTACAGGCAAAAAGTGCTGGAAAACTTCTTAAAGCAGAAGGATTAACCTTTGATTTGGCATATACTTCGTTATTAAAGAGAGCCATTCATACCCTATGGAATGTATTGGATGAAATGGATCTTGCGTGGATTCCTGTGTATCGTTCATGGAAGCTCAATGAAAAAAGTTACGGCAACCTGCAAGGTTTGAATAAAGCTGAAACGATCGTGAAATATGGTGAAGAACAAGTGTTGCTCTGGCGAAGAAGTTTTAATAGCCGATCTCCGGAATTGAATGTTGCTGATAAACGACATCCTATTAATGAAATGAAATATAGCACAATAGATAAATCATTGTTACCTGCAACGGAAAGTTTGAAAGATACAATTGAACGATTTCTACCCTATTGGCATAAAACAATTAAACCCTCCATTCTTAATCGAAAAAAGGTTTTAATTGTGGCCCATGGAAATAGTTTGAGGGCATTGATTAAATATCTCGACAATATTTCTGATAATGACATTGTGGATTTGAATATTCCCACAGGAATTCCCCTTGTTTATGATTTGGACGATGCGCTACAACCTGTTGATCATTATTTTCTTGGTGATGCTGCACATTTGCGAGATGCCATTTATAAAGTAAAAGAACAGGCAACCGATCAAACCAACCAAGTTTAATCCTATAATTTCATGCAAAACACCTAATTGTGTATCAGATGCATTCGCAAACCAAAATAATTGCAACTTTAGGCCCTTCATCATCTTCTAAAGATATTCTTAATCAAATGATTCAGGAGGGTGTCTCTGTTTTTAGGTTAAATTTTTCACATTCCACGAAGGAAGAGCATTTAAAGCTAATAAACATAATTAAGGAGTTAAACCTGGAAATGGAAACCAATGTTTCAATCCTTGCCGATATGCAAGGTCCAAAGCTCAGAGTTGGTGAAATTGAAAACAATCTTATCTTGTTAGCACCCGGTGATATTGTCACATTTGTTACAGAAAAGTGTTTGGGAAACAAAGACCATATTTACATGAGTTATCAGGCATTTCCAAAGGATGTTGTTGTTGGGGAAGCAATCCTTATTGATGATGGCAAAATAAAATTGGAAGTTATTGAAACCAATAAAAATGATGAGGTTAGAGCAAAAGTCATTTATGGAGGGCCACTCTCGTCAAGAAAAGGAGTAAACCTTCCTGATACCAAAGTTTCGTTGCCATGTCTCACAACTAAGGATATTTCAGATGCAATTTTTGCGATCAAACAAGGCGTCGATTGGATTGGGATGTCGTTTGTACGAAAAGCTTCTGACATTTTAGAACTAAAAGAGCTTATTAAGAACGAAAAAGGTGATGCTGGTGTAATTGCGAAAATCGAAAAACCTGAAGCCTTATCGGAAATAGATCAGATTATTGACTTAGCCGATGGCATTATGGTGGCACGTGGCGACCTGGGTGTAGAAGTCCCCTTTGATGAAGTTCCTGTCATTCAAAAATTAATTGTCGAAAAGTGCATAAAGAAATCAAAACCTGTTATAATAGCAACACAGATGATGGAAAGCATGATCATAAATTTCAGGCCTACAAGGGCTGAAGCTAATGATGTGGCCAATGCTGTGCTCGATGGAGCCGATGCCCTTATGCTAAGTGGTGAAACTTCGATAGGTAAATATCCAGTGGAAACCATAAGCAGCATGCGAAAAATCATTGAATATACTGAAAATAAGGGCAAAATTCAGGTTTCGAAGCATGAGCCAGTCAAAAGCAAACCAACATTTCTTGCAGACTCTATATGCTATCAAGCATCGAATTTAGCTCAGCAAGTTGGTGCAAAAGCAATTATAACCTTTACGCATTCAGGGTACACTTCCATCGGTGTTTCCAGTCACCGGGTTAAATCTAACATTTATGCTTTTACCAATAATAAAAATTTGTTACATAAAATTTCGCTGATTTGGGGAATCAAACCATTTTATTTAGATATATACGACGATTTGGACAAAGCCATTTATGCAGCAACAGAAATGCTTAAAAACGATGGGCAATTGAACGATGGAGACTATGTGGTATATGTCGGTAGCACCCCATTTGCAATTCATGGAACAACCAATATGATGAAGGTTAGCTATATCTAGCCTAATATTAGAGCTATATTATTATTCTCATCTTAATCGTATTTTATAGCCATACATTGTAACGCAAGAATATGTGATTAATGTAACTTTTCGTCAGAGTTTTGTAACACTTTTCCGCGTAAAGTTATCAACCTTTACAATAGATTTTCGCTATTCAAAAAAACAGTAAAATATTAAATGGAAACGGTCTCAAAACATAATCATAATCCTTTAATTCAAGGCAAAATTATTTCTGTCAGGGGTAGTGTTGTAGATGTATGGTTCGACAATAATTTGCCCCCTGTTTATACCTTGCTACATACAGGCAAGGATAAAGAAATGGCTATTGAAGTATTGACCCAACTCGATGCACATCGCATACGAGGTATTGCCTTAACGCCCACACAGGGTTTGGCGCGGGGTATGGTTGTGGAAACCGATGGTAAGCAGCTTGCTGTTCCGGTTGGAAAGGTTATCATTGGCCGGATGTTCGATGTTTTTGGAAATACTATTGATAAGGAGAAACTCATACCAGCCGATATTGAAAGGCGAAATATTCATCAGTTACCACCGCCCCTGGCAAAACGATCCACAAAATCAGAGATTTTCTTAACCGGCATAAAGCCAATTGATGTGCTCATGCCATTGGAACGAGGAGGGAAAGCCGGCTTGTTTGGAGGGGCAGGTGTGGGCAAAACAGTTCTGCTGACCGAGATGATCCATAATATGGTTGGCCACAACAAAGGGGTAAGTATGTTTTGTGGTATTGGCGAGCGCTGTCGCGAAGGCCATGAGCTTTATCATGATATGAAAAAAGCGGGTGTGCTTGAAAATATGGTTTTGCTATTCGGCCAGATGAACGAACCGCCAGGTGCCCGGTTTCGGGTTGGCCATGCTGCATTGACTATGGCAGAGTATTTCCGTGATGACGAACATCGTGATGTATTGTTGCTGATTGACAATATTTTCAGGTTTATTCAGGCAGGAATGGAAGTGTCGGGCTTGATGGGGCAAATGCCTTCCCGGCTGGGCTATCAACCAACTCTGGAAACAGAACTCTCCAAATTAGAAGAACGGATTGCCAACACCAATGCCGGAGCAATTACATCCATACAGGCTGTGTATGTTCCTGCCGATGACTTAACCGACCCTGCTGCTGTTCATACATTCTCCCATCTCTCAGCATCAATAGTCCTTTCCAGGAAAAAAGCCAGTGAAGGGCTTTATCCGGCAATTGATTTGCTTCATTCCAACTCAAAAATGGCTACACCCGGCATTATCGGCGAAAGGCATTATAAACTGGCTCAGGAAATACGGCAAACACTGGCACAGTATGAAGAACTCAAAGATATTATTGCCATGCTTGGGATGGAACAATTATCAGTGAACGATCGCAATGTTGTAAACCGCGCCAGACGTTTGGAACGTTTTCTTACCCAACCCTTTTTCACCACCGAAAAATTCAGCGGATTGAAAGGGAAAGAGGTAAGCCTGGACGATGCCCTTAACGGTTGTGAGCGCATACTCGATGATGAATTTAAAGATTTACCAGAGAGCGCTTTTTATATGATTGGAAAGATAGATGAGGCGAAGGAGAAGGGAGACCACAAACCGAAGACAGGAAACAAAAGCAAAAGTACGGAAAGCGAAAAACAAAAACCTGATGTAAAAACGGATAAACAAGAAACTGAATCAAAGAAAAATCCTGAAAAGGTTTTAGAAAAACAAACAGTATAAACATGGACTTGAAAATTCTTTTGCCCTACCGCATATTCGCTGAAATTAAAAATGTAAGCAGCATGGTTGCCGAAACAAGCGAAGGTTCTTTTGGCTTGTTGCCACATCGGCTCGATTGTGTTGCCGCAATTGTCCCCAGCATTTTTATGTACGAAACTGAATCGAAAAAAAAGCAATACTTTGCTGTTGACCAGGGTATTCTGGTAAAAACCGGAAGCCAGGTAATGCTGTCGGTGCGAAATGCTTTTGGTAGCACAGACCTGAAAAAACTTCATGAATCGGTCGAAAATGAATACAAGAAACTGGACGACACCGAACGTGAAATTCGTTCTTCAATGGCAAAGATGGAAAGCGGATTTCTTTACACGATGGAGAAATTCAAAAAAGAATAAAATGCAATATGATAATAAACAGTCTGATAAATTCAGAAAAGAAGTTGATGAAAAAGTACAACGCAAACTGAAAGCACTGCACAACGATAAAAAAAGTGTTTGGTTTGGCCTTGGAATGATGGGAATAGTGGGTTGGACCATTGTAGTGCCAACATTGCTGGGTGCTTTGTTGGGAATATGGTTGGACGGCAAATATCCACAAACATTCTCCTGGACTTTAACAGGCTTGATTTTAGGGCTTTTGGCGGGTTGCCTCATTGCCTGGCGGTGGGTAAATAAAGAACATAAGGAGATAAATCAAAATCATGGAGATGAGTGAAATTTTAAATATGGTTATGGCTTTTATTGCAGGCTTGGCACTCGGGATGTTTTTCTTTGGGGGGCTCTTTTTTACTGTTAGAAAGGCTGTAAATGCAAAAATACCGGCAATATGGTTTTTTACAAGTTTCTTTTTGCGGGTAAGTGTTGTAATGCTTGGTTTTTATTACATCTCACCGGCGGGTTGGCAGCCACTTGTTATTTCTGTACTTGGTTTTATTGTAGCACGCTTAGTAGTTACGAAATACACAAAATCGTTGGATAAAAAACAATCAAAAAGAGAGGTTTACCATGAAGCTTAGCCCCGACGAAACGATTTTCTGGCAACATGGATTTGTCACCATCAACCTAACCATTGTTACCACATGGGCAATTATGCTTCTGCTGGTAGTGGCTGCGATATTAATTACCCGTAAACTCAAAACAGGTATCCGTATCTCACATTGGCAAAGTATTCTCGAGATGTTGGTAACTACCATAAATAATCAAATGGAAGAAATTGGACTGAAAAATCCTAAATACTATATCGGTTTTATCGGAACCCTTTTTGTATTCATTGTAACATCCAACCTGCTAATTATTTTGCCCTGGTACGAACCACCCACCGGATCGCTTTCTACTACCACAGCCCTTGCTATTTCAGTTTTCTTGGCCGTGCCTTATTTTGGAATTTCGAAGACGGGCATCAGGGGCTATCTAAAAACATACATAAAACCAACTTTTATTATGCTGCCTTTTAACCTTATCAGTGAAATTACCCGCACCCTGGCATTGGCCGTAAGATTGTTTGGAAATATGATGAGTGGAGGATTGATAATTGCTATTCTTTTAAGTATAACACCTTTTATATTTCCCATAGTAATGAAAGCGCTTGGCCTGCTAACAGGCATGGTGCAGGCCTATATATTCAGCATACTGGCAACAGTTTACATTGCAGCCGCTGTGCAAGGTGCTAAAAAATCGGGTAAACAAAACAGTTTATAAATTAAAAATAAGGAGAATTAAAAATGGATAATGTATCAATTATTGCAGTGGCTTCAATTGTAACTGCAGGATTTTCAACAAGTATTGGGTGTATGTTTCCTGCACTTGGAGAAGGGAAAGCTGTATCGAGTGCTTTAAACTCAATAGCTCAACAGCCTGATGCCGGGCCTACCATCACAAGAACTTTGTTTGTTGGTCTGGCAATGATAGAGTCAACAGCCATTTATTGTTTTGTGGTTTCAATGATTCTCATTTTTGCCAATCCCTTTTGGAATTTCATCATTAATTAACTTAAGCAAGATGCAAGTCAATTGGTTCACGGTAATAGCTCAGGTGCTAAATTTTCTGATTTTGGTGTGGCTGCTAAAGCGGTTTCTCTATAAACCCATACTGAAAGCTATTGATGAACGTGAAAATAAAATAGCCAGACAAATTAAGGATGCAGAAGACCAGGATTCCAAAGCCAAAAAAGAGCATGCTGAATTTGTTAAGAAAAATGAAGCATTCGATTTGGAAAAGAAAGAACTTATGGCTGCAGCTGTTTCTGAAACCAATGATGCACGTCAGAAGCTCCTTGATGAGGCAAGAAATGAAGCCAATGAATTGCGCTCTAAGCTGGAGAAATCAATGAAAGAGATGCAGAAAAACATGAGCCGTAATTTGGTAAAAAGTACTCAGCATGAAGTTTTTGCCATTGCAAGAAAAACCCTCGCCGACCTGGCTTCACTTAGTCTGGAAGAACAATCTGCAAATATTTTCATAAAGCGCCTTAAGGAACTATCCAGTAAAGAAAACAAACAATTTGTTGAAGCTTTTAAAAAGGGTTTGGACCCAATACTTGTGCAAAGTACTTTTGACTTGCCCGAGAAACAACAGACCGATATTAAAAGTGCGGTAAAAGAAATACTGGGCTCAGAAACCAATTTTCAATTTAAAACTGCGCCTGAAATAATCAGTGGTATTGAGTTATCATCTAATGGATATAAATTGGCATGGAGCATTTCAGAGTATCTCAATTCACTTCAAAGGAGTATTTCTGAAACAATAAATGAAGAACCTACAGATGAACAAGATTCAGAAACAGAACCAGAATCAGAAATAAACCAAAATGTCTGAAAACCAATTTGCCAGAACGATAAACAGTACATTCGAGCTATTGAATCATAGCAGGGAAAATCACGCTTTTTCTTTTGTGCCCCGCGAAACGGGTACTGTGGTGCAGGTATCCGCAGGCATTGCCAGGGTTTCAGGTTTACCCGGTGTAGGGTTCGAAGAGCTTTTGATGTTTCCGGGCGGCTTATTTGGCATTGCTTATAATATTGATGAAGATGATATAGGGGTTATCTTGTTGGGAGAACATTCGCGGGTGAATGCCGGCGACAAAGTGGAACGAACAAGCCGTGTAATGGATATTCCTGTTGATAATGCATTAATTGGCCGGATCATTAATCCTTTGGGCGAACCTATGGATGGCAAAAGCACCATTGCTTTTAAGCAACGTCTGCCTATTGAACGACCTGCTCATGCAATTATGGATCGGGCAACGGTTTCTGTTCCTTTGCAAACGGGTTTAAAAGTAATTGATGCACTTATTCCTATTGGTCGCGGTCAACGTGAATTGATTTTAGGCGACCGCCAGACCGGCAAAACCGCCATTGCTATTGATGCCATTCTCAATCAACGCGATAAAAATGTAATCTGTGTATATTGTGCTATCGGGCAACGGGCATCTTCTATTGCAAAAGTAATCGCCAATCTTGAAGAAAAAGGGGCAATGGAATATACCATTGTGGTTGCTACCGAAGGCAACAATGCACCGGGATTGAAATATATCGCTCCTTATGCTGCCACAAGTATTGCAGAGTATTTCATGGAACAAGGGCGCGACGTACTAATTGTTTATGACGACCTTACGCATCATGCCCGTGCATACCGCGAACTTTCACTTTTATTGAGGCGGCCCCCGGGACGTGAGGCGTTTCCGGGCGATATTTTTTACATCCATTCACGATTGTTGGAACGGGCCACACACCTTAGCGACGAACTCAATGGCGGTTCACTCACCGCTTTGCCTATTATCGAAACCGAAGCCCAGAATATTTCTGCTTATATTCCTACAAACCTTATATCTATTACAGATGGACAAATATATCTTTCACCCAAACTGTTTGAATTAGGCATATTACCGGCTGTGGATGTGGGTAAATCGGTTTCGCGTGTGGGTGGCAAAGCCCAATTACCGGCCTATCGTTCCATCACCGGAAATCTGAAACTTGCCTACGCTCAGTTTGAAGAACTGGAAACATTTTCCCGCTTCGGCACACGCATGGATGCTGATACCCGCAAAATCATTGAACATGGAAAACGAATTAGAGTTTGTTTCAAACAACAGGAACTTCATCCAATATCGGTACCTCAGCAAATAATTGTATTACTTGCATTGACAGGTGAACTTTTTGATTTCATACCCCTACACAAGATGCAGGAAGCTGAACTTGCCCTGATGAAAATGAGTGTGGAGATTTCGTCCGATCTGTCAAAACGCTTGTTTTCAGATGAAGATTTACAAGATGCTGACCGTGAAGCAATTTTGGAATTAGCTGAAAATACACTTTTACCTTTTCAGGAAAAGCTCGAAACTGAACCAAAGGATAATTAATGGAAACGCAGGAAAGTTTACGCCGCAAATTAAGCGGAGCAGAAGACCTAAAATCTGTGGTGCGAACCATGAAAGCTGTAGCGGCCGCAAATATTGGGCAATACGAAACGGCAGTAAGTTCCCTTGGCGATTATTATCTTACGGTTTCTTTAGGTATCATCGCTTATTTACAACAAAATAAAATCAATTCTATAGTTGAAAAAAGGGGGACTAAAAGTAGAAAAGAGAAATTGATTTATGCCATTGTTTTTGGTTCTGATCAGGGGTTGGTAGGTCAGTTTAACGATTCACTTGCCGATTTTGCATATCAATCACTGCAAGACATACCTGGCGAAAAAGAAATATGGGCAGTAGGCGAACGTGTTCAGTTGTTGCTTTCAGATATTGGTTTTAATACTTCAAAACTCTTCTCTGTTCCGGGTTCTGTAAATGCAATTACTCCTCTTGTACAAAACATTTTGGTCCAGAGTGAAGATGCCTTTTATCAGGACCAGGCCAATGATGTTTATATTTATTATAATCAACCTAAATCAGCAGCTAATTATATACCTAAAGTAAAACGTTTATTGCCATTGGATGAAACCTGGAGACAATCAATTACTACCCTAACATGGCCTACAAAACTCATTCCTCAGGTAGTAGGTGAATCTAAGCCAACCATACTGGCACTTATGCATGAGTATCTTTTTACATCTTTGTTCAGGGCCTGTGCTGAATCGTTGGCCAGCGAAAACGCCAGTCGTCTTGCCGCTATGCAACGCGCCGAGAAAAACATAGATGAATTGCTGGATGACCTCAACCATAAATTCCATAGTTTGCGACAAAGCTCAATTGATGAAGAATTGTTTGATGTAGTGTCAGGGTTTGAGGCTTTCGCATTGACTCAAAAGTAAAATAGGCCAATAAAAATAATACACTTAATTCGTTTCAGGGTTGGGGAGATTGCTATCTGAACCAATTTTGCATAAAAAAGTCAAAACAGAGCGCAAAGGTTGCGAGACTACATGGTACTTTATATTGGTACCACTTCGTTTAAATTTCAGAAAAGCAAAAAGAAGATGAATATGAGTTATACATAAAATTAGTTGTCCCAAATGTGTGAATAATGTAGCCTTTTTAAAAAATTCTGTAACAATTTTCTGTTCTCTGGTGCTTAACTTAGTTAGCTCAAAAAATCAAGTTTACAACATGAAAAAACCAAGTGATAAGTTAAAACAGTCTGATGATCAATCAGACAAAAAAGACAAGAGTAGCCTTCCTGGATATCCA
>JAABRR010000058.1 GCA_011390785.1 Sphingobacteriia bacterium
CTCGACAAACCTCTGCTCATCGAAGTTGGCATTGGTAATGGTCATGAAGAGGCCTTCAAACAGAAAGCGGTCTTCTGCCAGGGTATCCATACCATTTTCCTTTGCGATGTTGTTGTACACAGCGATACCTCGTAGTTGGTACATCAAAACATCCATCATTCCGGACAATTCCGGTTCTTTGCCGCACACACCTTTAATGGTGCAACCTGTGCCTTTTGCGGCTTCCTGACATTGATAACAAAACATGCTCATTTTTTTAAGTTTTAAATATTTGTAAATAGGTGTTTTATTTGTGGACGTGGCGCCCGTGTATTTATGTTTATTTGTTGGGGGCTGGAGGACCGAAATCCGATAAAATCACCCGTGACAGGGTGACTCAAAGTCACCTCTCCACAACTTCAGACTTCCAGCTTCGAGCTTCGGACTTTATATCCACTCCTCGCTTCTCACTTCTCCGTCAATTCCTACTACAATGGCTTTAACGGGTACTTTGCGGGAAGCCTGTTGGGTGGCCATTTTTGCGATCTGAATGAGTCCGCCGCAGCAGGGTACTTCCATAATCATAACTGTAAGGGTATTGATTTTCGCCTGATCAATCATAGCAGTGAGTTTCTCTACGTAGATGTCTTTGCCCTGATCGAGCTTGGGACAAGCAATGGCCAAACCTTTTCCTTTAAGATACTTACTGTGGAAATTCCCCATTGAAAAAGCCACACAGTCGGCAGCCATAAGTACATCGGCATTCTTAAAATAGGATGCCTGTGGGTTAACCAGGTGCATTTGCACGGGCCATTGTGCCAGTTCTGATGGTTGATCTGTATTAGATACATGAGCGGCTGCTACAGTTGCTGCTGGTTTTTCGATCACCATTTCGCGCGATCCGGGGCAACCGCCACCGCCATTGTGTGAGTGTATTTTAATTTGCATGCTATTTTGTTGATTTTCAGATGTTTGAGTATTTGATTCTTTCGTTGAAGTTGAATTACGCAATTTGGTAAGATCTACTTTCAGATCATTATCCATAATATATTGTATGCCCTGCTCTACAAATTCTTGCTGATTATGGTCTATCAGGTGATTAAGATGAGCAATAATGGTAGATTCTCCTTTAGGGGCAATCCGTTGCATTACTTTGATTTCGTCGTAGGGCTCAGCTTCCCGCTCTTCGAGGATAATGGCACCTACCGGGCAGTCGCCAATGCAGGCACCCAGTCCGTCGCAGTATAAATCGCTGATCATGCGGGCTTTGTCATCAATCAATTGCAGTGCCCCTTCATGGCAACCTTCAACGCACAGACTGCAGCCGTTGCAAAGTTCTTCGTCTATTTTTATAATGGTTCTTTTCATTATTTAATTTTTAGTTGTATCGTGTTTTATTGTTAAGACGGTATGCTCAAAGTCAAACTTCCGATTTCCGACACCGGACTTAATTCTAATTCAAGCTCCAAGTGACGGGGTGACTGGGAGTCGCCCCGTCACTACCTCCGACTTCGGACTTCCAGCTTCTCTACATTTCCATCACCTTTTTATGTTCTAAATAGTTTTTGAATTCGTTACTAAATTTTTCTTCCAAACCACCAAAAAGGCAGGTGTTGAAGGGGCAGTTTTCACATTGCATTTTACAGCTACTCCTGGTTATTTCTCCATCTATTAGCTGATAGATATCCATAAGATTAGCAGTTTTTGATTTTTCGGTCATCAGAAATCCCCCTTTGGGCCCGCGGGTAGATACCAAAAAACCATTTTTAACGAGTTGCTGTAAAATCTTTGAAATATGATTTTTTGAAAAACCTGTTGTTTTAGCTATATCCTGTGTGTTGAGCATCTGACTACTTTTGGCTATCAAACCCATAGAATGTAGGGCTATGGTAGCTGCTTCTGATATGTGTAGTATTTTGCTCATTGTTACAAATGGGTAAATAGGTAAAAGAATACGCAAATGTATAAATAGTTTTTTACCTGAACAAATAAATTGGTATTAAAATACCACAATATGCAAATAAAGTTTCCAGTCATCAGATAATCTGATGATTAGAAAATATTAAATGTGAGATAAATAAAGGGGGAGAGGTAAATTGATTAGCAATCTTGTAAAATAAGCGCAGTTTAATGATCAAGAAAACCCACGTTGCTGCTTTATAGTATTATAAGCTTCATTCACTTTCTGGAATTTCTCTTTGGCGGCGTGTTGAAACTCTTCACCCAAATGGCTGACTCTGTCGGGATGATATTTCAGTGCCATGGCCCTGTAGGCCTTCTTAACCTGGTCATCGGTGGCATCACCGGGTATTTCAAGTATTTTGTAAGCGCTGTCTGTATCTTTTACAAACATGTTTTTTATCGATTGAAAATCATGCTGGTTAATTCCCAACCAGTTAGCAATGTTTTCAATTGTCTTTACTTCAGTCAGATGAGATTCACCATCGGCCAGTGCAATACCAAATAAAAAGTGGATAAGTTGAAGCCGGCTATGCAGGTCCATATTATTACGAATCTGTAGGCAAACATCCTGCAGGGGAATTTGCTGGCTCAATATTCCTTTAAAAGCCCGCATATAATATTGTGTTTGGCTCTGCCCAAAATTCTGAACAAAAAATGCTTTAATGTAATCAAGCTCTGATTTCAGGCTTTTCCCATCAGCTTTCATTACCGCTGCCGATAGGATTAAAAGGCTTATGCGAAAATCTCCCGGTTGAGTTCGCTGGTAAGGTGTTTGGGTGGTTTCCGACTGATATTCATATTCACCCGAATTCATTCCATCAAAAGCAGAGCCCATTAAAAAGCCCATCATTCCGCCAATTGGTCCGCCGAATGCCCAACCTAAACCACCTAAAATCCATTTTCCGTAACCGCTTAATGCCATAATACTACTTACTTTTTTATTTCTGATTTAAAAATGAGTTTACTCCGAAAAATATATTTTTTTATGATTATCATCAAATCTGAATTCACAATGCTTTATAATTTAATTAGTTGCGCCCCCCCCTTATAGGGGGTCGGGGGTCTGCTACATTTCGGAGTAGACTTAAAAATCCAATTACAATTACATTCTTATACTTTTTCAGATTCAAAAGTAGGTTAATTTTTTTTTGTTATTCAATCTATTCCAAAGAATACTTTCTGTAAGTGTCATTTGCTTCCTCAAGGCTTTAGCCATTTCCATTATAGCTTGATTCCTTCCATAGTACATTGTTTTATCCAGTTCATTCATGGCAATTAATTTTAAAATTTAGTAGTCGGCCAAAGTCCCCCCTGGGGGGATTTAGGGGTAAAATACGTTGAGGTTAATCAACTCCACTATCGTTATACTTTTTTTTCAATATTTTGCCAATAAATACACGAATTTAAAAAATATGGTAGCTGATACCTGAATAGTTACTCAATTTTAATTGACAATAAAGTTTTTATTTTCCTTGAACCACCTTAGTACCCATAAAAGATGAGCCGCGCTTGCCATTCAACCGAAGTTAATTTAACCAAAAGTATTTTAAATGCACTCCGCATAGCTTATTTTTTTAAGAAATGTATTTTTTTTGTTACAATATTTCTATTTTTACGCTTTCAAATGCACGTATTGCGATTCATCAAATTGCCACACATTATAATTCATGATTTTTTCAACAATAATCTTTTTCATTTTATAATTACAAAACCTAAAACAGTAGAAACATGGAGAATTTTTCGAGACGTAGGTTTATCCGCACTACCCTTACAGGAGCAGTCGGATTATCTTTATTGCCATTGCTAAAAAGTTGCAATGTAGGCGCAAATGATACAATCAGACTGGGTGTGATTGGGCTTGGACAGCAATCTGTCTTTTTGGTAAATGGTTTTAGTAAAATTCCGGGGGTGAAAATTGTTGCTGGTTGCGATGTTTATGGCATTAAACGGCAGCGTTTTGAAGCGCAGGTTAAAGCCATACAGGAAGCCAAAGAAGAAACTGTTGAAGTTGACACTTACGAAGATTATCAGGATGTTCTTGCACGTATGGATATTGATGCTGTTGTAATTGCAACACCCGATCACTGGCATGCTATTATGGTTCTTGATGCTGTAAAAGCAGGTAAGGATATCTACCTTGAAAAACCTGTTACTTTCACCATTGAAGAAGGCAAAGCCATTGTTAAAGCCGTTCGTGATAACGGAATTATACTGGGAGTGGGCAGTCAGCAACGTTCTGATGAAAGATTTCAACATGCCGTAAACCTGGTAAGAGATGGCAAACTGGGTACTTTGCGCAAAATCAATGCATGGGTAGGCCCCCCTCCAACTCCTTACGATTTGCCCGAAGAAATAATTCCTGCTGATCTGAACTGGGAAAAATGGCTCGGACCCATGCCATTTGTGCATTATAACAATGGCCTGAATCCTGCCATCAGTCTTGATCCACCTGTTAATGAGCAATTCTGGGCTAAATGGAGATATTATAAGGAAACAGGCGGTGGCTTCCTAACCGACTGGGGCGCTCATAATTTCGATATTGCACAATGGGCATTGAATATGGACAATGGAGGCCCGGTTGAAATAATTCCCGCCGGTATTGATGGCAGCGAATACATTAACTTCAAATATGAAAATGGCGTTATTGTGGCCAATGAGCCTTTCACCGAAGACAAAAACTTTGGTGTCAAATTCTGGAGTGATGATGCATGGGTAGAAGTTTCACGCCAGCATTATGCAGCTTCCGATCCTTCTCTGCTACCACCTGAAAAAGCTGAAACAGAAGCCGATGTGCCTTACGAAACAGGAACTGCCCATCATGTTGATTTCATTGAATCATTGCGCGCACGCAAAGATCCTATAGCACCGGTTAATGCAGGCCATCGCTCTGGCTCGTTGGGAATTCTTGGCAATATTGCCACCAATCTGCAACGTCCGCTACAATGGGATCCGGTAAACGAACAATTTGTTAATGATCCTCAGGCCGATTTGCAACTTACCCGCGAATACAGAGCCGGGTATAGTTTATAATAATATTCATTTACATCCATCCTGTTTATCTCTTGCCCCTGGCGATTGGTAAACAGGATGCTTTTCAATAAAAAATCTGATTATGACCCAAAAAACAACATCAAGGCGAAATTTTCTGGGTGCCGCTATGGTAGCAGGTGCTGCAACCCTTATAAATCCCATCAAATCTTTTGCACAGGGATTCAGACCGTTAGGAATGAAAAACTTTAAACAACCCACACTCGAAGGGAAAAAGGTGCTGTTTATTCATGGCGGTTGGGAAGGCCATGATCCCGTGCCTACCCGCGATCTGTTTGTTCCCTGGATGCGCAGCGAAGGTGCTGAAGTAACCGTATCTGATAACCTGGATACTTATCTTGATAAGGAGCTTATGGATTCTCTTGATCTGGTGGTGCAGATCTGGACCATGGGAACCATTACCGGCGATCAGGAAAAGGGATTGCTCGAATTTGTGCGAAACGGCGGTGGACTGGCCGGCTGGCACGGCGGACTTTGCGATTCTTTCCGCAACAATGTTGAATATCAGTTCATGACCGGTGGCCAGTGGGTTTCTCATCCGGGTGGTGTAATTGATTATACGGTACAAATCATTGATCATGAAGATCCTATAACTGCCGGGTTATCAGATTTTGCCATGCATTCCGAACAGTATTACATGCATGTGGATCCTAATGTAAATGTTTTATCAACCACCCGTTTCAACAGCCATAATGCCTTCTGGATAGACGGTTGCATTATGCCTACCGTTTGGAAAAAATACTATGGAAAAGGAAGAGTGTTTTATTCAGCCCTTGGCCACGTAATCAAGGATTTTGATGTGCCCCAGGTGCTCGAAATCCAGAAACGAGGCATCCGATGGTCGTCAGAAAGCAAGTATCATCCTTATGAGAGTTGGAAGAATCCGGCGTATGCTAAAAGTTGATGACTAAAAACTAAAAGTGAAAAACTAAAAACTAAAAGTGAAAAGTGTTGAATGGTGATGGGTTATGGGTGACTCTCACTTTTCACTTTTCGCCTTACACCTTAGAGTTTTCACCTTCCAGCTCGAGCTTTGAATACTCAACTTCAAAATCCTTAAAAATGAGAAAGCTTTTATTGTCATTACTATTTTTATCTGCCCTTGCAACTGTATATTCGCAAACGGCACCTAACGATTATATGCGTGAATATGAAGCTTCACAGGCTCGTACAGAATGGATGACTGACGCGCGGTTTGGCATGTTTATCCATTTTGGCGCCTACGCAGTGCCGGCACGTGGCGAATGGGTAAAAACCACCGAAAGAATGAGTAACGAAGAATACCAGAAATACATTGACGAATTCAATCCGGTAGATTGCGATATGAAAGAGTGGGCCCGCCTGGCCAAAAAAGCCGGCATGAAATACGCCGTAATGACTTCCAAACATCACGATGGATTTTGTTTGTTTGATAGTAAATTTACCGATTACTCCACCCAGGAGACCATAGGTCGCGATCTGGTGAAGGAATTCATAGAAGCATTCCGCGCCGAAGGATTAAAAGTGGGCCTGTACTATTCTCTTATCGACTGGCATCATCCCGATTATCCAAAATACAACGACCTGCACCACCCCATGAGAGGGAAGGAAGAGTTTCAAAACGAGCAGATTAACTGGGACAACTACCTCAAATACCTTCATGGACAAGTAAATGAGATTACATCCAACTATGGAACCCTGGATGTTCTTTGGATGGATTTTTCTTATGGCGAAATGACGGGCGAAAAATGGCAGGCCCAAAAACTGGTGCAAATGGTACGTAAGAACCAGCCTAATATCATCATCAACAATCGTTTACAGGCTTCCGGTGAAGGAGTTATCGGTTTGCGCAATTTCTTTCTTGGCGATTTCGATACCCCGGAACAGGGAGTGCCCGAAAAAGAGATGTTCGACGAGTTTGGCAACCCCCTCAGATGGGAAACCTGCCTTACCTTAAACAACAATTGGGGATACGCACTAAACGACGACAACTGGAAATCGCCCGAACTGGTTATCCACACACTTATAGATATAGTGAGTAAAAACGGAAATCTGCTGTTAAATGTAGGTCCGGATGGCAGAGGTAATATTCCGCCACAGTCGGTGAAAATACTAAAGGAAGTAGGCAAATGGATGGACCTGAACCACGAAAGTATTTATGGTTGTGGCAATGCCGGATTAGAAACTCCCCAGTGGGGACGGATAACCCAAAAAGACAACACCCTTTACCTCCACTGGATGTATCCCAAAATCGGCTATATCAACATGAATGGGTATGCCGATAAAGCCCTTTCCGTAACCCTTCTGTCCACTGGAGCCGAAGCCTATACTGCATCCAGCTGGTGGGGAAACAAAGCCGAGAATAACTTTCTGATCAACCTAAACACCCCGATCTATCACACCTTTCCGCTACCCGACCCCTATAGCACGGTAATAGAACTGCGGCTTAAATAACATCCCGGACCCGCCGAAAGAAAAAATATCACCTATCTATCAACCCCAAAGCCCTGAGAATTTTATTCCGGGGCTTTTTTTTATACCCGCCTGAGAATTGAATAATCACCAAAGATAGAACCATGCACCTAATTGTCAATGCTTTAGATTGAATGTGAGCATCAAAATTGCTATAACTTCCTTTGGCCTTTGTTTTCCCAAAGTAAATAGCAAAAAAATAAAATTAAATATGAATTATGCATGTATAATCTAAAATATTTTCTAATTTCATGCCAGGAAAACTCCCTCCCCCCCAAAAAATATTTACTCTTGCAAAGTCTGTATTGGAGAAATATATTTGCGGTGTTGATCGATGTTAAGATCTGAAACCTTGGATGTTTCCAAAACCTCCTGGGTTTAGATTTGGTGCAACGGATGATGTTTTAATCCAATACCCTATCCCCAATCTTATATTCTTTAAATCCCTCTCGCCCCATCTTGCTCACTTCTTCCATAATAGAATAATCCATGTTTTCGCATTATTAGATATTTACAGGGCTGGTTTTCCATCTTATATTTGTTCAAAAAAAAGAAATGGTAAAATACAGCAATTTCAATCAAAAGTATATCCTGGGCTTAACGTTGGTTTCGGCCTTGGGGGGGTTGTTATTTGGCTACGATTGGGTGGTCATTGGTGGGGCAAAGCCCTTTTATGAGCGGTTTTTCGATATTACTGCTTCACCACACCTGCAAGGGTGGGCCATGAGTAGTGCCCTGATCGGGTGTCTGTTTGGCGCTTTGTCGTCGGGATATTTCTCTGACCGGCTCGGACGAAAAGTTCCCCTGATTGGTGCAGCAGCATTGTTTACCATTTCTGCCATTGGAACGGGTGTGGCTAATGATTTTTCTCTATTCATTGCCTACCGTTTGTTGGGTGGTTTGGGAATTGGCATTGCATCTGCTGTTTCGCCCATGTATATTGCCGAGATTGCCCCTGCGCACCTGCGCGGACGACTGGTTGCAGTAAACCAGCTTACTATCGTAATTGGAATTTTGGCTGCCCAGATCGTCAACTTTCTGATTGCTGAAAAAGTTCCTGATGGCTCTACCGATCAAATGATTGTGGATTCGTGGAACGGACAATGGGGGTGGCGTTGGATGTTCTGGGCCGAAACCGTACCGGCTGCATCATTTTTCATACTGGCATTCTTTATTCCTGAAAGTCCCAGATTCCTTGCCAAATCGGGCCGTACAGAGCAATCCCTGACGATTCTGCAGAAAATTGGTGGTATGGAGTATGCACGCAAAACAGAGATTGAAATTGCTGAAACGCTGAAGGATTCATCTTCAAAGATTGATTGGAAGGCTTTGAAAGCCAAAAAGGTAAGGCCTGTTTTGTTGTTGGGGATCGTGCTGGCTGTTTTTCAACAGTGGTGTGGTATCAATGTAATATTCAATTACGCTGAAGAAGTTTTCACATCGGCGGGTTATTCTGTATCTGATATGCTTCTCAACGTTGTAATTACGGGCGTAGTAAACCTGGTATTTACTCTTGTTGCCATGCGGATGGTGGATAACTGGGGCCGCCGCAAGATGATGATGCTGGGTTCGGGCGGACTGGCAGTAATATACCTCGTACTTGGCAGCACCTATTATTTCGGAGTGCAGGGCTTAATGATTCTTATACTTGTTGTTTTGGCCATTGCCACTTATTCACTCACCCTGGCACCTGTAACATGGGTTATCTTGTCAGAGATATTTCCAAACCGTGTTCGCGGGGCAGCCATGGCTATTGCCACAACATCACTCTGGATTGCCAGTTTTGTTCTTACTTATACATTTCCACTTCTCAATAAGGCACTTAATGCATCGGGAACTTTCTGGTTATATGCCTTTATAAGTCTGGCGGGCTTTATTTTTATTATGGTAAAACTTCCGGAAACCAAGGGCAAGAGCCTTGAAGAGATAGAGAAATATTTCGCACAGAAAAAATAGAATAGTACATCCGAAGGATCTGTTGATTATTGTTTCAATTAGATTTTTTCCTGCCAAAAAGGAAAAGAGTTTTAAATAAAACTTAAGAAGATGCAAAAATTAGTTAGGTATCTGTTAATTTTCATTATTCCTACTGCATTCAATTCATGCAATTTCCAAAGCACTGATTCTGAAAACTTAAAGTTATGGTATAACCAACCTGCTGATGCATCCGTTCCTGATAGCCCCAATGGTTGGCAGGATGATGCCGAATGGCTGAAAGCCCTCCCTCTGGGCAATGGTTCGCTTGGAGTGATGGTTTTTGGCGATGTGACCAGGGAACGGATTCAGTTGAGCGAAGAAAGCATGTGGTCGGGTAGTTTTCATGATAGCGATAACCCCGAGGCTCCTAAATACCAGGATCAAATCCGGCAGTTGCTTTTTGAAGGAAAATACCGGGAAGCTACTGAACTTACAGACAATACACAAATTTGTTCAGGGCCAGGTTCAGGACATGGAAACGGGGCCAATGTACCATTTGGTTGCTTTCAAACGTTGGGCGATTTATGGATCGATTGGGATACATCCCATGGTTATGAGAATTATCACCGGGAGCTCGATTTAGAGGATGCCGTTATAAGGGTAAGTTATACACAAAATGGGGTTCATTTCCAGCGTGAAATATTTACCAGCTATCCTGATCAGGTTATGGTAGCCCGATTTACAGCCAGTAAACCCGGGCAGATTTCGTTCAGCGCTTCCATGACCCGGCCAGAACGGTACAGAACCTATACCGATAATAATCAACTGATTATGACCGGTACGCTTCACAACGGAAAAGGGGGCGACGGTATGGAGTATATGGCCCGGTTGAAGGCCGAAACCAAAAACGGAACCATCACTGTTTCCGATTCGGTATTGTCAGTAAAAAATGCCGATGAAGTGATTCTGTTTCTTTCAGCATCTACCGATCACATGCTTGAATATCCTACCTACAAGGGGCGTGATTATAAAACCATCACCCAGAATAATATCGCTAACGCTTCTCAGAAAGATTTTTCAGAACTGTTGAGTAATCACATTGATGATTACCAAAGCTTTTATCATCGTGTAAAATTGTCACTCACCAATGAGCCGGATACCATCCCCACTGATGAGCGGGTAATGCTTTTCAGGGAAAATCAAACTGATAATCATTTAAAACAACTTGTTTTTCAATTTGGTCGATATCTTCTTATTGCTTCTTCGCGACCGGGAACCTTACCGGCAAACTTACAGGGAATTTGGGCCAACAAAATCCAGACGCCCTGGAACGGGGATTATCATACCGATGTAAATCTTGAAATGAATTACTGGCCTGCAGAGGTTACCAATCTTTCTGAAATGCATCTGCCCATGTTCGATCTGATAGCATCATTGGTTGAACCCGGTTCAAAAACAGCCAGGGTGCAATATCAGTCAAACGGCTGGGTGGTGCACCCCATTACCAATGTGTGGGGCTATACTTCGCCCGGTGAAAGCGCCAGCTGGGGTATGCATACCGGTGCCGCCGCATGGATCTGCCAGCATATTGGTGAGCATTTTCGATTTACCAATGATACTGCTTTTGTTGAAAAAATGTATCCTGTACTCAAAGGTGCAGTAGAGTTTTATCTCGATTGGCTGGTGGTTCATCCCGAAACCGGGAAATTGGTTTCAGGGCCGGCTGTATCACCCGAAAACACCTTTATTGCACCCGACGGTAGCCACTCCCAGATAAGCATGGGGCCGGCACATGATCAGCAGGTTATTTGGCAATTGTTTGATGATTTTGGAATGATATCCGAAATATTGGGACAAAAAAATCAGTTTACTGAAAAGGTTGAAGCCGCCAAAAAAAACCTGCAGGAATCACAAATCGGTTCGGATGGCCGGTTAATGGAATGGGCCAAAGAATACCCCGAAGCAGAACCCGGGCACCGGCATATTTCCCATTTGTTTGCCGTTCATCCGGGTTCGCAGATCAATCCCATACAAACGCCTGAATTGACCGAAGCTGCAAAAATGTCACTATCCCATCGACTTTCGCATGGTGGCGGGCATACAGGGTGGAGCGCAGCATGGCTGATAAGTCAGTTTGCCAGGTTGCATGATGCCGAAAAAGCAAAGGAAAGTGTTGATATGGTTTTAGCCAAAAGCATAAATCTGAACCTGTTCGGCAATTGCCCCCCTTTTCAAATGGATAACAATTTCGGAGCAACTGCAGGGATAGCAGAAATGCTTCTGCAGAGCCATGTCCGTGATGAAAGTGGGGCCTGGATAATCCATTTGTTGCCCGCGCTTCCCAAAGAA
>JAABRR010000005.1:0-93198 GCA_011390785.1 Sphingobacteriia bacterium
GCCCAGCCGGGGGATCCCGCCATCCTCTACGCTCCTGGCGGTATCCCCCGGCTGGAAACAACGGTTACTACGATAGTATTAAAGATATTTTTTTACTTTAAACTGGTACCTTTTAATGGCGAAAAATTGGCACTTTTTAATTTGCTATTTACATTTGTATCAATGTGTTATGAGTAATTACGGGGTGTCTTCAATCTTTTTACGGCTGGTGCTTCTAACAGGCATTTCTATGCTGTTCTTTTCCTGCTCCGGCCCTGCCGACGGACAAGCCAATGATGAGCAGGAAACATCCTCTGCTTTTCAATTTGTAACCGAAGTAAATATTCTACCCCTGCAACCCACTACCTTTCATCTCGAACTTATCAGCAACGGCAGGTTGTATGCACGGGGCAAGTCGCGCATCATTGTTTGAATCATGGCTTGCACCCTAATACTAGTCAGACGACTTTGAGTCGTCACACGAGTAAACATCTACTCCTATAGCAATTTTTTTCTTAATTCAAGCTATCCGGTTTTGGGAAATGCATTTTTAACGATATGGAATTTTTTGCTGGCTTGTAACGGGGCGACTTTAGCTCACACGTAAACTATGTTCCCGTTGTGATATTTAAGAAATTTAAACATGGCTATTATTTGATAATATATAAAAAATGTACGTTTAATGATGGAATAGATGTTAGAAAATAGTATTATAGGTAAAATATTTTAACAGGTTTGATAAGTTTGAGTGTTGAATGCCCAGCTTACGCATAATACCATCTGTTGTGGCACATTTAAATAAAAGAACCAAAATATTTTACCAATGAAAAAAACATATTAATTTTAGCTCTCTTAGTTACCATAATGGGTTGTAAAAGATAACCTGAACCTTATGGGTTTACAATTCGTGGAACTATAATAGGAAAAGAATCAGGTCAGTTTTATTTATCTGAAAACCTGCGGCATGGTGATGAAATTATAATCTCATTTGAAAACCATGCATTAAGCTCATGAGGAAGCTTTGATGATTTTATGCCTTTTGAGAAGCTTGGAGAATTTGTAAATAACATAAATGATAAGAACTTAAGAGATTAGAAAGAGTTTATTGAGTTACATTCCATATGGATTGCCAAAAGAGATAACATCAATTCTGTTGATAGTAAAGCAATGAACTTCAAACTGATTGACATTGCAGGGAACAATATTGATTTCCATTCTGTGTCTAAAGACAAATTAACATTTGTGGAAAAATCAGGCAGTTGGTTTGGAAATAGCACCAGAAATACAAGGAGTTTATTGCCTGTTTATGATAAATATAAAAATAATGGACTGGAAATCATTACAATTGTTCCAGAGTCAAAAAAAGAAAGGTGGCAGAATTGGCTAGATGAAGAACAATTTCCATGGATAAGTCTTATTGAGTTTGATAGTGACCTTACGAAACATAAATTGTCATATTCAAATATGCTATTCAGGGGGGCAACTAACAGGTAGATGAAGCAGGAGTAATTATTGCCAATGATTTGTCTGCATCGACTTTGAACGAAGTTCTCATGAAGCGTTTTGAACCTGAAGCATATGAAAGATACATGACTAAAAAGCTGTATAGTCAGATTAATAACGTATTAAGATAATAAAAATGTGCTGACATGCCATACATGATCTCTTTATTGTCAACAAGACTTTTGCAGTGAAGGTTTCAGGGTTTCTACTTCTAGTTATCTTCTGAATTGGGGGGGGCGTTTAACCGCATTGTGTCATCGGCTTTAAATTAAAAAAAAGAGCTGGCCTTAATTAGCCAGCTCTTTAGATATTGTCATTTATTGAATTTGAAAAGTTATCTAACGAGAAGTTTTTTGGCTATTAATTCCTTTGATGTTTTAATCGTTACAAAATAAATTCCTGTTTTCAGATCGCTAATATCAATTTTAAGGGTGAAATTAGCATCATCTATAGATTTTAATGTCTGTCCTGCCTGATTAATAATCTTAATATTTTGGATATCTTTACCATTTTCAATAAATACAATTTTTCGGGCAGGATTTGGATACAGGTTAAATGATACAGCATCAATTTCAAGAAGATTAGTTGCTACCATTACTGTTACTTCAATTTCTGATGATGGTTCAGACTCTCCGCCATCATAAACAGCAGTTATATAATAATGGTGTATTCCGTCGACAAGGCCTTCGTGAATAAAATTTGTAGATTCCGAAAATTCTACAAACGCGAATTCTTCATTTTCATATTTGTGAAATACATTGTAGCCCAGTAATGTTGCTCTCGGACTTAGTTCAGAAGCAGGCTCAGACCATTCCAAATCAATTTTATTCTCCATCGGTTCACCCATCAAAGTATCCGGCTCTGGTGTGTCAAAAAGCATAAATAACTGATCAGAAGATTCTGATTCATTTTCTTCATAAACAGCTGTAATATAATAACTATGCAATCCTGCAGTAGCGCCGTTTTCTATCAGGAATGAAGTTTCTTCAGTAAAGCCAAGCAATACAAAATCGCCTTGTGCAAAACTGCTGTATACATTGTATCCTTCAAGAACATCGATGGGGCTATCACCATTATCAGGTTCATCCCATGATAGACTTAATTCACCATTAATTATGGTGGGAAGTAAATTTGTTGGGGGAGGTGTAGTTGCTTCTGCTAATAAAATATTGATTCCAATGGAAGGTTCGGACTCGCCACCATCATAAACTGCTGTGACATAGTATTGATGTGATCCGTTATTAAGTTCTTCGTGAATAAAATTCGTAGATTGCGAAAACTCTACAAACGCGAATTCTTCGTTTTCATATTTGTGAAATACATTGTAGCCCAGTAATGTTGCTCTTGGACCTAATTCAGAAGCAGGCTCTGTCCATTCTAAATCAATTCTATTCTGCATCGGTTCACCCATCAAAGTATCCGGTTCTGGTGTGTCAAAAAGCATAAATAACTGATCAGAAGATTCTGATTCATTTTCTTCATAAACAGCTGTAATATAATAACTATGCAATCCTGCAGTAGCACCGTTTTCTATCAGGAATGAAGTTTCTTCGGTAAAGGCAAGCAATACAAAATCGCCTTGCGCGAAACTGCTGTATACATTGTATCCTTCAAGAACATCGATGGGGCTATCACCATTATCAGGTGCATCCCATGATAGACTTAATTCACCATTAATTATGGTGGGAAGTAAATTCGTTGGAGGAGGGGTAGTTGATTCGTTAACAAGAATCAGAATTCCGGCATCGGGATTGGGTTCATCGTCATCCCAGAAATTGTAATGTAGTTGAAGGGTGTCATTCTGAAACTTAACAACTTCGTAATAAAAGTGCGTATAAGTTTGCTGCCCTGCATAAACAACTGAAAGATACCACCAATGGAATCTGTTGGTTGAAGCCTGATAATTGCATTGTTGCGTATTTGGGTAAAGGGATGGCATGAAGAAACCTGTTGTTTCAGTGTAATAACCATCCGAATGAATCACCATGGTAATAGGAATATTATTGATATTATTCCATGAAGAACTATAAGTTCCGTGCCATGTGCCTACAAAGTCTTCAAAAGTATAGCTCTGGCTAGATGCAGGTATTGTAATAATACCAAAAATAAAAGCGAAAAAGGAATGTCGTAAGATTTTGGTCATTTGATTAATTATTTAAATTGCTTACCTTAAAAATTAACCTAATTTAAACATTTCTTCATTGAAAAAAGTTTGTCAATCCTGAAAATAATTATTATAAATTTTCTTAAAATAGGGTGATGATTTAATTTTGAGACTCTTCAGAAAAGTATCTTTTACAATGCACACCATCAAAAATGCAATTGCCAATATGCTGTAATTCGGTTAGTTGTGAGTTTTCCCTAAGAGTGGGGTTGGGGGCTTTTGTAATTTTGAGAGACCCAATTTTCAATGCAAAAATTTTAAAGAGGATAGGAAAGTTACAAAAAACAAAAATTTTCCTTATAAAAATAAGTATATAGATATATATTATATTTAGTTCTGAGAAAATATAGTATGCATATCCGTCCTAACTTTATCGTGGATCGTAAATATCGTCTCCGGTATTTTTATGGTATTCAATTTTATTTTCCATTTCAACAGGATCGTTGGTTAGGAGAAAAAGTATCCAGCCCTCCACCGGAATCTGCGGTGCCCTCGGCTGTCGTTGAGTGGGTTGCTGGGGTCTGGGTTGCCGGTTTCTGTCAGAAATATCTGGCCGCGTGGCAATACCTCCACCACCCTGAGCATTTGGATTTATTGCCTGATGAATTTCGCTTATAACACCTACTGAAATTGCTTTTATTTCATCAGAATCAACCCCCAACTGACCAAATGAGAACTTAACCTGGTAAACCAGATCGCCATTATAATCAAGGAATACTTTTGCAACTTTTGGGTCAGCAAACGTGGTTCCGGTAGAATCTGTAAGTACTGCATTACGATTCTGCAGAGATGTTACCCACTCTTGAGGACTAAAAACAGGCGGAGGTGCGCTTACTGAATCATTTTCTGCTTCACCGGCGTTTGGTATTGAACTTTGATTTGGCTGTTGAAGGGATTCCTGGTATCTTCTTAATATTTCGCTGCGTGCTGCCGGAAAATCTATCCCAAAACTTTGTCGTTTCTCACCCTTGGGATCTACCCATATAGAAAGCCCGTTAACTATAACGCTACGAGTGGTTAATCTGTCATCTGTGCGTACTTCAACCAAAACTGTATCCGATTCAAAGGTGGTTCTGACCAATACTGCGCTATTTTCCAGTTGTACATAACCCTTTAGAGAATCGGCTTCCATATCTTCTTTATGATCTAATGAATAACTGCGTCCCATTTGAGTAGGGGCCAGATTTTTAGATGTTTTGCACGATACTGTTGTTAATAATATCATCAATAAAACTACCCACTTAAAATATGATATTTTTTTATATTGCGCAATCATGATTTTGAATTATTTAGGTGTATATAGATAAGCTTAAATTCAGGAATAAAAGCAAATATTAGACCGAAAGTTCAAATTTTGGCTTAGGAAATGAACGTTTTTTTTGCTCTTATTTTTCTGTTATAATTTTCGTTAGCGCTGAGACCCACTTATCAGAATCATTAAGACTTGGTGTGTAGGTAAGTAGTTGGCCACCATTGCTTAAAAACACTTCTTTGTATTCTATCCCTATTTCAACAATGGTTTCCAGGCAATCGGTAACAAACGATGGGCTGGCAACCAGTAGTTTTTTATTTCCCTTTTTGGCCTGTTCTTTTACAACTTTATCAGCAAACGGGCTTAGCCAGTTTTTTGAAAAACGCGATTGAAAGCAAACGGTGTATTGCTCTGTTTTAATTCCCAGTTTTTTTGCTAATAACCTTGATGTTTCATAGCAATGGGCCTGATAGCAAAACTGATTATCCTTAGTAATGAGTTCTTTACAATTAAATTTTGTGCAATCTTGTTGGTTGTGGGTATCTCTTAAATGCTTGAGCGGGAGGCTGTGATAAGTAAATAAAATATGATCGTAGGATTGATGATCCATTTCCTTTATTTTATCGGCAAAACATGAAATAAAAGACTCGTGATCATAAAAAGCATCAACAGCGGTTACTTTAGGGATGTTATTCCATGAGCTTATCTGGCTAAAGGCTTTGGATAAAATTGACCCCGTGGTTGATGAAGCATATTGAGGGAACAGAGGTACAAGGACAATTTGTCTGTTTTTGTTCCCCTTGGCAGTTTCCAGTGCTCTTGTTAAAGAAGGATTGCCATAACGCATTGCCAGTAAAACATCGTATTCGTTTCCCAGTTGTTGTTGCAACTTATCTTTCAGGCTTTCTGAAATCCAAAGGAGTGGAGATCCTTTCTCAGTCCAAACTTTCTGGTAAAGCTTTGATGATTTAGGAGCTCTGAAGGGCACAATAATTCCATTTACCAGAATTTTTCGGGGCAAGGAAGGAATGGATATTACCCTGCCATCTCCCAGAAATTCTTTAAGGTAACGCCTTACATCGGGGGTAGCCGGGCTATCAGGTGTTCCTGTATTGATAAGGATTACAGCTGTTTTATTCATATCTTTCCTGAAATGACCTGGTTGGCCAGTATTTTTCCTTGTTTTACACGGTCTGCCATGCCAATCCCATCACGCATATTTCCACCCAGAATTATTCCGGGATATTCTTTTTCTACTTTCTCAATAGCTTCAAACCGCAATCCGCTGTTTATATCATATTGTGGAATTGCATAATCGTAGCGGGTAATTTTAAAAAGATCCGGTTGAAAGTTTTTTAATCCCATCAAATCAGGGATTTCCTGCTCTACAATTTCTCTGATCTTTTGATCGGAGTAATCGCCCATCTCATTATTATTAATGCCTCCCATAAATATGGTAAGCAAACCACCACCTTCAGGAGCGCGGCATTTAAACAGTGTTGACATATATAAAACACCCAGTATTTTCCTTTTTTCCTTTGAAGGAATCAGTCCTCCAAAACCATCCAAAGGTATTCCCTGCCATTGTTTAAAACCAAGGGTAACTTCGGTAATACGTGCATAGCGAAGATTGGTGATTGTTTCAGCTATACTGTTCTCAATGAAGGGAAAAACTCCTGCCAGTTCAAAGGAACCTCCGGTAAAAAGAATGTTTTCTGCAAGAATTTCCTGCTTGCTGCCATTTTCTGTCCATTTTGCCAGGTATTTTCCGTCTTTGGGTTCCACCTTAAGATCATTTATAGGAAAGCGGAAATTATTTTCACCTGCATTTTGAAACATCGCTTTAGCCAGATTGGATAACCCCCCTTTGGCAGAAAAAACCTTGCGGGTAATTTTTTTATCTGCTTCTGTTTTTTTCTCAAATTGTTTTTTTACTGCTCCACCAATAAAACTGCCGTAATTTTGCTCAAGGTTGTAAAGTTTGGGTAGTGCATATTTAGGAATCAGTATGTTTGGATCGCCGGCATAAACACCTTTAATAAAGGGGTCAATGGCATAATCAAGAAAAGATTGACCCATACGGCGTTTTACAAGCTCGGCGAGCGTTTCATGAGGGTTTTTTCCTTTAGATCTGAAAGGCTCGCCCAAAATCCGGATTTTATCTTTAAGGGTAAACAGGGGTGTTTTTATTCCCGCAAGCAAACCGGAAGGAAGAGGCACCCATTTCCCATTTTTCAGGATGTAACGTTTGTTTGCATTTTCGTTCGCTGTTTCAAGTTCGCAGAAGTCTTTAAGGTCTTCAAAGACTTCTACAATTTCGCTACTGCCCAAAACTCCGGTATTGGGCCCTGTTTCGTAGATAAATCCATTTTCGGAATGAGTACTGATTACACCACCTGGTTGAGAATTCTTATCAAGAGATAAAAAGGGGAATCCTGCTTTGGTAAGGAAATGGGCTGAACTTAAGCCTGTTAATCCGGCACCAATAATGAGAGTGCCAATGGAAGAATTATATTGCATGTAAGAATTTTAATAATAAGTAAAAGTGTGCTTACTAAATCATAATAAAGTTTCCCCCCTTTAGTTTTAACCCTTATAACCAACAGCTCTTTCCAGATTAAGAATATCTTTCATTTGTGTATCGTTAAAATACGTTCTGTTAAGGTTGGCTTCTAAAACATCAGCACCTGTTAAGTCAGCTCCCGATAGATTAGCTTTGAAAAAATTGGCTCTTGTTAGTTCTGCATAGCTGAAAAAACAATTGGAAAGATCGGCCCGGGTAAAGTCAGCGTTTATGGCTGAAACCTTCGTCAGATCAGCACCTGATAAATTTACATCAGACAGATCGGCTTCATTAAGTACAGCATGGCTTAGATTTGCACTAGCCAGCACTGATCCTTCAAAAGTTGTCCCTGTTAGATCGGCTCCACTTAAATCTGCGTTGGCCAAAAAGGCACCGGAAAGATTGGCCCCCGATAAATTTGCCCCCTGCAGGTTTGCTTTAGAGAAGTTTGCCCCCGATAAATCTGCTCCTGATAGATTGGCTCCACTTAATATAGCTCCTCTTAAATTTAAAGGACGATAAGAATCACCAACTGAACTCTGGGCAATCAATATCCATAAATCCTGATCTGTTAAAATTCTGTTTTCCGACATATCTGTAAACGATTTTTTCCAATAGAATCACAAATTTATCACTATTATTGATAAATTCAGTGGTTTTCAGCAAAGGGGAATGAAATATTTCCTGTTTTTATAAAATATTGAATTAGTCGAATAAAAATATTTGTTAGGGTTATTTAAATATATGTTAGTTAATTTTTTATAGTTTGTAATTTTGGTAATCGCGAAGTAATATTTTTTTTAAACTATTAAAAGATGGAATTAGTCGAAATCATGCAATTTTCTCTAGGAAATTTTCTGCATGGGTAAGATGAGTTTCCCTTTTCTCAGCAGACATTTTGTCAAAAGTTCTTACAAGCATACCCATCCTCGGATTTTTATTGAAAAACTCCCGGTGCTTATCCATAAAACGCCAGAAAAGACCGTCCCAAACCTTCTGCCAGTCTCCTTTTTTGAAATCGCTCATTTTCATCAAGTAATTACTGCCACTGATGTAAGGTTTTGTGGCAAAAATTCCACCATCAGAAAACTGGCTCATTCCATACACATTGGGTACCATTACCCAATCGTAGGCATCTATAAACATTTCCATAAACCACTGGTACACTTCATCAGGGTCAAACTCGCACAGCATCATGAAATTCCCCAATACCATCAATCGCTCGATATGATGACTGTAACCCGTTTCCAGAACTTTTCTGATTACAGCATCCAATGGCTCAATACCGGTTTGAGCTGTATAAAAGGATGAAGGAATTTTCCTGTCAAACTCCCAGTAATTGCGGGTTCTTTCTTCTTTGCCTTTCAGAATATACATGGCCCTGATAAACTCACGCCAGCCCGCTATCTGCCGCACAAAACCCTCGAGAGAATTCAAAGGAATATCATTCCCTGTAGCATAATCTATTGATTCATTCAGCACTTCTTCTGGGATTAACAATCCGGAATTCATTAGTGGACTTAAAAGACTGTGATTCAATAAGTTGTGTTTTTCAACAATTGCATCTTCATAGGGCCCGAATTCTTTGAATCTTTTTTCATGAAACTGTTTTAACCAGGCCCGGCTATCTTTAAAAGATGTGGGATAGATGGGTTTTTCAGTAAGTTCTCCATAGTTTTCTGAAAAGTTTTTTTCGGTATACTCAACGGATTCTTTCCAAAATGGGTTGTTATCAGGCAACTGAACTTCAGGGGCTTTTTTACCGGCCGGATATTTCTTACGGTTTTCTGAATCGAAGCTCCATTTACCACCCATGGGTTTTCCTTTGCCTTCAAGCAGCAGTCCGCGGCGTTTACGCTGGTCAACATAAAAATCGGTCTGGAAGAATTTTTTTCGATCGCGGAAATATTCCTCAATTTCTTTGGTGGTATTGAGAAATTTGGGATTGTCGTACTTTACGGTTTTTATCTTTTTTTCCCTGCATGTTTCTTCGATTCTTCTTTCTAGCCAGTAATCCACAGGATCAATATAATGGATTTCATTTACACCATCATCTTTGAGATGCTGAATGAGTTTACGGATATCACTTTCTTTGCGTGTTGCATCCACATACTCAATGCTTTTTGCCTCTTTCTCCAGAAAATTTTCATAAGATTTCATACCTGCCCGGTGAAAGGCAATTTTCTGCTTATGGAACTTGTATTGTCTGAAAAATAAATGCTCTTCCACAAGATATGTCTTATACTTACTGATGGGCAAAGGCGATTTCCCGAGCAACTGGTCCGGAAATATGATATTAACTTTACTCATTGTGTTTTAATTTTTTGTTGTTTCTGCATTTTTCACTGCAATATATTACATGGTCCCAGTTTCTTTCCCATTTTTTTCGCCAGCTGAAAGGCAAACTGCAAACCGGACATATTTTACTGGGTAAATTTTCTTTTTTATAAAACTTCTGTTTCAAACCCCCAGTTGTTTTTCGCATTTTTCCCAGAATTTAAAAAACGAAGGATAATAACCTTCCACATCAAACATCCAGTCCCTGTTCTCCTGAGTTCCCTTGTAATGGCCATTAAATGGATGCTCTTTATAAAAAACATTCTTTACATCATATTTGCTAATCAGGTCATTAAACTCGCCGGTGAAAATCTGAATTCCGAAAATATTTTCAGCAAGTGACAGAACAAATGAAAGGATTTTATCGGAAACGGGATATTTATTAAAATGTGATGGTTCAAGAAGCAATACCCTGTTAACATCTTCATGCTTTTTCCATTCAGGATCAAGATTGTATACATTGTAAATCAGAGTGGGCTTTTGTTGGTCAATTTGTATCTCCCGCGGTTCAGGCAATTTCGTCTTTAATTCAGGCATACAGGTTTCTAACAATTCATTTGGGATTTGTCTTGAACCAAATTCTTCATACTCAACATCCAGAAAAGTGCCTTTTTGATTTGTATTACAGTATTTGTTGATATTATCCTGGTTGGCAAAATATTTTTTACTGCTGAAAGCACCTGACACCCATTGCCAGCTTAAGGTATTGCTTGCCCGATCGCCATCTATCAAATGATAGTACAACCATTTTGAAGGGGTTTTCCAGTGGCTTCCACCCACATTACATGCAATAGATGCCACATACATACGCAGGTGATTATGCATATACCCGGTATTGTACAAATCGTGTATGCCCTTATCAATGGCTTGAATACCGGTTTTTCCGTCTAAAATTGCACATGGCATTTCATGATGCTTTACACCACTTTGAGAATTTTTCAGGTCGTAGTTGATTTCATCACCTTTTACTTTCCATACCTGCTGAAAATAATCGCGCCAGGCTAGCTCCTGGATAAGCTTCTGTATTTCAACGGGTTTAAACCCCCGGTTTAATAAAGAATTCATTACAAATCTTGTGGAGATGACGCCCCGGGATATATAGGGTGAAAGTTTCGTTAATGCGCCATTCAAAAAATTTCTTGACCGTGCGTATGCAATCGGATCGATTTGTTCTACTCTATTGAGTATTTCGTTGTAGGATGTTTCAAACATAATTCACAATTATTTGAGAGAAACAAAATGCCGGGAGCAAAGTTTGGATATTATAATGTTATAAAAATAATTTTAGGATAATTGAATTTCGTTGAATAAAATATTCCTTTAATAGCTTTTTTCTTAATTTTGGAAGTATCTAAACACAATGTTAAACCCAGTAAGAAACACGCTGTCTTAAATAGTCTTTGAAAGAAAACGTCAAATACTGCGTTACTCTTGTTTTTGAATCAGTCATCCCGATAAAAATCGGGACTCCTTAGATTCATCTCGTTGTAATAACGAGACAAAAACCTTGTCTTTAACGTTTTCTTACCAAAGAAGTAGAATAGGATATTTTTCTTGCGGACCTAAATATTAAACCTATGACAAATAATTCGGAAACCATCCGGGTCCACCCACCGGATCTTAGCATTTACGGGATAAAAGATACTCCCGAAATTTTATATAATATCTCTTATGAAGAGCTTTACCTGCATGAAACTGATTCTGCACCGGATGAATTTGAACGAGGTTTTGAAACCAGTTTGGGTGCGGTAGCGGTGGATACCGGTATTTTTACAGGCCGGTCGCCAAAAGACAAATACATTGTTTTGGATGAAACTACCAAAGACAATATCTGGTGGGCGAGTCCGCAGGCAAAAAGGTCAGACAATAACCCGATTAATCAGGAAATCTGGAATGATCTTAAAAAAACAACACTTAACCAGTTTCAGGGTAAGCGATTGTATGTAATGGATGCCTTTTGTGGAGCAAACGAGAACTCCAGAATGAAAATAAGGGTAATTACAGAAGTTGCCTGGATGGCACATTTTGTAAAGAATATGTTTATAAGGCCCAATGATGAAGAACTTCAGGATTTTGAGCCTGATTTTGTAATGCTAAATGCCTGCAAAACTGTTAATGAAAACTGGGAAAAACATGATTTAAATTCTGATGTTTACGTAGCTTTTAATTTAAAGGAGAAAATGTCGCTGATTGGCGGCACATGGTATGGGGGTGAAATAAAGAAAGGTTTTTTTTCTATTATGAATTATTACTTGCCTCTAAACGGCATGGCCTCTATGCATTGCTCAGCCAATATGGGTAAGAATGGGGATACTGCCATATTCTTCGGGCTTTCAGGAACTGGGAAAACAACCTTATCGGCAGATCCTGACAGATACCTTATTGGTGATGATGAGCACGGATGGGACGATGAAGGTATCTTTAATTTTGAAGGAGGATGTTATGCCAAATGCGTAAATCTCAGCAGAGAAAAAGAACCTGACATTTATAATGCCATTCGCCGCAACGCCTTACTCGAGAATGTTGTTTACGACCAGAAAACAGGTGACATTAATTTCTACGACACTACCAAAACCGAAAATACCCGTGTTTCTTATCCTATTCATCATATTGAAAATATTGTAAAACCTGTTAGTAAAGGCACGCATCCCAAAAAGATTATTTTCCTTACTGCCGATGCCTTTGGGGTTTTTCCGCCTGTTTCAAGGCTTACCCGCGAGCAGGCCATGTATTACTTTCTTAGCGGATATACGAGCAAACTAGCGGGAACAGAGAGAGGAGTAAAGGAGCCTTTGCCAACTTTTTCTTCTGCCTTTGGTGCTGCTTTCTTATTGGTGCATCCTACCGTTTATGCCAGGCAGCTGGCAGAAAAAATGAAAAAGCACGGTGCAACCGCTTACCTTGTTAATACAGGATGGATTGGTGGGCCTTATGGTGTGGGACAGCGAATAGACCTTGAATCTACACGAAATATTATCAGGGCAATTCTTGATGGCTCGCTTGATAATGCGGATGTGGATGAAGTTGTTCCGTTTGGTTTAAGTATCCCTCTGGAAGTTAAAGGGGTTGATCCGTACATCTTAAACCCAAAAAATACCTGGAAATACGAAAGTGCTTACATCAAACAAGCTGAAAAACTGGCCGATAAGTTCATTGAGAATTTTAATCAGTTTTTGGATACCGAAGAAGGGCAGCGTCTTGTAGCTGCCGGTCCGCAGGACCAGTTTATGAAGCAATATTACAGGTATTATGAGCAAAAACTTGATCAGCTTGAGACGAAGCACCGGGATGAAATACTCCGGCTGAAAGATCAGATTTACATCTTACAGAATGCATTTCATGATTACATTTCGTTCAATTCTATAAATTCTGACTACAAAAACCGTAGGCTGCATCGCTATGTTCCTGTAATTTCATGGTTTGATTCTAATGATAAGCATGAGAATGACAAATGCCATAAGGCAGTTTTAAAGCTGACCCAAAAGGTGGGATTGGATGCTCATGGCCACCAGGAAACAGAATTTGGTTATAATGAATTTATGACCTTATCGCACCAGGAACTTACTACCAGAGAAGTTTATGAGATTATCGATGAGATATACAAGTGCTTTTCTTCCAGATCCTGTAAAAGCTCTGAATTGGCTAAGCTCAAAAGTGCTTTGCTTGATACAGCGCAAAATGTTGAAAATTTTGTGGTTAAATTGGGTTCCCTGATTATCATTAAATACAAAGATTGGGATGATAAATCACAGTTTCTGGTAAAAAAATTAAGTGTAAGCGGACTCATACATGTTGATAAAAATCCCCAGCTATTAAAGGATCCGGCTCAATTGGTTGATGAAATTCAGTATTTTTAAACTATCTTTGTAAAACCGGCAGCGGTAAGTCCGAAACGTAAACCTTTTTCTCTGCTTGCACAAGAAACATACGTGGAACTATCCTGCCGGTTTTTTGTGCCTGTTTTTTCGCTTCTATGCGAAAAAACTTATATATATTATAGAAATTTATATTTTGTCTACTATTTATATAGATTTACAGATAAATTACTTGAATTATAGAAACCGGTACTGTGAAATCTTCAATGAGAAAAAAGGTTACGGATTTATTGTTGATGATAAATCCGAGAAAGATTTGTTTGTGCAACACTAGGGGTTAGTTGACAAAATTGCCAATGAGGACAAAGTTGAATTCGAACTGGCAGAAGATGAGATGGGGAAAAAGGCTGTTAATGTAAAAAAAGGCGTAAAGGTCTCTTACCCGGTTTTTCAAAAGTCCCACTGCAAAAGCGGGACTTTTTTATTTAAAAGAAATGCTAACCGCTTTTTTTTGTAATTTTCCCATTTTATTAATAACATTGTTTTTGTTTGTATAAAACTTCCAGCTTTTAATTGAAAAAAATATACTCCTGGCGTCAGACTTCGGACTTCGCTGGAATAACTGCCCGTGCTGAACTCAATTCCATATCACTGGATTTTTAAATAATATTGATTCTCCAAGGAAAGGTGAACCAACAATTTGAAAATTCTTTTCATGTTGTTCACAAATGTTTGCAGAAAAAAGAGTAAAAGATGATCCAGGTGTATGTGCAATTAGAAAATTATGAGCTGATAATGAACCATATGATTCTGACGTATTAAATATAATAATACTATCTTTTTCATCTGTTTATAATTTTATTAATTCGGTCAGATGGAGCTCACCAACAATATTCATTCTGCATGTTTTGCCATGCTGCGAAATTATAATCATCCGCGTGTGTGTCAATATTATTGTCATGGTTCGGTTCATCTGAATAGAAAATTATTTCGTTATCTGGATCGCCAGTGTTATATCCGTAAACGCGATGTGTGGCTTTTGGGTAAGAGGAAGTTAATTTAATAGTAAGAATATACATAAATGTCTTCAAGCTTGTCAAAAGATGTTTCATCAATCCACACATCAAAAAAAAGCACATTATAACCGAATGGAAATGTAACTGATGCAAATTCGTTAGTTGTTGCAGAATAGTCAAAATTTTTATTTTCATTAACCCCGTTATTAATAAATGACACGTATCCAACGTTCATAATATCATCCGGGAAGTGATGCCATCCGCCCTGATCTAATTCTGCAAAAGAATGAGTAAGAAAACTATATGCAATATTTTTTTCAAAATCATTTCCATTTCTGCCGAATATTGCTCCGGCATAAACATCTGCTGCCCAAAACCTGTTATTGCCACTTGCGTTTAGAACTATGCCAAAATTAAATTGCTTCCATTGAGCTCGCTCAGCATCAAAAACTTAAAACATATTTGCATCAGTAACTAACTATGCAAGCAAAACGCCGCAGCCAAAACCTTTGGTTATACTTACTCCGGTCGGATCAATAACATTTCCTTCGTACCTCAGTGTATCATATTGGGAAATAATTGAACTGTAAGCAATTATGTAATCATCTCTGTATACAAAAGCTGTACTACCCGGAAGCCATAACTTTCTGGAATGTTTGCTGTGCCCCAAGGTTAACTTCAGTCCAGGAATTTATTTGCGTATCAAAAAAGAAGATAACATCTGAAAAATTTCTTGATAAAAACCATTAAATCATATCCACTATCAGCAATCGCACTTCCGGACACTGTTTATGGAAGTTCTTGTTCTATACAAACTGTTTGTTGTGTAAAACAAATCTGCCATGCAAGTAAAATGAAGAACAAAGACTGTATTGGTTGTCTCATCTCGAGCCTCCTAATATGTTTATTATTAAATTATCATAGTGTTAAGTCACAATAGTTGCAGAATGATTCAGCACTTTAAATGTTTTACCTCACCTCTGCCCCTTCTCCTTTCGAAGGAGAAAAAAATGAAGGGAGAGGTTATTTTTTATTTGATCAATAACATTTTCTTTGTTGCCGTAATTTCTCCCGCTTGTAATCTGTAGAAATAAACTCCGGTTGCCAACTTCTTTGCATTGAACTCAACCTCATATCGCCCTGCCAGTTTATATTCGTCAACAAGTGTTGCGACCTCGTTACCCAATAAATCAAAGACTTTTATTGTTTGCCAATTGCCTACTGGCGACTGCCAAATAATCTTTGTTTTTGGATTAAATGGATTGGGATAGTTTTGTAAAAGATTATAAGTATATGGTAAACCTGACTCTTGAGTATCAGATGGATCAAAGTAGCAGTAGGCCCCCATATCTGCAACAGTTCCATCCGGATCCAAAGGTGAGTTTGGATCGCCTGCGTCTATACAAGGTGATCCAGCCATCAGTCCAAAATCACCATTTGCAGGATCTACAAACATTGGGTCAAGATCGATATTACCCGTGCCGGTCCAGCCTCCCTTTATGTCACTGTATGTAATTGTAGGAAAAATGTCTAACCAACCAATTTCGTTACCACCAGATGTAGAAGTGTTATTCCAGATTATGTTGTTGTATATGCTTGGGGTTCCTGCATTGACGTAAATACCACCTCCGCCGAGAACAGCGCTGTTACCATATATAACATTATTAGCAATTATACCTTTAGAACGAAGTAAATATATGCCGCCTCCCCAACTTAGCTCAGAGCTATTATTTATTATAAGGTTATTCTTTATTATTACATTTCCGGTATGTGCAAATATAGCACCAGCTCCGCCACTGGTATGATTATCTCTGAAAATGTTATGTGTAATTGTTACTGCTGATGTATCATAACAGCGTACACCTCCCCCCACCTCGGCATAGCCATTTTGAATAATTAATCCTGCGATAACAGACCGTGTATCTTCGAAATTTTCAAAAGTAAATACCCTACCAGCAGCCCCACCATCAATAATAGTTGAATAATCTTGGTACGAAAATTCAGATTCCATTCCGAGCATTTTTTTAGCAACAAATTCTGAAGACATTAATACAAGATTTTTCCCCTTGAAGTTAAGATTCTCAACATACGTTCCTGGCTGAACAAGCACAGTATCTAAGTTCCAAGCGTAATTTATTCCATCCTGGATGGTTGGCATATCGTAAGGAATAAATACAGGCCTTTTATGCTGAACGGCTTGGCTTAACATTACGGTAAGGCTACTATCTTTACCAAAAATGAGTATGTCGGGATCACCATCTTGATCAAGATCGGAAATTTTCATCCCATCGTTTCCTGCTGTAACATTATAAAGGGGGTCTACTAAAGTATTTGGAAAACGAGACTGCCCATCGTTTAATCGGATAGCGACTTTTGATAGGTCTGTCGGGTGCCAAACTATATCCCCATAGCCATCTCCATTGAAATCGGCTGCCCCATAGGCAGCACCATTCAGGACACCGGCTGTCTCAAAAGCCTTCACTGGAGGAGAGAAGGTGCCGTCATGGTTATTCAGAGAAAATCCAGGGTCAACATCACAGGCGCCGTATATATAACCAATCATATCGACATAGTTGTCACCGTTAAAATCAGCAAGGGGTGCAACACTCCCTATACCACCTGTTGGCAGAGGGTCAGCAAATGTTCCGTCTCCATAGTTTAATAGAGAATGGCGCCCAACCACGGGAATATAACACACTATATCTTCATCATTGTCATTATCAAGATCGACCGCCGTGATAGGCGTTCCCTGTTCTATTTCAGGCAGAATGTTTGTAGGGGGTTCAAAATTACCGCCACCCGTGCCAAACAGAATCAGGATTCCAAGGTCACAATAATGTACGTTTTTATTAGACACCGCCACATCCAAAATACCATCGCCATTAAAATCTGCTGTGCACATAAATTTTGATCCCAATGTATCCTTATAGCCCTCATAAAAAGTACCGTCACCGTTATTGAAATACATGGTCAAGCCCCAATCTGTGGATGGAGAAGTTTTTTCAATGTAAGTCATTAGATCGCTGTAGCCATCACCATTCAGGTCGGCAGTACCCAGACTAGTTCCAAAACTAAAGGTTGATGTTTGGGTGTGGGAGAAATGAGCGCTACCGTCATTAGTGTATATCCAGATTTCACCGGCATCTATTTGCCCGACAGCAATATCTATATCAAGATCACCATCAAAATCAGCAGTCAATTTAGGACCACCATAAAAGAAATTCTCATAATGATCACCGATAACGAATACCTGTGCTTTTGATGACGTTACTAAAAGTGTGATTGTAAAAAAGAAAATCATGCGGCCCGATAAAAAGATTCTAGTATTTTTCATAACATTCTCCTTTCTAAGAAAAAATTGAAATAGATAATAATTTATTTAATTAAGAGTCATTTTTTTAGTTTTAATAAATGAACTTGCCTTAAATTGATAGAAATAAATACCACTAGCCACAACAGGAAAGGATTCCTGTCCTACGGAAAATTTAACTTCATATTTACCTGCTGGTTTGTATTCATCAACCAGCACTGCAATTTCATTACCTAAAAGATCATATATTTTTAACGTGACCAAACCACTTAGCGGTAATTCAAATCTGATAGCAGTATTAGGGTTAAAAGGATTCGGGAAGTTTTGGGACAAAGAAAAATCTTTTAGATTATCGTTCCCCTCATTTATCGCAGTCGTTAATCCATTCCAATTCCAGCTAACAATTTTTGCATATATATCCCATCCTTCTGATCGTCGATTATCCTGCCACGAGAAAATTATGTCTGAGTTGTTTGCATATAATACCGGTGATAGCTCACCATTATTAGGGCCATCTGCAACAATACGATAACTGGTGCCATTCGGATTTCCATTAGAAAAAAATCTTCTGCCAAAAATATCAGAGTTAGTCTGTCCATATCTATAGTCCATCCACACGATTACAAAATCACCAATTGTATTTGTTGAGATTCTTGGAACCTTTTGATATGCGCTGCCAGCATCATCATTAACTTTTGTGTTAACTCCTAAAGTTGTTCCGGTATCATTGTATCTTTGAAAATAAATATCCCAGTTACCTTTCCTGAAATCCTGCCAGGTTATTATAAATCCACCTATCGCATCCATTGCGATTGAAGGATAGTATTGAGATTCGTCTACTAAATCATCGTTTACTTTAATGTTAACTCCTGTGCTAGTTCCGGTATCTGTGTATCTTTGATAATAAATGTCCCAATTATTATTCCTGAAATCTTGCCAGGCTATAATAAAACTACCAGTTGCATCCATTGCAATTGATGGATTAACTTGATCGGTATTGGTAGCATCATCGTTCACTTTAGTATTAACTCCCAGAGCTACGCCTGTGCTAGTGAACCTTTGAAAATAGATATCAGGATGGCCATTTCTTTCGTCTATCCAGACAGTCACAAAATAACCTGCCGCATCCATTGCAATTTTGGGATCCCATTGTTTAATGCTATCAACATCATCATTTACTTTTGTGTTAACTCCTAAAGTTTCTCCTGTGTTATTGTATCTTTGAAAATAGATATCAATATCATTATTAACATTCCTCATATCATCCCACACAATAACATAATTACTTGCTCCATCCATTGAAATTGAAGTATAACCCTGATAAGCACTTCCGGTATCATCATTTACTATTGTATTAATTCCTAAAGGCGCACCTGTATCGTTGTATCTTTGAAAATATATATCTCCATTGGCATCCCTGAAATCTTGCCAAACAATAATAAAATTACCTGCAGCATCCATTGAGATTGATGGGTAATTTTGATGCGCACTACCAGCATCATCATTCACAAGGAAATCATCTTTAATGATATCCTGTGCAATTGCCAGCTGCGTTAAACAGAATGAGCAAAATGTTACGATTGTTATCAAATACTGTTTCATTGTAATCTTCACCTATAATTAATGAAAAGATTCTGTATTTACTTAATTAGAATCAGCTTCTTCGTTTGAATATATGAGCCTGCTTTAAGTTGATAGAAATAGATGCCGGATGCCGGCTGCTTTATATTGGATTCTGGTATAAACTCAACTTCATATCTTCCAGCAGGTTTATATTCATTAACAAGAGTCTCAACCTCGTTTCCGAGTATGTCATAAACTTTAATCGTTACGTGCGCGTTGCTTGATACTTGATACCGGATGTTTGTTGAAGTATTGAATGGATTGGGGTAATTCTGTGTGAGTGAGTAATTTCTGATATCGCTTGCAAAATCTTCTTCAATAGAATTTACAATACCTGATGAAAACGCATAAACTTTTGAAGTCCTCATTACTATTGCAGTTTTACCACCGGCCAAAGACCCAGGAATTAACCAATTCCCCTCAGGAACAAGCTCATAATATGTGTCATTATAAGCAGAATATCCCCAATACTTTGCATTTGAAACACTATAACCAATCGCAATTTCATTTCCAGCTTGATAACCATTTATTAATTGATTAGTTTGTTTTGCGCTCCAGTTCTTTGATATTCCACTGTAAGCTGTAAACTCCATTTCCCCGCTTTTGGCAAATATTATGTTATTACCAATGCCTTCTGGCCTAATTTGAAAATTCTTTTCATAGATTTGGGCTGTACTTGCATCAAAAAGAACTGATGTTGACCAGCTCAGTACCATTAAATAATTTTTTGCATGGAATGAACCATATTGTTCTGAAAATGAATAAATTATAACAGAATCTTTTTCTTCTGAGTAAAAAATTGCTTCGTTATTTGGACCCCCGATAAAGGTACCGCAGACTTTTGATGTTGCAACCGGAGTAGCATTTCCCTTAGGAACTTCAATTGATTGCAGGTTGTTGGTATTTCCGTTAAAGAAGAATACTTGCATTGTGTCAGATGTTGTATTTATCCTAAAAATTAAACAATAGTTTTCTGATGCAGTAACTCCCGCAAAATGTACATCATTGTTTGGTGGGTAATATTTGTGCTTAGATTGTTCTGTTGCAAAATTATGAAACCATAAATTATGGTTGCCAATTCCAACAGCAACCGTTCCACCGCAAATAACATTAGCGCTGCTTGGAGTTGCAAATAAATCTGGTATTTCTCCAATATGAGTTCCAGTTGTACCATAAAATTTCCATAGTCCAACAGTATATTCTGTTCCGCAAAAATACTTCCCTATTGAAAAACTACCCCCTCTTCTCCATTCAGCTGGGCATGTGCAGTTAACCGGATCACAACTAAAAGTTAGGGAATGCCAACTACCGGTTTTAGTTGAGTAGCTCTTTACAAAGTAATCCCGGTTTAATTGATCACCAGTTGCATAACCACATGTATACACATAGATATCTTTAAGATCAAAACTTCTGGGGCTAATAGAGGAAGCAAAATTCAAGACCTCATAGGTAGCAGGAAATGTGACTGATGTAAATTCGTTAGTTGTTGCAGAATAGCCAAAATATTTAAATTCATTAACCCCGTTATTATAAAATGACACATATCCACCGTGCATAATATCATCAGGATAATAATACCAGCCACCCTGATCCTTTTCTGCGAAGGAATGAGTTATTAAGCTATAAGTAATATTTTTGGCAAAATCATTTCCGTTTCTGATAAATATTGCACCAGCATAAACATCCGCTGCCCAAAACCTATTGATACCACTTGCGTTAACTACTATTCCATAATTGTACTGCTTCCATTGAGCTTGCTCAGCATCAAAAACATAAAACATATTTGCATCAGTAATAAAGTATGCAAGCAAATCGCCACAGCCAAAACCTTTGGTTATACTTACTCCGGTCGGATCAATTACATTGCCTTCATAGCTCAGTGTGTCCCATTGGGAAAGAATTGAACTGTAAGCAATTATGTAATCATCGCTGTATGCAAAAGCTGTATTACCGGAAGCCATAACTTTCTGGAATGTTTGCTGTGCCCCAAGATTAACTTCAGTCCAGGAATTTATTTGCGTATCGAAAAAGAAGATAACATCTGAAAAATTTCTTGTAAAAACCAGTAAATCATCTCCACTATCAGCAAGCGCACTTCCGGACATTGTTTGTGGAAGTTCTTGTTCTATCCAAACTGTTTGTTGCGCTCTAATACTATTTACCTGCAAACAAAGGGTGATAAGAAATAAAACGATGTGTAGAGCATAATTCCTCATCTTTTTTTCCTCTTTTTTCATTTTCTCTCCCTCCTGATATTTGACTAATGAATATTTATAATCCCTGCTTTTTATCCTAAACTTTGGCAAGAATTTCGGAATTACCTGCGAGGTTTTTACATCTAATAATTGCCAGCAATAAAATTAAGAGAAGCAGGTAAGCCAATAAGCAATACCCTTTTGTGATCAAAAGAATAATAACAATGGGAGGTCAATTAGTTTTCCTTAAAAAGGGGGCAGATGCACCTGGAGGTTTTTTTAAAAAGATGATGCATATTCTCTATAAAGTTACAAATCTTTTCAATACGATCAACACTCTTGATCCAGTAAATCTGTTTCTGGTCAATACTTCTTTTACGATTTCTTTTAAAAAATCAGTACTGTTATCCCTGAACCCTTTGCGATAAAAGTTTGTTAGGGATGAATTATGAAGAAACTTCTTTTACCTTTTTTGATGGGTTTGTGGATTTTGCCCCAACAGGTATTATCGCACGTCACCCTTATGTCACATTCAATAGATACTGTATCCATTAATATTGCTGATAGTTTGATGAGAAATCTAGACCCGGTTGTTGTAAATGCATTTAATCGCAGGCAGGATTTACTTCAGGTGCCCGGTGCTATTAGTTCGGTTGGAAATATTGTTATTGCACAGGAAAATCCTGCTGTAAATGTATTGCCGGTTTTTCGTTATGTACCGGGGGTTTTTGCGCAGGAAGGAGCCACAAACACTAGTAGGGTTATTATAAGAGGTACCGGGGCCAGAGTGCCTTATGCCACAGGAAAAATAAGGGCCTATTTTAATAATATCCCGCTTACCGATGCTTCGGGAATTACTTTTATTGAAGATATTGACCCATCCATATTGCAAAGTATTGAAGTTATTAAAGGGCCTGCCCCAAGTGTTTATGGTGCCGGTTTAGGTGGAACAATTATTCTTAATGCAAGAAATCCGAAGGCCAGAAAAACTGGAATTTCCAATACTACACAGGCTGGTAGTTTTGGCCTTTTGCGAAATTCAACAACCCTAGATTGGGTAGGTAATAATAATGCATCTACATTGGTATACAGTCACACACAAACGGACGGATACCGGGAAAATAATCAGCTTAGAAGGGATGTGCTAACATCGGTAAATCAAATCGATATTTTTGATCAAATGCCGATAACTGTTTTATTCGCATATGCCAACGGAAAAGCATTTATTCCCAGTTCTATAGATAGTATAACCTACGTTGATAGTCCCGCAAGCGCTGCCGCTAACTGGAATCGTACAAAGGGTTATGAAGATGGCGCCCGTTTGCTTGGAGGGATCAGTGCCGAAAGAAAATTATCAGACCAGATTCGTCTGGAAGTTAGTCTTTTTACCTTGTGGCAGGATGAAAAAGAATTGAGGCCTTTTGATGTTTTTTACCAGGAAAGATCCACTCTGGGAACACGTTTCAGACTTGTACATCAGGATTTTCTGAAACAGAAAAGCCTTGAATTTTCTTATGGTGGAGAATTATTCCGCGAAAACTATCTTTACAGTAATCATGAAAATATTGGTGGTGAAGGGCAGCAGGGTGAACAACTTACAGATAACAAGGAATTGGCTGATTCTTATAATTTCTTTGTTCAAACTGACGGCGAAGCAGGTTATTTTCGTTTTTCTGCGGGGGTTAATGCGAATTACACACAACGCAATTATTCTGATCTTTTTAACCTTGCAGAACTTAGCCGATCAGGTTTGTATGATTATGGTCTGATTATTTCTCCACGGATAGCGCTGGGGTATCAATTATCTTCATTTCAATCTGTTTATACAAGTATTAGTCATGGGTTTTCTCCTCCATCGCTCGATGAAACCTTAACTACGGAAGGTTTTATCAATCCTGATATTTTACCTGAGAAAAGCTGGAGTTTAGAAATGGGGTCAAGAGGAAAACTGTGGCAGGAAAGTTTCTTTTACGACATTAGTCTTTATCGCATGCAGGTTAATGATCTGTTGGTAGCAGAAAGGGTAGGAGCGGATGCCTGGGTTGGGAAAAATGCAGGAGAATCAATTCATAGTGGTGTAGAAGCCGAAATGCAATGGGTAATTTTACAATCCCAAAGCCGCGATCAGTTTCTTAGCGAAATAAGTATTCGGGCAAATGCTACCTATAATAATTTTATATTCACTGATTTTGTTGATCGTGGAATAGATTATTCAGGAAATCTCATTCCAGGAGTACCCGAATTTTTTGCATTTAGTAGTTTATTTCTTGAAATTAAACAAGATATTTACTTTATCCCATCGTGGCAGTTTACGGGTGCAATTGCAATGAACGATGCAAACACCAGGCAAAGTGATCCATATCAATTGGTTGGTTTTACTTTAGGTTATAAACCATCATTTATGAACAAAATTAAGCTGGATGTTTTCTTAAAAGGAAACAACGTTTTTAATGAAAAATATGCATCTATGGTCTTGGTCAATGCTCCTTCTTTTGGTGGCTCTGCTCCACGATATTATTATCCGGGGATGCCTATTTATTGGTTAGGTGGAATAAAAATCACAATTTAACCCCGATGTCAATTTCTATCAGGGATATAGCTGTTTTGTAATCTCTGCTACTCTTTTTCCAAGTTTTTCACCTTTAAGTATGTCGGTTTCATTTATTTCTGAATTTTGAGCGATAGCTGATGCACCAAATGGTGATTTCCAGTCGTCGCCACCCACCACGATCATTCCAAAAATCATCATAGATTGCAAAATATTCATTTGTGTTAGTTCTTCTCCCGATGTGCTTCCGCCGGCAGTAACAAAAGCAGCTCCTACCTTGTTTTTTAAGGGAGAATCTTCAAAAGGCCAGTTAGCAATAAATAAACTTACTTCTGGGGCAACATTGGCGTTATAAACCGGTGAGCCCAAAATAATAGCATCGGCTTGCAAAAGATCTCTAGTTGAAGTTTCTTCTATTCTTTTTAGAATTACTTCAACACCAGGTACCGAAGCTGCACCTTTTTTAACAGATTCAGCCATCATAGCCGTATTGCCCGTTTTGCTGAAATAGCATATTAGAACCTGGGGCTGCGAAATTACTCCAGCTGTGTTTACAAAAACAAAAAATAGGACTGCAATTATCGTTTTAGGAAACAATGATACGATTTTACTCATAATCGGCTTTGGATAAGATGAATTTTTCGATGAATTTCCACAAATTTTGATGTTAATAATAATTCAAAAGTATTGAAAACTATTGAGTTATATGTGGATTAATAGAAAAAAACAAGAAAAATGAGAAAAACTTTTGTTTAAATTGAAATTATAACTAATATTGCTGCTTCAAAAATATGAAATTATGAGCCAATTTATTGCCTATACCTTTACCTATTATTTTTACTACTTTAGTAATTAGGGCCTGTGGTATAGCAAAAGTCAATTGGACGCTAAAATATAACCATGAAAGGCCCTTGAAAAAAGGGCCTTTTTTTATGCATAAATAACAGCAGCAATAGAATGGTACAGTCAGTTTTCTTTTTTGGATATTATTTTTACTTCTACTACCCAGTTAAGGGCAGAGACCGGTGATGGTGTGTTCAAAAAAGAATTTCCATTTTGGTCTCTGGGTTCAGAGGCCTTTTTTTATGCTTAATGTTAAACCATTAAAATAACCACAATTAAAACCTAAACCAATGAAAGTAACAATAATAGGAACCGGCTTAATGGGATGCTCCTTAGGAATGGCACTGAAAAAGAATGGCCATCATGTAACAGGGGTTGATCAAAATCCTGTTCATTTGGAAAAGGCCCTTTTTATAGGAGGTATTGATGATTATAAAGAATTTGATGATGCCGTTAAAGAGGCAAGTCTCGTTGTATTATGTGTCCCTGTTGATGCAGTTAAAAATTTATTGTTACCCGTTTTAGATATCTTATCTCCCGGAGCAGTTGTAATGGATATGGGTAGTACAAAAGCTGAAATTTGTTCAGCTGCCAATAACCACCCCAAAAGAGAACAATATGTAGCGGTTCATCCAATGGCCGGAGTTGAACATTCCGGACCTATGGCTGCCCATGTAGATCTTTATTTTCAGGCAAGAGTGATTATTTGTGATGCGCAAAAGTCATCTACACCCTCTCTGAATATTGTTCTTGAAATTCTTCAGGAAATTAGGATGAAAGTTATTTTTATGGACTCAGAAGACCACGACCGACAATTGGCCCTTGTATCTCATTTACCTCAGTTTATTGCCTATGCCCTGGCGTCACTCAATGATTTTAGTAGCGAAGACAATAAAGACTGGGTGCAACTTGGTGGTGGTGGTTTACAATCTTCTATCAGGCTTGGTAAAAGTGCTGCCGAAATGTGGATACCCATATTTGATCAGAATAAAGGTCATTTAATTGAATACATCGACAAGTATATGGCAAAACTTTCTGATCTGAAAATTATGGTACAAAACAATCAGCATATAGAAATGAATGACAACATAAAAACTGCCAATACTAACTATGAAAAATTGAATTACAGAAATAATAAACCCCGACCATTTGTACCAGATAAAGGTGCTTCCAGGGTTTTTTATTCCTGATTTTAAGTCCAATAATGGCCTTCAAAAATCGAAATCACTATCATTTAGCAGATATAAGATCACAAATTTAAATATTGCAAACAACTATATTTAACTTAAAATGAAAAAGAGTAACATTACAAAAGCAGCTGCCGGAAATAAAAATTCCGGCTTACCTGATCAGAAAAACCCAATGATTATTGCGGGTCCCTGCAGTGCAGAAACACCGGAACAGCTTATGGAAGTAGCTGCTGAACTGGCCTTGGATCCGAGGGTTGATTATTTTAGAGCAGGAATATGGAAGCCACGTACTACCCCTGATTCATTTCAGGGTGCTGGAATAGAAGGTTTAAAATGGCTGCAGGATGTAAAACAGCAAACCGGGTTAAAAGTAGCCACAGAGGTGGGCTCTGAAAAGCATGTTGAAGAAGCCCTAAAAGCAGGTATTGATTTATTGTGGATTGGGGCACGAACCGTAAGCAATCCTTTTGTAATACAGGAAATTGCCGACTCTTTGAAAGGAGTGGATATTCCGATTCTGGTAAAAAATCCTTTGAGCCCTGATATCGACTTATGGGAAGGTGCCCTTACACGACTTTTAAGAGCCGGCGTAAAGGAATTGGGAGCCATTCATCGTGGTTTTTTCTGGTTAGGGAAATCGAACCTCCGCAATCAACCCTTATGGCATATTCCTCTTGAATTAAAAAATAGAATGCCGCACATTCCCATTATCTCAGATCCCAGTCATATTGCCGGAAGAAGAAGTCTTGTGCCCATGCTTGCTAATCGTGCAATAGCAAATAATTTTTCGGGTTTGATGATCGAAGTACATACCAATCCTGAAAATGCCTGGAGTGATGCTGCACAACAGCTTACACCCAATACTTTTTTCCAGCTTATGGATGAGCTTTTTGGTGAAAAACCATCTCCGGTTACCTCTGGTGAATTGCTCGAAGAATTAAGAGCAGAAGTTGATACCATGGACGAAATGCTTATTTGGGCCTTATCTTCAAGAATGGAATTATCAGGAAAAATTGCACAGGTTAAAAAGCAGGCAGGGTTAACTGCTTTGCAGGTAGCCCGATGGCAGGAGGTTGTTGACAGGGTAAAGACTATGGGCACAAAATCCAATTTGGATACTGATTTTATCGAGATAATTTACAATGCGATTCATGAACAATCCCTTGGATTACAAAAGTCTGTTTTAGCCGACCATGAGTCTGTTACCAAAAAAGAACATAACTTTGCGCTGTAAATAGTCGATTATTTTATGGAGCAAATAACAATTCAAGGAAAAAATGGATTATCTACAATCCTTGTGGGTGAATCTGTTGCGAATGTAGAAAACTACATAAATTCAGCATCGGTTTTTGTCATTTCTGATAAAAATGTTGCATCATTCCATAAAGATCAATTCCCCAACTATCCTGTTTTTCTGGCAGATCCGGGAGAAAAATCAAAAGAGTTTCCGGTAATAGCTCAAATCTGGCAATGGTTGCTGGAAAATGGTGCCGATCGTAATAGTTTTTTACTGGCTATTGGAGGTGGGGTTGTATGCGATATTGCCGGTTTTGTAGCTGCAACATTTATGAGAGGAATACCTTTTGGGTTTGTTGCTACATCTCTTCTGGCGCAGGTAGATGCCAGTGTTGGTGGAAAAAACGGTATTAATCTGTATGGTTATAAAAACATTGTTGGAACTTTTACTCAGCCAGAGTTTGTAATTTGCGATACTGAATTACTAAATACCCTGCCAGAAGATGAATACATTAATGGCCTGGCAGAAGTATTAAAGCATGCATTAATCAAAGATCACCAAAAGTTTCTCTATCTCTGGGAAAATAAAACTGCTGTTTTGAAAAGAAACCGCGATGTAATTGATTCTCTTGTAACACAGTCTGTTAAGATAAAAGCTGCTGTGGTGCAGGCCGATGAACGTGAAAAAGGGGAGCGTAGGTTACTGAATTTTGGCCATACCTGGGGGCATGCCATAGAAAAAGTTAGTAAAATACCGCACGGACAAGCGGTTTCTGTTGGGATGGTCTTTGCTGCTAATTTTTCTGTTTCATTGGGGTTTTTGGAAACAGATCAAAGAGATAAAATTATAAAACTTCTTGAAGCTTACGGACTACCGGTTGTTGCAAACCTGGACAACAATGTGGTTTTTGACGCCATGCTAAAAGATAAAAAGCGTGAAAATCAATTCATTCATTTTGTTCTTTTAAATAACATTGGTAAAGCCTTTGTAAAAGAGCTTGGCATTGAAGATATTAAGAAATTTGCCTTTTAATCAATCAAAATTTGAGAATCCCCATTAAAAAAACTTCATTACGTGAGAAAAGAAATCATAAAAAAGAGAATCAGTGGAAGTTTGAGAGCTCCGGCATCTAAAAGTGTTGCCCAACGTGCTCTGGCAATAGCATCATTGGCAAAGGGTACCACTCGTATTTTTGCTACCGGAAGTTCCGATGATGTCCTCTCTGCAATAAGGGTTTGCAAAGCTTTGGGTGCAGAGATAAGCAATGATAATGATTCTTTAATCATCAAAGGGGGAATTTCAGATAACCCAAAGATATTGGATTGTGGAGAATCAGGGTTGGGAATCCGGATGTTCTCGGCTGTTGCAGCTACTTTGTCGGAATGTATTACTTTAACAGGAAGTGGCTCGCTTACCAGCCGCCCTATGGATATGATTGAAAAATCGTTATATGCTGTTGGGGTTGAGTGTACTACATCGGGTGGTTTGTTGCCAATAAAAGTAAAAGGTCCTCTTACCGGGGGTGAAGCTAAAATTGATGGATCTGTTAGTTCCCAGGTTCTAACGGGCCTTTTGATCGCAGCTCCTTACGCCAAAACTCCCTTGGTTTTTCATGTTCATGATTTAAAGAGTCGGCCTTATGTGGATATTACCACGAAAATGATGGAAGATTTTGGCGTGAAAGTGGAAAATGACGAATACAAAACTTTCACTATAAACGCGCCAAAAGAATATAATTCCAGAGAATATACAGTTGAAGGAGACTGGAGCGGTGCTGCCTTTTTGTTGGTAGCTGGCGCTTTAGGCGGAGAAGTTGTGATTGAAAATCTGGAGGTTGAATCACCACAGGCGGACCGGGCCATTTTAAAAGCTCTCTATGAATGTGGCGCTCATATTGTTGAAGGAAAAGATTCTGTTCAGGTTAAGAAAACACAATTAAAAGCCTTTACCATGGATGCAACCCATTGCCCCGATTTGTTTCCTCCGCTGGTTGCATTGGCTGCTGGTTGCCATGGTATGTCTACCATTAAGGGAGTTAGCAGGCTGCGGGTAAAAGAAAGTGATCGGGCACTGGTACTTACAACCGAGTTTGGTAAATTAGGACTTGATATCAGGACCGAGGGAGACTATATGTATGTATGGGGTAAAACTCTTACCGGGGGTACTATTCATTCTCATCATGATCATCGAATTGCTATGGCGGGTGCAGTAGCAAGTCTTATTTCTGAAAAACCTGTAATAATAGAAGAAGCACAGGCTGTTTCAAAATCTTATCCTGAATTTTTTGAAGATTTGTCCAGTATAAGCGAAGATATATGATCAGCTATTATGGGTTTACTCCAGAGGACATCAACAAATATTAAGATAAAGGATTAAAATAATATTCGTATATGAATTCATTTGGTAGAATATTCAGAGTGCATATTTTCGGCGAATCACATGGAAATGGCATTGGAATAACAATAGATGGTTGCCCTCCGGGTTTACCTTTAATAGAAGAAGACTTTCTTGCTGACCTTGGCCGCAGAAAGGCAGGAGCCAAGGGCACAACACCCCGTAAGGAAGATGATTTACCTGAATTGGTATCAGGCTGTTTCAAAGGGCATACTACAGGAGCCCCGCTAACTGTACTTTTCAGAAACAACAATACCAAATCAGGAGATTATGATAACCTGGTAAAAACGCCTCGTCCGGGGCATTCTGATTTTGTTGCCTGGAAAAGATATGCAGGTTTTAATGATCATAGGGGAGGTGGCCATTTTTCAGGCAGACTTACCCTGGGTTTGGTTGCCGCCGGAGTTGTGGCAAAAAAACTGATAAACCCGGTTGCCATTAATGCAACCCTTATTAAAGCCGGTGGCAGAGAAGATATTGAACAGGCTGTTATAGAAGCTCTTGAAGTAGGAGATTCTCTTGGTGGATTGGTTGAATGTAAAACAAACAATATCCCATTGGGTTGGGGCGAGCCATTTTTCGACCCTATTGAATCTGTTATTGCCCATCTTGCTTTTGCTGTACCTGCCATTAAAGGTATTGAATTTGGTTCTGGCTTTTCAGCTGCATCTATGAAAGGAAGCCAGCATAATGATCCTATTCTTGATGAATCTGGAAAAACTGCTACCAATAACGCAGGCGGAATAACTGGTGGATTATCAAACGGAAATGAAATGATTTTCAAAGTAGCCGTAAAGCCTACTTCAAGCATTTCAATAGCTCAAAAAACGTTTAGTATTGAGAGTAATAAATTAGAAACTCTCGAAGTTAAAGGCAGGCACGATGCATGTATAGCTCTCAGGGTACCGGTTGTAATTGAAGCAATTACGGCAATTGCTTTAGCTGATTTAAAAGCTTTAAAAACTGCAAGTTTGCCCTGGCAATAGGTATAAACACAATAAAATTTAGCCTGATTCAAACTAAGGTGAAATATTAATATTTTCTGAAAATAAATGCAATAACAGGATAAGGAAATTCAACTATTAAGAAGGAAATATTAAAAGTTGTTTTTTAAATTATTAAATTTTATATACATATATATTAAGATGCTTTATTTTTGTTTATTGTTTCTTTTTTAAAAAGCAGTAATTTTGCACCCTAAAAAATTAATTAAATCAATTTATTAAAATGGAAAATATTAAGTGTTTGATTTTAGGATCAGGTCCTGCAGGTCATACAGCAGCAATTTACGCTGCCCGTGCAGATTTAAAACCAGTTATGTATCAGGGTTTACAACCGGGGGGACAGCTCACTATTACCACTGACGTAGAAAATTATCCTGGTTATCCGGAAGGTATTCAAGGGCCGGAAATGATGGAAGACTTTAAAAAACAGGCAGAGCGTTTCGGTACTGATGTAAGATGGGGTATTGCTACATCAGTTGATTTATCGAAAAGACCATTTAAGATAACTATTGATGAGAAAACTGAAGTTACAGCAGAAACCCTTATAATTTCAACCGGAGCATCAGCCAAATGGCTTGGTTTGGAATCTGAGCAGAAATTTAATGGTTTTGGAGTATCAGCTTGCGCAACCTGCGACGGTTTCTTTTTCAGGGGGCAGGATGTGGCTGTAGTAGGTGGGGGTGATACTGCATGCGAAGAAGCATCTTACCTGTCAAAATTATGTAAGAAGGTATACCTGATTCATCGTCGCGACGAATTAAGAGCATCAAAAATAATGCAGCACAGGGTTTTGAAAGCTCCTAATATTGAAATTCTCTGGAATCAGGCTCCCAAAGAAATAGTTGGAGATAAAACTGTTAATGGGGTAATCCTTCAAAATACTGTAACGGGAGAAGAAAGCAAAATTGATGTAGAAGGATTTTTTGTAGCTATAGGCCATAAGCCCAACGCCGATATATTTAAAGGTCAGTTACAGATGGATGCAAATGGTTATCTGATAACCAAGCCCGATTCTACCCAGACTGAAATTCCAGGAGTGTTTGCCTGTGGCGATGTTCAGGACCATGTTTACAGACAAGCAGTTACGGCTGCCGGAACAGGATGTATGGCTGCTATTGAAGCTGAAAGATTTCTGGCAGATGTTGAAGAATAATCATAGTTGAAATAAAAATTAATCGTAACAGGCTGTTCAGGGGGTTATATCTTTGAGCAGCCTTTTGTTTTATTGGCTGTAAGCTTTTTTTAATTCAACAAATCATTTTAGAAAAATAAATGATATTTAGAAAAAAAATCTGATATTTGATTCTTTTTCGAGCAAATAAAATTGTAATTACCCGCGCGTGAATATATTATCTGTTTTACCAATTTTTTCATTTCTAATATTTCTTCAAACAGGTATCTATGCTTTTTGGAAGGGCTGGAAAAGACCTTCTGTTAAGGTATTTGTCCTATTAGCGGGGCTTTTTGCTGTTTACTCTGGTGGTTATGCTCTTTTTTTTAGCGCAGAAACCGTTGAAAAGGTTTACTTGTATGATAAAATTGCAGCCTTAGGTTGGGTTTTTTTTCCGATAGTAACAGTTTGGTTTTTTCTTATTATGACCCGAATTAAAAACCGGGTTATTTACATTATCAGTATTTTTTTCCTGATACCAGTTTCCATCTATTCTTATTATTTAGCTATAACAGATCTTGAATCTATAAAATTATATTATGGCGTTAAAGACAACTGGTTTTATAGTATTGATGAAACATTGGCGGCTTACTTTATTTTTATTTTATATCTCATAGTAAGTATTCTTATTTCTTACTTTGTTTTAATTAGCTGGTATTATACCGAAAGTTCCAACAGACATAAATTTCAGGCAAAAGGACTAATAACGGTTTTGAGTATATTCTGGAGTATCACTTTTTTTTCAAATCTGTTTTTACCCTATTTTCAGGGCCATATTATTCCTGCCATTGCACCTGTAAATTCATTGATATTATTTTTGGGGATTTTCTGGTTTTTATTTTTTGTCCCTTCCGGGTTTATTACCCATGAAATTGTTTATAATCTCATTGTAAACCGAATTAAGGAATTTCTTTTTATCGTTGATAGTACGGGTAAAATCCAAAAAACCAATCAGTTTACTCTCACAAATTTAAGGTATAATAGCTATGAACTTTCAAGAAGTTATATCTCTGATATTTTCACAGATCCGTTAAAAGTTGAAGAAGCAATAAATTCAACACAAACGCGGAGTGTTTCCAGACAAATCAGAATAGATTTGATTACTAAAAACAAGGAACAAATTCCTGTAATGCTTTATGTAATTAAAATTACTGATCATTACAAACGAACTCATGGTTATGTTTTAAGTTGTTTAGATTTCAGGCAAAAATTAAAGCTTCGCGATGAGGTGTCAGAAAGAGTTAGGACAGAAAAAAATCTTTCTCAAATTCGGAAAGAGCTTGAGATGCTTGTAAAAAGACGCACCCAGGAATTACAAGAGGCTAACTATAGATTGCAACAGGAAGTTTTAGATCGTAAAAGTGCCGAAGAACAGATAAAGGCTGATTTACAGGAAAAACTCTCTTTAGTTCAGGAAGTACACCACAGAGTAAAAAACAATATTCAGATGATTATCTCTCTGGTTAATATGCTTTGTAGTCATCCTAAAATTGATGCATCTGCATCCGAAAAGCTGCGAGATGTAGCAGAGAAAGTTCGATACATATCTCGTATTCATGAAGATTTTTATTCATCTCCCAATTTGTCTAATATTAATTTCTCTAAATATTTAAAGAAAGCTGTGGGTGAATTATACCGTAATTACGGGCGGGGAAAGGATATTGTTTTTAAGCTCAATATTACCGATCATTATCTTGATATCAGCGAAGCTATTCCCCTGGGTATAGTATTGAACGAATTATTGATCAATTCTCTTTATTATGCCTTTGAGAAGGAGAAAAAAACAAATGAAAAGAACACAATAAGTATTGAGTTTTACAAAAATTCTCAAACTTTTACAATGGTTGTTAGTGACAATGGAGTGGGTTTGCCACTCCCATATAAGGATATAAGAACAACCAAAGTTGGATTACAGTTAGTAAATGTGCTTGTTAAGGAACATCTTAAAGGAAAGTTAACTTATTACGGAAATAAGGGTGCTACATTTATGATTAGTTTTACCAAAAGTGAATAAATAATAAGCTAAAGGTTCAAATGAATTTTTTTTCTATCATATCGGTATTTTTATTTATGCTTTACTTGCAGGCAGGCTTTTTTGTACTTTTAAGAAGCAGGGATTCCAGGCTTAATATACTTTTTTTCTTACTGAGTATTTGCTTTTCGATATGGTCATTTGCCTACATTTTTGTATACTCTGCATCTACGGCTGAACAGGCTAATTTCTGGGATGGGGTAGCATCTTTTGGCTATTGTCTTTTCCCGGCATTTATGGTTTATTTTAATATCGAGTTATGCAATTGCAAAAAATCAAAAAACAAAACTGCTTTAATATTTTATGGTTTATTGATTTGGGGGTTGATCCTTTTTACTTCTGTTGTTACTGATTTTTGGAGATCTCCCGAAATAACCCGGGGTATTTTTGCATGGCATTTTAAACATGACACATCTAATGTCTTTCAAATACTCTTTTATATTTACTTATCAGTTTCTGCTATCATTACTTTTTCATTTCTTATTTGGTGGCGCCTAAGAATAACTGAAGAGTATGAAAAAAAACAGTTCAACCTTTATTTTTATCCGTTAATAATCTTTTTTATTTCCGGAGTTACCATTGATCTTGTTTTTCCTGCTTTTGGCATTAAATATTTGCCTAATATAGGACACATTTCCTCATTACCATGGATCTTAGGTATTACATACGCAATGTATAAGTTTCAACTTATGACGATCAGTTCCAATAATTTAATATCTGACATCATTATTAAGCAACTTAAGGAGATTGTACTTTTTATTGATACTAATAATAAAATTGTAAGATCAAATTTGTTTACCAAAAAGCTATTACAAAGAACATCAAATTCTTTAGAAGGTGCGCTTGTAATTGACTTTTTTGAAAACGATGTTCTTCTATTGGGGTTTTTAAGAAAGGCAGATGAAAAGGGGCAATTGGGACCTGTGATTCTTACTCTGAAGGATGATGAAGAAAATTTAATTGAAACAAGTTTATCCTTCATTGCCATTAAGGATAAATTTGATGATATGCAGGGTTATATTATTTATGGGCATGACAATAATGAAGCTATCAATTTAAAAAAAGAAATAATTGTAAGAGAACAGGCTGAGAAAAACCTACGGGCAATTAGTGAAGTTTTGGAAGTAAGGGTGAAAGAGAGAACCGCTGAACTTACGGCATCTTATAAGGAACTTCAGATTAAAATGACTGATAAGATGAGAGTTGAAGAAAAAATCAAAGCTGATATTGCCGAAAAAGAAGTGCTTATTAACGAAATCCATAATCGGGTTAAGCATAACATGAATATTATTATTTCATTGATATTAGCCTACGATAAGGATAACCTGACTTTAGCCGCTTCTAAGAAATTTAAGGAATTATCACGAAGAGTTAAAAGTCTGTTATTGATTCACGACAATTTATATCTATCCATAACCTATTCTGATGTTGATTTTTCAAATTATATAAGATCAATAACTGAAGAACTTGTGCTTTTTTATAAACGAAAAGAAAAAGTAGAAATCAGGTATGAAGTGTCTGATGTATTTTTAGATGTAGATTATGCCATACCTCTTGGTCTTATTGTTAATGAGTTGGTATCTAATTCATTACAGCATGGATTTTCAGACTATTATTTAAAGAAAAATCCTGAGAAAAAAAATATCATCCTGGTAAAGTACACTTATGAAAATGGTAATTATGAAATAGTCATCAGTGATAACGGTAAAGGATTACCAAAAGGGTTTGAAATTAATGATTTAACTACCAATGGGTTGCCTCTATCTGATATTCTTGTTAAGGATCAAATGAATGGAAGCATGAAGGTTTTCTCTTCCGATGACGGAACAATGTTTAAGATTACTTTTTTTACAACTAAATAAAAGTACTTCTTAAAAAGAATGGTTGGGAAAGTTAGGTGGCTATGGTTAAAAAATAATTAGTTTAGACATGGGGTAATCTGATTTTTTAAACATTTCTTACAAGCTGATGACCAATAGCACATTGTAAACATTTCTTTGGCGTACAGTAGTATTTTTTTAACTCCAGAAGTGCCTGTGATTCTGCTGCATTTTCCGGCTTTATACCTGCTTTTTTCCAACGCGTTATTATTGAGTTCTTTTCGGCGGTTAAATCGTTTAGCAGATTGATTGCGTGATCCTTGATATTTTGCTTAAGACTTTCTGTGCCATATACAAATTGAATGGGAACAATGGTATTGATAATAATATTTTCTACGGCATCAATACCAATATGTTTTTCTTTAACTATAGATTCTTTACCAAAACGATAATGGTTATTCCAGTAAGGAGAACATTGGGCTGTAAAAAACGTATATATTTTAGTTACCGGAAGCATCCTGTCTATTGTATCAAAAAGATTTCCTTCCTGGTAACACAACCTTGCAAACTGGGCGATCCTTATGGTTGGGAAGTTTGACGGTCTTAGTTTGCTGAACTTCCAAAGAGATGCTTCTATTGGCTGCAATTTGTATTTATGCTTTAGAAACTCATATTCTCTTTTAAGCATAGCCGGATAAGCTTCATTAAAATCATTATTTAACATGCCTGCCTGCCCAAAAAGTATGGCCTCTATTTGAGTGAGATCATTTCTGTGTTTTGCCAATATTTTATACGGGGTTTTTTGAGCCATTAAAGCAAAAGGGATGGCGTTGGTTTTAAACCCAAAATTTCGGGATAAAAAATAGTATAAAGTTTGCTCCCAGTTTTGATCAAAATACTTATAAAATTGACGGATCTCATTTGATTTATTTTCAAGTCTTTCAACAAGTAAGCGACTCAACCAGTTCTTAACAATGAAGCCATCTGTCTGATTAATAAAATTTTCGCATGGGATCCAGGTTTTCGATTCAATAATTTTCTCATATTGGTAAAAAAGGGCGATGTCAAAGAATTTTCGTACCTCAAAAACGGGTATCTCCTTACCCATTTCATCTGTAATTTCTTTGTCATGTTCCATTACCACATGCAATATAACATTATTATAAGCAGGATCATTTTGATGTCCGTGACGGAACCAATCACTACTTTTTACATGTATTTCAACGTTTCCAACCCAAAGAGTCCCATCAATTTTTACTCTTGCAGCAGTAAAATCCGGTCCGGAGTCCTCATTTTCAAATCCAGTGTTAACAATCTCAATAGAGATTCCCTTTGTAGAAGTTATTTCACGTGAAGAAAACAAGCGAAATTTCCAAAGAAAATGAATGAAATCTTCTTTCATAGAACAGCATTTTTCGAAAAACCAAGCGTTAAAAAAGATTACAAATTATTGTAACGCCCTAAACTATTGATAAAAAAAACAATGCAACATTGTTGATTTATATTACTGCAAATGTATCTTTATTTAAGGGAATTATACAGAAATAAACATATGATAACTTACTTAATTGATTGCTATTTTGAAATTGAAAAATATTTTCTGAAATTATATGAAAAATGTTACTTTTGTAATAAGAGTATCGTATATTTAAAATTAAATGGAATATCTACCTCTTGTTTTAGAAGGAATAGAACATAAAGTAAAAAAGGTGATTTTTAAAAATCAGGAACTAGAGAGCCTGAATAAAAAAATTACAGATAAACTTAAAAATCTTGAAAGCGAAATTTTAGCACAGCAGGCAAAAATTTCGGAATTAGAAGAAACGATCATTAAATTAAAGGTAAGCAAAGTTTTAACGGGCCAGGATACAATGCAGGCCCGGCAACAGGTTAACGAACTGCTGCGGGAAATAGATAAGTGTTATTCACTTTTAAACAGGTAAACCGCATTTGAATTTTTAATGAAAGGACAGCATATATCAGTTATAATTGCCGACAGACCCTACAGATTGATGGTTGGCAGTGAATTAGAAGAAGAGCAATGTCGAAAAGCGAAAGATCTTATCAATGATAAAATGAAGGATTATGCCAATAGTTTTGCTTTTAGAGATAAGCAGGATTTGTTGGCAATGGTAGCGCTTCAATTTGCTGTTGATGTTGTAAAATCAGAAGATTCTGTTAGATACAACGAAGAATTAGAGCAAAAACTCAACCAACTTGATAAATTGCTGAATGACTGTTTGGATGGATAAGAAATACGTTCTTTGATAAGTATATAAGCTATACCCGCATTAATTCAATATACGTTTTTGAAACTCAACATTTTAAAACTTTGAGGAATAGCTCGTTTAATTAAAAACAGGCCTCATTTATTATGATTTATCATAGTAAAATCGCTTTATGCGGTCAGTGGACGTTTGAGATTTTTCGGCCTCCTCAACCATGTATTTTGGGGTTTCATACAAACCTTATGGATTAATTGCGGGTTTTTTATTTTTTTTTGATTCATTAATTTAATATAAGTAAATAAGAAAATGGAACTACTAATAATTATTGTTGTTACAGCACTGGTTTCTATCGGACTTGGAATCCTTGCTTCAACTACTTTTCTTAGAAAAGCGCTGGAGAGGAAAAGTTTGCATATTCTCAAAGATGCTAAAAGCGAAGCTGAGGTTGTTAAAAAGGAAAAAATCCTTCAGGCAAAAGAGAAATTCCTTCAACTTAAATCAGATCACGAAAAATATGTGTCTGGTAAAAATGCCGAAATTGCCAATAGTGAAAATAGAATAAAACAAAAAGAGTCTACAATAAATCAAAAGTTAGAGGAATTTAATCGCAAACAAAAGGAACTTAGCACTTTTAAAGATCAACTCGATCAGCAAATTGAAATCAGTAAGAGGAAACAGGCTGATCTGGATAAACTTTATAAGCAACAATTGGAGCAATTAGAGTCTATGAGCGAAATGTCTGTAGAAGAAGCAAAATCGCAGCTCATTGAAACTTTAAAAGATGAAGCCAAATCAGAAGCCCAGTCTTATATTAAAGACATTATGGAAGAGGCTAAATTATCTGCAAACAAAGAAGCCCGTAAAATTGTGGTGCAATCTATACAGCGCACAGCAACAGAAGTGGCTATTGAAAATTCAGTATCGGTATTTCCCATTGAAAATGACGAAATAAAAGGCCGTGTTATTGGTCGTGAAGGACGTAATATAAGAGCTTTGGAAGCTGCTACAGGCATAGAAATAATTGTAGATGACACTCCCGAGGCCATTATTTTAAGTGGATTTGATCCTGTGAGAAGAGAAATTGCACGGTTGTCATTGCACAAGCTTGTGTCTGACGGGCGTATCCACCCGGCACGTATTGAAGAAGTAGTTGCAAAAACCAAAAAGCAAATTGATCAGGAGATAATTGAAATTGGCAAGCGCACTACAATTGATCTGGGAATCCATAATATGCACCATGAGCTTGTTCGTATGGTTGGAAAAATGAAATACAGGTCTTCCTATGGTCAGAATCTTTTACAACACTCAAAAGAAGTAGCAAATCTTGCTGCTACTATGGCTGCAGAGTTGGGATTAAATACCAAACTGGCCAAAAGAGCTGCTCTTTTGCATGACATTGGTAAGGTTCCCGATAATGAACCCGATTTGCCACATGCAGTGCTCGGAATGAAGCTGGCAGAAAAATATAAAGAGAAACCGGAAGTATGTAACGCCATCGGTTCCCACCATGAAGAAGTGGAAATGGATAATCTTATTTCTCCAATTATTCAGGTTTGTGATGCAATTTCCGGAGCAAGACCCGGAGCCCGTCGAGAAGTGGTAGAAGCTTACATTAAAAGGTTGAATGATTTGGAAGAACTGGCTCTGTCTTATCCAGGTGTGGTTAAAACTTATGCTATACAGGCCGGTCGGGAATTGCGCGTAATTGTAGGAAGCGATAAAATTACCGATAAGGAAGCTGAACAGATCTCTTATGATCTTTCTAAGAAAATTCAAACTGAGATGACATATCCGGGTCAGATAAAAATTACTGTTATCAGAGAAACAAGGGCTGTAGCTTTTGCGAAATAATTTGAATTTCGGTATATAAAAAGCAGGTATTGTTGAAAACAATACCTGCTTTTTTTGAAGTAAAGAAAATCTTAGAGTTTGTTTAATTCATGGTTGATAATCTCTTCAGCTTGTTCTACTGTGATTTTTTTTGCCAGTATCTTTTTGTCTTTATCCAGCAGGAAAATAAGTGGAGTAGCCCAAATGTCATATTTATCCCGAAAACCTGATCTGTTATAAGGGTCATTTACATTAATCCACGTAAGATTGTTTTCATCAACATAACCGAGCCATTTTTCTCTTTCCGATTCCGTATTAACGGCAAATATTTCTACACCCTTTTTTTGCATTCTGTTATAAAGCTCTTTTAGTTTTGGTGTATTTCTTTTGCAATGGCCGCATTCAGAATCCCAAAAATAAACGATAGTAAAATCAGAATCTACACTATAAAGATTTAAGGAAGATTGATCGCGGGTATACATATTTATATCCGGCGCCTTTTTGCCAATTAGCAATGGTTTTAGAGCCAAAGCTCTTTCTGTTATTGCAGTAAGCTGTTCCTCTGTAACCCAATTTGCTTTTCCGGTAGCATAATACTTTTCAACCATATGAACAAAAACATTGTCCATACCCATAATTTGTGATCTTTCAAACGTATTGGTGATAAAAAATACGGTATACTTGAAAACTTCCGGATGCATTTTCTCCAAGCCAAGAATATGGTCTGCTTCGGCTATTATGCTATCAGGTATTTGGATTATTACCTTGGTAAAATATTGATTTAACTTTGCATGAAAAATGGGCGTCCTTACCAACCTGTCATCAGAAAAATCAATATTATTCCAAAAATTATTTTTGTAATTTCGGTACATGTACTCATTGTCTGGGTTTCCATTGGCCAATAATCGGGTTTCTGGTGTCGGAGGTTCTTGCTGGGCCAATAGGATTTTAGAAAACAAGCTATTAGGATGTTCTTTAATAAGTCTGTTTTGCTCAGCTTTTACATTATTGTCTGTTTCAGCCATTTTCTCCCTAATTTCGTTTCTGCGTACTTCTGTTATTGTGCTGTCTTGCAATTCTATTCGAAGCGGTGCAGTTTTTTCTCCAACAGATCTTAAAAACTTCATATACTCATAAAAGGTTTCATTATCAGAAGAGTTGTCAAACATCATAGAATTGACAAAATCATTCATGGTTGTTTTAATGCCAAAAGTTTGATTATCATCTAATAATATTTCAAAGTAAACCTGCCCTGGTAATACTACCATATACATTCCCCGATCAAGCTTTTCCGGACCCTGAAATACAAAGTTTCCTTCTTTATCGATTTTAACCGTGTCTTGCACATATTGCCTGTTACCATAATGGTATGCCAGAAAAGCAGTTGTGTCTTGCAGCCCCTGAACCTGTATATTAATCTGGTATCCCTTATCAGCCAAGGCACAACTGATAAACAGGATTGAAAAAAGCGTTGAAAAGAAGATTTTTTTTAAGTTCATAATTCTGTAGTTACAATTTTTGAAATGCATATTTATTTGATCGGTCTTTTAACGGTTTTCTTTAAATAAATGTTTGTATTCTTTGACAAAATCGTTTTTGAATTTGGGAAAACGCAAAGTTAGTCAATATAAAATTACGTCTTGTATACGGGCAAATACTTAAGAAAAATACTATTTTCAATTTTTAGTAAATTTCCAATTAAAAGTCTTTTAAGATTATTACCTGTTTTTCTTCAAAGTAAAACAACGGGTTTTTTATGAGTAATTTAACCCATAAAAATTCCTGTTTTTCTGGGGTTAATACTATTGTTTGCAGTATTTTATAGTAGCAACTTTGGTTCATAGTATTTAAATTTATTTAAATGCCTGTGAAGTTCACCAAAACTAAAAAGATGATGAAATATATAGGTATAACCCTTGTAGCGCTATTGATATTTACAACATCATTGCGTGCCAATGATTTTGCCGGTGGAAATGGAACAGTGCAAGAACCCTACCAAATAGCTACATCGGACCATCTTAATAAAGTAAGAAATTATCCTGATGCTTACTTTCTGCAGATTGCGGATATAGATCTTAATATTATGCCATTTAATATGGGTAATTATTGGATACCTATTGGTGGTTATAGAAATAGCAATGAAACTACTATGAATTTTACCGGTTCGTTTGATGGTAATGGCTATGTTATTAGCAATCTCATTGTTGTTCAACCAGGCAATTTCAATGTTGGATTATTTGGTCATATTGGTAGAAGTGATGATGGAGAAACTACAATAAAAAATGTTATCCTGGAAAATGTTATAGTTATTGGTGGTCAAGGAACTGGTGCTCTTGTAGGCAGAGTTACAGGGAATCAGCATACACGTATTGAAAACTGCTCTGTTGAAACAGGTTATGTTAGAGGTGATGCCGCAACGGGTGGATTAGTTGGTTCCAATAATAGTTACATGATTAATTCTGTTGCTGCTGAAGGGTACAGACCCGTTATTTCAAAAAGCAAAGCCAATGTAAGTGTACTGCTTAGAAGTCATTATGCTGTTGGTAAAACCAAATTTGGTGGATTGGTTGGCTGCAATCAAAAGGGAATGATCTCAAACAGCTTTTCATTGGGCGAAGTTGTTATTAGTGATAATGATGCTACAGCAATTGGCGGTTTAGCTGGGTGTATCGATTTACGCGGAATTATTATAAATTCCTATTCGGCAACAGCAGTTTATGCAGATAGTACTGCCTTAACAGGTGGGTTTGTTGGTTCTGTAGGGTCTGGTCGTAACAAGGGTTATGTACTGAGCTCTTATTGGCGTTCAGATATTAATCCTGGTCTCATAGACTCAAATGGTGTTACAGCACTTTCTGACAATCAAATGCGCGAACATACAAGTTTTTACGATTGGGATTTCAATAATGTATGGCAAATTAATACCGATATCAATCATGGATTCCCTTATCTATTGGAAGATGGAAATATAAAAATTGAAAGATTTTGGACAGGAAGCGAATCTGATTCATGGACTCAACCCCTTAACTGGTCGCCAGCAGGAGTTCCCTTAAAAACCGATGCAGTTATTATTCCCGCCAATACTTTTAATCAGCCTGTAATAAGAAAATCAGTTGCAATTAATGATATTACACTAAACGATTTTGCTGTTTTGACAATAGAAGGAACTATGGTTGATTTGATAGTAAAAGGAAATCTTAAAAATGGCTCTGAATCAATTGGTGAAGCGACAATACGTGGGGAAGGATCAATTGTTTTAGCGGGTAGTTCTTTGCAAAACATACCGGCGATTTCTTTTGATAACCTGGTCGTTGATAATCCAAACAATACGAAATTAACAGGAAGCATAAAAATTAACAATTTATTAAAAATGGGTCAGGGCTTGCTTGATCTGCGTGGTTTTGAAATATTATTAAGTGAAAAGGCTACACTGCTCGAAACCGAAAACGATAATATTTCATCAAGAGTTTATGGTTCAAGCGGGGTTATTCGCACAGAAAGATATCTTGATAAGCCGGAGGGAGATATTGCTGGCTTGGGAATCGAAATTTTCAGCAAGGAAAATCTTGGTCTAACGATAATTGAAAGAGGGCATAGCCCGCTAAACGAAGGTGATGAATCAAAAAGTATTTTAAGGTGGTTCAATATAGAACCCACAAATAATCAGGCACTTAATGCTACAATTGTTTTTCATTATTTTATCAGTGAGCTTAATATATATGGTGAAAATGATAACTTTTCACTTTTCAGAAGAAAACATGGTGATTCAGAATGGGTTTGGATTCCATCAGAACTGGATCCCATAAATCAGATACTCACTGCAAACGATGTAAATGAATTCAGCACATGGACTGCCGGAAGTACAGATAAGCCTCTTCCTATTGTATTGTTTTCCTGGGAGGCTAAAGCAATGGACGATTACGTAAATCTTAACTGGGTAACTGCTGCTGAGATAAACAATAATTTCTTTACAGTTGAAAGAAGTAGCAATGGGCTCGATTTTGAACCGATTGCCAATATAAATGGAGCTGGAACCACCAGCGAATCAAATTATTATACGTTCAAAGACATGGAGCCTTTAAATGGCGTTAGTTATTACAGACTAAAACAAACCGATTTTAATGGCGATTATGAATATTCTATAATTGTAAGTATTTCCACTCAGAAGCAATTGGCTGTTGATCTTAAAGTTTTCCCTAATCCAAGCAATGGACAATTCAATGTTTCAATAAGTGGAGACAGACCTATTGCTTACAATATAATAGATATGCAGGGCAGAACAGTTTTCAGCTCTGTTGTTCAACCAGGGCAAATTACACCTGTTGGTTTGCCTGAATTATCCAGGGGTGTTTATTCTATTGTTTTTTTTGCTAATGAAACAATCTTAAAAAAGATTCAGATCTTATAAATAAAAAGATTTTGGTTTTGGTGAACCATACCGTGCAACTGCTGTGAAGCACTTGCACGGATTTTTTTTGCATGATAGTTCAGTATTTTCAACTCTTAAAACAACAAGTTGGATTGGTAAGATAAATTTTTCTTGCAGTCTTGTAAATTGGTTCTATTTTTGTCGGAGTATTATTTCTTAATAGTCTGTTCCATTTTATATATTCCGATTGTCAAATAAAATTTTATATATAACGGTTTCCCTGCTGATAACTGTTCTGTTTTTTTCCTGCAGCCCTGCCAGGCGCCTATCAGAAGGAGAGAGCCTGTTAAACAGAAACCGAATTAAAATTCAGGATGCCCAGGTTAAGCGTTCAGATCTTAATCCCTATTTCAGGCAAGAACCTAACAGAAGAATTATGGGGGTATTCAGATTCCATTTGCAGGTTTATAATTTTGCAGATGGTTTTAAGGAAAACAGGTTTACTTCGTGGATGAAAAATACCATTGGCGAGCCTCCGGTTATTTATAACAGAACGCTTACCGCAAATACGCGGGCCCAATTTGAATTGTACATGCAATCAAAAGGGTATTTTAATGCTGATGTTGATTACTTTGAAAAAAAAGTTGGTAAAAAGTTGAATGTTACCTATTCCATAACCGGGGAAAAGCCTTATACAATAAGAAATATTAGTTATGCTATCGAAGATTCCTATATTTTACATCATATTAAGAGCGATAAAAATAATTCACTTATTATAGAAAACGATAGATATGATGCTGATTTACTTAATGATGAGCGAAATCGAATAGCCAGAGATCTAAGAGATGATGGTTTTTTTCAGTTTTCCCGCGATTTTATTTTTTTTGAAGTTGACAGCAACCTTAATAGCCACCAGGTGGATATTGTATTAAGAGTTAATAACATAACATTGGATCAACCGGAAACAAAAAGCAATGATACAACGGCAGAAAATACGCTAAGACATAAGCGTTTTCTCATCAATCAGGTTACAATTTTGCCAAATTTTTCAGTAATAGCATCCAATGTAACACGCAATGATACAACAGTTTATACCCAACGCGGGCGAAGAAACCTGCCTGATTATAAATACAGTTTTTTGCACAGCGAACCCTTAAAAATCAGGCCAGCGGTAATAGCTAATCATTTGATGATAAATCCAGGTGAATTCTTTAAAATATCCAATGTTGAGCAAACCTATTCTTTCCTTTCGGAAATGCGTAATTATCGGCTCATAAATCTTCAGTTTCAGCCAACAGACAATCCTGTTAATGGGATATCCAATGATACGATCGGGTTTTTAAATGCAACAGTGCAATTAAATCGCTCTGCAGCAAATGCATTTACTGTAGAAGCTGAAGGGTTAAATACTGCCGGAAACCTGGGTATAGCTTCCAATATTTTGTATCAAAACAGGAATGTTTTTGGGGGTGCCGAGATTTTTAATCTCCGACTAAAAGGAGCCCTGGAGGTGTCGGGCGAAACAGCAGCAAGTGAAGTAATACAAAGATTACCTTTTAATACTCTTGAATTAGGCGCCGAAGTAGGTGTTGATTTCCCCAAACTTTTATTCCCAGTTAATATTCAAAGATTATCGAGAAACTCACGTCCAAAAAGCAGTATTGTTGCCGGTATAAACTTCAGGCAGCGGCCCGATTATACACGTTACATCCTTAATCTGAACTACGGTTTTGAGTGGAATGAAACCTCACGCAAAAAACATTTTATGAACCCGATTGAGATCAGTTCAGTCAGGGTGTTTAACGATTCAATTCTAAGAGCCAATATTCCAAATGCTAACCCACTTATTCTTAGTAGATTCAGAGATCATTTTATTCTTGGGCTTAAATATACCTACGTTTACAACACCCAGGTTGTCGGACGTATTCAGGACTTTTCTTATTTACGCACCAATTTTGAATCTGCAGGTAATTTACTCAATCTTTTAGCCAAAGAACTAAGTCTTGGTATTGATTATAATGGCAGCTACAATATATTTGAAATTCCATTTTCTCAGTTTGTTAAGGCGGATGCTGATTACAGGTTTTACCGGGTTTTAGATTCTGATCAAACCTTTGTATTTCGCATAATGGGTGGAGTAGGTGTGCCTTATGGTAATGTAAGGGTTTTACCTTTTATAAAAAGTTTCTATGGTGGTGGAGCCAATGGTTTACGGGCCTGGAAAATCTATACTTTAGGTCCAGGCAGCTATGCAGGTACCGATGAAGTGCGTTTCGACCGATACGGTGATATCAAACTGGAAGCCAACCTTGAATACCGTTTTAAGTTTTACAGTTTTTGGCATGGAGCGTTTTTTATTGATGCGGGCAATGTTTGGTTCGTGAGAGAAAATGAACAGTTTCCAGGTGGAGAATTTAGGTTCTCAAAACTTGCTAATGACCTTGCTATTGGCGGAGGCTTTGGTTTAAGATTGGATTTTAGTTTTTTTATTTTGAGGGTTGATGGTGCTGTGCCATTCAAAGATCCTTCTGAGCCTGCAGCACAACAATGGATTTCTGGCTGGCCATCTTTAAAGAGATTTAATATTAATCTGGGTATCGGTTATCCATTCTGATTAACCATACAACAAAATACAGAATGCTAACAAAAGAAGAATTTGTAAATATATTTCTCGAAACTTTTCCCCATGATCCTACCGAAGATCAGCATAAGCTCATTTCAGGTTTATCCGACTTTCTTGTATCTTCTAAACAGTTATCATTATTCGTTTTAAGAGGTTATGCTGGTACAGGAAAAACATCCATGGTGTCGAACCTGGTAAAAGTACTGCCAAAATTAAATGTCGCAAGCGCATTGCTTGCTCCTACAGGGCGTGCTGCAAAAGTTCTTGCCTCTTATTCTGGAAAACCTGCCTACACGATCCACAGAAAAATATACAGCCTTAAAGAAACTAATGATGGAGGTATATCTTTCTCTATTGTGCCCAATAAACATGTTGATACTTTGTTTATTGTTGATGAGGCTTCTATGATTTCTGTGGCGCAGAACAATAATGATTTTTCAGTATTTAACCAGAGAAACTTGCTTCACGATTTAATAGAATATGTGTATAGTGGCGAAAATTGCAGGTTGATACTGATTGGCGATACAGCGCAGTTACCGCCAGTAAAATGTGAAGAAAGTCCGGCTCTTAACATCCAATATTTAAAGAATTCTTTTCATCTCGATATTCTTTTTACTGAACTAACGCAGGTTGTGAGGCAGGAAGAGGGGAGTGGAATATTACACAACGCCACCCTTGTAAGAGAAAAAGTTAACCTTAACGAAGATGGCTTTATTTCATTACAGCTGAATGGTTTTTCAGATTTAAAGCGCCTTGCCGGAACAGATGCAGCCGATTACATTACTGAAGCTTTTTCATCGCGCGATTTCGAAAACAGCATTATTGTATGCAGAAGTAACAAAAGAGCTAATCTGTATAATCAGTTTATAAGACAGCGGGTGTTATTCCGTGAAGAAGAAATTAGTGCAGGAGATCTTATAATGGTAGTTAAGAACAACTATTTCTGGCTCCCCAAAGATTCTCAGGCAGGTTTTATTGCTAATGGTGATATTGCTGAAGTGCTAAGAATTCAGCGCATTACAGAATTATATGGTTTTCGATTTGCGCAGATAACCATTCGATTACTAGATTACCCTGAACAACCTGATATTGATGTTAATGTAATGCTCGATACTTTAAACATTGATGGGCCGGCCTTAAATTTTGATGATGCTAATAAACTTTATCATGAGGTTAGCCTGGATTATGAAGACGAACCCAACAAAAGAAAAAGATTAGCATTAATAAAAAAGAACCCCTATATAAATGCTTTGCAAATAAAATTTGCCTACGCCTTAACATGTCATAAAGCGCAGGGCGGACAGTGGGAAAATGTCTTTGTGGAAATGGGATACATTCCCCAAAAAATGCCCGATATTCAATACCACAGATGGCTTTATACTGCCTTTACACGTGCCACAACAAGGTTATACCTTATCGGGTTCCCGGACGAGTTTTTCGGCTAAATCACTATTGTCTGTGTTTGTTTCTCTTTTGGCATGTTTTATGCAACTAAATTCGTAATCCCGACAATGCATTTAAATAGTTAATTTTCTTTATATTTGTTAAAATTCAATTAAACTGATCAACAATATAGATAAAATCAGAGTTAATTATAATTATATATTTTAATCCTTTAAAAGTCAGCTCATTGCACCTGTAAAAATTTCTTTAACGTTTTTTATTGATGCTTTGCTTTTTATTTATCTTTATTTTTGTGCGCTTAATTAAAATTCAGTAAATCAATTACTTTCAATAACCAAAAAAACCAATAATTATGATTCACACAGCTAAAAAAAATGTTTCCCTTTCATTTATCCTGTTTCTCTTTGCATTTTTATCCTTTACTACGGTAAAATCTTATGCCGGTTTGGATAACCCTGAGGTGCCAGAAGAGGAAACAGAAGAAGTAACTTTTCGTTTTCCCAATGAAGATTTGGTAAGATTTTTTGATACCAACAAAGAACTTAGTACAATAACCAAATCTATTCAGGAAAAAATGGCTGAAGCAGCCATGGCACATAATCTCACACTTGAAAGGTTTAGTCAAATTGCCAATGCTAATAAAATTGGTGCCTTACAAGGTGGGGCCTTTACCGATGCTGAAGTCGAAGCTTTTGTAGCTCTGGGTCCTGAAGTAAGTAATATTCAAAGAGAGCAACAACAACTTATCCAGGAAAAACTTAAAGAAATGGGTTTTACACCTCAATCATATCAGGATATTTTAACTGAGTATCGTACTAATCAAGATTTACAGGCTCATGTTGTAGATCTTCTGCGTGAAAGAAGGAAGCAGGAAATTTTGGAAGAAAGACGTCGTGCAGCAGAAGAAAAAGCTGCTGAAGAAGCTAATAATTAGTATAGTATCTTTTTTTAATCATACAGAAGCCGGGTATTCCCGGCTTTTTTTATGATTACAATTCTGCTGTCAGTATATTGCCGCACTTCTGATTTTTCTCTTTGGATAATAGCATTTTCGCAGGATTATACATTTTTTTTCTTAGCTTTACGGCTTATTTATTTTGATAAATCGATTTAGTTTATTGAGCATTAAACCGAAATATTTCTCTTTGAATTTCATTATCTGGTGTCATTCATAATACCCCCAAAATTATGCAGAAACTTTTTTTCATTCTTTTTATCTTTCTGATTACAACAGACTTTTTTAACGTCAATGCGCAGTCCTTTTTTGTTCCTTTATATCCCCATGGGCAGGTTCCTAATTACCTTGATATTGGAGAAACTGAAGTTAGTGATTCTACCAATATTGTGAGGATAAGAAATGTTCAGGTGCCTGACATTGAAGTTTATCTGCCTTCTAAACGCAATAGTACCGGAAAAGCTGTGATAATATGCCCGGGCGGAGGTTACAGAATTCTAGCTTACGATTGGGAAGGTTCTGATGTAGCTAAAATGTTTAATGCGAAAGGTATTACAGCTATAGTGTTGAAATACAGATTGCCATCTTCAGCCACAAATATAGTTCCTCACTTAACGCCTTTAATGGATGCGCAGCGCGCAATAAGGTTAGTACGTCACCATGCCAGGAAATGGAATATTGACCCAACAAAAGTAGGAATCATGGGCTTTTCCGCGGGTGGGCATCTTGCATCTACCTTATCTACTCATTTCGATTATGGTAATACTGAAAGTATCGATCCCATAGAGTCTCAAAGCTGCCGACCTGATTTTTCAATTCTGATGTATCCGGTTATTTCTGCTGATCCGGAGATCTGGCATCAAGGCTCGTTCTTAAACTTGCTGGGTGAAGACCCCGTTGGTGAATTGCTGAACTACTATTCGAATGAAAAACAGGTAACTCCTGATACTCCGCCGGCAATACTTATTCATTCTTCTGACGATACAGCAGTTCCTGTTCAAAATAGTATACGATATTACGAAGCCCTGCTGAAAAATGACATAACTGCTGAAATGCATATATACCCTTACGGCGGGCATGGATATGGCCTGGCTATTGGGCAGGGACATCTGTCTACCTGGCCTCAGAGAGTTGTTGAGTGGTTAAACTTCCTTGATGAAAAGTAAATTCTGTAACATTCTCCTTTTCAATAATGAAGGTTACAACAATAAATGCCTGATAGAAAACTACTTTAATAAGAATCGTGAATTTTATAATATGTTGAACTTTTCAAAACTTTAGCTATGTCCAGACCTGTCACACTTTTTACTGGCCAGTGGGCCGATTTGCCCTTCGAAACTATTTGTCAAAAAACCAAAGATTTTGGTTATGATGGCATTGAAATTTGCACCTGGGGAGACCATATGGAAATCAATAAGGCCGACCAGGATTATTGCAACAACCGCAAGAAACTTTTAGAGAAGTATGGATTGAAACTTTTCACCATATCCACACACCTTGTAGGACAATGTGTATGCGACCCTATTGATGCAAGGCATAAAGGTATCTTGCCTGATTATATCTGGGGCGATGGCGATCCTGAAGGAGTGAAGCAACGAGCTGCCCAGGAGATAATTGAGACAGGAAAAGTTGCCAAAAGATTAGGATTGGATGTTGTTGTGGGGTTTACCGGAAGTCCTGTATGGCACTTGCTATATGCATTTCCTCCCACACCACAATCAATGATCGAAAACGGTTTTATAGAATTTGCCAAAAGATGGAAACCCATTCTGGATGAATATCAAAAAATGGGAGTCAGGTTTGCTTTGGAAGTACATCCAACAGAAATTGCTTTTGATATTGCTACTGCCAAACGTGCATTGAAAGCACTCGATTACCATTCGGCTTTTGGGTTTAACTATGATCCCAGCCATTTAGGTTACCAGGGTGTCGATTATGTAAAGTTTATTTACGAATTTGCCGACCGCATTTTTCATGTGCACATGAAAGATGTTCACTGGAGCGATACCCCCAAAGATATTGGTGTTTTTGGCGGGCATACTGATTTTGGCAACAATAACCGTTTCTGGAATTTTCGAAGTATTGGCAGGGGCCGTATCGATTTTGAAAGTATCATCAGAGCACTAAATGACATTGGTTACAATGGTCCCTTATCTATTGAATGGGAAGACAGCGGTATGGATCGGGAAGCAGGAGCGCGCGAATCTTGCGAGTTTACCAAAAGGGTTGATTTTGAGCCTTCAAATGTAGCTTTTGATGATGCTATGCAGAAAAAAGAGTGATAACAAGGTATTTTTTAATTATTTGAAGGAAATTCTTTTAAATGAGTGAAACAAAATGCGTGCATTGTGGTGCTGATTGTGGCAATAGTCCGGTTATCTGGGATGAAAAACCATTTTGCTGTCATGGCTGTAAAGCTGTTTACCAGATTTTGGATCAAAAGAAAATGGGGCAGTATTATGAGATACAGCCTATGTCAGGTATCCGAATAGAAAAAGGTAAAGAAACGAAACAATTCGCATTTCTTGATCTTGATGAAATCAAAGAAAAACTCCTGTTATTTAATGATGGAAATACATCCAGCGTAAAATTATTTTTGCCCGGAATACATTGTGCATCGTGTATATGGTTGCTTGAACATCTTAATACTTTACATCAGGGCATCATATACTCAAATGTAAATTTTCCTAAAAAGGAGATCTATATAACTTTCAGGAACAACGAAATTTCCCTTCGACAGATTGCCGAGTTACTGGCTGCCATTCATTATGTGCCAGAAATTACCCTTGATCAACTGGAAGAAAAACAGAAGCCATCTGCCAATCGCAGTTTATTGGTAAAAATTGGTATTGCCAGTTTCAGCTTTCTGAATATCATGATGTATAGTTTCCCGGAGTATGTTCCGGGTGGCCATCTTCTTGAGCAGGAGTTTAAGCATGTTTTCGGTTGGTTAAGCTTTGTACTTATTCTTCCGGTAGTTTTTTATAGTGCCAATGATTATTACCTTTCTGCATGGAAGGGGCTGAAATACAAAGTTATCAGCATCGATCTTCCCATTACATTGGGTATCATTGCTTTATTTCTACAAAGCTCTTATGAAGTGTTCACCGGAAATGGGATTGGCTATATGGATTCTCTGGCCGGACTGTTATTCTTTCTTCTGATAGGGAAGTGGTACCAGAGCAAAACCTATGAAGCTTTATCTTTTGAGCGCGACTACAAGTCCTATTTTCCCGTGGCAGTAACAAGAATATTAAATGGGGCAGAAGAAATTATACCCATAAAGAGTTTAAAAAAGGGAGACCAGATTATTGTGCGGAATCAGGAACTAATACCTGCTGATGCCAATATTGTAAAGGGCATTGCAAATATTGATTATTCCTTTGTTACGGGCGAGGCCATGCCTGTGCCTAAAAATCCCGGTGAGTTTGTTTTTGCCGGTGGCCGGCAAATTGGCACTGCCATTGAATTGCTGGTAGAAAAAGAGGTAGAGCAAAGTTATCTAACTCAATTGTGGAACCAAAAGTCTGATAAGGATGAAGAGAGCCGGCTTAACAATACGATTAACAATGTAAGCCAATACTTTACTGCCGTTGTAATGCTGGTAGCGTCCATATCTTTTTTCTATTGGCTAATGAACGACACACCAGGAAAAGCAGTCTACGTATTTGCTTCGGTACTTATTATTGCCTGTCCGTGCGCTTTGGCACTCACCATACCCTTTACTTTCGGAAGTACAATGAGACTGTTTGGCCGCAAAGGTTTCTATATAAAAAAAACAGAAGTGATTGAACAGTTATACCGAACTACGGCTGTTGTTTTTGATAAAACAGGTACAATTACCTTAAACAGGGAAGTAACCATCAATTTTAAGGGAGATGTGCTTTCTGATGAAGACATTCAGCAAATCCGATCGGTGGTAAGACATAGCAGTCATCCGCTTAGCACTACCTTGAATGATTATTACAGAGATCATGAGCATATAACTATTTCAACCTATGATGAATTGCCGGGGCAGGGGATTACTGCTGTTGTTGATAATTTAAGAATTAATGTAGGATCAAAAGCTTTTGTATTGGGTGAGCCGGAAAATGAAGCTACAACTGAAAGTCGCGTTTACGTAGGTATTGATGGAAAATGCAAAGGATATTTTAGTATTGGTAATCGCTACAGGAAAGGACTATATGACGTAATTCCACAATTAAGTCAGCATTATAAGCTGCACCTTTTATCGGGCGATAACGATTCGGAAAGAAACAATTTAAGAGAAATTTTTGGGCCGGAAGCTGAGCTGCACTTTTACCAAACTCCTACGGATAAAAAAGCCTACATTAAAAAGTTGAAAGATGAGGGCTTTAAGGTGCTTATGATTGGCGATGGACTGAATGATGCCGGCGCATTGGCCGAAAGCCACACCGGGATCAGTATCGCCGATGATGTTTTCAGCTTTTCACCTGCCTGTGATGCCATACTTGAATCAAAAAGATTTGGCCAATTGTATCATTTTCTGGCTTTTACCAAAAAAAGTTTCGGTGTTATCCGGTCAAGTTTTGTCTTATCTTTTTTTTATAACCTAATCGGGTTGTCTTTTGCAGTTACCGGTATGCTCTCACCTATTATTGCTGCTATTTTAATGCCTGTTAGTTCTGTTAGTGTGGTGGCATTTGCTACTTTCTCAATAAGGATACTTGGAGGAAAAATGAAGTAGTATTTTCACACATATGCAAAACAGTGCTATTTAGAATTATTATAAATAAATCAGCTTCGTTTTAGCAACTATCTAATTATTTATATTTGCAGCTATTTAGGCGTAAATACGAATGAATTTACCAAAATGTCGGCTATAATTTTCCTGATTTTTCTGGGTATTCTGGTAGCAGGAGGATTTCTTGCTGCTTTTATTTGGGCTGTAAGAAGCGGACAATTTGATGATGACTATTCCCCCTCTGTAAGAATGCTTTTTGATAAAGATGATATACCCTCAATAAAACCCGAATCAGAAACAGATGAGAAGAATGAAGTTACAGAATCTGAAGAGCAGCCAGATAGAAACCAATAAGTTGACCCACTTTTTGTTAATGATTTTAGCGTGAATTGGTCTTTCTTTGCGTTTCAGCATGCGGATAAGTAATAGGTCAAAAATTAAAAATGTAAATAAGTCAGTATAATAAATACTAAACCAGGTAATATGGAAATACAAAAGTTTACTTACGATAATAAAATTTCCCGACTTTTTCTCAATGCTACAATTTTCTGGGGTATTGTTGCTGTTTTGGTGGGTTTATTAATAGCCATTGAGCTGGTTTTTCCCAAACTAACCAATGGTATTTCATTTTTATCATTTGGTCGTTTAAGACCATTACATACCAATGCTGCAATTTTTGCTTTTGTTGGAAATGCTATATTTACAGGTGTTTATTATTCAATTCCGCGTTTGCTAAAAACTCCGTTATATAGTCAGTTGCTGGGTAAAATCAATTTTTGGGGATGGCAGCTTATTATTGTTGCTGCGGCACTTACCATCCCTTTTGGTTACACAGTGGGTAAGGAATATGCTGAGCTCGAATGGCCCATAGATATTGCTGTTACAATTATTTGGATAGTTTTTGGGCTCAACCTTATCATGACTACTCTTAAGCGTAGGGTAAAGCATATTTATGTTGCGATATGGTTTTATATCGCAACTTTTGTAACGGTAGCAGTATTACATGTTGTTAATTCAATCAATATTCCGATAACTTTTTTAAAAAGTTATCCTGTTTATGCGGGTGTTCAGGATGCCCTGGTACAATGGTGGTATGGTCATAATGCGGTAGCGTTTTTCTTAACTACACCGTTTTTAGGTCTTATGTATTACTTTGTACCCAAGGCTGCCAACAGGCCAGTATATTCGTATCGACTTTCCATTATTCATTTTTGGTCTTTAATATTTCTTTACATCTGGGCAGGGCCACACCATTTGCTGTATTCAGCGTTGCCCGATTGGGTTCAGGCCCTTGGGGTTGTGTTCTCAGTAATGCTAATAGCTCCTTCCTGGGGAGGTATGGTGAATGGATTGCTCACTTTACGTGGTGCCTGGGATAAAGTAAGACAAGATCCTGTTCTGAAAATGTTTGTTGTGGCAATTACTGCTTATGGTATGGCCACCTTTGAAGGTCCGTTACTCTCATTGAAAACTGTGAATGCTATCAGCCATTTTACCGACTGGACCATCGCCCACGTGCATATTGGTGCCCTGGGCTGGAACGGCATGCTTACTTTTGGTATGATTTACTGGCTTATGCCACGGTTGTATAAAACACCACTATGGAGTATAAAAATGGCCAATGCACACTTCTGGCTTGCCACTACTGGAATGTTATTTTTTGCTGTGCCATTATATTTTGGGGGTATTACCCAAAGCCTTATGTGGAAACAATTTACCGAAGAAGGATTCCTGAAATATCCAAATTTCATGGAAACTGTTGTGCAGATTATCCCGATGTATGCTCTGCGTATTTTTGGTGGAGTACTTTATGTAACAGGTATTATTCTTTTGATTATTAATGTTATAAAAACTGCATATGCAGGCAATTATGTCAGGTTTGAAGAGGATGAAGCTCCGGCGCTTCCATCAAAACTCACACCTGAACCCGGCCACAGAGGCCTTGAAGCCCGCCCGGTAATGTTTACGATTGTTGCCCTTATCGTTATTTTGATTGGTGGAATTGTACAGTTTATGCCCATGTTTATGATCAAAACCAACGTGCCTACCATTGAAGCTGTGATGCCCTATACACCTCTCGAATTGCATGGACGCGATATTTATGTAAGAGAAGGCTGCTACAACTGCCATAGCCAGCTGGTTCGTCCTTTCCGTTCAGAAGTTGAGAGATATGGAGATTATTCCAAAGCCGGAGAAACTGTTTATGATCATCCGTTCCAGTTTGGTTCTAAAAGAACAGGACCCGATCTTGCCCGAGCTGGTGTGGCCGGAAGTTCGGTGAATAAGCCAAATTCATGGCACCTTACTCACTTTGAAGAACCCCAAAAGTTGATCCCCCAATCCATCATGCCTCCCTATCCGTGGCTTCTGGAAAATGTGCTTGATATTAGTACAACAGCAAAAAAAATCAGGGCTTTGCAATATCTGGGCCATCCTTATCCCGACGGATTTGATGAGATCGCCAATGAAGATCTGATGAAACAGGCGGCGCAAATTGCAGGAGAACTTCGAAGTGGGGGTTTTGAAATAGATGACAATAGAGAAGTGATCGCACTGATAGCCTATATTCAACGCCTGGGATATGACATTTCCAAACCCGCTGATCAGATTTCTGTTAACGATTAATTAAGATGTATGAGACTAGCCCGCAGTGTATTGGAAAATGCAACCGGTAATGAAATTTTTGCCATTATCGGTATATTGATATTCTTTTCTTTTTTTGTTGGATTGATATGGTGGGTCGTAAAATTGAAATCCTCAAAAGTAAAAGAATTTAGCAGACTTCCTTTAGATGATGATGAAGAAGCATCAGCTTCTACAGATTTAGATAGTTCGCAATCAGAAAACAAAAAATAACATCGCTATGACAAAAGATAAATTGCCATCAGAACAAGTAAAAGTTGATTATGAGTATGATACACTAACCAACGATCGTCTTCTTAAAGATCACGAATATGATGGTATCAGAGAGTTAGATAATGCGCCACCTTCATGGTTCAACATGTTATTTATTGGCACTATTGTTTTTGCTGTTCTCTATCTTTATATTTTATGGATGTTCCAGCCAGCAGGGTTGGTGCAAGCCAAAGAATATCAGAATGAACTGGCAAAGGCCAAAACAACTGCTTCTGCAGAGCCTGGCACAAGAGCAATCAGGATGGTACTGCTCAATGATGAGGAATCGATGCAAAATGGGCAGAAGGTTTTTAATAGTGTTTGTGCAGTTTGCCACCTGGCAGACGGTGGCGGCCTGGTCGGGCCCAATTTAACAGACAAATACTGGGTACATGGCAATTCAGTTAAAGATCTTTTTACTGTTATCACTGAAGGGGTTATTGAAAAGGGCATGATTCCTTATCGGGATCAGCTTTCGCACCAACAAAGGTTGGAAGTCTCCGGTTACATTCTCAATAATCTGGTAGGTTCTGAACCTGCCAATCCTAAAGAGCCCGAAGGGGAATTAATTGAATAATTTTATGGACATTTCCCAACCAGAATCAAATGGGTCAAAAAGCTCCCAACCTTATTTTCGCGATACGTTACAAACTGTTGACGAAAAAGGAGGCAGGCGCTGGATATATCCCAAACGTCCATCGGGAAGTATCTATAATTACAGATGGATAGTTGCAATTATTCTTTTGTCATTTTTCTTCTTATCCCCCTATATTACTTATAAGGGAGAACCTTTTATGCTTCTCAATGTGCTGGAGAGAAAATTTATTCTTTTCGGGCAGGTTTTCTGGCCACAGGATTTTCATTTACTGGTGGTTTCCATTATTGCTCTTATCGTTTTTGTGATTCTCTTCACGATCAATTTTGGGCGCTTGTTTTGCGGTTGGGCATGCCCCCAAACGCTTTTCATGGAGTTTATTTTTCGCCAGATTGAATATTTAATTGAAGGCGATTATCACAAACAAAAGAAGCTGGATAAACAGGAACTGGATTTTGAGAAATTCTGGAAAAAGAGTCTGAAACATCTGGTGTTTTTTGCCTTAGCATTTCTAATTATCAATACTATTGTAGCCTATCTTATTGGTGCTGAGAAGCTGGGAACGTTAATTTCGGCCGGCCCTTTGGCAAACTTTGGAACCTTTTCTCTGGTAGTTATATTTTCTGCTGCTTTATACGGTATTTATGCCTTTTTTCGCGAACAGGTATGTATTATTGTTTGCCCCTATGGTAGATTGCAAGGGGTGTTACTTGATGAAAAATCTGCTGTTGTTGCCTACGACTATAAACGTGGTGAACCGCGTGCCCCTTTTCGCGCATCCGAAAATCGTTCTGACGAAAACAAAGGAGATTGCATAGATTGCAACAGCTGCGTTTTGGTGTGCCCCACAGGTATAGATATTCGAAATGGAACGCAATTGGAATGTGTAAACTGTGCCGCATGTATCGATGCCTGTAATAAGATGATGGACCGGGTAAAACAACCGCCTGGATTGATACGCTATGATTCTGAGAAGGCTATTTCTACCGGTGAAAGAAACTTCTTTAATGCCCGAACTATAGCTTACAGTGGATTTTTGGTTTTGTTACTTGTTTTGGTAGCCACTTTGTTCGTTTTACGCGGTGAAGTGGAAGCAACCATGCTGCGTGTGCCAGGTTCAATGTATCAGCAATATAGCCCCGGAAAGTATTCCAATCTTTTTAATATACAGCTTGTAAATAAAACCGGAGAAGATATGCCCGTAAGCCTTCAACTTATGACTGTTGATGGTGAAATAGTTTTTCTTGGAAACGAGATAGAAGCCAAAAAAGGAGAAGTAACAGAAGCAACCTTTATGGTGGTTATTGATGAAGAAAACTTAAAGGCAAGCAATACGCCTTTGGTTATAGGTGTTTTTTCAGGCAACAAGCAAATTGATAAATACAGAACCAACTTTATTGGGCCCAGATCACTTGATATTCCATAAATTTGGTAAAGTGAACCCTTAATTTCAAGCTATTTCGGATTTGCTTCTGTGTGCGATACGCTCAGAAGATCAATTATGTAACTAAATTTTTTTTGATGAACCGAACCATGACAAAAATTTTGACACACACACGAATGATTATATTTCGCAGCATGGTAAAACATGCAATCAGAGTAATGTTGGCGAGCTCCATCTGGCCACTAAAAAACAAATTATAAACAGATGAAAATTGAATGGAACTGGGGCACCAAGCTCGTTATAGCAATGGCTACTTTTATGATAATGATTCTCTCGATGGTGGTGGTAATGTTTAGGCAAGACATTAGCCTTGTAGAAAAAGATTACTATCCCAAAGGACAGGCTTACCAGGAAATGATAATAAAAGAACGTAACGCTTTACCTTTTAAAGATGATATACGTTTGGGGGTAGCCAACGGAAGGGTTCAGGTTAAGTTTCCGGATTTTTTCAAACCCGAAACCACAACAGGTTATGTTCAGATCTATCATAGAATTAGTGATAATCAGGATCGATTTGCCCGTTTGTCTTTAAATGAAAATGGAGTTTTTTCCTATCCTGCAGTTGATTTGAAAGGGCGTTATATATTGAAGATATCCTGGCAACAAGAAGGTGCTGAGTATTATACTGAAAAAAGTATTACCATAGAATAATTTTGCAATATGTTTGATTTATACACCGCCTTAACCATTGGTTTAATAGGGAGTTTTCACTGCATAGGAATGTGTGGGCCAATAGCAGTTGCTTTGCCATTGGGCGAAAGAAGTTTTTTAGACAGGGCAACAGGTGCATTTTTGTATAACATTGGCAGAACGATTACATACGGTGTTTTAGGTGCTTTGTTCGGGTTACTGGGCAAAGGAATTGAAATGGCTGGTTTCCAGCAATGGGCATCCATTGTAATCGGGATGATCATGATTATGACCGTGGTATTTCCATTTCTCTTTAAAGGGAATTTGAATCTTGAACAGCTTATGTTCGGTTATGCCGGAAGACTGATAGCCCGTTTCAGGAAATTATTCGGAATTCAAACTTACAGCAATCTTTTTTTTATTGGTTTGCTTAATGGTTTGCTGCCTTGCGGGCTTGTTTACGTTGCGGTTGCCGGAGCGTTAAACACCAATGATGCCGTATTGGGCGTGTTATTCATGCTTGTTTTCGGATTAGGCACAATCCCAATAATGATGGGAGTTTCGCTGGCCGGTAATTTTGTTGGTCATAGTTTTAAGAAAAGAATGAATAAAATAATACCTGCCTTTATTTTCTTTTTAGGGGTGTTGTTTATTTTAAGGGGATTGTCGCTGGGAATACCCTTTGTAAGTCCGAAATCACAAATGCTCACACCTGATAAAGAAGTTAGGGTGGAAGGTTCCTGTTGTGGAAGCGACACCATTGAATAATAGGAAGATAGTATTATAATTTTCGGCTTATTTACTTTTACCTGAAATCAAACCACAATTTAATAGGATAGGTTTGCTCGCCCTTATGTCCGCTGTGCCATCCTTGTTGGCTTCTTAAACCCAAATATTCTGCTTTTTTAAACTTGGTGCCAATGGCTGGTATTTCATACAGGAATGAAATGTCGCCATCTGGGAATGGGGGATAGGTACCACCCATTACATTTTGTGGTTTTTCTGGTATGTAAAGTTTGAAAAACAAATTAGGGGTTTCAGAAATAATGGTTACAGGAGTTTCAGTAGTTTCTAAAACTGCCCAGAACAGATTGGCATGGTAGCCCTTAAATTCAGGGTAAATAAGCTCATTGAAACTTTCGCCTGTAATCGTATTGTTATAGTCTTTTTGCCAAACACCTATATTGGCACCTTTAAGTCTGTTTTTCCAAACACGGTAAGGTCCACGCCCCATCCATTCTATCCCTTTGCAGTTTTCTTCAGGATATTGAAAAGATAACCCCAAATAATCAAAATTACCCCAGGTATTATTCAACAGGTCGGCATCCAGTAATATCAATCCCGAAGGTTTTACTGTCCATGTTATTTTTCTTGTATGATGATCTGTTAAAGCTGTAAATACAAAATCTCCGTCCGAATTGGTTTCCCATTGCGTTGTGGTAACAGGCATTTCAGTGCCTACAATGTTACCGCCGGTAAATGAAAGGGGGCCACTGCTGTTTTTAACTCCATGAATAGAGCCATCAGTTTTGGAAAAAGAAACTTCAAGTTCATTGGCAGTAACCGTTACTGTATCTTCGGTTTCTGAAACTGATATTTGCGCGCCAGATTGGTTGGGAAGTGTTTCCAGTATTTCTGCTGCTTTTTCCCATGTCTGAATTACAGGCCAACTCCAGGTATATATTTCATTTCCATGATGGTCGGTGGCAGTAAACAGAAAAAGATCTGCCTGTTGTAAAGCATTTTCAGTTGGAATATAAACGGCTTTTGTTTCGCCGGGAAGTGTGTTGGGGCTGTCTATTTTGCCAGATGCAATTGTTCTTTCGGGTTGGTTGCCAAAACCGGTGTGGATGACCTTCCATTCAAAGGTGCATTGATTAAGATTGGTGAACAGATATTTGTTGGTAAGGAATAATCTTCCGTTCCATGTTCTATTGATAATTAAAGGTTCTATCTGAACAGGCGACCAGATTTCACGAATAGTATTAAAGCTACCCCCTTTTTCGCGATGTGGGCCTAAAATACCATCAGGCGCGTGGTCTCCGTCGCTGTCATAAACGATTCCTTCTTTATCGGTACGCAGGACTGCCTCATCAGAAAATACCCAAAGAAAGCCCCCTGCATGCAAAGGCGATGTTTGGTATTGATTCCAATAGTCTTCCAGACCTGAACCATGGCCGCCATCATACAAACCATGTAAAAACTCGGTGGGCATAAACGGGTCATTACCTGCATGATATTTAGCTATTCCGTAATTGAGAGAAGGGTAGTGGTGAAGATCCATACCATTTTTCAGCAGCCATGGATAAAGCACCACACGCTTCTGAAGATCATATTCATGAAACCACTTCTCATTGGCGAAATCCCAGCCTCCTTCATTTCCGTTTTGCCAGAATACAACGCTTGGATGATTGTGATCGCGCAAAACGGTGCTTTTAATGATTTTAGGTCCCACAACAGTATCATAACCATCCTGCCATCCTGCTATTTCATTAAGTACAAACAAACCCAGTGAATCGCAAAGTTCAAGAAATCGCTTGTCCGGCGGATAGTGCGACATGCGTACCGCATTCATATTCATTTCTTTCATCAGCTTTATATCCATCAGATGATTGGCTTCGCTTAAGGCCCTGCCCGTGGAAGGCCAGAATGAGTGGCGGTTTACCCCTTTAAACACAACCTTTTCTCCATTAACATAAAAACCATCATGTTCTCTCAATTCGAGCGTGCGAAATCCAATACGCTCGGTAACTTCATGAATTATTTCATTTCCTTTCATGAGAGAAATTTTTATATCATACAGAGTGGGCCATTCCGGATTCCATGGTTGTATATTGTTAAAACTGCCTGAAATGAGATTTGATGTTATCCTACGGGCGACTTCGTATTGAAGGGTATTGCCAATTTTGTTACCTTCCAAATCCTTAAGTTCAATTGATATGCTATGCCCAGTGGGTGCATTATTGAGGTCAATTTTTGCAGTAATGGAACCATCGTCTTTGGCATCAATAGCTACTTTATTAATATGGGTTTTGGGCAGTACTTTCAGATAAACCGGACGGTAAATCCCACCAAAGATCCAATAATCGGCCTGTCTTTCTGCTTTGTTTACCGATTCATTAGCCGAATGTTTGTCCACAGCTACTTCCAGCAGGTTTTTCTGGCCGTATTTCAGCAGTTTGGTAATATCATACCCGAACTGATAAAAACTACCCTGATGCGTTTCTCCGGCTGGCTTCCCATTGATTTTAACCCGGGTATCGGTCATACTACCTACAAAAACAATTTTAATAACTTGACCCTGCCAGGCAGCCGGAACATCAAACTCATGTTTATAGAGTCCTGTTTCTTTTCCTGGTTCGATATCTTCATTGCGCCAGTCGTGCCCGTAATTGTAAGTGCCAAAACCCTGCAGTTCCCAGTTTGAAGGAACAGGAATGGTTTTCCACTCGCCACTGTTGCGGCCATCAGTTACAAAAAAATCCCAATCAACGGTATTGTTTGAGTCTGTTCCTGATAGATAGACGATTTGGGTTGTTTGCCCGAAAATATTTTGTAATTGGAAGGTGGTGATCAAAAGGACTAAGAGGAAGATTTTTGGGTACATAAGCTCTTGGTTGGTAAATTGTTATTGGATGTTTAACTTCAACACCACAAAAATAGTTCTATTTATTCATTAGCGAAGTAAAGCCAATCTAATGTTTGATAAACCTTTCAGTTTTAAGAGCCATAAATCTTGCTCTGCAGCATCTTGATTTACAGTTTCTCCTTATCATTGAAAATTCACTACGCACATTTCCAACTCATGGAGCACTAACAAGGCTAACTTTCATTTCCATGCTGGTATCCAATAGATTTTCATCCAAACTAATGATGCCAGAAAGACTGTTAAAACTCTCATAAAAAGGGTCCAGGATTTTACCCCAGGTTTTGTTGAAATCAAAATTTACCCAAAAGGACCCCCTAAAAATGCAAAAAGAATTTTTAAACATTTGCAACAATTACTCTTTATTGTATTTTTGCCATCGATCAAAGATAAATCATCAGGACCATTAAAATAAGGCTTAAGGACATCCTGTTTATTTTTTTACGAATACTTATCCAAATCTATTAAATAATGAACTTTTCCATCAGACCATCAACAGAAAATGATTACCCGGCTATTCTTTCTCTAATTAAAGAATTGGCTTTATTTGAAAAGGCACCTGAAAAGGTTACCAATTCGGTTGAACAGATGATGCAGGAAAAAGATCTTTTTGGATGTTTTGTTGCTGAAAATCAATCTGGAGAAGTTGTAGGGATGGCACTTTATTTTTTTGCTTATTACACCTGGGTCGGAAAATCATTGTACCTGGACGATATATACGTTAAGGAAGAATATCGCAGACATAAAATAGGAACAGCACTAATGAGAAAAGTTTTTGAAGTTGCCCGACAGGAAAATTGTAACAGGATTCGATGGCAGGTTCTCGAGTGGAACACCAATGCTATCGAAATGTATCGAAAGGCCGGGGCAACAATTGATGCCGAATGGTTAAACTGCGATTTTGATAAACCGGGAATTCAGGAGTTTATTTGAAAAGTGATATTTGATAAATCATCAATGTTCGCTGCACTATTTTTTAAGTGGTTGGATTACCTTTTTTCAAAAATTCTAAAAGAAAAGATTGTATCTTAGCCCGCTTAATGCTGAAAAAATCTACAAACGATAAAATTTTATGCTCAAAAAAATACAATTACACTGGCAAATATTGATTGCTTTAATTTTTAGTATTCTTTTCGGTTTAATTTTTCCTGATAAAGTTATATATGTTGGCTGGATGGGCGATGTGTTTTTAAGGGCACTTAAAATGATCATTGTACCTTTAATATTTTCTTCTATAGTGAGTGCTGTTACTGGCATTGGGAATGCGGAAAATCTTGGACGAATGGGGTTAAAAACATTTTCCTACTATTTAATGACCAGTTTGCTGGCAATTATAACAGGCTTGATTCTTGTAAATTTTATTCAGCCCGGAATTGGGGCAGATCTGGGTTTTCAACGCCAGCTGGATGGATTAAGTAATACAGATTCCTTCGGCCAGACATTGATGAAGATAATTCCGGTAAATATAATTGATTCCATGGCTAAAGGTGATATGCTGGCTATAATCTTTTTTGCCATGTTATTTGGGTTTTTTACCACCCGGGTTGATAAAAAATACTCAGAACCTATTGCTACTTTTTTCGATGCTGTTTTTGAGATCATGATGAAGATTACTATGTTCGTTATTCGTTTCACTCCTCTGGGTATATTCGGTATTGTAGCTGTTATTGTTGCCGAGCAAAGCCTGTCCGTTTTTGTAAGTATGGGAAAATATATGATTACTGTATTACTTGCTCTGACAATTCATTCGGTAATTACTTTGCCACTTATTTCAAGGGTTATTGCTGGTGTTAATCCACTTAAGCATCTTAAAAATATGTCAGTACCATTAATGACGGCTTTTTCTACATCATCGAGCAGCGCTACGCTACCTCTAACCCTGGAGGCTGTTGAGAAAAAAAGTGGAGTGAGTAATAAAACAAGTGGATTTGTTTTACCTATGGGGGCCACCATTAATATGGATGGTACGGCTCTATACGAGTGCGTTGCAGTATTGTTTATTGCACAGGCATATGGAATGGAAATGAGTGCTATGCAGCAAATTATCATTGTTATTACAGCGCTGTTATCATCAATAGGGGCAGCAGGAATACCTATGGCTGGTTTGGTTATTATTACTGTTATTTTGTCGGCCGTGGGGTTACCGCTTGAAGGTGTGGGACTTATATTAGCTGTAGACAGAATTCTGGATATGTTTCGCACAACAGTTAATGTTTGGAGCGATAGCTGCGGTGCCGTTTTAATTGCCAAAAGCGAAGGAGAAACTCTTAACGTATAAAGTCTAAGATTTTTTACTTCCCGGGGATAAATTTTTCCAGTTTTTCTTTTGTTATAGGTTTCGAAATAAGACCATCGAAGCCTACTTCTCCATAATCTTCTAAGAAATCTTCAGGGTTGTGAGCTGTAATGGCTAAGATAGGAGTATTCCTTTTTTGCCCTGTAAAGTTTTTGCGTATATATCTGGTGGTTTCTAACCCGTTACGTACAGGCATTTCTATATCCATTAAGATCATGTCATAATTTTTTTCTTCCAGTTTTTTAATGGCTTCATCACCATTGACAGCTTCTTCGTATTCGTAACCCATAGAACGAAGTGCAAGGGCTATTTGCAGTCTGTTGGTATATAAATCGTCGGTTATGAGTATTGTCATCAATATAGATTTTAACAGTAAAAATAGTGTTTTTTTATATGGTGAAAAGATAAAATTTAATTATCAGTAAAACCCTTAAAAAAGTAGTCTCAAATACAAGTATTTATACTGTTTTATTAGCAATTGCCACTGTTTAAATTTACCTGATCAAATAACTGATATTTGCTTTTACAAGAATTGTTGTTTTAACACTTCGTACAGAAATAATGAATAAACTGCTCAGTCAATATCAATTAATAGTAAATAAGATAAATGATGCAATTTCCGGTTATTTTTTATAGAAGCAACAGCCGGAAAGAGAGCATTTTTTTGAAACGATTTTTTCAACCTTTTTTACTACAACTGAGCAGACTGGTTAATAAAAAATAAAATCCGATAAAGCCCTTATTATCGCTTCAAAATACCTTGAAAAGAAAATTTATCATTTGTCTTTTGAATTAAATAACAGGTTAATTATGATTACGAAAGAAAGAAAGAATAAGGATGCAGGTTTAACTGTTTTGGAACAGGTTGCAAGAATATTTTTTAGCATTGACGAGAAAATTATTGATTTGCATAAATGTTCTACTGATGATTTTTTATCCTTGAACAAAACTCTAAAATCCAATCATCAAAAGGCTTCTTTTATTACTGATAATTTATCATCTGCTATTGAAAAAATTGGGCCCAAAGGCAATTTGCAGAGTATAAGTGAACTTAAAATCGGTTTTGGTGAATTGCAGGAAGAAATTCAGATATTTGAAAAGGAAATCAATGGTAATTTAATTATCCTGGAAAGAATCCAAACAAATCTCAGCTTAATGTTTCTGCCATTCAATAATCTGAGGCAAAATCTGGGGTCACTTAAACTTCTTCTCTCAAACATAAAATTAACCAACAATCTTTGCAACCGTAGTCTAAAGAATTTTTCTGAAGCAGAATCCATCCGTATAGAAGGTGTTATAAACAAAGTAAGAGAAAGTTGTCCGGTTTTCGAAGAAAATATTTATGTAATACAGAAGCATGTAAAATTATTGCACCAGGATTTATCAAAGCTTAAAGAACTCATATTTTCTGAATTACTCAGGAAGCTTGAAATGTTGCAAAATGATTTCGATACTATTGAAAAGCATCACAAAGAATGGTATACACAGAAAGAATCTATTGAAACAATTACTCAAAAATTAAAAACCGATGTTGGCGGAATTATTACAAATCTTCAATACCATGACGTAATTCGTCGGAAGATGGATAATATCCAGCAAACTCATAAGCTGATCATAAATGAATTAAACCAAAAAAATATATTTTCTGTAAATCCAGATGAGCCTGATCCTGCCAATCTTTTTTTATTTCAGATTCCACAGTTTTTAGAGATTCAAACCAGTCAGTTGCTCCATACCAACAAAGATTATCAGAAGGCTGTTGATCGTATTAGCAAAAAAATGATTGATTTAGGGCAGGATATGTCTGCCATTGCCAATATTTATAAGACTTTAAATAAAATTGAATATCAGGATCGTAGTGTTTCAAAAGAAAAAATCGTGAAACTTTTCAATGAAATGCTGGGAGAAAAAAGTGATTCCATAGCCAAGTACATGGAATTATCAAAAGATATTACCATTATACAAAAAATCATAAACGATTTGTTTGATAAATTCCGGGATCTTGAAATGATTGAAAATTCAATTGAACAGACCATTATTGATAAAATTAGTTTTGAAAACCTTTTAATCAGCGAAGAAAAGGAAACGGCTACCCAAGCCCAGCAGATATTAAAACTTTATGCTGATAATCATTTCGAAAAAAATAAAATCAGAACTCTTTTTGAAAATACAAATTGCCAATTGATAGAGTTCATTAAATTAAATGTTGATTTTTTAAAAAACAAAAAAGGAATTTTTAAACTTAATACCAACTTTGATGCTGCAGAGGCAAATTTCAGCAAGGTTACTGAAAATATTGATTTTCTCGAAAATATAATGGACGATATTATTGCTCACAGCCATGAAATTAACGAAGCCAGTAAAGAAGTGGTAGCAAATGTTAAATATTATAATTTTTTCGAAAGAACCACTGAAGAGCTATTAGCCCATTTCAAGTTTATCAACACCCTTTTATTTAAACATGGCAGTATTGATAAGTTAAATCACAAAAATGAATTTGTGCCAGCAGAAAAATATTACACCGTGAAATAGGAATGAATTATGTTTTCATATTATACCTAAATAATAGAACCAGGGCAAAAATTATAAAATGCTTCCAGGAAATCTGAAACCAACTACCTGTTTATCAGTATGTTTTAAGGTGTTATGATAAATATTGTAAATTAAATTGAAAATATTGATTTTTCCGCATATCACTGATATTTTTTTACAAAAAATATTATTCATCAAATCATAAATATATTACTAACACAATGAAAAGCTTAATGGAAGACTACCTCCAAATTGATATTCTTGATGATGAAACCATGGAAATGCTTCGGGAATATACACAGGGGAGTCCCGAATTAATTACTGATCTCATCGATTCATTTGAGCCGGAAAGTTCTGTTTTAGTGGCAGATATTAAAAAGGCTTTGGAAGACAAGGATGAAGCCTTGTTAAAATCATCATCTCATTCCCTTTCCGGTATTTCAGGATCTATTGGTGCGCTCAGACTCAGAGCTGTTTGTTCTGATACTGAAAATAGTTTTAAATCCGGCAATACAGAACAAGCATTTATGATAGCAGAAATTATTTTTCCAGTCTATGAAGAATTAATTGCCATCCTAAAAACGATGTAGAATTATTTTATCGAAACTCATATTACATCTTATACATTCAGCCCATGACTGGCAAAAACATACTTATTGTTGAGGACGACCCGATCATTTCTAATTTTATTCAGATAAAGATTGAAAATATGGGTTACCAGGTATCAGCCAGAGCTATCAATGGAAGAGAAGCTATTGAAATGGCCCGCAAGTATTCGCCAGATATAATTTTAATGGATGTATTGCTGGAAGGGGAAATTGATGGCATTGATGCGGTAGAAGAAATAACCAAAACTCTTGATATTCCAGTTATATTTCTTACTTCCGTTTCCGACGAAAAAACCATTGCCCGTTTAATGAAAACCAAACCTTATGGTTTTTTAATTAAGCCCTTTGACGATCGTATGCTTTATTCAGCAATTCAAATTGCTACCTACAGGCACAAAACAGGACAAGAACTTTTTAAAACCAAAGAAATATTGCACGCTACCATGCAATCTATTGATGATATGGTTTTTAGTGTCAGCACAAATGGCATAGTTGTCCAGAGTTATTCAGGAGATAAACACCGTCTGGATATTTTCAAAGAAAAAAATATTGTAGGTAAATCTTTAAAAGACGTTTTTCCAGCCGAAGTAGCCAAAAAACTCTTTGCATCTATACAATGGGTTATGGATTATAAAAAACCCACTTCAGTAGAATTTTCTGTTTCAAATGACAATTCCCAATACTGGTTTAAAAGTAAATTGACTTTGTGTAATGACTACGATGGAAACAATTCGGGGATTACCATAGTAATATCAGACATTACCGAAACCAAGAGATTGTATCGCGAACTTATGGTAAGCCAGCAAAAACTTTCTGAAGCACAAAACATTGCCCGACTGGGATCGTCAGATTTATTCTTTCACGAGAAGAAATTTGTATATAATGATCTTTTCTTTAAGATTCTGGACATTGCTGATCAGCAAACAATTCGCGAATTTAGCGATGAAATGCTATTCAAAATAATGCACCCTGATGACAGATTGCGGTATCAAACTTACAAAAAACAGGTTCTTACCGATAATGTATCTGATTTTTCTATCGATTACAGAATAATCGATCGGAAAGGTGAAGTAAGATATATCCGTTCTACAGGTCAACTATCATTTGACCCGAACGGGAAACCTGTTAGAATGATAAATACTCTTCAGGATATTACGACGGAGAAAACCAATGAGAAGCTTAGGCAGTATGTAGATGGGGCAACCAAAACATCTCAAATAAAACAACAGCTGTTTTCGCGACTTAATAACGAAATCCAAAATCCGGATAGTGGTATTGCCGGGCTTTTGCACCATTTGGAAGCTACCGATCTTAATATTAAGCAAAGTGAATATATGCAGGCATTAAAAACATCTTCCAATACCCTGATGCATATTCTCAACAATGCTCTGGACTATACAAAAATAGAGACAGGAATGATGGAAATTAATCCTGCAGATTTCCTTATTCGAACAACCATAAAAAATACATATTCGTTTTTTATCAACAAGTTTCTTGAAAAAAATATCGATTTCAAGTATCATATTTCTGATGATTTTCCTGAAAGAATTTTGGCCGATGAGAGCAAAATAGTTCAGGTAATCTCAAACTTTCTTTCTAATGCAATTAAGTTTACCGAAAGGGGAAAGGTAGAGTTAAGATTATCATACATGAAAGAGATTAGGAGCGATGAAAGAATAATAGTAAGGATAGAAGTTGAAGATACCGGCCTTGGTGTTGAACCTAAATACCATGATGATTTATTTAGTGATTTTACCAAACTAAACAATGACAATGATAGCAAAATAAAAGGAAGTGGCCTGGGATTATCAATTTGTCGACAACTAATTAATTTGATGGGTGGTGAAATTGGAATGACCAGCGAAGGTAAAGATAAGGGAAGTTTGTTTTGGTTCACCTTGCCGGTAATAGCCACCATTAATAAGCCCGATATTTCAAAGGCAAAACCTGTTGCAGAGCGCGAAAAACTGAATTGTTCGGTTCTGTTGGTCGAAGATATAATTGTTAATCAGAAAGTTATAAAACTCATGCTCGAAGAAATGGGTTGTAATGTATCTATTGCATCAAATGGATTGGAGGCGATAGAGATGTTTAGAGAAACTTTGGTAAATGCATTCGATATATTTGCTCACATCCGTTATGATATAATACTTATGGATCAAATTATGCCCGTAATGGATGGCTTAACCGCACTTACAAAACTCAAAAAAGAATACGAAACATTACCTCCCGTAATTGTTCTTACTGCAGACGAGTCGTTTGCTTATAATGATAGTTTTATCGACAAGGGTTTTAATGATTGCATTATTAAGCCCGTAAATAGTCATGAATTATACGATAAAATATGGTTTCAATTACAACAATCCAAACCGAAAATTCAATCTGACAAGATCGAATCATATTCACTTGAAGATATTGATAATAAGCCTGTTATAAACGATCATACTCTTGATTTAATAATTAAACAGGCAAATAATAATAATTTTAATATTAATCTGCTGTTTGAATCATTTATTGAGGATATGGATCGTATATATGTTCAGTCTTTGTCTGCAGTAGAAACGGATGATATTAATGCGTTGCGACTGATTGTAATGACGGTAAAAGGACTTTCAGGGGGTATTGGCGCTTCACAGATTCACGCCACAGCAAGATTAATAGACCGATATATTCGAAATGAAGAATATGAAGAGGCAAAGACCCTATTTCCATTACTGGTGGAAAAATATTCTGTTTTTAAGAATAAGATTGAGAAGGACTATCTTAAGAATTAAGAAAAACAGTTTTTTTATATAAAATTACTTAAACATATCCTTTACCCTATAAAAATCAGGTTTATATAACTTAAGCCTGTCTTGAATGTTAATCCAAGAACGGATGATAATCGCGAGTTAACAAGATATATTCTTTGGTAAAACTATTTCTTTTACCGTTTTCAATGGTAAGGTACTGCTCTTTTAACTTCTGCTTTTTTTTCTCATCTTTCTTTTTCTTAAGTTCGCTGGGATTTTTACAAAAATTACTGATAATTCTTTTTACCGGGAAGTCTGGTGCAGCAAAAATATTAAGTCTTTCCAGTTCAATAAAACTATGGGTTTGGGCTAATTTCCTTATTTTTTCCTGTTCTGCAGAAGGATAAATAATTATCAGATTTCCATTCTCAGCCATTAATCGGCGCGAATGGTAAAATAATTCATCGAAAGTTAAATTTTCATTATGTCTGGCTTTATTTCTTTCAGCATCAGTTGAAAGTAAGCTATTTTCGAAATAGGGTGGATTGCATACTGCCAGGTTAATAAGTTCCTTATCTTCGTTTTGATACTCTTGCAGGCTACTATAAACGATCTTGAGTTTTTTATTCCATGGGCTTTTTTCGAAATTTTCACTTGCTGCCAAATAAGCTCCCAAATCATTATCGATAGCAGTAATAAATGCAGATGATTTTTGTGCAATCATCAAAGCAACCAAACCACAACCTGTTCCGATATCAAGGATTCTTAAAGGATTTAAAACAGATGCAAACCTGGCTGCCCAGGCACCCAAAAGTAAGCCATCAGTGCCTATTTTCATTCCACAACCTTCATCGGTAAGGTTAAATTGCTTAAAGGTAAACAATCTGTTTTTTGATGCTGACATGCCAGGGTTTACTCATTTAGGTACAAATCAATTAATCCTTCCGGTGCTTTAATCAAAATTGTTTTTTTTTCTCGATTAACCTTAAGAATAAACTGATCCTGAACAGGAATTAGGATAGTCTTGTTTTCATTTTTAATTTCAAACAGCGGGTTTCCCGGGTAATCAAGTACCTGACTAACCTTACCGATAACTCCTTTTTCCTGATCTGTTATTTCGTAGTCCACTACTTCATGAAAATAAAAAGTATTTCCCGAAAGTGGGGGCAGAACATCAAGGGGAAGATAAATGTTGCAGCCGGTAAGACCCTGCGCTTCTTCCTGGTTGCTGATGTCCTGAAATTTAATTGTAAGCTGGTTATTTTTATTGCGCTGAGTTATGTTTTCTATAAAAAAAGGGATAAGGTTACCCTTAATCTCCAAAAATACTGCGTCAATTGAAGTGTACTTTTCAGGTTCATCACTGTCAATATAAACAGCCACTTCGCCTTTAAAACCTACCACTTTATTTATGGTACCCAAGAAAAAACATTGATCTTTATCCATTTAATGTGATTTTATTTTATCCAATAAAAAAAACCTGCCGGGTTGTAAAATTCCGGCAGGTTTTTTTAAATAAAAAGATCTATACAGATCATATCAGATAAGAAGACCATTATTTCTCTTTCTTTTCTTCGGTAGTATCTTCAGCTTCAGAAGCATCAGTCTTTTCTGCCTTAGGAGCATCTTCTATGGCTTTTGGAGCAGTCTCTTCAGCCTTAGGAGTAGTTTCTTCTGCTTTTGGAGCAGTCTCTTTAGCCATAGGAGTAGTTTCTTCTGCTTTAGCTGCAGGCTCTTCAACCTTAGGAGTGGTTTCTTCTGCCTTAGGTGCAGGCTCTTCTGCTTCTATATCGGGAGCTTCATCAGCCACTACTGTTTCTGCTTTCAGGTTTTCTTTAGCAAGTTTTTTAGCTAATTCTGCAGCACGTGCTTCATTAATTTTTCTTTCTTCTTCTAAACGTTGCTTTTTAGCTTCTTTTTCTGATAGCTCAGCATTTTTAGATACAGTTTCAAGTTTTTCGGCTTTTTCTCTAAGCCATGCCTGAAATTTCTCTTCAACCTGTTGCTCAGTAAGCGCACCTTTTTTTACTCCTCTAAGAAGGTGCTCTTTGAATAAAACCCCTTCCTTGGAAAGAATAGAACGGGCAGTGTCTGAAGGTTGTGCTCCAACCTGCACCCAGTAAAGGGCCCGGTCAAAATTTAATTCAATACTCGCTGGATCTGTAAGGGGATTGTAGGTGCCAAGTCTCTCGATAAATTTTCCATCCCGGGGTGCACGACCATCCGCAACAACCAAATGATAAAAAGGATTACCCTTTTTACCTTTTCTCTGTAATCTGATTCTTGTTGGCATTTTTTCGTTTAAATTTTAATAGTAACTATATGATTTTTAGGGGTGCAAATTTCCGACTTTTTTATTTAATAACAAAGTTTTTATCCTGTTATTTTTTAACGGATTAAGACATTGTGCAAATTTACTGTAATAGCCTTTATTGTTTTATGAATTTTCTTTAATATTTTCTGTATCTGTTTATAAAGAGTGATTTGTTATTGTGTTAATAAATCAGTTGATAACTCAATAATTATTAATGATTAAAACAGGATTTTTTCCCCCCGTTTTTGTATATTTTTGATAATTCATATCTAAACAAATCCTGATGACAGAATTCACACATTTACACGTACATACCAATTTCTCGATACTTGATGGGGCGGCCAACATTGATGTTATGATGAAAAAAGCTGCCGAAACCGGAATGAAGGCACTGGCAATAACCGACCATGGAAATATGTATGGTGTTATGCATTTTATAAAAGCTGCTGCAAAATATGGTATTAAACCGATTATTGGTTGCGAAGTTTATGTTACAGACGGCAGCAGGCACGATAAACGGGGCAAAGAAGACAGAAGTGGTTACCACCTTATTTTGCTGTCAAAGAATAAACAAGGCTATGAGAATCTTTCCCGATTATGCTCTATTGGTTACCTCGAAGGTTTTTATTATACCCCCCGAATAGATAAAGAAGTGCTAAGAAAATATAGTAAAGGATTAATAGCTTCATCTGCCTGCCTGGGTGGAGAAGTGCCTCAGGCTATCATGGAAGGTAACCTTGCTAAGGCTGAGAGCATTATTGAGGAGCATATTGATATCTTCGGAAATGATTACTATCTCGAATTACAGCGTCATGGCATACCGGAGCAGGAAACAGTAAATAAACAAATGCTTGTTTTCGCTGATAAATATAATTTAAAAGTTATAGCCACCAATGATTGTCATTATATCAATGCAGAAGACTCCAAAGCTCATGATATTTTAATTTGTCTCCAAACAGGTAAAGATCTGGATGATCAAAACAGAATGAGATATTCTGGTCAGGAGTATTTAAAAACACCTGATGAAATGGCCGAACTCTTTAAAGATATTCCACAAGCCCTTTCTAATACGGCCGAAATTGTTGATAAAATAGAAAGCTATAAGATCATGCGGGAAATCCTTTTGCCGGTTTTTCCGCTTCCTGAGGGTTTTGATAATGAAGATGATTTTTTACGCCATATTACGTGGGAAGGTGCCAGAAAGTTTTATGAAGAAATTACACCCAAAATAAACGACCGCCTTGAACTGGAGTTGAAGATTATTAAGGATATGGGGTTTGCAGGGTACTTTCTGATTGTTCAGGACTTTATAAACGAAGCTCGTAAAATGGGAGTGGCGGTTGGTCCGGGAAGGGGCAGTGCTGCAGGCTCAGCCGTTGCTTTTTGCACGGGTATTACAAGTATCGATCCGATTAAATACAACCTTCTGTTTGAACGATTCCTTAATCCTGAGCGTATATCTATGCCTGATATTGATATCGATTTTGATGATGAAGGCCGCGACAGGGTTATGGATTATGTTATAAAGAAATACGGACGTACGCGGGTTGCTCAAATTGTTACTTTTGGCACAATGGCAGCAAAGTCTTCCATAAGAGATGTGGCCAGGGTATTAAAACTTCCGCTACCCGAAGCTGACAGACTGGCTAAGCTGGTTCCTGAGAAACCGGGTACTTCTCTAGCAGATGCTTACAAAGATGTTCCCGAACTGGCTCAGGCTCTTGATGATCGAAACCCCCTGATTAAGGAAACATTAAAATATGCTAAGATTCTGGAAGGATCAAATCGTCACACCGGAGTACATGCTTGCGGCGTAATTATTGGCCCAACTGATCTTATCGATTGTATTCCCTTAAGCACACAAAAGGATTCAGATCTTCCGGTTACTCAATATGATGGAAAGTTTGTTGAGTCAGTTGGAATGTTGAAAATGGATTTTTTGGGTTTAAAAACCCTGACGATTATCAAAGAAGCGGTAAAAAACATTAAGAGACGTCATAACATTGAAATTGATCCCGAAAAAATTCCTCTGGAAGATGATTTAACCTTTAAACTTTACCAGGCAGGAGATACCATTGGCACCTTTCAATTCGAATCTGCGGGCATGCGTAAGTATCTAAAAGAGCTGAAACCCAACAATATTGAAGACCTTATTGCAATGAATGCTCTGTATCGTCCTGGGCCAATGGATTTTATACCTGATTTTATAAACCGAAAACATGGGATTGAAAAAACAGATTATCCACATCCGTGGTTGGAAGAAATTCTAACTCCAACCTACGGTATTATGGTCTACCAAGAGCAAATTATGCAGGCTGCTCAAATCATGGCGGGTTACTCACTGGGTGCTGCCGATATTTTGCGTCGTGCAATGGGTAAAAAGAAACCCGAAGAAATGGAACTCCAAAAGTCAATCTTTATCGAAGGGGCTTCCAATAAAGGAGTCGGTAAGAAAAAGGCCGAAGATATTTTTAATGTAATGGCCAGGTTCGCTATGTACGGATTTAACCGCTCACACTCAGCGGCCTATTCTGTCGTGGCATACCGAACAGGTTATCTGAAAGCGCATTATCCGGCAGAATATATGGCTTCGGTGCTTACCAATAACCTTAGCGATATTAAAAAAATTACATTTTTCATGGAAGAATGTCAGCGCCAGAATATTGATGTTCTTGGTCCTGACGTAAATGAAAGTGCGCTAAACTTTGTTGTTAACGATAAAGGCATTATACGTTTCGGTTTAGGCGCTATAAAGGGAGTAGGAGAAGGTGCCGTTGAAAATATAGTAACTGAGCGCGAAGAAAATGGTCCGTATAAAAGCTTCTTTGATTTTATGAGCCGTATTAATTTACGTTCAGTAAATAAACGGGTTATTGAATCTCTAGCAATGGCAGGGGCCTTTGATTGTTTTGAAAATGTACACCGGGCACAGTTTTTCTATACTGATGAGCCTGATGGTCCTACATTTATCGATAAAATGATTCGTTATGCCAATAGCCAGTCAAGCTTTAAAAATTCATCACAAATGAATCTTTTTGGTGAGGTGGAAGAAACCGAAATACCTGACCCCGAGTTTCCGGAATGTGAGAAATGGGCCAAAATTGAAATGCTTAAAAAGGAAAAGGACGTAACGGGCATGTATATTTCCGGTCATCCACTCGATAACTTCAAAATACAGATCAAAAATTACTGTAGTCACAATCTTTCTCAGTTACAGGAAGTAAACAGACTCAAAAACAGGGATGTTAGTTTTGCTGGTATCATTATCTCCGCTCAGCACAAATACACAAAAAACGGCAAGCCATTCGGCACCTTTATTATTGAAGATTATACAGATACCCTGCAGCTAAATGTTTTTTCGGAAGATTATCTCAAGGTGAAGCACTTTCTTGAAAAAGAGAGCTACGTTTACGTAAAGGCTCATATTGCCCCAAGATTTAATTCATCAGACCAATATGAAGTAAAAATTAAATCGATGATGCTACTTACCGAAGTAGTTGATAAATTTGCTTCTGACCTTTTACTCGAAATACCAATTTCGGAAATTAATCCCGTATTTATCGATTATCTGGTTAATAATGTAAAGACCAATACCGGTAAATGCAGGCTGAAAATAAAGCTTCGCGATGAAATTGAAAAATCTACTGTAGAAATGCTTTCGCGTAAAATTAAGGTTGAACCTGTTGGCTTTTTAAATCAGATGTTAAAGAAATCGGATCTGTTTTATAAACTTAATTAACTTCGAATGTTTGACCAGTATCTGAGAGTTAGAGTTTATAAGTTAAGAATTCATAGAAGGTAGTCCAAATTGTATTTTATGTGATAAAAGTTTTATTTTTGCAACGGTATTTAAAATTTAAAACTAAAAATAAAAATTATGGCTATAGAATTGACAGACAGCAATTTTGAAGAAATTGTTTTGAAATCTGATAAACCAGTACTGGTTGACTTCTGGGCTGAGTGGTGTGGCCCATGCAGAATGGTAGCACCTATTGTAAGCGAAATTTCTTCTGAATATGAAGGGAAGGCAATTGTTGGAAAACTTGATGTTGACAGCAATCCGGGAGTAGCGCAGAAATATGGCATTAGAAATATTCCTACTATTCTTTTTTTTAAAAATGGCGAAGTTGCCGATAAACAAGTGGGTGCAGTACCTAAATCAATGCTTGTTTCCAAAATTGATAATCTGATATAAAATCGTCTTATTATTCTGTTAATATACAGGGGTGTCTTCTAAATATTAGGACACCCTTTCTAGTTTGTAATTATGGTTGAAAAAACAACACTCGAATCGCCGGAATACAAAAGGTTTGAAAATCTTCATCTCCTGGCAAGGCAGGTGGTAGAGGGCTTTCTTACTGGTCTGCACCGTAGTCCGTTTCATGGATTTTCTGTTGAGTTTGCCGAGCATCGGATTTATAATCCCGGAGAATCAACCAAACATATTGACTGGAAACTTTATGCGCGGACAGAAAAGTTATTTCAGAAGAAATTTGAAGAAGAAACCAATCTTCGCTGCCACATCATTATTGATAACTCTTCCTCCATGTTTTTCCCCGCTTATGGGCAGGGTAACAATTTACCTTCAAAGATAAATTTCTCTGTGCAGGCAGCTGCTTCACTCATATATCTGTTAAAAAAGCAACGCGATGCTTCGGGTTTAAGTGTTTTTACAAATAAATTACAAACACATACACCTGCAAAGTCGAGCATATCGCATACCCGCATCTTGTTTTCGCTGTTAGAAAACCTTATAAATAGGGAAAATCAACTACTTAATGAAACGTCTAATCCATCAAAAATTATTCATGAAATTGCTGATAAAATTAACAAGAGATCCCTTGTTATAATCTTTAGTGATATGATGGAAAATGTTCAGAATCCTGATGATATTTTTAATGCACTTCAACATTTAAGACACAATAAACATGAAGTTATCCTTTTTCATGTTTTCGATAAAAACAGAGAACTAAATCTTGATTATCAAAACCGACCCTATCGATTTATTGACATGGAAACAGGTAAAGAAATGAAAATAAATCCCTTTCTAATTAAAGAAAAATACATGCAGGAATTAGAAAAATTTTACGAAAATCTGAAATTAAAGTGCATGCAATACCAGATTGACTTTATTCCGGCAGATATAAATGCGGGATTTGAAAATATCTTATTATCGTTTTTTCTTAAAAGGTCTAAACTTTATTAGCTTATAGCCTAAAAAAATGGTTTACAAATAATTGACAGGCTATTCACACATAATTCAGCGTTTTTTTGTAAATTTCACACTTAATTAAATAGAGTGTCTGCATGAGTTTTCGTGTAATTATATTTGCTTTTGGTTTTTTTGCATTATTCACATTTTATCCTGAAGTTAGTTCCGGACAATCAGATTCTTTTGATTCAGATTCCTGGAATAATTTAACTGAAAATGCAAAACAGGAAATTATCGCCGAATGGGTTGAGAAGTCTCAAGACCGCACAAGGTGGTCGCATCAGGCCCGAATGAAATTTGGTGAATCAGCTTATTACTATGCACTCGCATTAGGAAATGAAGATCTTCGAATGAAAGCAATGTATAGCCTTGGTGAGCTATACCTTAACGAAGCAGAATTTGATATTGCCTATTCTTATTTTGATACAGTAACCCAATATGCTTCGAGGGTTAACGACCTGTTTCTCCTCATTAAAGCAAACAACCATCTGGCATCAGTATTGCGCTATAAGGGAGATATTTATAATGCTCTTGACGTAACTTACAATTCTTACCAATTGGCTATGGAAAATAATTTACCCGGAGTGTTGGCTTTATCAGCCAATAACCTGGGCATTATTTACCGCCATTTGGGAGAAAATATCATGGCATTTGATTTTTATAATGAAGCCCTTGAAATTGCAACGATTGAAGCGGATACATCTCAAATAATCCTTGCACACATTGGCCTGGGAAATTATTTTTGGTTCGAAAAAGATTTAGACCAATCGCAGAGCAACTACGAAAGTGCCATGAAATTAGCTGTTCTGATTAACGATAATCAGTATATCGCTTCGTTAAATAATAATTTGGGAAATATTTTTCGGGAACTGGACGAATATACTACAGCACTTGTGTACTATAACCAAGCATTGGAAATGCTGGATGTTATAAATGTTATAGGATTGAAAGCTGTTATTCTCAGAAATATCGGGCTGGTTTACCAGAAAATGGGTGATTACTCGCAGGCAATGCAATTTTTATTGCAAAGCCATGATATAGCTGTAAAAATTGGCGTAGATGCTTTTAAAAGAGATAATTATCTTACAATTTCCCAGCTTCACGCTTCTCTAAATAATGTAAATGAGGCTTACGATTACTTGCTAATGCATAATCATCTGAATGATAAGTTAAATAACAGCCAGCTTTTAAACAGAATCTCGTATTATAACGATCGCATCAAAAATGCTCAAAGACAGGAAGAACTATACAAATACAGATTAGAGAGAAATTTTTTCATCCTGCTTATTGTTCTTCTCTTAATGGCATTTATTACACTTTTTTCCATACTTACATTTAAAAGGTTTAAAGATAGGCGCCGACATGTTGACAGGTTGAAGAATACTTTGCAGGATAAGATTATAACGGAAAAAGCCCTAAGACAAAGTGAAGAAAACTATCAAACCCTTATAAAAACACTAAATGAAGGATTGGTAGTATTGGATTATGAAAATCGAATTGAATTTTTAAATCAGAAAGCCAGCAAAATATTAGGTGTGAATGATAAAGATGCTCTAATTGGCGAGTCGATTGAGCGGTTTCTTTTTAGTAGTGAAGATGAGAGATTATTCCAGGAAAAGGCTGAGTTGCAAAAAATGGGAATCTCAGATCACTACGAAATTAAATTGAAAAATCTTGCCGGCGATGTGCTTTGGGCCAACATGAGTTCTGCTCCTATTCTTGATCAAAACCTTAAGGCTAGTGGTAGTGTTGCCCTGCTATCAGATATTACAGAAAAGAAAAAGTCTGAGCAAACATATGGTGAATTAACAGCCAATCTCAACCAGAAAATAAAGCAGCTTAACTGTCTTTATGACATTACAGATATATCTGGTGTGCCGGGTATCACTTTCGAAGAGATTATTGAAAAATCTATCGAAATTATCCCGGTTGGATTGAGATATAGTCATGATATTGGGGTGCAGATCGTTTTTGAGAATAAAACTTATGCATCTAAAAATTTTGTAAATACTGAGTGGTCGTATTCAGTTCCTATTAAGGTGCAGAAGAAAAAACTTGGATACATCAAAGTTGCGTATATCGAAAAGAAACCCAATAGCAACAGAGACTCCTTCCATTTTAATGAAAAAATACTGCTAAAAAATATTTCAGAAAAATTTGGCCAGATCATTGAATCTAAAAATCTTGAATTAGCTATCAGAGAAAATCAGGAAAAGCTAAAAGAAATTCAACGAATAGCTAAAATTGGTAACTGGGAGAAGAACTTTGAAACTGGCGACTGTATATTTTCTGAAACTTTTTTTGATATTTTTGATGACTCTCCCCTAAAAAGGAAATTTTTTGATTATTCAAGACTTCTTGAAATTATTCATCCAGATGATAAGGAAATTTTTCAAAACTTTGAAAATCAGCTTTTTAATGACAACGGAGTTAATGAAAATACCACAAACTACCGCATTATTACCCAAGATGGATCTGTAAAATTTATTTTCTCAAGTGGTAAGCTGATATATGATAAAACAGATAAAAAGTCGGGAGCTGTTTTTACTGTGCAGGATGTAACAGACCAGAAAAATGCACAGGAACTGCAACATCATGCCGAAGTATCTTTAAAAACATCTGAAGCAAAACATCAGGTTTTGGCCAATATGAGCTACGAAATGCGCACGCCCATTACCGGAATCATGGGTATGACAGATTTCCTGCTTCAGTCAGGCCTTAGTACCAGTCAGATGGAATTGGCAAAAACAATCAAAGATTCGAGCATTGGTTTACTCAACATAATCAATAATATTCTTGATCTTCAAAGAATTGAAGCAGGAAAGTTCAGAATCAACAACACTGCTTTTAGCTTGTCTAAGCTTATGGAGCACATTTCATCATTATTTTCAGCACTTACAAGAAACAGGGAAATTAATTTGTCTTTCGATATTCAATCAAATGTGCCGGAAAATATTATATCTGATCAGGCCAGGTTATACCAGGTTATTACCAGTCTTTTGTCTGTTGTTACTGAAAATGCCGGTAAAGGCAATATTCTGATTCGACTGGGAGAGCAAAGTAACCTTGGCAACAAGAAACTTATGATGGTTGAGATAATTGATGATTTTAGTAATATTGACATTAATCAGGTAAAGGAAATTATAAACCCTCCAGAGGGAAAAGAACAATATATTGTGGAAAGAAGGGATAATATTAGCGTTGGGCTGGTAATCTCCAAAAAACTCGTGGGTATGCTGGCCGGAACTATTGGTGCAGAGAAAAACGATGCTAAGGGAACCAGATTTCATTTCACATTTTCTGCTGCTGCTAAATCAGATAAATCAGAAGGTGTTTCTGTAATTTCAGATAAACCGTCTGGAAATTTTTTGAGCAATATTAGTGGTGTAAAAGTCCTTTGTGTTGAAGATCAGAAAATTAATCAAAAAGTTATTGACCTGATGCTTTCTCATGCCCAATGCGAAACAACTATGGTAAATAATGGGAAAGAAGCTATTGAGAAATTGGTAAATGGTACATACGACATTATCTTGCTTGATATGGTAATGCCTGTAATGGATGGTTTTGAAACAATGGCGGTACTTAAGGAAAATTTTAAAAAACATCCACCGGTCATTGCTCTTTCGGCAAATGTTTTGGAAGAAGACCGTGAAAAATATTTTTCGGCAGGAGTAAATGATTATGTTAGCAAACCTATTAATGCATCTGAATTGTACCAGAAAATTGAAAAATGGCATGGACAGAAAAAAGGCAAAAGACCTCAAAAAAGTGTAATTAAAAAATGATTTATTTTTTATCCTATGGTAATGAATGATTTTGAAAAGTATCCATTGTTAAATGATTCCACTCTGTTGATGCTGAAGAAAAATACCAGGCAAAATCCTGAAGTTCTTGTTCAATTATTTAAAAGTTTTATAGCCGACTCACAGGAATTGATAAAGGCTCTCAATTCAGAGGAACAAATTGATAATTTTTCATCTTTTTATACATCAGTTCATACTTTAAAAGGTCTTTGCGGAACCATTGGTTGCACCCGCATGTTCGCCGTTTTAAGGCTTATGGATTCTTTAAATAAAGAAAAGGAATTTAAGAAATCAAAGACTTATTTAGAACATCTGGATGTTGTTTTCTCTCAAACAAATTCAGTGATTGAAACTGAAATATTTACCTGAAGAATATTACTGAAAATTTCCATCCATTTAAATTCAGGAAAACCCTATAGATATCAAAAAATGATGCTATCATTGGGAAAAAAAACTTCTAAGTGACGACAAAAAAAAGTAACAACAAACTTCCGATATCCAATTTAGTTATTAAGACAATGGATGTAATGCCTTATCCGGTTTTGATAATAGAATCATCATTGGTTTTATTCGCCAACACCTTTGCCCGGGAGAAGGTCTTAAATAATCTATTTATTGAAAAACAGCATATTACGGATATAAATCCTTCCCAATTAGCTGATTTTTTAACCAAAAAGCTGAATTGTATTAATAATTCAGGGAGAAATACATCAGGCAAATTATCTATTCCACTGCCGTCGGGTAGCAGCATTGTTTATCATCTCGATATAAATAATATTGATGGGTCGAAAAATGTTTTTATAGTAACATTTACCAATATTACCAAAGAAGAACTATTGCGAAAAAGATTAGATAATCTGCATCGTTCTATGAAAGATTTCTATCCGGGAAAAGTGGATGAGAATCTTTTATTCAAGAGGTTAAATGAAGCAGTTATGCAAAGCGCCAATACAATCGTAATTACCAATCTCGATGGTAATATTGTATTCGCCAATCCAAAATTTGAAGAAACAACAGGCTATACATTGCATGAAGCTTATTTAAAAAATCCTCGTATTTTAAAATCAGGAGATCAGCCTGAAACTTATTACAAGGAATTGTGGAGCACCATTTCTTCTGGAAGTGTTTGGAAGGGAGAGTTTAAAAATAGAAATAAAGCAGGAAACTATTATTGGGAATCTGCCACAATTACTCCAATTAAAGATACTACCGGACGGGTAGTTGAATATCTTGCCATAAAAGAAGAAATTACTGAACGTAAACTTATTGAAGAAAAGCTTGAAAAAACACTGGTAGAAATGGAAGTTTCTAACTGGGAGTATAAAATGCTCAACAAAGATCTTAAACAGGAAGTTAAAAGAAGAAACAAGGTAGAAAGTGAACTGAAACTACAAAAGGATCTATTACAGCAACTTAACGAAAATCTTGCATTTCAAATAGAGCAGGAAGTTAAGAAAAACCGTGAAAAGGATGAACTTATGTTGCTACAATCCAGACAAGCTGCTATGGGGGAGATGATCGGAAATATTGCACATCAGTGGCGACAACCTCTGAATGCTATCGGTTTAATGATTTATGATCTAACCGATGCCCTAAGGTTTGGCGATCTCACCACAGATTATTTAGATAAAAGTGAACGCGACATAAAGTCTGTTTTGGATCACATGTCAAGAACCATCGATGATTTTAGAAATTTTTTTAAACCCAACAAGGAAAAACAAAGTTTTTTACTTTATGATGTGGTTAATACTTCTATTTCTTTCCTGGATGCTACATTGAAAGACTTCGGTATTAGTCTCATTACAGAAGTTGACAAACACATAATGCTTTATGGTTATTCAAGTGAGTTTGCACAGGTATTACTAAATATATTAAATAACTCCAAAGATGCCTTACAGGCTCATAAGCCTGAAAAGCCTGAAATAAGAATTTCTGGTTTTGTATCAAATGAAAAGGCAACAGTTATTATTGTAGATAATGGCGGTGGAATTCCTTTAGAAATAATACATAAAATATATGAACCCTATTTCACTACGAAAGAACAGGGTAAAGGAACTGGCGTTGGTTTATATATGTCCAAAACCATTATTGAAAGAAATATGGGAGGAAGTATTTCAGCAAGAAATACTGGTAGTGGTGCAGAATTTACAATTGAGACCCCTTTAAGTAATATCTTATAGATTTAAGTTAAAAATTCAGGTTCCGAAATATCTACTATTTTACCAGTATTGTATTTCCCATTATTAAGGTTTTGTTTTATTGTGGTAAAAGCTTCCAGGGTATAACTAACATCCTCTTCAGTATGCATTGCTGTTGGTATCATACGAATAATAATAACCCCCTTGGGTACAACAGGATATCCAACTACCGAGCAGAAAATATTGAAGTTCTCCCGAAGATCAAAAGCCAGATTAGTTCCTTCACTGGCTTCACCTGAAAGAAAAACCGGAGTAACAGGAGATTGAGTATTGCCCAGGTTAAACTCCATCTTTTTTAATCCATCCTGCAGTAAACGGGTAATTTTCCAGAGTTTTTCTCTCAATTCCGGATTATTCCGAATTAATTCCAGGCGTTTCAAGGCCCCGGCCACCAAAGGCATGGGTAAAGATTTTGCGAATATCTGGCTACGCATATTGTACATTAAATAGTAAATAACTTTTTGGTTTGATGCTACAAAAGCTCCAATGGATGCCATCGATTTAGCAAAAGTACCAAAGTAAATATCTACCTGATCCATCACACCCAAATGTTCTCCAACGCCTGCCCCTGTTCTGCCCATAGTGCCAAAACCATGGGCATCATCAACCAGCAATCTGAAGTCGAATTCTTTTTTAAGAGCAACAATTTCATCTAGTTTTCCCAAATCGCCCGACATGCCAAATACACCTTCAGTTATCACCAGTATTCCACCACCGGTATCGTTGGCTATCCTGGTAGCTCGCTCCAGCTGTTTTCTCAGATTTTCGATGTTGTTATGTGGAAATACAAATCTTTTTCCCATATGCAATCTTAGTCCATCAACAATGCAGGCATGTGATTCAGAGTCATAAACAACTACATCTTTACGATCAGTCATTGCATCTATGATAGAAACCATACCCTGATAACCATAATTGAGCAGGAACGCTGATTCTTTTCCTACAAATGCAGCTAGCTCGTTTTCGAGTTGTTCATGCAAAGGAGTTTGCCCCGACATCATCCTGGCGCCCATGGGAGTTGCTAATCCATATTTTTCTGCGGCATCAGCATCGGCTTTTCTTACTTCGGGATGGTTGGCAAGGCCCAAATAGTTATTTAGACTCCACACAAGCATTTCTTTACCCCTGAATTTCATTTTGTTAGAAATTTCTCCTTCCAAATACGGGAAAGCAAAATATCCATGAATCCTATCAGCAAACTGACCCAGGGGGCCCATATTGTTCACAGTCTTGTCAAAAATATCCATTTTGTTTTGATTTATGTTAGCAGTTAATTTATGTACAAAACTAATATTTTCTAAAAGAAGTGAAAAGGAAATTCAGGAAGTTATGGTGCTAAATTTGGGAAAAAAAGAATAGGATCCAGGCAAATTTGAGCAAATTGTTCTTTCTCTATACTACTGCAAACTCCCCAAAAATCTCCTTTCTTGTTTTGCATATCATTTATTACCTGAAAGTGCAGGTGTGGTGGCCAATCACCATTTTCTGGATAATTACCTAAATAGCAGAATATTTCCCCTTTTTTTATTGTTTTTCCTTCGTATAGGTTATCAAGCGAATGAATCGACAAATGTCCGTACAAGGTATAAATTGTATGGTTGCCAAAGTTATGTTCAAGAATGATGGTGGGGCCGTAATCTCCATGATTATTGTTATTCTTAAAACTATGAACTTTGCCCTCATACGGACAATGCACGGGCGTTAGGGCCGGAGCCCAAATATCTGCACCCAGATGAATGCTCCGACTTTCTCCATTTGAAAGGGTAAACACGCTGCTGCGACGGTAAATGTCCCGGTCTTCTAAATATCCTCCATATCCGTATTGTTTTCCTTTTCTGGTAACAGAGTCAAATACAAAGTTGCTAAAAGACCGGATGTTATTGTAATCCAGATTTTTTAAAGCTTTGTTTTGACTTCTGAAGTCCATGAACAAAGTGTTGTCCGGAGCTAAATCAGGAACAAATAAGGGGTGTAGTTGTGAAGATTTATTCAGGATAAGATTATTATAATCAGTATTTTGCATGTTACATAAATTTTTCCTTAAAAAGCTTTTCTAAAGAGAAATATTCATCTCTGAATTTTGCCGCTTCAATAAAATCGAGCGCTTTGGCAGCTTTTTCCATTTGTCTTCGTGTATTATTCATTGCTTTTTGCAGTTGTTCTTTCGTCATGTACTGTATTACCGGATCGGCAGCAATACTAACTTCTTCTTTTTCAACATATGCCCGGGCAATATGAGATCGACTATCAGCAACTGATGTTTGTCTATGTATGGCTTCAACTGATTTCTTGATCTGTGCCGGGGTAATATTATTTTCCTCGTTGTATTTTAATTGCTTTTCACGTTTGCGCGTGGTTTCGTCAATGGTTCGCTGCATCGAATCGGTAATTTTATCCGCATACATAATTACCTTACTGTTAATATTTCTGGCAGCTCGTCCTGCAGTTTGGGTCAGTGACCTTTCTGATCTCAGAAAACCCTCCTTGTCGGCGTCCAGGATAGCAACGAGTGAAACTTCCGGTAAATCCAGCCCCTCACGCAACAAGTTTACCCCAATCAACACATCAATTACTCCCAGACGCAGGTCACGAAGAATTTCAACTCTTTCTACCGTATCTACATCAGAGTGGATATACCGACATTTTATACCGGTATTATCAAGGTATTTGTTTAATTCTTCTGCCATTCGTTTGGTGAGGGTAGTAACCAAAACACGCTCAGCAAAATCAATACGCAGGTTTATTTCATGTAGCAGGTCATCAATCTGGTTTAAACTGGGTCTTACTTCAATAACAGGCTCCAAAAGTCCGGTGGGTCTTATGAGTTGTTCCACTACAACCCCTTCACTCATTTTAAGTTCGTAATCTGCCGGTGTTGCGCTAACAAATATTACCTGGCTTAGCATATTTTCGAATTCTTCAAACTTAAGGGGACGGTTGTCCATGGCAGCAGGTAGGCGAAACCCATATTCAACAAGGGTTTGTTTACGCGAGCGATCACCACCATACATGGCATGCACCTGGGGAATGGTTACATGACTTTCGTCGATAACCATCAAATAATCGTCAGGGAAAAAATCTAAAAGGCAGAAGGGTCTTGAGCCTGGCTTGCGGCCATCAAAATATCGTGAGTAGTTTTCTATTCCCGAGCAATAACCCAGCTCACGCATCATCTCAAGATCATAATTCACCCTGTCTTCCAGCCGTTTAGCTTCCAGAGGGCGGCCAATTTCATTAAAATACTCAACCTGACGCATCATATCGTCTTGTATAGACCTTATGGCACCTGACATGCGATCTTTTGATGTTACAAAAATATTGGCCGGATAAATGGAAATCTGCTCAAAATCTTCAGTTTTATGCCCGGTAACAGGGTCAAAACTTTCAAGACTTTCAATTTCATCATCCCAGAAAACGATTCTAAAAGCATGGTCTGCATAGGCGGGATAAATATCTACCGTGTCTCCTTTAACTCTGAAAGTACCCCTGGTAAAATCAGCTTGAGTGCGGCTGTACAAGCTTTCCACCATTCGGTGCAATAACCTGTTTCGGCTAATCACATTACCACGGCTGAGCTGAATAATATTTTCATTGAAATCATCCGGATTTCCAATTCCGTATATACAACTTACAGAACTCACAACCAAAACATCTCTCCGGCCCGAAAGCAAAGCACTGGAAGCACTTAACCTGAGTTTTTCTATCTCATCGTTAATAGATAGGTCTTTCTCAATGTAAGTATTGGTAGTGGGTATAAAAGCTTCAGGCTGGTAATAATCGTAATACGAAACAAAATATTCCACAGCATTATCAGGAAAAAACTGTTTAAATTCACCATAAAGCTGGGCTGCAAGTGTTTTGTTATGACTTAAAACCAGAGTAGGTTTTTGAACCTTTTCAATAACATTGGCCACGGTAAAGGTTTTTCCCGAACCGGTAACACCCAATAGTGTTTGAAAAGGAATGCCTTCCTGAAGGCCCTTTACCAATTGAGAAATGGCTTCGGGCTGATCACCGGTAGGTAGGAAATCTGATTTTATTTTAAAGGGCATCTGATTTTTCTTGCAAAATTACAAATTAAGGGATGCAATGCAACTTTGCCATAATACTAAAACGCAATAAATGCAGGTGAATCAATTTTCCAGTATCACAGTTTTAGGTTGCCCTTCGTTTTCTTTTCCCTTATCATTTTTATCTTTCTCTGATTTACTTCTTCCTGTTGACATAAAAATTGCACCTAAAAAAGTTCCTGCAGCAAATCCTGCAATAAGTCCTAATAATTCTCTTGATTTTGACATATACCTTAAATATTTAAATTATTAATACTTCTACAATATTAAACATAATCCTTTAGAAAGGGTTCAATTCTGTAAAAAGTTAACAGCTAAATATGTAGTTTATTTTTATTATTTAAAGTTACTTTTTCAAAGCTAACTAAAAGAATGTTTTCGGGTAAATTCCTAAGTGAGCTTCATTGCAGCCATCAAGTTTTAGCTTGGAATTATTATTTTTTATATGGCCGTTCTTTTTTTTCACCGAATAATAAACTAAATTTGAAATAATACAACTTATAACCTAAACTCAAAATAATTATGACAAAAGCAGAAAGATTTATTCCCTTCGCAGTGATCGAAAATTTCATGGTTGATGTAATGGTGAAAGCGGGTATACCTAAGGATGACGCTAAAATTATACAAGATGTACTCGTTAAAGCTGATAAGCTAGGTTTTGATTCTCATGGTGTTAACCGTTTAAAGCCTATTTACCTGGATCGTATTAATGATGGCATTCTTAATCCTGAAACTAAATTTGAAGTAGTTAAGGAAACACCTACTACTGCGGTAGTTGATGGCCATAATGGTATGGGTCATGTTATAGCCTATAAATCGATGCAGATGGCTATTGATAAAGCCAAAAAATATGGGATGGGGATGGTAGCTGTAAGAAATTCTACCCATTACGGTTTTGCAGGGTATTATCCACTTATGGCGGTAGAACATAATCAGATAGGAATAACCGGAACCAATGCAAGACCTTCAATCGCACCTACTTTCGGTGTAGAAAATATGCTGGGCACGAATCCTATGACTTTTGGAATGCCTTCCGATGAAGATTTTCCATTTTTGCTCGACTGCGCCACATCTATTACCCAGCGCGGCAAAGTAGAGGTTTATGCCCGCCAGGGAAAAGAAATGCCTAAAGGATGGGTTATTGACGAAAATGGTGAATCTAAAACCAATTCTCAGGAAGTGCTCGAAGATCTTATTGCGGGTCGCGCAGCCTTTACGCCACTTGGCGGTGTAGGTGAAGATGGCGGTGGATACAAAGGTTACGGCTATGCCACTGTAGTTGAAATATTGAGCGCGGCATTGCAGCAGGGAGCCTATATGAAAATGCTTATGGGTATAAAAGATGGCAAAAAAGTTCCTTATCCACTGGGTCATTTCTTTATTGCCATTGATATTAATGCCTTTACCGAGCCCGATGATTTTAAGAAAATAACTGGAGATATTCTCAGACAACTAAGGGCATCTAAAAAAATGCCTGGACAAAACCGTATCTATACTGCAGGTGAGAAAGAACATGATACCTGGATGAATCGCAAAGACAAAGGCGTTCCTTTTAATGATGCCTTGTTTGATGAATTTGCCGGAATGTGTAAAACTTATGGGTTGGATAGCTATTTGCCCCATTTTCAGAAGTAAAAGCCAACCAACATAAAACAAAAACCTCCACAACAAAATCTGTGGAGGTTTTTTATAACGTGTCTTTTACATCCCCCAGCCCCCTTCAAAAGGGGGATTCGTGCAGTGCCAGTTTCTTTAAAATATCACATTCATAAAGATCTTATTCTGCTTTTGAAAAATATTAAATATCTATACCAATTTCCTTAAGCAATATTGATGCATTGAAAGTATTGCATACTCCCGGTTTTAGCTTGTAATCGAAGCGCATCTGGTTGTCGGCATCAATTACGATGTCAAAATAATAGTTTGTGATGGCGTTGGGTAAATCATCATGCATGGCAGCAAGTTCCAGGTTGTGGGTGGCAATTACTGATGGCACTTTGTAATTGATCAGTTCGCGGGTAATGGCCATACTACCCCGGGCCTTATCGGCAGAGTTGGTTCCTCTGAGCATTTCATCGAGAAGAAGCAATACGTTGTTATCGGCCCGTGCACTATCAAGAAGTTTCTTTAATCGTTTTATCTCGCGGTAAAATGTTGATGTATTTTCAGCCAGTGAGTCGGTAATAGTAAGGTAGGTCATAATCCTGAAATGGCTCAGTGTCATGCTCTTGGCGCATACCGGAGCCCCCACTTTGGCCAGAATTATATTAACCCCAATGGTACGCAAAAAGGTACTTTTGCCGGCCATATTCGATCCGGTAATGATATTCATCAAATGCGGTGTTTCGAGGGTGAAATCATTACAAACCCTTTCATCTTTTGGAATTAGCGGATGGCCGAGCTGCTCACCTTTAAATACAAACGCATTTTCTGATGTAAATACCGGGAATGCCCAGTCGGGATGGTTATTCTGCAGATTTGCCAGGCTGATAAGAGCTTCAAGCTTTCCTATTACATTGAACCAATCGCGGGTTTTACCGGCATATCGATCGAACCACAGAGAAATTTTGCGACAAATCAGAATATCCCATACGAAGAAAAGGTTGAGAATTGAACCAACGATCATGTTGAGAGAATATTCCAGTTTTTTGCTGAGATTTTGCAAACTGGAAATTGCCTGTGTTGCTTTGTGGTTATCCAGAGAAAGGTTCTTCTGTAATCCCCGCAGAAAGGAAGATTTGTATTTCTGTTGCTCAAAATTAAGCAGTATTTTCTGGTAATCATTCAGGGTTTTTTCCCTTCCTTCCAGTTGTGCCCGTATGTTTTTTGTAAAGACCGAGAATTTGTTGTTGAGAATTACATTGTAAAAAACCGGAATAATAAGCAAGAAGCCTCCAAAAGATGTAAAGATCATACCCGCAATGCTTAAAGCAAGCAGGATGAATGAAATACTGGTAAGAAGTGTAATATTTTTGGGGGCTGAAACTGTTCTTTCAATGGATGGCAGATGGTCTTTCGAAAAATTGGAAATGCGTTGGCGGTAAACGTCAACCCGAAGCTCCTGACACCATAATTTTTGCAATGCCAGCTCCTTTGCCGCATCCTGCACTTGTAAAATAGATTCACGACTGTTTTCTCTTCTGAGCCAATCAGCCAGCGCTTTATTCCCAACGCCTGTAGCACAGCGGTTTATGTAATGGAAGAGACTTTTATTTCCAAAAACATCCATATCGGTAACATAATCATGATCATTTTCAGAAAAATCACTGCCATTATAGTATTTGTTTGATGTTAGTTGCAGGCAGGCAATTTCGTTTTCGAGAATTTCCTTGCGTGTTTTTTCTCTTTCCAGCCAGTTATGATTGGCAAGATGTAACAACACGATCCTGATGAATATAAACAATAAAACCAGTGTCAAAGAATAAAACCAGATATTTCCTGTGCTGGTGCTGAATACTATTCCCAAAATGAGAATGATAAAGCTACCTAACCGGGCAAATGATAACGAATTGTCTTTTCTTTTTAGTTCAGAAATTTTGTTGTCCACTTCTATTAAGGACTCCTTGTAGGATGTGATCATAAATGAGTTTTTGAAGGGTGATGTTCCTTTCGATGGAGTTTACTATATTACCGTTTTACATTATATGGTTCATTATATACCACTAATAGATTTCCGGTTGCCGGCAAAGATAATGATAATGCCTTAACAGTATAGAAAAAGCGGCAGAATGAGATGAAAGTCATTCTGCCGCTTTATGCTTAAGATGTTTTAATACTATTTAGCTTATCCCTCCATCGGTTATAATTTATGTCCTTTACGGAGGGTTTGTTTCGTTAACGGCCAATAACCAACACTCTGGCTTCATGGTAGCCACCTCCTTTCACTTCGAGAATATAAGTACCGGCAGATATACCTGCAGCGGGTATGATATGAGTAGCTTTTGCGTTATTCCATTCTTTCTGCTCGCTGTAAACGATCCTCCCATGTTGGTCGAGTAGTCTTACCTGGAAGATACCAGCTTCAATTCCTGATATCTCTGCCTTTATTTCATCCCCCACTACCGGATTTGGATATACCTTCAACAAGCTGCCCGGTTGGTCATTCTCATCCAC
>JAABRR010000005.1:93208-170724 GCA_011390785.1 Sphingobacteriia bacterium
CATCCACAAAAGTACAGTCCTGTAAGGTTACAGTAACGGTAGCAATACCGGGGCATCCATCAGAGTTGGTCACTATAACGGAATAGGTAGATGTTGAGTCGGGTACCAGGGTTATACTTTGCGAAGTTTCGCCAGTACTCCAGAGCCAGGACTCTCCTGCAGAAGCAGTTAGGGTAACTTCGTTGCCTGCACACAGGGTAACATCATCTCCAGCGCTAACGTTATTGCGTCCAATAATGGTGTAGGTTTGAGGCTGAACAGGCATGGGTTCAGTGTTTCCCACCTTATCGATGCTTCTCACAAAGAATGCCAGTGAGTCGCAGGTTTGCGCATCTATCAACCACTCAAACTTTCTTTCTTTACCAATAAGAACAGGCGCTTCATCATTTCTCGACATATACACTTCTATATTGTCCAACCCTGAGCCACCTTCATCATCAGAAGCACTCAGACTCAACAATAGATTTCCTTCTTCAGAGAACCTGGGAAGCTCATCAACAACTGTTGCAGGCGTAAAGGCATCTATCGTATTGAAATGGGTGTTGGTGGTAATGGGCGGATTGAGATCGAAAAATATATCGGCATAGTGAGCAAGGGTGTCGCCGGTTATTGTCTCCGGGTTGGGCATAAGTGAGAAGTTAACAAATCCTTCACCCACCCCGGTAGAATCGTTAACCTTCAAAAATCCACTGAAAGGATCATAGGGAATTTGGCCTGTAACCGGATCAATTGTGGTAAACAGCCAGAAAACCTCGTTATTGTTTATGTCCAGCCCACCAATTACATCAAGATAGTAGCCTTCTTTTTCTGTGAGGTCAAATCGTTGATTTACAGACGCTATGTTTACCGGCATATCAAAAACATTATCGGCGAAACCAAAAGAAGATACTCTTACACTCAGCGGATTGGCAAATTCAGAGATAGGAACGCTGATTCTTACCTGTTTAGCTGGTGCAGTTGCCAACTCGGGATCATTTTCAAAAAGCACAGTGTAATTAACCCTTTCAGTTTGGGCAATAAACTGTTCATCGCCCAACCCGGCAGGTCCATGAATTTCGTTGGGGTCGCAGGGCTTTACCACCTCCATGCAAATGGCCTCTTCCACAGATGGGAAAGGGATATCGGTAAAACTAAATGCGCAGCCCAATGCATTGCTTTTACAGGCCATAAAGTAAGTTACCAGGGGAACCACACTTGCTGCCAAAACCGGAATTCCCACACCACTTAAAACCAGCAATTTAATGGTTATTGCCGCAAGGGGGATGCCCACCAGGCAGGTTGCAGCTACACTACATTGAAAAACCTGACTTTTAATAATATCGCAATAGGCGTTGGCACCCGCCTGACCCCAACTGTCGCAACCTGATGGAGGATCAGGGAGTAACTTATTACCAGCTTTCAAAACTATCTCTTTGTTGTCATCGGGGTTGGTAAATAAGTTGAAGTTTTCGGGGAGGTCGCATCCCTCACAATCAAACATGAAATTCAGAAAGTCTGACCTGCTTACCAGTCCAAAGTTGGCGTATGTTTCAAAAACCTGAAACATATAATCATCAATACTGGCCAGGGAATTATAGAGCTCACTTTGTTGGGCAAAATCAAACTCCATGTATTCAATAAATTCCGGATTGGAAAGGATATATTCTCTGATGATCATGGCATTATAGGTAAGAAATGTCATCATCTGATCGGTAGTAAGCAATTCATAGGAAACTCCCAGAGTGAAAACTGCATAGGGAAAGTTCTTAAAAGTAAGGCTGAAGGAGATATTCTGCCCAGGTGCAAGATCTTTAATGTGTATAGGAATTATATTTTCAGGAAGATCGCCCTCATTCTTTTCAGGAACCATAGAATAATCATCAAATTCTTCCTGTGGCTGGCCAGTGACCAAGGCTATCAACTTACTCTGCGAGAAAAGATTGTCAGGGGCCGATATCCCCATAAGTTCATGTTCTCTCAGGTAATGAAAAGCTGCATTTATATAGGGAATATCTACGTTGGAAATATTGCGGAAAATGATACCAACAGTTGTGGGATTGCGATCTCCTATAATCTGATTATACAAAGGGTCAAATACAACTTCATAATCTTTGGCTGGTTCAACTGTAACACCGTTGGTAAGTATTGTTGACTCACTATTGGTATTGGTAATTCGCAAATGATAGATGCCTGTAGGAACTTCATCCAACTGCCATCTTACCTTTAACTCCATACTACTTTTGAACTGAAGTATCTGTCCTGTAACAACCGTTTTGTTTTCATTATCAATTAATTCTACAATAGCACCAGGGCGGTATCCTGCTCCCAAGATCAGTGAGGTAACCCTGCCCTGACCCATTACAGAAGGCGAAATACTATCTATGCCAAAGGGCAGAATATCAGCTTGTATCTCGATACTCTGCGTTGACATGTTTCTGGTGTTGAAGTTGCTGATTTTTAAGTAGTTTTCTCCTTCCGTAGTTCCGGGAATAAGCAATTTGGGTGATGCCGTGTTTCTACCTGTATTTCTTTGGTCATACAAGGGACCTTCAGGGACATTATTATGCCTGATAAATAAGGCGTTTTCAGCATAGCCAATATTTGAGTTTACTTTGATTCTCAAATCAGCATTTTCAGGAAGGTTCAATTTGTAAAAAAGATCTGATCCCAGAGCCAGGGTATCTGAAAATGTTTCATTCAGGGGTAAAACTGTCATCGATGATTGAGTAGTTTCCGGTACAAGAAAAGTGTTATTCTCTGTATTATCCTCTCTTACCGATTGGGTTGCATTAGCAATAATCCTGGTTTCTACAGGGCCATCCTTCATGCCCGGAAATGCTTTTTCAACATTGAATGTAAGAGAATTCCCCGGCTCAAGTCTGAAATAACGGGGCGATAATGGTGACGATAATAAATGAGAAGGCAGTAATCCTGGTATTCCGTTTCCTTCCAGATAGATATTATTGACAAAGCGACCGGTTGTATAGTTGTTACCCTGGTTGGTAACTGTAAACGACCAGGTGTTTTTTCGTCCGGGTATGGCATTCAAGGGAGCAGAAGCATCAGAAATAAACAAATCTGCTGGCTGTGGTTTTGATACACTAATGGCAAAAGAAAGGATATTGTTATCTTCTCTATCATGCTCATAAATCTCATCGAGAATATCAAGAGAAATAATCAAATAATAAGTGCCTTCAAAGTGGAAGGGTGGGGTAACTGAGATCTCATCAGTAAAAGTTTCACCAGGTTCTAATATTCTGTTCTGTGCCTTATATCTTACTCCGTGCTGAAAACTTTCCAAAGTGAGAGAAAACCCGGATTGATCTTGCCAGGGCATTGAAACTGCGGCATCTCCTTCGTTTATTACTGTATAATTTACAAGTAATTCTTCTCCGGCATAAACGAATTCCGGTAAATCAATATTCACCAGTCTTAAGTCCGGTGTGGGTTGCTGAGTTACTGTTACAGGAATATTTATTACGTTATTATCGCGTAATTCGTCATTTTCAACACTTACATTATTATCAGCGATAAAATGGAAATAGAAATCTCCATCCATTCCGTTGGGTATCTTTAACGATCCCGATTTTTGATAGGATTCTCCCAACTTCAAACCTTCTTCGTTTTTTCTTCTGGCCAGACGTATGGTGTCAGCACCAGCCTGCACTGAAGATGATAAATAAACAAGATCAGACCAATTGTTTGAATTTGTAGATCCTTCACCATTGTTGGTAACCGTATAGCTGTAATTTATGATTTGGCCGGCATCAACAATCTGTTCAATCAGGACATCGCTAATAACCAAATCAGATGAAATTCTTGGTAAAAGCTCAAATGGACCATACCGTGTTACGTTGTTATTGATTTGTCCATGTTCATAAAGTAGTGTATCGGCATTGGTATGGGCAAAGATGTACCAATTGCCTGGCTCTAAACGGGGTAAATTTACACTTTGGTTTAACTCCATTTTCCCACCACCCTGCAGTGTGTCTCTGATTATCCTGTTGGCAATGAGTTCATTTATGTTTCCGGTAAAATCAGGATTTTGTGAAAAGAAAATTCTTTCTCGCCAAGGCCCGTGGGCAGGCCCATTTCCAATATTCTCAAGTGTGTATTCTATGGGCACTACACTTTCTGAACGAATGGGTTCTGTAATCTTAATCTGTGAAGCAAACAGGTCAGGTGGGGGAGTTAATGTTATGCTAACCGGAAGTGCAAAACTATTGTTGCTTTCATCAAACTCACAAACAAGTCCCGCGGCATTGGAAACCATAACTAAATACCAGGTACCTTCATAACCTTCAGGAATAAGCAACGATGTAGAAATTTGGGCTGATTGACCGGGGTTTAGGGTATCGGCTTGTGTAACTGAAATAACTTTCAGGGGTTCATCCGTTTCAGGATTTATTTCAGGCTGAGAAAGCAGATAAATGTAATCGATCCAATAACCTTCAGCTGGATTGCCAGCTCCATCATTTTTTAAGGTATAGTTTAGTTCAACTCTTTGGCCTGAAAATGCATCATCAGTAAGTTCTGCTCCTGTAATGATAAGATCTGGGGGTGGAGTTGTAAGGATTTGGATGGGTTGGGTAATAACGTTGTTTTCAATATCTTCTTCCCACACCCAATCTGCATATTCAGTAACAAGATGAAGGTAATATTCTCCTTCCGTGCAATTAGGAAGCGCCAGTTCCATGTTTCTGTTGTAACTCTGCCCTACATCAAGATAGTCGGGTATGGATTCCCACAATTCCCGCAATTCCATTCGTTCTGTTAATGAGATAGAGAATTCATCCGGTAGAGGATTGTATCCTGCATCAACATAGTTCTGACTTCGCATTTTTATGATTTCAGTTGTAAGCAAAATATCCTGCGCCGGTTCGTGAAATGGGCTGGTTGACAAAAATATACGATCTATCCAGACAGGTTCATCCAATGTGCAATAAACCAAAGGTTCCTGAACAACAAAGACTGTTTTATCAGGTGTTGGATTATATCCCACGCCAAGGGTTTTACACATATAACTCGTTGTAGTAATAATTTTGCTTTGTGCTGGAACCTGTCCATCATTTTCGGCTGAATAAGCTATATTGATAGTATCGCCTGCAAAGGCCAGCTGGGGCGTGCCAAATGTAACCGGTACAATATCAGGAAGTGGAGGTAAAGAGAATGTAATGGTACTTTCGGTGGGAAGAAAGTTATCGTTAAAGTTGTTTTCATCAAGCAGATTTTCGCAATTAATCTGGAAATTGGTTCCATCGGCACCAATGGTTTGAATAATACACGTGTTGTTGGTAGCAATAATGAAATTAAAGGGGCCAAGATACTCTCTTGGAACCGTGATCTCAAGCTCTTGTGTGTAAGATTCACCAGGTAGGAGAAAAACGGGGTTCGGATAACTTCCCAGTAAAATATCTTCTGTTAGATCCAATTCATTATTCACTGAAAGAAATACTGCATCCATCCATGGTTGCCCGCCTGTTGTTGAATTTCCGGTATTGGTAACCGTAAATGACAAAGAAAAAGGTTGTCCGCTAAATCCATCTGTTTCTATGGCCAGATCAGAAATTACAAGGTTGGGCAGATCGCGGGTGTGAAAGGATTGTACCGGACCATTGATGATTCCGCATTGTGAATTATTTGATACTACCTGCCAGAAGAACTCTGTGGCAGGGGTAGTTTCTTCTGCTTCAAGTCTTATTTGGGCTGCAGTTAGCCCATCTCTGATCGGTTCATCGGGAGGGGAAGATGCGGAACCTGTCCAGAGATAAACATCAAAATTGGTGGTATTCTCTCCCGGTATCCAGGAAAGAGTAGGATTGAGGGAAACATTGATTGCTCCATCCGGAGGTGTCATAGAAGTGACCGGCTCCGGTGGAATATTTTCAAGAACGGTTACAAATATTTCGGAGGTGAAAGAACAACCGTTAAAGGCTGTTTCAACACTATATATGCCAGATTCTGATGCAATTACATCGACAGATTGTGTAGTTTCTCCTGTATTCCACATCCACGAATCTCCTATATTCACACTTAAGTTAAATGTTAATCCCTCACAGATCATATTACCTGCTTCGGTAAAACCTTCCCCTTCAATTTCAGGAGCATTAATTACTTCAACAGTAATTGTAGTTGCCTCGCTAACACAATTTAAGGTATTGATAATGTATAAAACCATGGTTGTATCAGTCTGCGGAGTATAGGATGTTCCGGTTGCCAGCAATTGGGTAAGATTGGAATTGGCGTACCATGAAACGGTTCCTTCGGGGTTAGAAACAGTTAGTTCCGGCATCGGGCTGCCCTCACAAACAGGGTCGGGTTGTGCAACAACAGGCGCGGGTGTTAGGCATTGTGTATTTATTTCCAGACTGAATTCAAAGCAATCATCATAAAAATTACTTACCACAAGGTAATAGGTCATCCCTTGCATTAAATCGGCTTCCAGAATCCGGTTTGAAGCGGATGAAGCAGAATTGGCAACACATGATCCACCAGAACTTATTAATGGGCAGCCATCAAACAGTTTCAACGATGTATAAGTTGAAGTTGTATTTTGAAGGCTAATGGAGTAAAGAGCCGTTTGTGTTGCTTCAAAAACAAACACTCTTTCTTCTCCTGTAAGATAGCTGTCTGAACCACATTGAACTATATTTGCATAGTTAAGAAAATCTCCCATTCCGCAGGTTGTAAGCCCATTTTCGCTATAAGGTAGTGAAACCATATCCCAGCCGGGGCTTCCTGGTTCAGGGCATGTTGCGGGAACATCGATGGATAAATTGAAGTTAAAACAACCCACATCCCAGTGTGTAACAACCAGGTAGTAGGTTTGTCCGGCTTCGAGTTCTACGGGGAAGACCCGGTCGGCATCACTCGATTCGGATTGGGCCACACAACTTGCTCCCTGCGAAATAAGAGGGCACCCGTCATACAGTTTAAGTGAAGAGTAATTATCTGTTGCACCCGTAAGACTGATGTGATACAGTTGGGATACAGGAGCTTCGAAAATAAAAACTATTTCTTCTCCCTGAAGATAACTATCTGATCCACATTGAATTACATTGGCATATGTTAAGTTATCACCTGCTCCACAGGTGGTTAACCCCTGCTGGTTGAATGGTAACGAAATAGCCTGCCAGCCAGGGCTACCGGGCTCCGGGCATGTTACCGGCACATCAATAGATAAATTGAAGTTAAAACATCCTTCATCCCAGTGTGTAACAACCAGGTAGTAGGTTTGTCCGGCTTCAAGTTCTACGGGGAAGACCCGGTCGGCATCACTCGATTCCGATTGGGCCACACAACTGGCACCCTGCGAAATAAGAGGACACCCGTCATAAAGTTTTAGTGAAGAGTAATTATCTGTTGCACCTGAAAGACTGATGTGATACAATTGGGATACAGGAGCTTCAAAAATAAAGACCATCTCTTCTCCTTGCAAATAACTGTTTGATCCACATCGAATTGTATTGGCATAAGTTAAGTTATCGCCTGCACCACAGGTGGAAAGTCCTTCCTGACTGTAAGGTAAAGAAATTGCCTGCCAACCAGGAGTACCGGGTTCAGGGCATGTTGCCGGCACATCAATCGACAAATTAAAGTTAAAACACCCTTCATCCCAGTGTGTAACAACCAGGTAGTAAGTTTGTCCGGCTTCAAGTTCTACCGGGAAAACCCTGTCGGCATCACTCGATTCGGATTGGGCCACACAGCTGCCATCCTGTGAAAGGAGTGGACACCCATTGTAAAGTTTCAGGGATGTGTAATTTTCAGTTGTCCCTGTAAGATTTATATGATATAATTGAGTTTCAGGAGCTTCAAAAATGAAAACCATTTCCTCTCCCTGTAAATAACTGTTTGAACCACATTGAATTGTATTGGCAGAAGTTAAATTATCTCCTGCACCACAGGTGGTAAGTCCTTGTTGATTGTAAGGTAATGAAATAGCCTGCCATCCGGGTACTCCGGGTTCAGGGCATGTTTGGGGCAGATCGATGGAAAGATCAAACTGAAAACACTCATCATACCAGCGACCTATTGCCAGATAATACGATTTCCCAGTTTCTAGTTCAACCGGTAAAACTTTGTTAGGATTGTTGTTCTCAAGGGTTGCAACACAGGCTCCATTTTGCTCCTGTAGCGGACATCCATCATAGAGTTTTAACGATGTGTAGTTTTCTGAAGCATTTGTAAGGCTTATATGATAAAGCGTTGATTGAGCAACCTGAAAAGTTATGATAAGTTCTTCACCCTGCAGATAACTTGAGCTGCCACAATTGATCGTATTTTCTGAAGTCAGATTGTCGCCGGCACCGCACGTTGTAAGATCATTACCATAATAGGGTATTGTGCCTGCATCAATGGTAATACCTCCTATATCGCATTGTGCAAAAAGGTTACCCATGCCTAAACTCAACAGAGTAGCAAATAGAACAGATAATTTTAATCTTTTTATTGGTGCTCTCATACCATTATGTGTTTGAATGAATAATACTTTACTATTAAGATACAATTTAATTAGGCAGATAAGCTCATGTCCTGAAAAAAAAAGTTGGATTTTGCATACTTAAGCCCTTGAATTCCTAATCTTATGGAGATACCTGGGTTGCCAGTGCCGGGTTTAATTTTAAATTTGCATGATGAAAACCTGGTACCTGTAAATCTTTTACCATTAAAAATGACTCTTATATACAAACACGAACAACCTTTTTTAACAGAATCAGGATTTGAATTTCCTGAAATTGAAATAGCCTACAATGTTTGGGGTGATTTGAAACCTTACAAACCAACGGTTTGGGTATGTCACGCCCTTACAGGCAATTCGAACCCGCTCGATTGGTGGCCTGGCATTGTTGGGCCCGGAAAGTATATTGATACCTTGCGGTATAATGTTGTTTGCGCCAATGTCTTAGGGTCTTCTTACGGAAGTACCGGGCCATTATCCATTAATCCGAAAACCGCTAAACCCTGGATGTTGGATTTTCCGGTAGTTACCATTCGTGATATGGTAAAGGCCCATGAATTGTTAAGAAAGCATTTGGGTATTGAATCAATAGATTTGATCATTGGTGCATCATTAGGCGCTTTCCAGGGGTTGGAGTGGAGTATTTTGCAACCCGGGCTCATAAAAAAAATGATCTGCCTGGTTGCTTCAGCACGCACAAGTCCCTGGTGTAAAGCCTTTAATGAAGCGCAGCGAATGGCTATGGAAGCAGACCCTACATTTTATACTGATGAACCCGGAGCAGGGGCAAGGGGATTGATGGCTGCCCGTGCCATGGGTATGGTAAGCTACAGAAATTATCAAACCTTTTGTGCCACCCAGCCTGACGATGAAGAATGGAAGATAGAAGGATATCGGGCAAACAGTTATCAGCGTTACCAGGGAGAAAAGCTGGCCAGAAGGTACAGTGCCCATGCTTTCTGGTATATTCTGAAAGCGTTTGATTCTCATGATGTGGGAAGGGGCAGGGGCGGAGTAGAAAAGGTGCTTTCTGAAGTTAAAACAGATACACTTTGTATCAGCACGGATTCTGATATTTTATTTCCGGTAGAAGAGGTAAAGTCAGTAGCCGATCAAATGCCCAATGCAACGCATGTTATCTTAAACAGCATGTATGGGCATGATGGCTTTTTGATTGAAAATAATAAACTTACGGCTATTCTTGAATCCTGGTTGCCAGAGCTGTCAACATATTAAATTTTTGACAAACAAACCTCCAGGCTATCCCACCAATGAGGTATGGTAATACCAAAGTCTTTTTTTACTCTTGATTTGTTGAGAACCGCATAATGGGGGCGCTGAGCTTCTGTAGTAAAATCTTTTGTTAAAATAGGTTCAACTTTACAATCGAGATTTTGAATTTTTACAATGGCTTTGGCAAAATCATACCAACTGGTAACCCCTTCATTGGAGTAGTTGTAAATTTCTGTACGAATTTTAGACGGAACTTTAGGGATTATGTCAAGAATGGCTTTTGCCAGATCACCTGCATAGGTTGGGGTTCCGATCTGGTCGTAAATGACTTTTAATTCTTTGGACGTCTTCGCTTTTTCTGCAATGGTTTTTACGAAATTTTTACCGTACGAAGAATATAACCATGAAGTACGGAAAATCAGTGCCCTTTTGGCATTAAATATTACTTCGATTTCACCATCGAGTTTGGTTTTGCCATAGATACTCTTTGGGCTCGCTGTATCGTTTTCTGTGTAGGGTTTAAAACTTTTCCCTTCAAAAACGTAGTCTGTTGAAATATGGATAAGTAAAATATTGGCTTTGCCGCAAACCTGTGCCAAGTATTTAACTGCGGTAGCATTAATAAGCATTGCCTGGGGTTTATCTGATTCTGCTTTGTCAACATTGGTAAAGGCTGCACAGTTAATTACTGCTTCAATTTTGTTCGATTTAAGGTATTTGGAGATGTCTTCTTCTTTGGTTATATCCAGATCTTCAATATCTGTAAAGAAAAATTTATATTGCGGGTAATCACTTTCAAGGGCTTTTAATTCTGATCCAAGTTGCCCGTTGCTACCTGTTACAAGTACATTCATTTATACTGTTTTTATTGATTTTGGTGATAATTCTGTACTTAAATTTTTCGTGAAATTAGGAATTTATTTGCTATTACTCCTAAGTTTTTCAAAAATTATTAGCCAAACGGGAACAAATTTGTAATTTCGACCATATTTTACAAAACTATGACAGAAAATAATATAGAGCGAGAAGTTTTTGATGCTAATCGAAAAGCATTGTTTATTAATCTTGACGATACGATTTATGGATCGTTTGCCGAAATAGGCGGAGGGCAGGAAGTTGCCCGATTCTTTTTTCAGTCGGGTGGTGCTTCTGGTACAGTTGCAAAAACCATTTCTGCCTATGATATGGTTTTTAGTGATTCCCTTTATGGCAGAACCCCCACCGGACGGTATGTATCTGAAGCAAGATTATTGCAAATGCTCGATTATGAGTATAATAGCCTTGTAAAAGTTTTGGGCAAAGAGCGTACTGGTAATACTCGTTTCTTTGCATTTGCCAATACTGTAACTACAATTAATTACCAAAAAACCAACGAAGGCCATGGCTGGGTGGGTGTGCGTTTTCAATTAACTCCCAAATCGAAACCCAATGAAGTAGTATTGCATGTAAAATTGCGCGAAACTGATAATCTCCTGCAGCAGAAAACGTTGGGAATTTTAGGTGTAAATCTCATTTACGCTTGTTTTTATAATTACCAGTACCCTAATAGTTTTCTGAAATCGCTGGTTGAATTAAACCTGGAAGATCGTATAGAAATTGACATGATACGCATGCAGGGCCCTGATCTTGATTATGTTGATAACCGATTGCTGGCAGTACAGTTAGTGAAAAATAACATGACCACAGTAACCATGTTCGACAGGTATGGCAGTGTAAAACCCCCATCAGAACTATTATACAAAAAGAATGTAATGTTGCTGAGAGGGAGTTTTCGTCCAATTACTTACGTGGGCTTCGATATGTTAAAGTCGGGGTTTTCATTGTTTAAGAAAGAAGTGGGTTTTGATAAAAAGAACACGATTGTACTCTGCGAAATGACCCTGAAAAATCTTATTGAAGAAGGTGTTTTTGATGAGAGAGATTTTCTGGACAGGGTTGATATTCTTTGTGGTATGGGTCAAAATGTAATGATCACTAACTTTAAAGAATTTTACAAGGTTTCCAACTGGTTTCGGCAGTTTCGTATTCAAAATATCCGGATTCTGGTTGGGGCGCTTACTTTTCGAAAAATTTTGGAAAAGAAATATTATACCAATCTGAAAGGGGGAATTCTGGAAGCTATGGGAAAGCTATTTACCGAAAATCTGAAAGTATATCTTTATCCCGGTAGAGAAAAGGAAACCCATGAAATACTTGCTTCCAGTAATTTACCAGTTGAGGATGATGTGAAGTTTTTGTATCAGCATTTGCTCGAAACAGGACTAATCTTTGACATACCCAATTACCGAAAAGAGATTTTACCGTTTTTTTCCTATAAAGTTTTGGCTAAATTAAATGCCAATGACCCGGAATGGGAGGCCATGGTGCCAAAGTATGTTTCGGGTTTTATAAAAAGAAAAAATCTGTTTGGCTATGGAAAGGATAACAAAGACACAGCAAAGGTTGACGAATGTTAATTCATGCAATATTGACGAATGTCTTTTTTAGGCTGTTATAAAATGCAGTTACCGGGTTAATCATCCTTGTTTTTCAGGATGTTAATCTCCCCATCTCCCGGTTTAAAGTAGCATTTGTTGTCTTTGCAGGGATGATGGGGTGAAGCATAAAGGATAATGTCAGTATCTTCTCCTTCCGAATCGTTAACTTTTAAGGTAATTTCTTTGTATTCTCCTAGAAATTTTTCTTTTACCACTTCACCGCAGATACAACCATGTTTATTTGTCGAAATTTGCAATTGTTCGGGACGAATAGTAAGAAAGACTTCTTCATCAGAGTTAAGCTCTTTTTGCGATGTTATAAAAGTTCCCAAAGGCGAACTAAGTCCTTGCTTTGTAACCCTGGCCTTTACCACATTGGTTTTTCCGAAAAAGTCAGCAACATATCTGTTTACCGGGAAATAATAAACTTTTTCAGGAGTATCAGTCTGCAGATTGTTGCCGTTTCTTATTACAGAAACCTTGTCGGCAATAGCCAAAACATCTTTGGTATCGTGGGTTACAAAAATGGCAGTGGCTCCGTTTTTCCTGATTATGTCACGAATGTCATCACGCATTTGGTTTTTTCGGATGCTGTCTAAGTTGCTGAATGGCTCATCAAATAATATGATTTCCGGTTCAGGCGCCATAGCCCTTGCCAGAGCCACTCTTTGTTTCTGGCCGCCCGAAAGTTGGTGGGGAAATCGTTTCTCAAAACCTTCTAAACCTGCTATAGATAAGATGTTGTTAGCCCTTTGCGTTGCTTCAGTATTGCTGTATTGTGATAATCCGTAGGTTATGTTTTCCCAAACAGTTTTATGTGGAAACAGTGCATAGTCCTGAAAAACGATTCCTACTTTTCTTTTTTGAGGCTCCACAAAAACGCCATCCCCTGCAACCACACTGCTATTTAAATAAATACTTCCTTCTGAAGGTGTTTCAAAGCCTGCAATTATTCTGAGAATTGTTGTTTTTCCACAGCCACTTTCTCCCAATAATGCTACTATTTCACCTTTTGCTACTGTCAGGCTGAAATTTTTCACCGCCCATGATGGAGAGCCAGCGAATTGTTTTCCTATATTTTTTAAATCCAGTATTTCCATATGTTAAAACTTGTTCTCTCTGCCCATTAATTTATTGAGAAGAATTACAGGAATTAGTCCGGCAAAAACTATGATCAGGGACGCTGGAGCAGCTTCTGCCACACGTTCGTCTGATGCAAACTCAAAAGCGCGAATTGCCAAAGTGTCAAAATTAAAAGGCCTTAAAATTAAGGTAAGGGGCAATTCTTTTAATACATCAATAAAAACAAGCAGTGCAGCGCCAAGAAGAGAACTTTTCAATAAGGGGATATTTATTTTTATCAAAGTTTTCAGATTTGATACACCTAATGAGCGGGAAGCCTCATCCAAAGAAACCGATATTTTTTCGAAACCACTTTCAATGCTGTTATAGCCTACCGCCATAAACCGCACTATGTAAGCATATATTAGTGCAAACCAGGTTCCTGTAAACGCAATCCTAATCTCGTTTGAAAGTGCTATGTTAATCTGGTTTTCGAGCCAGATAAATGGTATTAGAATTCCTATGGCAACAACTGCACCCGGAAGAGCATAGCCCAATGTGGCAGTTTGGGTAAGAAATTTTACTGTTATTCCGGGGAAACTTCTTACCGAAAAGGCAATTATTGTTGCCAGTACTACCACAAGGACCGAACTAATTGCTGCAAGCAAAAAACTATTTCCAAGTAATTCCCAAAATCTGTAATTAACAACCATAGCAGCAGTTTGGTATGCCCAGTACAATAACATACTTACCGGTATTAAGAACCCAAGAGCGAAGGGAATAATACAAACTACCAAAGCAACGGATGCGTGTAAGGGCTTTAGTCTTCTTATTTTTAAAGGGTTGTATGAATTACCCACTGTATCGAACCGCATTTTTCTGCGTTGAAACTTTTCCGCCAATATCAGGATCAAAACAAATACCATAAGAAAAGCTGAAAGTTTTAGTGTTGCTGCTGAGTTGGCAAAAGCAAACCATGCTGTAAAAATACCAGTTGTAAAGGTGTCAATACCAAAATATCGCACCAGTCCGTACTCATTTAAAACCTCCATAAGTGCCAGCGAGATACCGGCTACTATGGCCGGGCGGGCCAGGGGCAAAGCTACTCCCCAGAAAATGGAACCGGATTTCTTACCCAATGAAGCAGCAACTTCCAGCAATACAGATGATTGTCGGATAAAATAAGCCCTGGTTATCAGGTAAACATAAGGATATAGTGCCAGCGAAAGAATTAAAATACCCCCCTTCATGGAAAGGATATTGAAAAATAAAAATTGGCCCGTATCAACACCAAAATTGTTGCGTAAAAAGACATAAATGGGAGATGTGTAGTCCAAAATTCCCGCCCATGTAAATCCACTTATGTAAGCCGGTAATGCAATAGGCAAAATAAGGGCCCAGCTGAAAAACCGACGCCCCGGAAAATCATAAACACTAACCAGCCATGCAGTACTGACCCCCATTATGAAAGTGAGAAATGCTACCCCCAGCATTAATATTATCGTATTCCAAACATAGCCAGGTATGAGATTTTTTACAATATGCTGCCAGGTATCTCCGGCATCCGAGTTAATGTTGTAAAAAATGACTATTAGTGGAAGGGCTATTATAAGGGCTATAATGAATGTCCAGCCAATCCATCCGTTCAATAATTGCGGATTGTTTAAGCTTGGAAATAGTTTATTTTTTAAGGATAATGCCATAGATTTATTTCCAACCAACTTCATTGAAAACAATGGTGGCTGGCGTAAGGTGTTTTCCTAATTGGTATAGTGGTATGGTATCTGGTTTAAATGTTCCCCATTCCTGAAGTAATGGCGGCCATTCAACAAATGAATTAACCGGATATTCATAATTTTCATTGGCCAAAGCTGTTTGCGAATCTTCCGACAATAAAAATTCGATTAGTTTTTGCGCATTTTCTTTGTTGGGTGCATGGCGGGTAATTCCTATTCCGCTGATGTTAATATGTGTACCACGGTCGGTTTGGTTAGGAAAGAATATACCCATTTGCCGGGCAACGTTTTGTTCTTCAGGGTTTGATGAATTGAGCAACAAGCCCATATAATATGTGTTTACAATGGCCACATCACCTACCCCGGCAGCAATTGCCTTTACCTGATCGCGATCATTACCAGTGGGTGGTTGGGCCATATTGTTTACGATTCCCTGAGCCCAGTTTTTTGCACCATCCGACCCGTTGGCTGCAAGTATAGAAGCCATTAATGTTTGATTGTATGGATTTTGCGATGATCGGACCAAAACCCTTTTATTCCATTCGGGGGTTACCAGATTTTCGTAGGTAGATAATTCGTCTGGAGTTACCCTTTCCTTGCTGTAAACTATTACCCTGGCTCTTTTGGTAAAGCCAGTCCAATGGTTCATGGCATCGCGGTATTGAGAAGGAACTATGGGTGCTATCTTTTCCATTTTCATGGGTTGTAAAAGGTCTTTGTCAAGGCAAAGAATCATATGCCCTGCATCAGCTGTTATAATTAAATCAGCAGGAGAATTTGCCCCTTCCATTTCCAACCGATTGATTAACTGATCGGTATTGGCTTTTACCAGGTTTACTTCAATACCTGTTTCTCTGGTAAACTTTCTGAAAAGATCTTCATCAACCTGGTAATGGCGACCAGAATAAACATTGACTTCTGGTTTTTCGGATTGACAGGATATTAAAAGCACCGTGGTTAAAATAAGTATCAGCTTGTTAATTTGGCTACGTTTCATTGGGTATTAATTTCATTAACTAAGGTTATGTAACTCGTTTGTATTTTATTAACGAAGTTACTTAGATTTAGTCTTAATAAATATAAATTGAACTTTAAAACTTTAATGAAGAAGAATAAATCTGCCAGGAATGGTTCATATTGTTATGTCTGTTAAAGGAAGATCATTTTGTGAATTCATGAAATATCGTCACTCGTCTGTAAATTCAGGTATAATTTTACTTTATAACAGCTTTATCAATTTGTTTATAACCTGTATTAGCACTACTTTTATAGCCGATTAACAGAAATTTTTAATAAATATAACTCTCTCCTTTTTAAGTTTTTCAACGGAAATATTATTTAAATCCTACATACTAATGATAAGATTCTTTACTTTTTTACTTTTGCAGGTAGCTGCTCTTGTGCTTCTTTCCCAGGAAACCCAGCTTAAATGGTCCGCACACGGCACCAGTCCTGGAACATTATTCGGAGAAGGAGTTTCCGTTGATCCTGCCGGAAACGCCTACCTTACCGGATTTTTCAATAGTCAGTATGTTTTAATGGGAGATACAGTAAATGTATCTTCTATCCGAAATAGTTTGTTCCTTTCCAAAGTATCAGCTGATAATAAGTTTCAATGGACGGTTTCCGCTGTTGCTGATGGCATAAATGGTGTTAACGGTTTTAAATCTGTTTATAAAAATGGCTTTATATACCTGGTTGGCGATTTCAGGGGTACCGCTACCTTTGGTTCCAGAGACTTTACTGAAATTACGGTTTCGGGCAATGAAAACCGAAGCATGTTTCTAGCAAAATATACAGATAATGGTGTTCTTGAATGGGTAAAGACAGTCACTACAGACAACTCTATAGGTATAGTACTTACGGGGGGCACACATGATTTACTGGTTGATGGCGAAGGATCTGTATATGTTTCTACTCAATTCAGGAATTCGGTGAATATTGCAGGCGTACAAGTTGATGATCCCACCCCTGAAGAGAATTTATACAACGCCCTATTGTTTAAACTCGATGCAAACGGGGCCTATCAATGGCATTGGAATACAATAAACAGTGGCACAGACCAGGGGCAAGCCATGGCACTCTCACCGGCTAATACCATTTATGTTGCTGTAAGATACTCCGATAGCCTAACCGTAGGAGAGAATGTTCATGCCAGAGAAGGCTTGGGTGGTTTTGCATTGCTTGAATTTGATTTATTGGGCAATTACGTTTCACACAAGTTTATGAACACAGCATCCAACCTATCTACTGGTGTTCGCTGTTTTGATTTGTCTATCGGGAATAATGGTGAAATATTCATGGCCGGGTCTTACCGAACAGCTATTACCGGTGGACAGGGCCAATTTCTTGATGCCATAAATACATCTAGAAGTGATGGTTTTATCATAAAAATTAATTCTGAAACATATCTTTGGGAATGGACCAAAGCCATGGGCGATCCAGGTGAGAATGACGATATTAAAGGGATAAGTATTTTAAATAATGATACTATTTTTATTGCCGGGAGCTTTAAAGGATCAATGGTTTTAAATGATGAATTAACCTTAAACTCTTTTGAAGAATCTACTGATGGTTTTTGGGCCAAACTGAACGAAAATGGTGTTGTTTCTGGTGGTGCATCCTTTGGCGGAGGTAGTAACGAGTGGTTCAGTGAACTGGCTGTAACATCAGCTGGGGATGCATTAATGATAGGCCGTTTTCAAAATGATTTCAGGTACAATCCTGATGAAGTTCTATTTAACTCATGGAATAGCTTTGACTACTTTTTGATTAAGGTAGGTGAGCCCTCCTCTGATACATCCCTGAGTGAAATTCTGATTGATGGAGCTGCTTTAAACGACTTTGATGCGGAGATTTTCGGGTATTCTTATCCACTGGTAGCTCTTACATCCGAAGTACCCGTTGTTACTGCTATTCCTAATTATCCAGGAGCTGTGGTAGAAGTTGAACAAGCCGTTTCATTAACCGGAACCCCGGAGGAAAGAACCGCTACCATAACTGTTACGCCAGAAACCGGAGATGATAGTTCTGTTTATACAGTAACTTTTAGCCTTATGAGCAATGATGCCAATCTTTCAGCCATCTATCTCGATGGCGTTGCTTTAAATGATTTCGATCCGGAAACAATGTCATATCTCATCACAATTGAATCATTTGAAAATTTCCCGGCGGTTACTGCCGAGCCAGCTAACGAAAATGCAACTGTAGATATATCTGATGTTTTAACCATAACTACCAACAAAGAAAACCTCCGACATGTGCTCATTAATGTTGTTTCTGAAGATCAAACACAACAGAAAGAGTATGTTTTAAATTTTCGCGAACAATCTGTAAACGCTTATCTGGCTGCTATTTTTGTGAATAATGAACCTTTAGATGGTTTTAGTCCTGTAACTTTAGATTATATTGTATATTGGCCATACGAGTATGAAGGCATGCCCCTGGTTGATGCATTGGTACAAAGTGAACATTCCCAATTAGCCATTACTCAGATGGTAGCTTTTGATGGTAACGATGAAAACCAAACAGCAACCCTTGAGGTTATTGCCGAAAATGAAAATTACTCGAAAACTTATACCGTTTATTTCAATGAAATTGTCAATGATGTGGCCATTGTGTCAGAAGAATCGCAAAAGGTTTATCCCAACCCTGTTCAAAGCGATCTCAACATTGTTTTAAATAATACCGTGCAAAGGGTTAGCCTGTATAATGCTTTTGGGCAGGAATTGGCAGCCTTTTCAAGGCCAGCTTCGATCCTTACAATTGATATGAGTGCCTACCCGGATGGAATTTATTTTATTAAGCTTTCCGATGTCAATCAACAAATCATTTCCACAAAATCTGTTTTAAAAAACTAAGGGTAGTTTTTCAGTTTTTCAAATCAAATAAAGACTACACTCTAAAAAATCTATTGTCCACAAATTACACTAACTGACACAATTTTTAATGTCTGATATTCAAACAATTAAAATCATAATATTTTCATAAATTTTCCGAAATCGATTTTTCGGAGTGGTCTCCATAAAATTTCTTTACAATGAATAAAATCCGTACAACTGTTTCATGGCTTATCCTTTTATTGGCTGTTAATTTGTCTTTACCTGTTGCCGCCCAACAATTTCGTGAATCGGAAGTAATAACAGCACAGGAAGCTGAGAAACTGCGAGAACTTTGGGGCGATATTTCTTTTAAATGGGAAAAAAATCGCCAAAGTCTTACTTTAAAGAGTGGCGAAAGATTTGGCCAGACTTATGAAAAGGATACTACCATGGTAGTCAGATTTATGGGCTTTGATAATTCAGATGCCCCCATATATTACCAAACCTATAATCTTTTTGGTGCTTATACTTTAAATAGCCATCATTTATGGAGTGGAGGCAGATCAGAGCTCAATCTCAACGGCGAAGGGATTACCCTGAATATTTGGGATGGCGGGCAAATACGCCATTCTCACCAGGAATTTGGAAACCGCACTACCCAAATGGATACCGACGGTTATATGGTTGGTCATGCTACCCATGTGGCTGGTACCATGGTTTCTGCCGGGCTGGTGCCTACTGCCAAAGGTATGGCCCCTGAGGCCTTGCTTCATGTGTATACATTTAATGATGATGAAGTTGAAATGATTGAAGCCGCTGCCAATGGTGCATTGCTTTCAAACCACTCTTACGGAAGACCATCAGGATGGGTATTTCATACCAACCAATGGTGGTGGCATGGCGATACACGCATCAGTGAACTGGAAGACTATAAATTTGGATTTTATTCTGAAGAAACACGTGTTCGAGATGAAATTACCTATTTGGCACCCTATTATCTTCAGGTACATGCCGCCGGAAACGACAGGATTGATAATGGTCCTGGAGTGGGCGAAGAACATAATGTTTTTGATTACGACCTTGGCGTGTGGGTAAAATCAACAACCAATCGTTTACGCGATGGGGGAGAAGATGGTTTTGATGCTATATCAACCCTGGTACTTGGAAAAAATATACTTACCGTAGGGGCAATCTCTGAATTAATTGATTACCAGGGAGCTGAAGATGTGCTATTAACAGAGTTCAGCAGCACAGGTCCTACCGATGATGGCCGTGTTAAGCCTGATGTTGTAGCCAAAGGGTTGGGTGTGCTTTCCACCTGGGTTGATAGCAACAGCAGTTACGCAGGATTAGCCGGAACCTCTATGGCTGCTCCCACAGTTACCGGATCATTGGGCTTAATTCAACAGTTAAATCAAAGACTTTTTGGTTCTTACCTTAGAGCATCTACATTAAAGGCATTGCTCATTCATACCACACGCGAAGCCGGTCTAAATTCCGGACCCGATTATCGGCATGGATGGGGAATAGCTGATCTTGAAGCAGCTGCCACTTTGCTACTTCAAAAAGATAATTCAGCAATTATTCAGGAAAGAAACCTGGTGCAGGATATTGTACCCACATGGGTCAGAACGGTCTATTCAACCGGTACTGAACCCCTTATTGCCACTTTGGTTTGGACAGATGTACCAGCAGAAGAACCCGATGCCGCTCTTAACAGCCGGGCCCCCAGTCTGGTAAATGATCTCGATATCAGGCTAACCCGTATTAGCGACCAGCAGGTATTTTATCCCTGGAAGCTTAACCCCGATAGCCCATTGGAGCCAGCAACACAGGGCGATAACCTGGTAGATAATGTTGAGAAAATCTTTGTTGAATTACCAGAGCCCGGAGAATATCTGGTGGAAGTTTCCCACAAAGGAGAATTGGTTGATCTCATCTATGAAACCAATAAAAGACAGTCTTTCTCTGTGGTGATTTCTGGTATTGCTGAAAGGGCAGTGGAATTAGCTGTTACTGATGCTGATATTGCCGTATCTGGTTGCGATTTTTCTTCAGAAACGCCAGCATTCATGGTGGTAGAAAATAGCGGACAGCAATCACTCTCCAATATTGAAGTTTTTTACGAAGTCACCAACAAAACACAAACTGTTGTTTCATCGGGAAGTGTTGAGATTGACGAAATTGAAGCAGGGGCAAGTGAAATGGCGGATATCCTTATTGATCTTAGTGATGGATTTGAATTCGAATTCAAGGCATGGGTAAACTATCCGGGAGATCAATTGCCGGTCAACAATATGTTTACAAGAACTTTGGAATCTGATAGCTGGATTTTAAGTGATGAAACCTATCGTGCTAGTTTTGAAGGTATTATTATTCCTGAGCAGATTGGTTGGCAGATATATAATGAAAATGATGACGCCTCGGGCTGGATGTTGCGGATTGCCAATAGTGAAAATCAATTTGCCAGTGATGGCTTCAATTCTATGCGTTATGGCGTGCTTAATCCTGATGTAGACGGATTGATAACAGAAGAACAGGCAGATGACTGGTTAATTTCCAGTTGTATTTATATGATTCCGGGTGAGTTTTACCGCTTGTCTTTTGATTACCGGGCCTGGAACGCAGATTTCCCGGAGAAAATCCGGGCTTTTATTGGTGCAAGCCCGGATCCGGCAGAAATGACCGAACTGTTATTTGATGCAGGCAGTTTTAATAATCTTGAGTTTATAACATCCATGCAACAGTTTTCCGTAGAAGAAGAAGGAACTTATTATATTGGTTTCCAGGTTTATAGTGAGCCTGACCATCGTTTCCTGTATCTCGATAATGTTGTTTTGGAAAGAATGGTTTTCAATGATGTAGCTCCCATGTCAATAACTGTAGATGTTGAAGGATGTGATTTTTCAGCCCAAACACCTGTGGATGTTGCTTTCACTAATCTGGGACTCGACACCCAGGAATCATTTGATCTGGAACTACATACCACCCATCTGGAAACAGGAGCAACGCAGATTCTTTCCTATGGTTTTAATGGTTCCCTTGAAACTGGCGAAATAGCAGAATACCAGTTTTTTGCCGATATGGGGCTTTTCGGAAAATATGAATTGGTGCTGGTTTCTAAGCTAACAAGCGATGAGAATCCATTAAATGATACCATTACAGAGGAAGTAATAAATACCAGTGTTAATTTATCCTTGAATAACTACTTTACTAATTTTGATGACGTTACAGAACTGGAACAAATGGGTTGGTCTGTTTTTACCAGTACAGACCTTTTCCCTGGCTGGCGGTTAAATAATCTGGCAGGTCAATCCTACTCCCGGCCAAACAGCCTTAACATGTACAGAGTAGAGGGGAATCCCGACGAATGGGCCTTTTCAAACTGTATGGTAATGGAAGAAGGGGTGCAGTACCGTGTTAAGTTTTATACCTCAACCCAGGGAACAAATACCTATGAGCAATTTAAAATTTATCTTTTAGATGAGCCTTTGCCTGCAGAATCAGGGCTTTTAGTAGGTGAAGTTGAAATAGATCATTTTGAGTATGAGATAAGAGAATATGTTTTTACCGCTCCTTCCACTGGGAATTTCTTTTTGGGGTTGCATGCAGATTTTGACGGGCCCGATACTTTTCAGATTTTTGTTGATGATTTTGCTGTTGAAAAGGTTCTGGAAAATGATGCTGCCATTGCCGATATCATGCAACAGGTATGGGGCTGCAATTCTTTTACTGATCTAACGCCCGTAAAAGTTGTTGTTGAGAATAAAGGAAACCAATTACTTGCACAGGCCCAGGTGCATCTATCCGTAGCAGACGAACAAGGTACCGAAACAGTTTATTCTCTTAATTCTGAATTAAATCTGGCACTTACCGAAACAGATACACTGGATTTTGTGGTTGATATGTCTACATTTAATACAATCTATACCCTAACGGCAGAAGTTGTTTTGGAAGATGATCAGGACCTTGAAAATAACATCTTTTTTACGCAGATGAGAAATACAACCGTTGATCTTGCAGCAGGCCAGGTTTATGCAACAGATTTTGAAGGTGTTGAAATTGATGGACACTCTTCTTTGATACAACCCCAAACCGGGTGGTGGTATGAAAATTCCAACAACGATTTTGCAAGTGATGGATCGCCTATTTTGTGGGTGATGAGAAAGAATGCTCCATTTGCCTTGTCGGGTGAAGTTTCGTTAAGATCGGGAAGAAGTCTGGAAAATTCAGCCAATGACTGGGGTTTTTCAAACTGCTACATGATGGAAGCCGGAGAAAATTACCTGTTGAAATTTAATTACACCGGAAGAACCACCAGTTCAACAGAAAAAATGGGCGTTTATCTTGGCACGGAGCAAAATTCACAATCCATGTCACAGTCTCTTTGGAATCAATCTTTCAGCACAGGACTTACCTACCAGGAAGCTAATGTTACTTTGTCTCCTGAAGAAACAGGAATTTACTATGTTGGGTTTCATCATTACAGCGATCCTGACCAGGGATGGATTTATATGGATGATGTAAGTATTCAAAAGAATGCAGACCTTGATGTGGAATTAAGAGACGTCTCGGTGCTTACTACCACCTGCGATTTTTCTGAGAATACACCTTTTCAACTGGAAATAAGAAATACAGGTAACGCCGAAATTGAACATCCCTTGGATTTAACCATAACGGTTTTTAACCCTGATGGTGAGATTATTTCATCAACCGAACAGGAAATTAGCCAGGTTCTTGCCGTTAATGAATCCTTACTTATTGATTTTATGGCTGACTTAAGACTTTATGGCCTTTACAGGGTTGAAGCATTGGTTAACCTGCCCGATGAAGCTAATGAAGAGCTGAAAGAAAATAACCAGTTCGTTTTCGAAGTTCGTAATACCAGCATGTTCCCGGAACTCGAAAACATTTACATTTCCTTTGAAGATTTCAACGATTTCTCCGAAACAAACTTTGGTTTCTCTGATCTCAACCAGGATGGTTTAAGCTGGGGTTTGGGCACTACTTTCACCAGTTTCTCTTTTTCGGGAAGTTCCGTTTTGTATTATTCTTTTAGCCAGAATAATAGTGCCAACGATTGGCTGTTCTCTTCCTGTGCTCACCTGCAGTCTGGGGTTACCTACAACCTTAGTTACTACTACAGAGTTTATTCTGCCGATTTTCCTGAAGATATGAAGGTGGGAATAGCTACTTCTCCCCATCACGATGATGTAATTGAAATCTTCGATACCAAAGAAGAGATGGTAAATTATAATTTCCGGCGAATAACCTATGCTTTTACAGTTCCTGATGATGGGATTTATTATTTTGCATGGCATGCATTCAGCCCCAAATATCACCGGTATATGTTTATCGATGACCTTTATTTGGAAGTTGCACCTGCCATAGATGGAACTGTACAACATGTAGCTTCTGCTTTCGACGTTTTTGAAACCGGCCCCCAAACTCCCTTTACAGCAACCATAGCCAATACTGGCTCTGAAACTCTGCCGGCAGGCACTTTGCAGGTAAGGGTAAACAGCCCCGATGGAGAACAGAATATTTCTGTACCTACTCTACAGATTCCTGTATTGGGAAAATCAAAAGTAGATTTTAATATTTCAATTTTGAATCCCAACAGGCATGTTTTTACTTACGAGCTAATTGTTCCGGGAGATATGGTAGCTGCCAATAACACCGGCACTACAAGTTACTTTGGTCAAAAAGTAGATTTAACCCAACCTGGTAGCTGGTTCATTCAAGACCTGGAAACGATTTTTGCTTTCCAGGAGATTGGCTGGTCTTCTCATAACATTAATGAAGATAATCGCTATTGGGGACTAAGAGTAAACGATCCCGGTTTGTCAAATAGTGGTCATAATTATGCCGTTTATTTCACCGGAAATACTACCAACCAGGCCAACGACTGGTTGATAAGCAGTGGGTATCAACTTTCTCATGAACGGAAATACAAGGCTGCATTCTTTTACCGGTTAGGATCGGGTAACCATAACATGATTATGTTTACGGGTACATCTCCCATCCCTTCTGCATTAACCAAACCTGTCTGGACAGGCCTTTTGATGTCTGCTCCATCGAGTCAGCCTTATTTACCTGTAGGATCTAATTTTCAGATAGATGAAACCGGAACGTATTTCTTTGGTTTAAGACAGTTTAGTGCTGCCAGCGCGGGTTCATCCCTTTTCGATGATTTTGTAATGATTGCTCAACCTGACATCCTTCCTTTGCCTGGTGCTTTAACGGAGGGTATGTCAATAACCCTTGAAGCTCTTGGCAGTGATTCTCTTCGCTGGTTTGCCGATGAAGCGCTCACCCAGGAAATAGGCTCGGGACTTACCTTTGAAACTACCGTTTCCCAGGATACAGTTACCTATTATGCTGCAGAGTCTGTCTACGGAGTTATAGGGCCATCTGCATCTGTTGAAGTATCTCCATTCTCTGATGTTTCAGTGGATAATCTTTTGTTTGGTGAAATAAGCATTTATCCGAATCCGGCCATTGATAACATTAGAATAGAAATGCCTGGTGAGCTTATTGCCGGAACTCAGATAGAAATTATAACCATTACCGGCGAAGTATTGTTAACAAAAGCCATTGGATCAGAAGACGATCTTAATATTGATATAAATAATTTAAGTACAGGTGTTTACCTGGTTGTTCTAACCCATATTAAAGGGCAATGGCAGCAAAGTTTCATAAAACATTAATCTGAAAATAAATTTTCTATGTTACGTTTTTTTTTTCTTGTAAGCCTTTTGCTTTTGAGCATGGCAGGCTATAGTCAATCCATTGAAGCCGTTGTTTCTGGTTCTGTTTCTGATTCTGAAAATCGCGAATTTCTTCCTTTCGTTAATCTTATTGTACTCCAGCCCGATAGTTCATTTGTAACGGGTACTGTTGCCAATGATGCCGGCAGGTTTACTCTACCCAAAATTAAAACCGGCGATTATATTCTGAAAGCGAGTTTTATTGGTTATGAAGATCAATACCAGAATTTCCATGTAGGGCGTTTGAATCCCTTTCTCGATCTCGGTAATATCACCCTATTGCCAGGTTCTACCATGCTCGAAGGTGTTACCGTAAGTGGAATCCGGCAGGAAGTGCTTTCTTCGATGGATCGAAAGGTTTACGACATTGAGGAAAACATTAGCCAGCAAGGTGGTTCTGTTGCCCAGATAATGAAAAATCTTCCAGGTATTACGGTTGATCAGGAGGGAAAGGTTTTTCTAAGAGGCAGCGACAAGGTTTCTATTCTTATTGATGGCAAACAGACAGCTATTACGGGTATGGGTTCGCAATCAGGTCTTGAAAATATTCCGGCAAGTGCAATCCAAAGTATTGAGATAATCAACAATCCATCGGCAAAATATGATGCCAGTGGTATGGCCGGGGTAGTCAACATCATATTTAAAAAAGAACGGCAACAAGGTTGGAACGGTAGGGCCGGCTTAACCCTTGGTGCCGGGGCGTTAGTGGAGAAAAATCCTAATCTGGTACCTACCATAAGAAACCAGTATAGTTTTACGCCAAAAATAAACCCATCCCTATCTCTCAATTATCGTAAAGATGCGTTTAACTTTTTCGTAAGTGGTGATTTGCTCTATCACCAACAAATGATGAAAAACGAGTTTTTTGTTCGCACCTCCAATGATGGGTCTATGATAAACCAGCAATGGCTCGAAAACCGAACCCAACCCATTTATAACCTACGTGCCGGACTTGATTATGAAATCAATAGCAAGAATTTACTAACCTTTTCAGCCCTTTTTAATTACAGAGCATATACCGATTTGGGTGATTTGCCCTATTCCAATATGCTATCAAGTTCTATGTTATCACGATTTTGGGAGTATTACGAAGAGGAGATCAATCAAACGTTATTTCTTTCTCTTACTCATAAATATCTTTTTGACCAACCGGGCCACGAGTTAGTTTCATCCTTTAATTATTCCTTCCGCCGAAAAGATGAAGTATTTTATTTTACCAATCAAAATTTTGCTGAGAACTTTACCGGTACTGATACCACAGGGCTTATTGCTGACGAAAATATTTTTGACCTTACCCTGGATTACCAGCGGCCTCTGCGTTCAGGCCGTATTGAAATAGGTACCAAGCAAAGAGCACGTATTTTCCCTAATTTCATAACCTTTACCCCTGGCTTAAATTCTATCCTTGATATGGGTCTCGATGGAAGTGCCGAATACCAGGATTATCTCTCAGCCTTATATACCAACTACATTTACGAATTAAAAAATCTTGAATTGGAAGCAGGACTGAGAGCGGAATATGCCAGGGTAGATTACCTGGTTGATCCTGATCACTCTGTTTACGAAAGCAGTGGCTTTGATTATCTGGGTTTGTTCCCTAACTTAAGAGCATCGTGGTTGATTAATGAAAACAGCAGATTAACAGCTTTTTATAACCGTAGGGTTGACCGTCCTGAAGAGAAGAACCTCAGGGTTTTCCCCACTTATGCCGATCCTGAAATATTGAGCATGGGTAATCCCGGATTGGTTCCACAGTTTACTAATTCAGTTGAGTTAGGTTACCGGCAGTCGTGGGATAAAGGATATATTTATGGAGCGGCATACCATAGAATCTCAGAAAATATTCTCACCAAAATTATTACTGAAGTACCCGGCACCAATCGTTTTGCATCTGTTGATCAGAATGCGGGTATGGGCTACAACTCAGGTATTGAATTGGTGGCATCGCAACAGTTGGGGCAAAAAATAAAAGTGAGTGCCAATACCAATTACTATCTTAACCGGATTGCCGCTTTTACCATCGTTAATGCTTATCCATCAAATATTCCTTTTTCTCGTGATGAGCAATCTGCATGGGCAGGTAATTTTAAACTAAACACGGATTTTGATCTGCCATCAGAATTTAAAATTCAACTGGCAGGTATATACTTTACCCCAGATATCATTCCACAGGGAAAAATTCTGGAAAGATATTCTGTTGATTTGGGTATTACTAAAGCTCTTTGGGGTGGAAAGGGAGAAGTTTTTCTCAATGCAACAGATGTTTTTAACACCATGATTAATAAATATGAACTTCAAGGTCCGGGCTTTTCTATAAATTCAACCGATTATTACGAAACTCAGGTAGTTAGAATTGGTCTTCAATATCGGTTTTGAAAAAACTGTTGTTTATGATTTACTATTTCGTAATTGGTAGCTTTGATTATCTAAACAATGAGTCCACCCTGAAAAGCAGCAGCCCCCCGGCCCCCTATAAGGGGGAGTTCGCAACTAATTAAATTATAAAGAATTGCGAATTCGGATTTGATGATAATCATAAAAAAATATACTTTTCAAAGTGTACTCAATAATAATTTTTTTACAATGGATGAATTCCTTGACTGGCAGCAGCGAACTTTATTGTTACTTGATCAGGATAAAATTAATATTTTGCAGAAATCACATGTCCTGATTGCCGGATTAGGTGGAGTAGGAGGGTTTGCTGCCGAAATGCTATGCCGGTCGGGCATAGGGAAAATGACCATTATTGATGCTGATACGATTCACAACACCAACAGAAATCGCCAGTTGCTGGCACTTACCAGTACAATCGGAAAACCGAAAGCTACTTTAATGAAAGACAGATTGCTGGATATAAATCCCCACATACAACTAACAGTTTTAAACGAGTTTATCCGCGATGAGCGGACCAATGAAATTCTGGAAACCCCATTTGATTATGTGGTAGATGCTATTGATACGCTATCGCCAAAAATATTTCTTATCAAACAAACGCTGCACAAAGGCTATCCCCTGGTGAGCAGCATGGGGGCAGGAGGTAAAACAGATCCTTTACAGGTAAAAGTGGCTGATTTTTCTCAGACCTACCAATGTAATCTGGCCCGGATGTTACGAAAGCGATTGAAAAATCTGGGGGTTAGAACCGGCTTTAAAACCGTTTTTTCTCCTGAAATAATTGATGATTCTGCCGTACTTCCCATAGTCAATGAACCCAACAAAAAAACAACAGTGGGCACCATCAGTTATATGCCTGCAATCTTTGGCTGTGTAATGGCATCTGTGGTTATCAGAGATTTGCTTTCTATACCTGTTGAATTAGCAAAAAGACCCTGTAAAACATCTGGTTAATTGCTTTTTATCCTTTATCTGATTCTGGAAGTTGTAATTGCTTTGGTTATCTTTGCACACGAATTTGCTTGTCCTGGCAACCGGGTCATTTTGATCTGCTCTTCTATGATAGTAAACAAGTTCTGTTTCTAATATACTATAATCGAATAATTTATAAAAATATGAGTGACGATAAGAAGATTATTTTCTCAATGGTGGGTGTAAGCAAAGTAATTCCTCCATCCCGACAAATTCTAAAAGATATTTATCTTTCCTTTTTTTATGGTGCCAAAATCGGCATTATTGGTTTGAATGGTTCCGGTAAATCAACTTTGATGAAGATCATTGCCGGTGTTGAAAAGTCTTACCAGGGTAACGTGGTTTTCTCTCCTGGTTATTCCGTAGGCTATCTTGAACAGGAGCCTTATCTCGATAAAACCAAAACGGTAAAGGAAATTGTAGAAGAAGGTGTGCAAAATGTGGTTGACATCATGAAAGAGTATGAAGAGGTGAATCTAAAATTTGCCGAACCCATGAGCGATGATGAAATGAATAGTCTCATTGAACGACAGGGAGAGCTTTCAGACCTAATTGAGCAATACAATGGATGGGACCTTGACAGCCGCCTGGACCGCGCAATGGATGCCTTAAGATGCCCTGAGCCGGACCAGAATGTAGAACACCTCAGTGGTGGTGAACGCAGAAGAATAGCCCTATGTAGATTATTGCTACAGGAACCAGACATTTTACTTCTCGACGAACCAACCAACCATCTGGATGCTGAATCTGTTGAATGGCTCGAAATGCACCTGAAACAATACAAGGGAACCGTTATTGCCATTACCCACGACCGCTATTTTCTCGATAACGTGGCAGGCTGGATTCTGGAACTCGACAGGGGAGAAGGTATACCCTGGAAAGGTAACTACAGCAGTTGGCTTGAGCAAAAAACCAAACGCCTTGCACAGGAAGAAAAAACGGAAAGTAAACGCCGAAAAACCCTTGAAAGGGAACTTGATTGGGTGCGCATGAATCCTAAAGGACGACAGGCCAAATCAAAAGCCAGGCTAAACTCTTACGACAAACTTCTTAATGAAGATGTAAAACAGAAAGAAGATAAACTTGAGATTTTTATTCCCAATGGCCCCAGACTTGGAACCCAGGTTGTTGAAGCGGAGAGCATTAGTAAAGCTTTTGGAGATAAAATATTGTTCGAAAATTTTAGTTTTTCATTGCCACCAGCAGGTATTGTAGGAATTATAGGGCCTAATGGTGCTGGTAAAACCACCCTTTTTCGGATGGTTATGGGGCAGGAAAATCCTGATAATGGTACTTTTTCAATTGGTGAAACAGTACAACTGGGATACGTTGATCAGGCTCACACAGCCATTGATCCTGAAAAATCTGTGTGGGAAGTAATTTCAGAAGGAAATGAACTCATCAACTTGAGCGGAAGACAAATAAACAGCAGGGCATACGTATCCAGATTTAACTTCAGTGGTGCCGATCAGGGTAAAAAATGTGGTGTATTATCTGGTGGTGAACGCAACCGGCTGCACCTTGCTCTTACGTTGAAAAGTGAAGCCAATGTTTTGCTGCTCGATGAGCCTACCAACGATATTGATGTAAACACCCTGAGAGCTTTGGAAGAGGGTTTGGAAAGTTTTGCCGGGTGTGCAGTAATTATTACGCACGATAGATGGTTTCTAGATAGAGTGGCGACACACATTATCTCTTTCGAAGGAAACTCAGAAGTAGTTTTCTTTGAAGGTTCCTACTCTGAATACGAAGAAAGTAAAAAGAAAAGACTTGGCGATTCACAACCCAGACGTATTAAATATAAAAAACTAATTTCCTGATAAGTAATGGATAATGCTCCTACCCATTATGAGCAACGGGATATTGTAAAGGCTTCCTTTAAAAGAAGTCTTTACTATGGTGTTGAAAGAGAACGGGTTCAACCCATTAAAGTAATTTCAGGCATTGAGTTGGACAGACGCCTTGACAAAAACAAGAGGCTTTTGAAAGCAGCTCAACCGTTTGTTAATTTATTAAACGAATTCGTTGCTGAAAGTGGGTTTATTGTTCTGTTAACAGATAATACCGGATGTATTGTGGCGCTGGCGGGTGATCCTGCCATATTAGGCAAATCAACTACCTTTGGTCTTGATTCCGGTGTTTTTATGAGTGAACAGAGTATAGGCACAAATGCCATCAGCGTTGCCTTGCACGAGAATGCTCCAATTCAAATTACCGGGAAAGAGCACTTTGTAAGATTATTTCACGACTGGAGCTGTTCTGCTGCCCCTATTCATGATGAAAAAGGAAATACGATTGGATGTATTAATTTAAGTGGCAGTAGTTTAAGGGTCTATCCTCACCTGCTCGCGCTGGTTATTTCAGCTGCAAAAGCTATAGAATACCAGGTTGTCAGTTCCTTTTCCGAAATGCGCCAAAAGGAAGCATACCGTTTCGTTTCCCAAATACTTAATACCCTTGAATTTGGGGTTTTGGCAACTGATACCGACGGCAAAATCAAAAGGGCAAACAATCTCTCATCTAAATTGCTTAAAGTGCCCGTTGATCAAATCGAAAACCGACAATTGGATGATTTTATACCTTCATGGCCTGACTATTTAAGGCAGGTTAAAAAGCATGAGATCATAATTGATGAAGAGGTTCAGCTTATTCGCAATGGCAATCCTGATACAGCTAATCTCAGCATTTATCCTTTAACAGATGGCGATGGTACCATAAGCGGTACTGTAGTTACTTTAAGGGATATGAAACGGGTATATAAAATTGTAAACAAATATACGGGTATGCAGGCCCGCTATAATTTTGATGATTTGATTGGCGAAAGCGATGAGATGAAAAGGATTATTGACTATTGTAGAAATATTTCCGATAGTCCCAGTACAGTGCTGATTCAGGGCGAAAGTGGAACAGGAAAAGAAGTATTGGCACAATCCATTCATAATTATAGTTTTCGTCGCGACGGAGGTTTTGTGGCTCTTAATTGTGGTGCTATTCCTGAATCATTGATCGAAAGCGAATTGTTTGGCTATACCGAAGGTGCATTTACCAGCGCCAGAAAGGGCGGAAAACCCGGTAAATTTGAGCTTGCCAACGGAGGTACTCTTTTCCTGGATGAAATTGGTGAAATGCCACTTGATATGCAGGTAAAACTATTACGAGCCCTTCAGGAAAGAAATATTACCCGGGTGGGTGGCGATAAGGCAATCGATGTTGATGTGAGAATCATTGCAGCTACCAACAGAAATTTACTTGAGTTGGTTAACGAAGGTAAATTTCGTCTCGATTTATATTACAGGCTTAGCGTAATTCCTGTATACATTCCTCCTTTGCGCAATAGAAGGGAAGATATTCCTATGCTGATCAATTTCTTTTTAAATTTGAAATCGGTGAAATTGAGAAAACAACTTCCCGATATGGATAACAAGTTGTTTAAAAAGCTGGTTTTTTATGATTGGGCCGGTAATGTGCGCGAACTGGAAAACTTCATTGAGAAGTACGTAAATTTGAATGGTAACCTGGATTGGGCAGATGAAATAATGAGCCCGAAGGTTCAACCATCAAAAGTAAGTCCTATAGCAGAAACTCAGGATTTACTTGCTGAACAGAGCCAGAAGAACGAGAATTCTTTGATAGAAAATGGAGAGATTCTTTCACTCGAAGAGCTTGAAAAACGAGCCATTGAAAATGCAATCAGTCACTATAACCGAAATATGACCAGAGTGGCTGCTTCTCTGGGAATTAGCAGAAATGCTCTTTATCAAAAAGTAAAAAAATACCAGAGTAAGGGTTGGAATTAACCACCGGCTTTTTTCGCTTTATAGCCATCTTTGGTAAGTATTTCAATCATTTTATCGCGGTGATCGCCTTGCAAAAGAATTTCTCCATCCTTTACGGATCCACCCACTCCACATCTGCTTTTTAATAGTTTGCCGAGTTTTTCCAGATCAGTCTCATTTCCTGTGAAGCCACTAACCAGACTAACCGTTTTACCACCACGACCCTTTTTACTTAACATAACCTTAAGGTTTTGTTGCTGTGGGGGTAAAGTTTCTAGTTCTTCTTTTGGAAGGTTAAAATCAAGATTTTTATTGGTTGAATAAACGATATTGCCTTTAGTGGGAGTTGATTTTTTTGCCATTTTACAAAGGTTTAACTGGTTGAATACAGATTATGAAATACCTTGATAACTTTTAGATTTGCATGGTTTCATATCAACACATTCAAAGATAGTGGATTTATTTTTACTGAGAAATATGCTGATGTGAGAATGGGATCACCATCGATGTGAACCTTGGATAATGATGGGTTTTCTATGATAAATTCTTTGAGTTTAAAGTATTTCATGATCTTTAATCTGTTTATTTTACCGGTAATCATTGTAAAGCCCAACAATGGTGCTTTTAGCAGAGAAACTTTTTCCAGCAAACAAACATCTAAATAACCATCCGAAATATTGGCTTGGGGAGCTATCTGGGCACCGTTACCAAATTGATTGGAGTTGGCTATAGCCAATAAAAGTGGTTTTGTAACATATTCAGTATTATTATAAATAATTTTGTAAAAAACTGGTTGGTAAGATGCGTAAAGTTTAAAAATTAATTTTAAATAAGACAGTAAACCTCGTATCTTAACTTTTGCAAATTCATGAGCTACAAGGGCGTCAAAACCAATGCCAGCTAAATTACAGGCAAATTGCCCGTTTATGCTAAAAGTATCTATGGTTATACTCTTGAATTTATTGATTCTGTGAATACTTTCAACAGGGTTGAGTGGAATTTTTAAATGGCGGGCGAGTCCGTTTCCCGAACCATTTGGAATAATTCCCAATGCCAGAGAAGTATTGCTTAAAGCTGAAGCAGTTTCATTTACTGAACCATCTCCTCCAGCAACAATAACTGCATTAAATTTTTCTTTCACAGCATTCATTGCCAATTCACGGCCATGCCCGGCATAAAGGGTATATTTAATATCGATGGTATACCTATCTTTGCTTACATAATCTTTTATCAGCTCATGTATCCTGGATTGGTCTCCAACCCCTGAAATGGGATTTATTAGAAATAAAAGCTTGTTCTTCAAGGTTTAACACTACGGATTAAAAATAAAACCGGGAAATCCAAATAAGATCCCGGTTTTGAAATACTGCTAAAGATAAAAAAATCTTATTCTTCAGTTGCTCCTGCTGATCTGAGCGACATGATATCCCGGTCAAACATATAAAGGTTTCCGGTTCCAATGAGGTTGAGTTTATCAAGAATTTTCTGAACTGCTGATTCCTCTTCCAATTGTTCATCAACAAACCATTGAATCCAATTGTGTGTGGTAAAATCTTTTTCTTCCAGGCAAATACTTACAATATTATTGATTGAAGCTGTAACCATTTGTTCATGTTCCATAGATGCTTCAAAAACCTGTTTAATATTTTCAAAATCTGTCGGGGGTTGTTTTACAGAAGGAACAACGGCTTTTCCGCCTCTTTCGTTTACGTATTTGATGATTTTCAGCATATGTTCTGTTTCTTCTTTGTGCTGAGCATAAAACCATCCTGAAGTTCCTTCATATCCTTTGGTTTCTGTCCATGAAGCCATAGCCAGATATAACTGTGCTGCATAACCTTCCTTTTCAACCTGTTCATTCAATATACTCTCTACTTTTTTTGGTAACATTTTTTTTAATATTAATGATTAGTAATTCTGTTTTAATCATTCAAAGTTAATAAATAAAAAACCGGAAACACAAGTCATTGGCAAAATTTGTGTATCCGGTTATAAAAGTCTTTTGATAGATCAGGCATTAAGTGCTTCTGCACCTCCCACAATCTCAACAATTTCGTTGGTTATTGAGGATTGCCGTACTTTATTGTAAGTAATGGTTAGATTTTTAAGCAGTTCAGTAGCATTATCTGTTGCCTTATGCATAGAAGTCATTCTTGCTCCCTGTTCGCTGGCGTAAGAATCCAAAAGAATTCTATAAATGTAGGTTTGAATAACTTTGGGAACCAGCTCATTCATAATTTCTTTTTTGGAAGGTTCCAGAATGTACTCTACTTCTTCGCCTTTTTTTACACTCCTTCCCATATCATCAGAGTTATTTTCAAGCGTAAGGGGTAATATTTGTTCTGCAATAATATCGTAGGTTGCAGCATTTACAAAGCGATTATAAACAAAATCGATTCTCTGAAATGTACCGTTTTCAATATTAACCATCGCCTGATTGGCAAATTTAAAAGCATTTTCAAAAGTTACCTTATCGATCAAATCATGAAACAATCCGTCAACAGGGTAATTGGTTTTTTTGAAAAAATCTTCAGCCTTTTTTCCAATGATCCAAAGTTTAACCTTAAAGCCTTGTTCTTTGAGTATAAGTATGTGCTTTACTGTTTTTTTCAGAAGGTGCGAATTAAAAGTTCCGCACAAACCCTTGTTGGAAGCAACCACTACAACAAGAGCATCAGAAACTGGTTTGGGAGAGCATAAAATATTTTTGTCCTCTTCTTTAAGCCCTTTGTTAACATTATTCAGAATGAGTCGTAACTGTTCTTCATAAGGTCTTAAATTATGAATGGCATTTTGTCCTTTTCTTAATTTGGATGCAGATACCATTTTCATGGCACTTGTAATCTGCCGAGTAGATTTTATGGATGCAATTCTGCTTCTAACTTCTTTAAGGTTGGCCATTTTGTAAAGAGATTTTTTCTAAGTTTAAAATCCTTAACCTAGCCTGGTAAGGGTTTCAGTTGCTGCATTTTCAAGGACTTTTATGATATCATCGTTTAAAATACCTTTTCTTAGCTCTTCAAGAGTCTCTTTATGTTCCTTTTCAAGGAGATCAAGGTATAATTTTTCAAATCTTTCAACTTGTCTTAATTCAACTTTTTTTAACAAGCCCTTTGTTCCGCAGTATACTATAGCAACCTGTTTTTCTACCGACATGGGTCTAAACTGGCCCTGCTTGAGAATTTCAACATTTCTTGCCCCTTTATCAAGAACGGCTTTTGTAGTTGGATCCAAATCAGATCCAAACTTTGAAAAAGCTTCCAATTCGCGGTATTGAGCCTGATCTAGTTTAAGGGTACCGGCTATTTTCTTCATGGATTTGATCTGGGCATTACCTCCCACACGTGATACGGAAATACCTACATTAATTGCAGGCCTGATTCCAGAGTTAAAAAGATTGGATTCGAGAAATATCTGACCATCAGTAATGGAAATAACATTGGTAGGAATATATGCCGAAACATCGCCAGCCTGTGTTTCAATAATGGGAAGTGCTGTTAGTGATCCGCCACCTTTAACCTTTCCAACCAATGAGTCGGGAACATCATTCATTTGAGCAGCAATTTCATCGGAGTTAATTATTTTGGCAGCTCTTTCAAGTAATCTTGAGTGAAGATAAAATACGTCACCAGGATAAGCTTCTCTTCCAGGAGGTCTTCTAAGTAACAAGGAAACCTCCCTATACGAAACGGCTTGTTTTGAAAGGTCATCAAAAACAACCAACGCTGGTCTTCCGGTATCTCTGAAATACTCTCCTATGGCTGCCCCTGCAAAGGGTGCAAAAAATTGCATAGCGGCCGGATCACTGGCATTTGCTGAAATGATAGTTGTATATGCCATAGCACCATGTTTCTCAAGGGTGCTCATAATGTTGGCTACTGTAGAACCTTTTTGCCCAACAGCAACATAAATACAGTAAACGGGTTCACCTTTGTCGTAAAATTCGCGCTGGTTGATGATGGTATCAAGAGCAATGGCACTTTTCCCTGTTTGGCGGTCTCCAATAATAAGCTCTCTTTGCCCTCTTCCAATAGGAATCATAGAGTCAATGGCTTTGATACCCGTTTGCATGGGCTCATTAACAGGTTGTCTGTAAATTACTCCGGGTGCCTTTCTTTCCAAAGGCATCTGAAACAACTCACCTTCAATGGGCCCTTTCCCGTCAATAGGGGTACCCAGCGTGTTAATAACTCTTCCCAGCAAACCTTCTCCTACTTTTATTGACGCTATTCGTTTGGTCCTTTTTACAAGGTGTCCTTCTTTTACATCATGAGTTTCGCCCAACAAAACAACCCCAACATTATCTTCTTCAAGGTTTAGGACTACTCCCTGCAGATTGGTATCATCAAATTCTACCAACTCACCACTTTGGGCGCTGGAAAGGCCATAGATACGAGCAATTCCATCACCAATTTGTAAAACTGTTCCGGTTTCCTCCAACTCAGTTTGCATTTGGAGGCCCATCATTTCTTTTCGCAAAATCGCAGATATCTCTGCGGGTTTTATTTCTGCCATAATATTTTTATTTTTCTGGGATAAGGGTGCAAAGAATAATCAATAATGATTTCCTGAAATTTTAGTTTTCAAGAAGTTGTTTTTTAATCATGGATAGCTTCCGTTTTATGCTTGCATTGTATTGTATATCTCCGATTCTAAGAATAAATCCTCCCAGGATTGAAGGATCTGTAACATGCTCAAATTCAATGTATTTTCTTTTGGTTAAAGTTTTTGCAATGTTTTGGGCTTTACTCATTAATGAATCATCAATTTCGCCAGCTGTAACCAACATAACCATTTCAACATCCATCCTTTCTCTATGGATGTTTAAGTATTCAAAAGCAATTCCCTTAAGCAATGAGGCGCGTTTCTTTTTTGTTACCAGATTCATATAACGCAGGGTAACAGGATGAATTTTTCCATCAAATATGGTGTTGAGGATTGTGAGTTTTTTACTTACCCTAACAATAGGACTTTTAAGTAAAACTTCAAGTTCCTTATTTATTTCAAAAACCTGGTAGGCAAGTTTCATGTCATTAAAGGCCTGCTCCTGAAAATTATTTTCTTCGGCAAGCCCTAACAAGGCTTTTGCATAACGGTTTGCAACGCGCAAATTTTTCACAGGGTTTTGTTTTGATTTCTACTAAAAATCACGTTAGTTTAATTTAATTGTATGTCTTCCAGTAATTTGTTAATATATTGATTCTTCTTTTCTACATCTTTAAACTCTTCTCTGATCACCTTCTGTGCAACATCTATAGAAAGCCGAACTATTTGCTGTCTGATCTCCCGTTCTGCGGCTTTTCTCTCTGCCAAAATGCTGTTTTTAGCAGATTCAATTATCTGATCAGCCTCTTTGCGGGCTTGTTGATGAGCTTTCTGGATAATATCTTCTCCACCTGCTTTGGCTTGTTTAAGCATTTCATCGGCTTTATTGCGTGTTTGTTGCAGCATTTTTTCTTTTGTTGCATCCAATTCTTCAAGCTCACGATGAATCTTTTTACTATGCCTGATGGAATTAGCGATGTAACTTTCTCTCTCTTTAATGGTAGATAAAATAGGTTTCCATGCAAATTTACCCAGGACGTATAATACGATTCCAAAAGAAAGGGTCATCCAAAAAATTAGTCCGATACCGGGAGTTACCAGTTCCATAGTAATTAATATTAAATTCAGATACAATCAGAACAAACAAGAGAGAATGTTCTGTTTTTAACTTATTCTACAGCGATTAAAAAAATTATTTATCTTAATCATCCGTTTAAACAAATAATACCAGCAAACAAACTACAATTGCAAAGAAAGTTGCACCTTCAATAAGAGCTGCGGCAACAATCATAGAAGATCTCAGGTCGTTGGCCGCTTCAGGCTGACGAGCTATTGATTCCAGGGCAGTACCTCCGATTTTTCCAATTCCAAAAGCTGCTCCAATAACAGCAATCGAAGCTGCCAGGGCAGCACCCATTTTCATGTAATTTGAAGCTATTTCTGCAGCAAATTCAGTAGCTCCTGCCTGCAACAATACAAATAAATCTTGCATAATTAGTAATTTTTAAATTTAACGTAAAATAGTTAGTTAATAAGTAATTGTATAATTAATGATGTTCTTGTGGTACGGCCATACCAAAGAATATGGCACTAAAAAATGTAAATACATATGCCTGGATAAATGCAACCAATAATTCAAGGAAATTCATAAAAATTACGAAAATAACTGATAAGGGAGCAATAGCAAAGCCAGCAATATGGTTTGATGATCCCATAACAAAAATCAGGCTAACAAAACCCAAAATAATCATATGTCCTGCACTAATATTGGCAAATAATCTGAGTGTTAAAACTATAGGTTTGATAAAGACACCTACAATTTCAATTATTGGCATCAATGGAATGGGTAATTTTAACCAAACGGGAACTCCAGGCGTATTAAATATGTGCTTCCAGTATTCTTTGTTAGCAGAAAAATGCAGCATAAAGAAAGTAAATCCTGCTAAAGTTAAGGTTATACTGATATTTCCTGTAACATTGGCCCCACCTGGGAAAAAGGGTACAAGGCCTAATAAGTTGTTAAAAAAGATAAAGAAAAACAAAGTAAGTAAATAAGGTAAAAACCTGTCAACCTTATTTTCCGGGATAGCGGCCCTGGCAATATCATCCCGAACAAACAAAATGAGGGGTTCCAGAAAAGCTGATATTCCTCTTGGAGCACGTTTAAAACCGCAGTGACTGTAATTTCGGCCAACAGATATTAGTAGCACCGAAAGTAATATTGAAGCTATAATCAGAGAGAAAACATTTTTTGTAATTGATAGGTCCAGTAAAAAAGCAGCTTCCGGATCGGGCGTTACCCCATCATCCAATACCTTGATAATTTTTCCTTTTTTTGGCCCTTCTTTGGCAATTCTGAAATCCTTGTAGGCATCATGGCCATGATGAAATTTACTACTTAGAAAAAAATACCATTCACCCTTATAATTGAGAATTACCGGTAGAGGAATGCTCAGGTGTTTGTCTCCATAATCTGCAATATGCCAATCGTATGAATCCAGAATATGATCAATAATAACCTTGCCGGCATCAAAGTCTTTTACATTATCTTCTGAGTGACTTTCAGCAGCGTGAACAGATGTAAATCCCATCAGAAAAAATACAAAAACTGATAACAATAAAGCGAATGGTTTGCGCGTGCATAAAAGTTTACATGTTCTACCTTGACTACCAATCATATTATTTATAATTTTTGATGCGCAATTTATAAATTATTTTTGTTTTTAAAGTAAGTGATAGTACTGTAGATCTGTATTTTTTGTAAAAATATAATTGGTAAATGGTTTGGGGTTTTACAAACAAATGGTTATCAGTATCTTATTGAATATTCGTAAAGATACATTTATTAAAATTAAGTGTTTCACTTAGTAAATTTACTAATTAAGCTTTTTACATCTAAATATGTGTAAATCAGGTAAAAAACCAAAAAGCTTATAAAAAATGGCAGTACATCATCATTCTTAAATACTCCATAAATAATAAGAATTATAAAGTACAAAGCCAGTTTAATTGCGATAGATGTAAGATGGAAATTTTTAAAATGAACAGGATTTTTCTTTTCAACCCTTAAATGAAATAATACTGAAAGGATTGATACAATATAAAAGAAAGGGACAATAAATAATAAAAAATCACTTACCAGATTTTTCGGTGCCTTGTAATAAAAAATAATGGTTACTAAAAAAAAGATAATGGAAAGGAATGTTATTCTTTTGAAGGGTGAATAATAAATCTTCATCACTTTGCCGCGTCTTTTAGTTATTTTGTATGCTGATGGGGTAGATTTAATTTAGTACAAAAAATCCGGAAAATTTATTCAATCTATTCCGGATAATTTAGGTTGATTTTTTATTTTTTTTGCTGGTCGGGTTTAGGATCAAGCTTCGGATTTGTTGACGCTTCTTTATCCATTGTGCAAGCACCTGTAAATCTGGCGCCAGGCTCGATGGCCAGTTTGTTGGTGATAATTTCTCCTTTTAAACGTGAAGTTGCTTTGAGAGTGAGCAATTCAGAAACTTCAACTTTGGCTGAAATATTACCTGAAAAATCAGCATTCTGGCAATAAATTTCTCCTTCAATAACTCCTGTATTTCCAACTACTATCTTTCCTTTAGAATATACTTGTCCTACAAGTGTTCCGTCTACACGAATATCTCCATTGCTTTTTATTTCACCTTTAATCGTTGTTCCGTTGCCTATAAGGTTTATAGATGTGTGTTCTGCTTCGTTATTACTTTTTGACATAGTAGTATTTGTTGATTTTTTATTTCCAAACATTGTAAAGTTCAATTATTAAAGAAAATCAGATGTCAGCGTTAATCTTTTTGAGTATAGGTTTTAAGAAGAAATTTTAGCCAACATCATTTAATTCTTTATTTATTTTTAAAGCAAAAGTAAAATAAAAATCCTGCAAACAAAAGATTTTATTCAAGGCGAGAGTAAGAATAGTTAAAAAACTCGATGTATTCATCTAGTTTTCGTTCCTGGTAGAAAACAGGATAGTTTTCAACACTAATGGCAAATCCATCAAATGTGGTTTCAGAATAGTCTTTGGCGAGTAACTCTGTTTTTATCTGCTGCCCATATTTAAGTGCATCTGTTGCATTGGCAAAGTTGGTTACTGTAATGAGCTGCTTGTTTGAATCAAAAAACAAAGTACTCATATTTAGTTTGTTATCAATATAATTAGCATTGTTATAGGAGTTTAAATCACCTCTTATTTGCCTAATCTGAACTTCACGGGTATTGACCACAAAAACATAAAAATGTACCGCATCCGGGTTAAACGAAAATATAGAACTTTCATTTGAGAGCTCATTTAAAGGTATATTATCACCCGATCCTGCCTCTGAATTATTTTTACTAATGTCATCGGCTCTGCTTATAAGGTCTCTATCATCCAGATAGGCTAATAAATTGGTGGCTGGTACGTGGACCTGGGTTTCGGTAAAGTTTTCCGTTAAAAATGTTAGCTTTTTTACCAAAGAATCCATTTGGTTGGTTTTTGCCAATACCAGAGCATGCAAAAAGTTAAATTTAGCCTGGTCTTCTTTCGAAATTTCAAGGGAGTCCTGAAGGGCCTGAGCATAAAAGCTGGTTACGATCGTATAATTGCCTGCAGAATACGCATTATATGCTTGCGAGTAAAGATTCTGGACACGATTTTGCCTTTCAATCATGTTATATCTGTAAGAAGGATCGGAAAGTATTTTAGCAAAATCTGTTTCAGGAAACTCCCTGATAATCATATTTTTATAAATATTTGCTCTTGTACTGTTGGATGTCTGATCAAAGATGTTATGCAGAAAATAAGCGCTTAGAAGCTTGTTTTCATTATCCGGAAACCGATTTATTAATGCTTCAAAGTATTCAATAGCCGCCTGGTTATCTTTTAACCTATCTTTGAAAATCAGAGCAACATTATAATATGCGCTGGCAATTTGTTTATAAGAATTTTCAAGTTTCTCGGGGGTAGTTGGTATTGTTTCCATAAGACTTGCTCTAGTCACTTTCCCACCTGATTGATTAGAAATGGAGTCTTCTAATATTTCACCATTTACATTAAAAGCCATAACTCTCTTATTACTAATACGCCAAAGATCTGCCAACTCTCTCTCTCCCCATTTTGCATAAAATTCGTTTTGCCCAAAACTTTTTGCTGATTGGTTATAAAAGTACCAACCTTCGTCGCTGCCTGCCTGTGACTGGTTTCTGCCTGCTCTGGCCATTTGTTGACGCATAAGTGCCCTTTCCTGTTCACGTTCTTTTTCCAACCGGTCTTCTTCTTCTATTTGGGCAATTATAGCATCCAGAATGGCATTTCGTTGATCAGGATTCATAGAAGCTAATCTTTGAAGAGAATCCTGATGTTCAATCCTGATTAAATTGGTTGATAGTTCATTGAGTAACTGGCTTTTTTGACCGGCATCAGTGTAAGATGGATATTCTTGCGACAGATAAGTCATAGTGCTATCATAGAGCTGTGCAGCCTCTACGTAATTCTTTTTGTTAAAGCTGATTTCTGCCAGTCTTAAAAATGTTACGCCTTTTTGAGATCTGTTGTCTTTATAATTTTCGAGGGCGAGATTATAGTTTTCAATGGCTTTAGCTTCCATGTTTTGCCGCATGTAAAACTGAGCCAGGGCATAATAAATCTGGTCGCGAAACTCTTTGTTTTTGTTATCTCGTAGCATTTTATTGAGTTCACCGAGAATAAAATTGCTATCACCTGTTTTTGTATCAAAGGCCATAGCCATGTTGATACGGGCTTGAAAAGCCATTTGAAAATCAGGGTTTAACTTCAGAACCCTGGCATAACTTTGTTGTGCCTGAGCGTAATTTTCTTCTTCATGCTGTGCTTGTGCAAGAATAAAAGTAAGCCTTGTTTTAGCTTTTCGTTTGGTGGCAAATTGGGTTGTTTTTTCCAGGTATGGAATAGCCCCTGCAAAGTTTCGTTGTTGCAGGTAATAATGGGCATAAACCATGTTATATAATAAAAGTGTTTCATTATCAAGTAGTCCGGCTTCAATATCCTGTTTAATCAGTTCCAGTATTTTTAAGGCATTACCATATTGCTCTGCCTTTATATATGACTTGGCTATCCAAACCTTTGATTTATATGCAATGGGTGTTTGAAATTGCCTGATAATGTATTGAAAGGTAAGAATGGCCAGGTTGAAATCTTGTTTAAAATAATGGCTTCGGGCAATCAGGTAATATGAATCGTCAATCCATTTGTTATATTCGATACCTTTAATATTCATAGAGTGCCGCCTTATGGCAGTACTGGATTTCTGGTAAGCAGTTTCCATATTGCCGGCAACCGTTGACAGTTGTTGAGTGCTGCCATACCTAAAAATACTAAGTACATCTTCGTAGTTGTCTTCATGCAATTCATCCAATCGTTTCAATCCATCCCTGTAACTTTCGCGGGCATTAAAATAACCATTGTATTTGGTGGTAGTGCTGTGAAAGGTGCGATTAACAAAAGTGTTTTTTTGGGTTGAACACGAATTGATAATTAAGAAAGTAAGAAAGAGTAAAAATGGGGTGAGATATTTATGTTTATTCACTTTATAAACCTGATTTTATTTAATATATTTAGCTCTAATTATAACTTGGAAAATGCAAATTTATTTCAATTTAAACTTTAATTCAAATTATTTTTATTTTGCCTACAAATTGGTCTCAGGTAATGAAAAAATAATAACAATGCATTAATTCTGAATTTGTTAAAGCTTACTTCAGAAACTTTCTTTAATTTGGTAACAAAAGGATTAAATTTGCGATATTTGCACTTTGCTTTAAAGTTGGTTTTATAGACCACTAGTTAAGATGCATTAATTACTCGATAAATGTCAGAGATTAAGAATAAGGTCAAAAGTGGTTTTTTCTCAAAACTTCATGACAAGTATAGGCTTGTTTTGATGAACGATGATACATTTGAAGAAAAAATATCTTTTAGCCTTACCCGTTTTAATGTATTTGTTTTTTTTGGCACACTGGTAATTTTTCTCGTTGTTGCTACAATTTACATTATCGCATTTACTCCTCTTAAAGAATATATTCCGGGTTATGCAGATTTTAACACCCGCAAAGTATTGCGCGATCTCAATATTAAGGCTGACTCTTTAGAAGCTGAATTAAGAAGTAAGGATTTGTATATTGTAAACTTCAGAAACATTATTGAAGGCCGCGAACTGGTTGAAGAAATAACAGACTCGCTTGGCAATAAGGAATTTTTTGAAATTTCAGAACTTACCCGATCCCGCGAAGACTCCATTTTAAGGGCTCAGGTAGAAAGCGAAGCTCAATTTACCCAGATGATACAGGAGGAGTATTCATCAACCGAAATTACCGGAGCATCACAATTCTTCTTTTTTCCTCCAGTGCAGGGAATTATTACAAATTATTACAATTCAGCTCAGAAGCATTTCGGAATTGATATTGTTGCTGATGAGGGTTCCCCGATAAAGGCTACTTTAGACGGAACCGTAATTTTTTCTACCTGGTCGCTTACTACAGGATATACAATAGGAATTCAGCATGCCAATAATCTTCTTTCGGTTTATAAACATAACGATGTAATCTTAAAGAGTGAAGGGAGCTATGTTAAAGCTGGCGAAGTAATCGCTATTATTGGTAATACAGGAACTTTATCGTCAGGGACACATCTACACTTTGAACTTTGGTTTAATGGAAATCCTGTTAATCCATTGGATCATATTGTTTTCTGATTTTGTCATCAACAACAAGTTCTATTTATAAGTAATCCATATCTATTGTGAATAAAAAAAAAGTAGCCATTCTAGGTTCTACGGGTTCTATTGGTACACAGGCACTGGAAGTGATAGAATCTAATCCGCAGTATTTTGAAGTTGAAATACTTACAGCGCAGAATAATGCCGGGCTTCTGATAAAACAAGCCATAAAGCATCGTCCAAACGCCGTTGTTATTGGCAATGAAGAATTGTACAAAAAGGTAAAGGAAGCTCTTGAACCTCTGTATATTAAAGTTTTCTGCGGAGAAAAGGCCCTTGAAGAAATTGTTGAGTTTGATTCTATTGATATTATACTTACCGCTATGGTGGGCTTTGCCGGATTAAAACCTACCATAAAAGCTATTGAAGCAAAGAAGAATATTGCCCTGGCAAACAAAGAAACACTAGTAGTGGCCGGAAAGATGATTACAGAAAAGGCTCGTAAAGCCGGTATAAACATCTATCCTGTTGACTCGGAACATTCAGCTATTTTTCAATGTCTGGCCGGTGAATTTTATAACCCCATTGAGAAAATCTATTTAACAGCATCTGGTGGACCTTTCAGGGGGAAAGACCGGGATTTCCTTAAAAATGTAAAAAAGGAAGCCGCACTTAAACATCCTAACTGGGATATGGGTTGTAAAATCACTATTGATTCAGCAACGCTAATGAATAAAGGTCTTGAAGTTATAGAAGCAAAATGGCTATTTGAACTAAACACAGATCAGATTGATGTGATCGTTCATCCACAATCAATTATTCATTCTATTGTTCAATTTAAAGATGGCTCAATGAAAGCTCAAATGGGATTACCCGATATGAAATTACCTATTCAGTATGCCCTGGCGTATCCCAAACGAATTTATTCTGATTTTAAACGATTTAATTTTCTTGATTTTCCTGAACTTACCTTTGAACAACCCGATAGAGAGAGTTTCCGAAATCTTGATCTGGCTTTTTATGCAATGAAAAAGGATGGAAATATGCCCTGTATTTTAAATGCTGCCAACGAAGTGGCTGTAGCTGCGTTTTTAAAAGATCAGGTAGGTTTTTTACGGATGCCCGAAATAATTGAAAAAACAATGGCATCAGTATGTTTTCTTCCGGAACCGGAATATGATGATCTGGTTAGAAGTGATAAAGAAGCAAGGATTTTTGCCAGGGAGCTTATTTACGGGCCCTCGCATAAGGAGTCTTGTTTGTAAATTCTTCCTGGTACGTTCTTACTTTAAATGACTACTTTTGCAAGCTAAAATAAAAATAATTAATTTACTCATAAAACAATAAATGGAAATAGCGATTAAAATTATTCAGTTTATACTGAGTCTCTCAATACTTATCATAATTCATGAATTAGGACACTTCCTTGCTGCCAGATATTTCAATACACGGGTAGAGAAGTTTTATCTTTTCTTTAACCCCTGGTTTTCTATTTTTAAAATGAAAATAGGTGATACCGAATATGGAATCGGTTGGTTACCCCTCGGAGGCTATGTGAAAATATCAGGTATGATAGACGAGTCTATGGACAAGGAACAAATGAATAAACCCGCTCAACCATGGGAGTTCAGATCGAAACCGGCCTGGCAAAGACTAATTGTTATGTTGGGTGGTGTAACCTTTAATGTTATACTGGCAGTAATTATTTATATTGTGATGCTTTCATTAATTGGTGAACAATACTTGCCTGCCCGCAATGTTAAATACGGAATTGTCGCAGATACTCTTGCTCAGGATATTGGTTTAAGAACAGGTGATAAAATCATCCTGATGAATGGTGAAGAAGTAGACGATTTTACAGAAATTCCGCGCGAATTTGTTATGGGTAGTGTAAGTAACGTAACTGTAGAACGTGATGGTGAGATGATGAATCTGAATGTACCTGATGATTTTTTTGCTAAAATAATATCCAACAGAGGTGCTAATTTTATGAGCATTCGCTTTCCTTTTATCGCTGCCGGATTTTTGGATGGCTCTGTTGCTGAAAAAGCCGGAGTAAAACAAGGGGATCATATAATCGGTATAAACGACATCGAAACCTGGTCTTTTGAAGAGTTTCGTTCGGTTATTGGTCAGTATGCCGGTATGGATATTACCTTGCAAGTTTTGAGAGATGACCAGCGAATATCGTTTCCGGTTTCCCTGCCAGAAACAGGATTGATTGGCGTTTATCTTAAACCAATGAATGAAATGTTTGAGTTCGAAAAGCGCGAGTATTCTTTTTTGGCAGCTATACCTGCCGGTACTGCTAAAGCATGGGATACTACAGTTAATTACCTTCAGGAACTGCGCCTCTTATTCAGACCCGAAGTAAAAGCTCATGAAAGTCTGGGTGGATTTATTACCATTGGAAGTATATTTGCCCCAACGTGGGATTGGGTTCATTTCTGGACCATTACTGCGTTCCTGTCAATTATCCTGGCTATCATGAATATTTTGCCAATACCTGCTCTTGATGGGGGTCATGTGATGTTTTTATTCTATGAAATTATTGTAGGTCGCAAACCTTCAGATAAATTTATGGAGTATGCTCAAACAGTGGGTATGGTATTGCTTCTCGGACTTATTCTCTTTGCAAATTTTAATGATGTAATGAGGCTGATCAATTAGATTGTTTTCGGATTCTGGTAAAAAGCTTTTCCCAGATCAGAATAAAAAAAAGGTAATCTTAATAATTTAAGATTACCTTCTCCGTTTTGGATATATGACTGCCGTTACTTTTCCTCTGATGATAAGTCAAGACCTGGTATCCCATCAACGTTGAACTTCGTGTTGGGCAATTCTTCCTGATTATCTTTTATAACAATGATAATATCATTAAAATCTTTATCACCACTCGGCAAGCGTACATCTTCATAGGCAAGCACTAAATCCTGACAACCTTCTTCAATAAACAGAATATGTTGCTGGGTATTTTGCGGATTTAATTCAATATCAGTATAATGTGTATATGAACCATTTACCATTTGTCCATTTGCCCATCCTTTGGCTACTATATAAAAGCCTATAACAGTGTTAGCAGGGAAGGGTTCATTACCAAGACGTACCATATCACCAGGTTCGAGTCCACCTCCTTCGTTTACCATGGAAACATTAGGAAAAACAACGTATTTTCCCAGATCTTCTATGGTTGTTGGAGGCTCATCTGCGGGGTATGCATAATAACCAAATGTATTTCTCCAACCAGCCCCTTCAAAAATGAATGTAACGTAAACATCAGTCTCGTCTGATGTAATTACATTCAGTGAATTATTAGGATCAAATAGCCAGGGACTATGATTCATAGCATTTTCCCGTTCTGGTAATGATATGGCTATACTAGTCATAAGTGTTGGACAGGGCAAAGTTGGAATAATATCATCTGGAATACCTTCATCAATACTTATAGAAAGTATTTTTAAGCCACCAAGCCCGCTGGCAACAAAAACAACACTATCGCGGGCCATTACGTAATTTGATGATTGCATATCTTCAAACACCATGCTACCTAACACTACTACAGTATCGTTAAGTTGTGGAACAATTTCTCCCACTGATATTCCTGCATGTCCATTGGCCATAAATACCAGTTGATTATTGAGTGATAAACTGTTGGTAACATAATTTTCATCCAATTCTCCTTCAGGGGTATTGGGTCTGGGGAAGTGTCTTAATAAATCACCCGAATTTGAGAACATCTTAGCTCCTTCTTCGCTTAATGGAGCAAAAATGAATTCTTCGTTAACTGCCAATTGCGATTTCGAGTAAGGAATATTCGCACCACCCGTTTCTATCTGGAATGAGAACTGGTTTGTAATATTATCATAAATATCTATTTTCCCGGGTAAACCAGAAAAAACATAAGTGTTTGAACTGTTTGTGTCTATCGATCTGGCATCAATGGTTGGTATATAGTCAATTTGTTCGTAGGTGAATTTATCGAAAATAGTGAAACCACCTTCATCGCCGCTGGTTACATAAATTTTATCTTCAGTAACCTTTATAGAGTTGGCAGAATAAGAAATTACATCAACTACTTCATCAACATCAACAATTTGCATTTGCTCGTTAACTGAAATTACCCAAAATAATGCAGGGCCATTAAATTCAAGCTGTTCGTAATTTAATAATGCTCCGGCAATATAAATCTTACCATCAGAATAATCAACAGCATTAATATCAGCATAGGGAAAAACACCCTGCGAAACAATATAAGGTTGTGCCGGATCGGAAACATTGAATATTTCAACGGCACCACCATATTCATTGCCACGGGTATTATAAGAAACAAATGCGAAATTGTCTTTTATGGCTACATGAGTTGCCATTAGAGCGTTTCCGTCTATAGTAGGCGGGTTGACATCTGCCCTGAGTTTAAAGGCAAAGTTTTTTGTAAAGTCGTATTCTTCTACCATACTGCTTTTAATGATATTCTCATAAGATGGTATCATTTTTACGACATCATTTTTAATACTGAGCCGGTTGTTTAGGTCAACGATATTATTGTTTATAATTAGTTCCTGGTTATCAGCCGGATTTTTACTTTTGGGAATTTCGCTTTCATCTTTATTGCATGAAATCATCATAGCAACAAAAATTAAAATAATAAATAAGTGCAGATTGTTAAGTTTTTTCATTTTGCCAGTTTTTATATTAAATATAAGTTTTAATCATATCTGAACAAAAGTAAAACTACATTCACTTATGTAATAGAGGGGAATTACCTGTTTTTTTACCGAAGTAAACTATGGGTTGGTCTAAAGTGCCGCAATTTTTATAAATCTATTTTTACAACAGTATGGCTAAAGCTTTTGAAGAGTTTGATCCTTAAAAACTACTATTTAAATAGAAATCAGGCTTTTAATAATCAGATAATGATGCAATTAAAAAGCAGGTCGATAATTTGGAATAAACTAAAACCGACTTAAGATTATTTGATAGTCTTTTTCAATATTAAACTCAGAAAGTGTATTCTGAAGTATTATTCCTTTCTTTTCATCCAAAGGGGTTTGGGTAAAATTCCATATAATACCTACGCCGGCATTAATGGCTGCCTGGCTTGCCTGATAAGCATTTTCTGGTGTTGTGGCAATCATAGCCATTTTTATATGCATTTGTTTTACAAACTGGAGGAGTTTTTCCATACTCTGAACTTTAATTCCCCCGATAACAGTTCCGATTTTATCAGGATCAATTTCAAAGGCGGCTACAATCCTGAGTCCACTTCCGGCTATACTTTCATTTTTTAAAAGGGAAGTCCCAAGTTTACCTAATCCAATAAGAATGGTTTCTTTAATATTTCTCTCCCCAAGAAAAATATCGATGCAGTTAATAATATTATCAATATCAATTGCCATATCTGGCTTCATATTCCATTTAAAACAATAGGAGAAGTCTTTATATATGGTTTGTTGATCAATATCGAGAATTTCGGAAATGATAGAAATATTAAGAATTTTATTTTGTTTATATTTCCAAAGTTTTACTAACGGTTGGTAAAGCCGAAATCGACTTAAGGTTTCTTCTGGGGGTAATTCGTTTTTTTTATACTTTTTCTGCATACTTTCTTGTTTGGTAAATAATCCAGGTCATACTTATTTAGCTCATTTTTTTAAAAAAGTGAGTAAAAAACCGGTAGTCATGATTTTTCACGAATCAAGACTACCGGAAACCAAAACCAAAAACACACATGAAGAGATTGAGGTATTTGAAGAATATTGTTTAAAAACTATTGTCGGATGGAGGAATTTAAATTTCTTCAAAAACTCATCAGCTTCCAGAAAAAGAACAAAATCCGACATTTTTTATTAACAATATATGTGCCATAGTTTATAAATATCATTAAATAAGCAATATGAAAATTATTGCTAATTTTTATATTTAAAAAAGACGGCTGATGTGTGCTAATTTATTACATATTTCTGTCATTAATAATTACATTGTAATAAATAATGACAATAATTTCTACTATAGTTGTAATTCAATTTTATCTTTTTTTCATTTTTCAATTTTACGATGCTTTAGATAAATGCAGCATCGTGCAAAAATTGAACAGCTTCTTTTTTAGACTTCTATTGATAATAAATTAATTAACCGGCAAAAAAATCGGGAAAACATAAAAAACTTAGCTCTTTTGTATAACCAAATCGGCAACATGTCGTATAAACATTAAATTTTAAAAAACTTTTTTGATTAAAAATTAATTAAAAAAAATAATATTTCTTTCCCCAAGAAAGGATTGACTCACCAAAACTAATTCTATTGATCATGAAAAACTGGGATGTTTTTATTATTGTATCTACATTTATAATTGCTTTGGCATTATTTTCCAGCGGAAGAATAACCTTTGACAATATGTTAAATAATTTGCAACTTTCCGAAACCATAATAGTAATGTTTAAAACTATCACCATTGCTTTACTGGGGAGTTTTGCCCTTGCGCTTATGATAATATTCATTTTGATAGATATTATCGTAACCTTTATCTCGGGTGTTGAATTTCCTATTATACAGTTTTTTTACAATACTGTCTATATGGGTTTTTTCCATAATTGGTATTGGGAATTACACAGCGGGAGCCATATTTTTATGGCTTGCATAATTCTTTTTGGGGTAGGGTTGATTAATACTTACCTGGGGCCAATTTATCGTAGAAAAACTTTTGTGTATTACAAAAGCAAGCAGAATAATTATATAAAGCATTGATTCCGGATTACCTTCTAGGGTTAATCCTTATTAAGTATTCTGCAATATTTTTAAGAATTTCATTTTAAAGATTGTTCGGAATATTTCTATTTAATTTCGTCTTTTTTCCGCTTTTTAAAATGGGTGGAGTCGCCCCATTCTCCATAACCTATATCTCCACCGGCCATGTGAATACGGGCTTCCAGACATTGTTTGCAATCATTGGCATCTTCATCCAAACAGGGCTTGTCTTCATATAGAAGATAATCTTCACGATATTTTGATGGGGTAAGGTTAGGCATAATGATATTGGCACCTACCTTAATTGCCTTTTCTCTGCCTAACGGATCAATGGCTTGCATGGCCGTAGTAGCAGCAATATTTATATCCTTCATCATAATTCTAAGTATAGCAACCATTTTCAGGCTAAGATAAAACCTCTCTGATTTTGATAAAAGCTCATCCTTATATTGGTATAACGGGGTATTTTCGTGTTCTATAAATGGCCCCATTCCTACCATGTCAATATCAAAATTGCGAAAGAAAATAAGGTCATCAGCCAAATCATGAACAGTTTGAAACGGCAAACCGATCATAACGCCGGTTCCAACCTGGTAACCTACTTTTCTTAAAAGGTGTAAACTCTCTAGTCGTGCGAAATAATCATGTTTCTTATCGTTTGGATGATACTTCAGATACAATTCGGGGTTTGATACTTCAATTCTAAGAAGATAACGATGAGCGCCACTATCAAACCAACTTTTGTAGGTTTCTTCGGTTTGTTCTCCCATTGATAGTGTTATGCCCAGATCTCCATTACTCAACTTCTTTATTCTTGAAACGAGAGATGCAATCCGTTTTACAAAACTTTTATCGGAGCGCTCTCCCGATTGAATTACCAAACTTCCGTATTTATTCTCGTAGGCATAGCGTGCAGCTTCCAGGATTTCATCCTCGGTAATTTCGTACCTGTTTGTTTGCTTATTTCCAGCTCTGATACCGCAATAGTAGCAGTTTTTTGCGCATAAATTTGAAAACTCAATTAAACCACGATAAAAAACCCTTTTTCCAACATATTTTTCTTTTATCATGGCAGATCGTTCAAAAAGCAGGTTTCTATCTTGTTCATTAGCAGATAGAAGTGTAACAATATCTTGTTTTTCGAAGTGATCCTGATCGAGTATTTCGGAGATGGTTTTTGTCATGGAAGCTGTATAATTGTGTTGCCGGTGAAATTACAAATAATCTGTGGTATGGCTATCAATTTTCATAAAAGGGGCTATCGACCGGGTAAAAGTTCCGTGCATCCAGGCAATGGCCATTCCATAGTTGGTTACAGGTATATCTGCATCTATAGCAGGTTTAAGACGTCCTTTGATCTGTTTTGGAGTAATTACACACCCACCGCATTGTACCACCAGTGCATAGTCGTTCATGGGGCGGGGCAGTTCGTTAAGTCCTGAAACTACATCATAGTGAAGTTTTTTGCCGGTAAAGCTATTCATCCAACGTGGAATCTTTACTCTTCCTATGTCGTCGCAGGCAACATGATGGGTACAGCTTTCCAGTAGAAGAACCCTATCGTTATCTTTCAAATCAGATATTCTGGGAGTTCCTTTTACATAATTTTCAAAGTCGCCTTTTTGCCTGGCCAACATTATACTGAAACTGGTAAGGGGTATTTCTTTGGGAATAGATGCGTCTGCTTTCAGAAAAACCTGGCTGTCGGTTACAACAAGTGCTGGTTTGGGGTTGAGAACTTTTATAAGAGAATCTACTTCCCGTTCTTTCGCCACTACACAGATGCAGTCATTGTCGAGTATATCTCTGATAGCCTGCACCTGGGGGAGAATCAGCCTGCCTTCCGGAGCTTCAATATCAATGGGTGTAATCAGCAGCACAAGGTCTCCGTAAGACAGCAAATCGCCCAACAGACTGCTCTTTTTCCAAGCTGATGGTGGAATGGTTTTTCGTAAAGATGCAATAATTTCTTCCCGGTTAAACGGATCTATGGTTGAAAATTCCATAACCGGAATCTCTGGAAAATCTCTTGATAATACTTGTTTTAATTCTTTGTTAATTGCAGCAAGGTCTGATTTGTTATGAATAATTACTGTGGGAATATTTTGTTGGGTAAAATCTGTAAGCAACTGTTTTTCAAATTCACCAAAAATATTTTGGGCTATGATCAATATGGCCAGATCAACGGTTTTAATAATTGATCTGGTTTTTGCTATTCTTTTTGCACCCAATTCGCCCACATCATCGATTCCAGCTGTATCCACAAGTATTACAGGACCAATACCCGAAATCTCCATCGATTTCTTTACAGGGTCGGTGGTAGTTCCGGCAAAATCGGATACTATGGCTATTTCCTGGCCTGCAATGGCATTGATAAACGAACTTTTCCCATTATTACGTCGTCCAAAAATACCTATGTGGGGTTTGCTTTCCTTTCCCATACAAATTACTTTATGTTTTTTACTCTTAATATCTTAATTCAGGAAGAACTATTTGAATCAATATCATTTAGCGAATAACCCAGTTTTAGCAGGTTCTCAGGAAGCAAAAGTTTCTCAAGGAGTTTAAGATCAATATAACCCATTCTTTCATTGGCCTGATAAATATTAATGTTATCCTTTTTCATTAATAATGCCAGTTCCGTTGCCTTTTTATACCCGATTACCGGAAGTAGAATTGTTGTAATTGCCGGGCTGTGGAATAATTTTTCATGGGCTGTTTCTGACTTCACTTCAAGTTCGTTTACAAGATTGGCCAGCATCGACTGATCTGCTTTGATAAGCAGATGAATACTTTCCAGCATAGCATTTCCTATAACTGGCAGATATGCGTTCAAATCAAGTGAGCCTTGCCCACAAAGGTTACTTATGAGCATATCGTTGGCATAAACTTTATGGGCACAACTGATAATAAATTCACTGATCACTGGATTTACTTTTCCCGGCATAATGCTACTCCCAGTTTGCTTTTGGGGTAAATAAATTTCAGGTGTACCTGTTATGTCGGAAGCAAGCAATCGCAGATCAGCCGCAATTTTTTCGAGGTTAACGGCATGCGCTTTTAAGATGGCACTAACTTCCACTATAGTGTCAAGGTTTTGTGTGGAATCAGTATGATTTTCGCTTCGGGTAACAGGCAAACCGGTAATTTTTCTGAGATTTTCTGTCACTTCCATAATAAAGTAACGCGGAATTGACATACCCGTTCCGGTGGCACCGCCTCCGAGATTGGTTACTTTAATTCGTTCAAAACATTTGGATACGCGCCACCAGTCTCTCGATAAAGCATCGGCCCAGGCACCAAAAAGCAATCCGAAAGATGATGGCACTGCCTGCTGCATTTGAGTATAAGCTATTCGCAACTGTTTGCGCGAAAGTTGTTCATGTTTTTCAAAAGATGAACGAAGTTCATTAATGCTGGTTTCCAGTATATTGAGCTGGTTCATCATAGCCACCTTTAAGGCAGTTGGAATAACATCGTTGGTAGATTGAAAAATATTGGCGTGCAGAAAAGGATCAATTTTATCGTAAGACCCAGAATCAAGACCCAATTTTTGTAATCCTGCATTGCAAATAATCTCGTTAATATTCATGTTAATGGCTGTACCTGCTCCACCTTGTATGGCTGGTACCACAAAGTGATTAAAGTATTCGCCCTGAGAAATTTTGATCGCAATTTCTTCCAGTAACTCCAAAATAGAAATATCCTTGCATCCCGGGGGTAATTCTTTTTCAGGGTATTTAAGCTCCGCAGCCCGCGAAAAGGAAATGGCTGTAACATAACAGGCTTGCTTTACAATGCCAATAGCTTTGTACCATTCCAGATTAAAAGGGCTGTTATTATTGAAGTTTTGCATGGCCCGCCAGGAATGAATCCCATACAACGCATCATGCGGTAGTTCTGCTTCGCCAATAAAGTCTCGTTCTTTTCGCATAATATCTGCTCAATTTTTTTATAAAATTAGACAATTACTTTGTATCTACAGGATAATTGTATTTTTGCCGTTACCAAAAATCAATATCCTAATTTTTATTTTAATGTCGATACAGGTTTCTTTAGCCCCATTCAAAGGATTAACTCAAAAGGAATATCGCACTTCTTACGTTCGTCATTTTCCGGGCCTTGATAAGATCTTTGCTCCGTTTATTTCAGGTGTTAACCCTGATAAGATAAATCTTTCAAAATTTACTGATGTGTTACCTGTCCCGGAAAACGATATCCAAACCATTCCACAATTTGTAAGTGTTGATTATAAAGAGATTATTGCTATTGCTGAAACATTTGCTAATTTGGGTTACCAGGAGATTAACTGGAATATGGGATGCCCTTTTTCGCGAATTGCCAATAAAATGAGAGGTTGCGGAATCTTGCCTCATCCTGATAAAATAAGGAGTATGATGGATCATATTATGCCTGGAATACCTGTAAAACTTTCTGTTAAAACCCGTTTAGGCTATTACAGTACAAATGAATTGCCCCGTGTAATTGAAGTTTTTAACGACTATCCCATTTCTGAACTCATCATTCATGCCCGCACAGGGAGACAACTTTATTCAGGAAAAACTGATCCGGACAGCTTTTTAAATTGTGCCGCTTTAAGCAAGATTCCCGTTACCTATAATGGTGATATATACAATGCCGATAGTTTTGAAATTTTACAGCAACTGTTGCCTGCAATAAATAGCTGGATGGTTGGCCGGGGTGCATTGATCAATCCTTTTTTACCATCCCAGATTAAAAAACTGAATATGAACGAAACAGAAAAAAGAAGGCGATTATGTGCTTTTCATGAAGAAGTTTTTGAGAGTTTGCAATCAAAAATATTAGATGAAAGAAAATTATTAGGCCAGATGAAAGCTATTTGGTACTATATGCATGGGATATTTGATGGTGGAAAACAACTTTTTAATGATTTGAAAGTTAGTAAGGATAAACGATCTTACCTTAATTTTGTAGAAATATTATTACAGCTACCTTTTGCGGATAATGTTGCCATTGTAAATCACTGGATGAAGGGTTTGAGACAAGTGGGAGCGGAAATAGGAGGATTGTAAGTAGCTGGCAATCTATTGTTCAATAGTAGTAATAGCATACAAATCATTAATTTTTAATCTTACAAATAATTTTTTAAAATGGAAACTCGATTTTTATTATTAATTACGCTAATGTTTATGGCTGGAAGCTTTTCTTCTATGGCTCAACGTGGTTATACCGACTTTAAAACCGAAGATGGAGTAAAAGTAATGTATAGCTGGCAGAAGGTTTCTCCCTTAAAAAAAGATAGCGATGTAAGCCTAAACCTGAGAGTTACCAACGAGAATGAATATCCGGTAAATTGGTCATTCACAGTTACCTTTTATAATGATAAAATGGCTTTTCAGGAAAGTGAGCTTACTGAAGTTTGTCTAAAACCTGGTCAGAGCCTTAGAGGCGGACTTGCGGGTTTGCGTTTTACCTCTGATGGATTGAAAATGGAAGTGGTTAATTCTGATTATTTTGAATGGGATATTGAAATATTTGACGTAGAACAAGTTGAAGCTTGTGATTAGTCAGGAAGATTATTAACCCTAATATAATTAATAATTCATCCTTTATCATGCACCAAAACATTACATTACAACAATTTCAGGATCTTATCAGGCGAGGTATTCCTGATGAGCTCCCCGAGCCGAAAAGTTTTGAATCTTCACTTAATCACGCTCCTGTTCGTAAAGATATTTTAACCCTTGAGGAAAAAAGGCTTGCATTGAAAAATGCTCTTAGGTATTTTCCTAAGCGTCATCACAATATACTGGCTTTGGAGTTTGCCAGCGAATTAAAAAATTACGGTAGGATATACATGCATCGTTTCAGACCCGATTATAAGATTTATGCCCGAAGAATTAATGATTTTCCACATAAATCGAAGCAGGCTGCGGCAATTATGCTTATGATCAGTAATAACCTGGATCATTCTGTAGCACAACATCCTCATGAACTGATTACCTATGGTGGAAATGGGGCGGTTTTTCAAAATTGGGCCCAGTATCTTTTGTGTATGCAATATCTTTCAGAAATGACTGATGAGCAAACCCTGGTAATGTATTCCGGCCATCCTATGGGATTGTTTCCATCGCATAAAGATGCTCCCCGTGTTGTTGTTACCAATGGAATGATGATTCCCAATTATTCTAAACCTGATGATTGGGAACGCTTTAACGCTCTGGGAGTAACCCAATACGGGCAAATGACAGCGGGTTCGTTCATGTATATTGGACCACAGGGAATTGTACATGGAACAGCTATTACCGTACTTAACGCCGGCAGGATGTTTACCAAAGGAAGTGAAGGTTTGGCCGGTAAACTTTTTGTTACCAGCGGGTTGGGTGGCATGTCGGGGGCACAACCCAAAGCTGCAGTTATTGCAGGTGCTGTTTGTGTTGTGGCTGAAGTGAATCCCAAAGCTACCCAGATAAGACATTCGCAAGGTTGGGTAGATGAAGTTTTTGATGATCTGGATGCCTTAATAGACCGGATTAGATTAGCCAAAAGTAACAAAGAAGCCGTTTCACTGGCATACCAGGGCAACATTGTTGATTTGTGGGAAGCACTGGTTGATCATCAAATCGAAGTTGAATTGGGATCTGATCAAACCAGCTTGCATAATCCGTGGGCTGGAGGGTATTATCCGGCAGGTTTATCTTTTGATGAGGCAAATACAATGATGGCTGGTAATACAGAGCTCTTCAGACAAAAAGTACATGAATCACTTATTCGGCAGGTGAAAGCCATAAATACACTTACCCAACGGGGAATGTATTTTTGGGATTACGGCAATGCTTTTTTACTGGAAGCCGGAAGAGCAGGGGCGGATGTTTTTTCTGATACTGGAAAATATAAATATCCATCCTACGTACAGGATATTATGGGACCGATGTGCTTCGATTATGGGTTTGGCCCTTTCCGCTGGGTATGTGCATCATCAGACCCGGCAGATCTGAAAGCTACCGACGAAATTGCTGCCAATATACTGGAAGAGATGATGAAGGATGCTCCCGAAGAAATCAGGCAACAATTAGCTGATAACTTGTTGTGGATTAAGAATGCAGAAGAAAATAAGCTTGTGGTTGGTTCGCAGGCACGTATTTTATATGCGGATGCGGAAGGCAGGATTAAAATTGCTGCTGCATTCAACAAAGCAATAAAGGAAGGGATAATTTCGGCTCCTGTTATTCTGGGCCGTGATCACCACGATGTTTCCGGCACAGATTCTCCTTATCGAGAAACATCAAACATTTATGACGGATCGCAGTTCACTGCTGATATGGCTATTCAAAATGTAATTGGTGATAGTTTTCGCGGGGCTACCTGGGTTTCGATACACAATGGTGGTGGAGTAGGATGGGGGGAAGTGATTAACGGCGGTTTTGGTTTGATGGTTGATGGTACTGATGATGCAGAAAGAAGATTACGGTCTATGCTTTTTTGGGATGTAAATAACGGCATTTCCAGGCGAAGCTGGGCCCGGAATGATGAAGCTATATTTGCTATAAAAAGAGCCATGAAGGCCGAGCCAGCGCTTAAGATTACTTTACCCAATATAGCTGATGATCAGCTTTTAGACAGTGTATTGTAATGTGGTCCGGAAATTGCAGTTATAGTAGTTCTAAGAGCGGTTTTCAATAATCGCGCAAATTGGTTCCCATTTCTAAATTTCTTAACTATGAAAATACGACCCCGTTTTCTCAGCCTGCTTTTTGTTATTATTCTTGCAATCTCTTTTACTTCTTGTGAAGAAGATGACCTGGACGGCATGTTTGGCGACCCGGTTGAAAATTTTCTTGGTACCTGGAATTGTTTTGAAACAGGAGATATTTTCGGTGATTTTGGGCCTTTTACCGTGCAGATTATCCGAAATCCTGATAACTCATCTGAAGTGTTGATCAAAAACTTCAATTATCAGGGAATGGATGTAAGTGCCAGAGCCATTATTGCAGGCAATACCATTACTATTCCCCGTCAGGGAATCTGCGATGATACCATTGAAATAAAAGGTTCGGGAGCTTTTGGAAGGGGCGAAATATCTCTTACTTACACCACAGATGATGGGGCTGATCTGGAGAATATTACAGCAAGATTTTATAAATAGAACAATGCTATTTTACTCCTCATTCATTAAAGAAGACAGGTTTATTCCTGGTCTTCTTTTTTTTCGTCAATTTTACTTTGGATGATGCTAAGAGAGCTTAAAACTTCATCCATAATCCAGGCCATATTTTCCTGATCTAAAAGATAGCATTTATAAGCTTTTTCAAATTCTTCGGAAGTAACATTATGTTTGTGAAATACTCCGGAATAATAATATTCGAGCGAGTCTCTTAATTCAATGGTAGCCTGCACATTACCTACCTGCGCTTCTAATAAAAAAACATCAGTAAGCAGGGCTACCATGGCTCGTTTTTCAATTATCTTTTCACAGGAACTTCTTGATGAGAATAAACCACAACTTCCCATAATCAATAAAAAGCCAGTGGTAAATACAACGATCTTTCTTTGTGCCATAATAATATCTGGTTTAGTATTTCTTAAGGTCACTTATTGTTTGTGCAGGATTAATAGATTTGAATACAAAACTACCAGCTACCAATACATCAGCTCCCCGTTTAATAAGTTCTCTGGCGTTAGATGTGTCTACACCGCCATCAATCTCTATCAGTGCGTGGCTGTTTTTGGCCAGTAAAAGGTCTTTTAAACGGGATATGCGATCGTAGGTATTGCCAATAAACTTCTGGCCCCCAAATCCGGGATTAACAGACATCAGCAAAACCAGATCAACATCGGCAACAATTTCAGAGAGAAGATTTACCGGATTATGAGGATTTATAACCACTCCGGGTTTCATGCCCGCCTTTCTAATCTGGTCAATGGTTCGGTGCAAATGGGTGCTGGTTTCATAGTGAACTGTAAGTCCATAGGCACCGGCATCTTTGCATACATCAATAAACTGATCAGGATTGGAGATCATAAGATGTACATCGAGGGGTTTTTTAGCAATGGTATTTATCTGTGAAATAATTGAAAATCCGAATGAGATATTAGGAACAAAATGGCCATCCATTACATCAACATGAAACCAATCGGCATCGCTGTTATTAACCATTTCTATATCATCGGCCAGCTTAAGGAAATTGGCAGCCAGCAAAGATGGAGCTACAAGATGCGACATGTGTAAGTTTTTAAAATTAGTGGCTAAAATTAGTAAGATTTTCTCTGCTTCCCTAATCAAAAGAAAGGGTAAAGTAAAACCCGCTGCTTTGAAAAAACAGGCAGCGGGTTTTTATTGCATTGATAATAAGATGTTTCTAATTGTTATTGTCTTGTTTTCTATCGTCTCCGGCAGGTTTATCTCTTGGCAGAAGAACTTTTCTGGAAAGTTTAAATTTACCTGTTTTCTTGTCAACATCAAGAAGCTTAACTTCGATAGAATCTCCTACTTTTATCTTGCTATCTTCGATGGTTTCCAGTCTTTTCCATGCAATTTCAGAAATATGAAGCAAACCTTCCTTACCAGGAATGATTTCAACAAACAAACCAAAAGGAACAACACTTTTAACGGTTCCCTGATAAATTTCTCCAATTTCAGGAATGGCTGTAATACCTTTGATTCTGTTTATTACAAAATCGATTGATTCTTTGTTTTCGGAAACGATATCAATTACACCGTAATCGCCAACTTCTTCAATTACTATGGTAGTGCCACTTTCTTTCTGCATTTCCTGAATTACTTTTCCTCCCGGTCCAATGATAGCACCAATAAATTCTTTGGGAACAGTCATTTTCACGATGCGTGGAACATGAGGTTTGTAGTCTTCTCGTGGTTCGCTAAGAACTTCTTCCATTTTAGATAATATGTGCAATCTGCCTACCTTCGCCTGTTCCAGGGCGTTTTCAAGAATCTCGTGGCTAAGTCCATCTATTTTAATATCCATCTGGCAGGCGGTAATACCGTTGCGGGTGCCGGTTACTTTAAAGTCCATATCGCCCAGATGATCTTCATCACCCAAAATATCAGACAATATAGCATACTTTCCACTTTTCTGATCAGCAATCAAACCCATGGCAATACCAGAAACGGGTTTTGTTATTTTAACACCGGCATCCATCAGAGCAAGGGTTCCGGCACATACGGTTGCCATAGAAGATGAACCGTTTGATTCGAGAACATCAGATACAACCCTTATTGTATATGGGTTATCATTTCCACTGGGTAAAACACCTTTAAGTGCGCGATGAGCCAGGTTTCCATGTCCTATTTCACGGCGACTGGTTCCTCTTAAAAACTTCGCTTCTCCGGTACAGAAAGGGGGGAAATTATAGTGGAGCATGAATTTACTCTTTCCTTCAACAACAGCTCCGTCCAGAATTTGCTCATCGAGCTTGGTTCCCAGGGTAGCAGTGGTCAGAGATTGGGTTTCACCCCTTGTAAAAACGGCAGAACCATGAGCCATGGGCAGGTAATCCACTTCGCACCAAATATCTCTGATCTCGTCGGGTTTACGACCATCTAAACGAATCTGCTCGTTTACAACCATTTGCCGAACGGCTTCTTTCTCAATATCGTGGAAATATTCTTTGGCGAGAGATTTCTTTTCTGCTAAAGTTTCTTCATCATATTTCTCGAGATATGAATCCAGTATTGCACCAAAGGCTTCATATCTTTCATGCTTATTGGAAACTATGGAACGGGCAGTATCATAAACTTTCTGATACAATTCGCGATGCATCTCTTCTTTTAATTCGATGTCTTCAGCTGCAGGAGCAACTTCTCTTTTTACCTGAGCTTTTTCAACCATCGCGGCGAGCTCTAATTGAGCGGTGCATTGCAGCTTGATGGCTTCGTGCGCTACTTTAATGGCTTCGAGCATATCTTTTTCACCAACTTCTTTCATCTCACCTTCTACCATAACAATGTTTTCCATGGTGCCGGCAACAATCATTTCAAGATCGGAATCTGCCAGTTCTGAAATGGATGGATTGATAACATATTCGCCATTTATGCGTGCCACTCTTACTTCAGAGATGGGGCCGTTGAAAGGAATGTCAGATACCATTAGGGCTGCTGAAGCGGCAAAACCAGCTAAAGCATCAGGTAACGTGTTTTTATCGGCAGAAATCAGGTATATCAAAACCTGTGTTTCGCACATGTAACCGTCAGGAAACATGGGCCTTAGGGCTCTGTCAACCAAACGTGATATAAGAATTTCATATTCTGATGGGCGGGCTTCTCTTTTGAAAAAACCACCGGGAAAACGGCCTGCTGCTGCATATTTTTCCTGATAATCAACAGATAAAGGGAAAAAATTCTGTCCCTCTGCTGCTTCTTTTCTTGAAACTACTGTAGCCAGCAACATGGTGTTGCCCATTCGCACTACTACAGAGCCATCGGCCTGTTTGGCAAGTTTGCCGGTTTCAATGGTAATAGACTGTCCGTTACCCATTTCAAAGGTCTTCTGAATTCCTCTTGTCATGCTCGTCATAATTCTTCTTTTTTGTTACTATTTTTCTAAAGTTTACGCTTATTTAAACACTATGATTAAGTTAATGGTTTAAAAAGAGTGCAATTTCGATTAGCTATATAAAAAAAGGCAATTAAAAAGTTAATTGCCTCTTTCCAATTTTCCGAAAAGTATTATTTTCTTAAGTTAAGTTTCTTTATGATATCGCGATACCTGTTAATCTCATTATCCTTGAGATAATCCAGTAATCTTCTTCTTTTTCCAACCAGACTTATGAGTGCTCTTTGTGTACCTTTATCTTTTTTATTGGCTTTTAGATGGCCTGTAAGATGGGTAATTCTGGCGGTAAATAGGGCAATTTGACTTTCTGATGACCCGGTATCTGTATCAGATTTGCCATAGGTTTTAAAAATTTCTTTTTTCTTCTCCTGGTCGATATACATGATTATTAATAAGTTTTATTGTCAATAACGATTATTGATACTCCTTCATTTTAGGCCTGCAAAGTTACAATTTACTTTTTTATCAGCCAAAAAAATATTATTCTTTTTTAATTATTAATAAAAATCGTATTTCCATTCAATTTATTTGAAATACTATTTTGTTTCATATAAAATATAAACCCCTTTAAATCATAAAGATAAAAAGGGATTTTAGTAGCGGGGACGAGAGTTGAACTCGTGACCTTCGGGTTATGAATCCGACGCTCTAACCACCTGAGCTACCCCGCCTTGTATTGTTATTTAAAGGAACTTTAATTGATTGAAGACATAAAAAAGGGCCTTCGTTTTGAGTGGTGCAAAAATAGTAAAGAAATTTAATATACAAGAGATAAAAGATACTTTTTTCGGAAGGTCTCTCTTTTGCCAAAATATCAGAGGCTTTTCCTGATTTTTCAGACGTATTTTAGCTAAAATTGCTGCAATTACACGAGCTACAATCCTTTTTCAGCTGGTTCTTCTAAGGCTGTTAACTTTGCTTTCTGACTTAAGAATATGCCGGAAATGACAATAAATATACCCAGTATTTTACTAAGGTCTATCTGTTCTCTCAGAATTAGAAAAGCAAACCCGGCGGTAAAAACCGGAATAAGGTTTGTAAAAATAGCCGAACGGGCCACTCCAATTGACCGCACCGAAATGGTGTAAAACATAAAAGCCAAAGTGGATGCAAATACGGATAACATGATCAAATTCCAGATAAGAGCAGGGGTGGGTTTGATCGTAATAAATTCCTGGTAGTCAAAAATGAGAAAAAGAGGAAGAAAGAAAATTGCACCTAATAAATTCTGCACTTTGATAATGGTGGTTGATGAATATTTCAGGGCCAGCTTTTTCAAGAAGATGATATTTACAAGAGCAGAAAACACAGCGAAAAAAAGCAGTAACACTCCCAGTGGCGATGCACTAAAGCGGAGTTTTCCATCCAATATCATTATTATTACTCCGCTAAAAGAAATAAAAAATCCTGCAATATTGAGTTTGGTTAATTTTTCCCTGAAAGCCAAATAGCCGAGCATTGGGGTGAAAACCGGGATAGTAGCAATAATTACCGCGGCAACCGTAGGCGAAACCAGGCTTAGGCCAAAACTCTCACCCAGAAAATAACAAAAAGGCAAAAAGAAAGACAGAACCGCGAAGGTAGGATAGTCTTTTCTATCTATTTTTTCTTTTTTACCCATCAACGCCAGTAACCCATAAAAAAAGACCGATGCCATACTCAATCTGAGAAACATAGTGGTAATTGGGCCATAGTATTCATAAACCACTTTCATCCAGATGTAGGAAAACCCCCAGAAGGCCACGGCCATAAGGGCTAAAAAATATACCAGTAATGGGCTTTTTTGCATTTTTCTGTGTTGAATTTTGTCGCAAACGTACATATTTTTTCCACACCAAACATGGTAAAAAAAATAGAATTTTAATCCTTTATAAAGTCGGTTACAGAATATTTGTAGTATCCTAACTTTGTAAATTAAAAGAATAAAAAATTATTTATCGCACTATTATCTATACGAAACGATTAATTTTGATCAATAATTCTAAAACTTAAAAGCACAGATTATGAAAAAACTATTCGTATTGATTGTGGTTGCTATGGCAATGTTTTCCTGCACTGAAAAAGTGAAGGAAGTTGAAGTTATTAAGGAGATTGCAGGATCGGCAAAGGATGGAATATTCATCCACATCACCAAAGATCATAACGACCCTCACAGGGTTTTGATGCCCTTTCAGATGGCATTAATGATGGCTGATGACAAGGATGTTTTGATTTACCTCGACATTGATGCTGTTAATCTTGTAACCAAAGATGCTGAAGATTTGTCTTATGGCCATTTTACACCCTTAAAGGAATCTATTACAACTTTATTTGAAAAGGGTGTGACCATTTATGCCTGCCCTGGTTGTATGAAGATTGCCGGTATTGAAGAAACAGAACTTATGGAAGGAATCAAAGTTGCCGAAAAAGAGAAATTCTTCTCCTTTACCGAAGGACGTATTGTTTCGATTAGCTATTAAGAAAAATTCTATCCCAAAAAAGCCGGATGATTTTTTATCCGGCTTTTTTATGGCAGAACCGCAAACATATCTAACCTGTTTAACGTTTCCAAAAAGGGTTTTAAAATTAACAAATACCGTAAACACTATAAATATTATAGTGGCAGGTTAAAATCCTCCCATAATCAGTTTTTAAATTTCAAGTATTTACACCATGCAAATCAAAGATTCAGAAGAGTTGAATAATCAATCGATAGCGGCGTCAAATAAAGTGAATGTTTTTATTATCACCGGGTTTTTGGGTTCTGGAAAAACTACTCTGCTAAATGGTTTACTGAAATCTTTTGATAAACAAAATAACTTCATTATTGAAAATGAAGTGGGGCAGGTAAATATCGATAAATCGTTGATAACTGGAAATATTGAGAAGATATTTGAAATAACAAACGGCTGTTTGTGTTGTAACCTTGATGCCGATTTGTATGATGCACTCGATCAGATAGCACAATTGGAGAAAAAGCCCGACAATCTTTTTATCGAGACAACAGGCATAGCAGATGCCGGAAATCTTTCAGCCATTTTTAAAGAAGATTTTGTGATGGAAGTTTTCGATTTAAAAAAGATCATCTGTATGGTTGATGTGGAAGTTATTGAAGATTACCTTTCTAAAACACCGGAAGCTGCCCGTCAAATTGTAGCTTCAGATCTTGTAGTGCTTAATAAAACGGGGATTGTATCTTCGTCTGAGCTCGAAAAAATACAATCTGTTGTTAATCGAATCAATCCCTATGCACATTTGTTGTTAACGGAAAATGGAATTCTCGATACTGCTTCTCTTGAAATGCCCAACGCTGGTAAACCCTTGTTTTCTCTTGATTTCGCAACAAATAAAACAGAATCTCATGAAATAAACAGCATTTTTTATGAAACAGAAGGGCAGTTTGACATTCAGAAACTCGAAATATTACTTCGGACCAGCTTATCTATCTATTACCAGGATATTTACCGGATAAAAGGTTATGTACTTAATGAAAAGGGCCAGGTATATCTACTTCAATCGGCTGGAAAAACACTCACAATTAAACCTGCTGACGAAAAGACAGTGAAGAGTCACCTTGTCTTTATTGGCCGCAAACTTACTACCGAAATTGCTCAGCGGCTTTTGCGCTCTGCTTTGATATCCTGAAAAATTGTCTCCTTACTTTATATTTATTCAGTCTTACTAAAGATAAGATTGTAATACTCTTTTTGTCGAAATCTTTTTTACTTTTGTTAAGCTTATTTTTGTTTTCATTAACAAATATGGCTTGTGGTTAATATTCTAATTTCCTACCAAAAATCCACACATTATGGCAAAAGTAGTAGTTTTAGGTGCCGGCGTATCAGGACATACCGCCGTTATGGTTCTCAAAAAGAATCTGGGCAAAAAGCATGACGTAGTTATGGTTACACCCAACAGCAAATACCAATGGATCCCATCGAATATATGGGTGGGTATTGGCCAGATGACAAGCGAGCAGGTTACCTTTCCCCTGGCTCCGGTATACAAGAAAAAGGGGATAATTTATAAGCAGGCACTTGCCAAAAACATCTATCCTGACGGGCTAAATGGAACCAACCCTTTCCTGGAAATTGAATATACTCATGAAGCCCATCGTGGAAAAATGGAACGGGTTGAATACGATTACCTGATCAATGCTACCGGGCCCAAACTTAATTTTGCTGCTACGCCCGGTTTGGGACCTCAGGCAAATTCCTTATCAGTATGCACCACTGATCATGCTTTGCATACCTGGAGCAAACTTCAGGAGTCGCTTGACAAAATGGCCCGTGGTGAAAAGCAAAGATTTGTTATTGGTACAGGCCACCCAATGGCTACCTGTCAGGGAGCTGCTTTTGAATATGCTTTGAATGTAGCTTTTGAGATCAATAAGCGTAAACTCATGGACAAAGCAGAGATCATCTGGCTTACCAACGAATATGAACTAGGCGATTTTGGCATGGGAGGCGCTTTCATTAAAAAAGGGGGCTACGTAACATCCACAAAGATTTTCACAGAGTCAATCCTTGCCGAATATGGTATAAAATGGATAAAAAGAGCAGGGGTTACAAAAGTTGAACCTGGGAAAATTCATTATGAAAATCTCGATGGTGAGCATAAAAACGTTGAGTTTGACTTTTCCATGCTGATTCCGGCTTTTGCTGGTGTTGGATTAAAAGCCTACGACAGGGAAGGGGATGACATAACAGATAATCTTTTCGCGCCCAATGGTTTGATGAAGGTGGATGCTGACTATACACCAAAAGATTTTAATAATTGGAGTGTAAATGATTGGCCATCAACCTACCAGAACCCAGCCTATGAAAATATTTTTGCCGCGGGTATTGCCTTTGCTCCACCTCATGCCATATCCAAACCCATGAAAAGTCCCAATGGAACAGCCATATTCCCCACACCACCGCGCACCGGAATGCCTTCAGGTGTTATGGGAAAAGTGGTTGCACTAAATGTCATTAAATCCATTAAAGCTGGTAAGCCGGTTATAAAACACCACGCATCCATGGGTAGGATGGGGGCGGCATGTATCATTTCATCCGGTTATGGTATTCGCGATGGAATGGCTGCCACCATGACGGTTTTTCCCATTGTTCCCGATTATGAGAAATACCCTGAATGGGGCCGAGATATCGGCTATACCGTTGGCGAGCCAGGATTAGCCGGACACTGGATGAAGTTGTTTATGCACTACATGTTTTTGTATAAAGCCAAAGCACTACCAGGCTGGTCTTTGATACCCGAATAGCCATTATATTTTAATAAAAAATTAACCAGAACTTCAAAATACCAGCCATCATGATAAGAAAACCCATACCCAAAGGATATAAAGACGAAGATTATCCACCCATGCCCACGCGTGGTCGCAGATTTTTACGTAAATTCTGGCCTTACCAGATCATCCGTTTTTTTGTGCTAAACCTTAAAATCATGAGAATTGTTGTGGGTGGGCACTCCTAGGATGTTACAGTCGGACCTTTAAACTTGTTATATTCGACACAATTATTCAACAGCGGAATATTTAAAACCCGCTTTAGCGGAAGCTAAATCAACAAATGATGATGTGGATAATCAACAAAAAACAGGTCTACACATCAAAATGCTCAAAGGATACTGCGACAAGAGATATAAATGATTTGATTGACAAAAATATTCTGCAAAAAGAAGCGGCAGGAGGAAGAAGTACAAATTATGAACTAAAGAAATGAAAATGGCTGCAGGCCATAGTGAATAGAGCCCTTTTGGGCTTAGTAGTAGTACCAATACCAGTGGCCGACCGTCAATTAAAATCAAACCAACCCGGTATTATCCCTACTCTTAACGTGTCAGTTATTTCTCCCGATGGATTTATCCGGTAAACGCTACCAGGCTGCACCATATCTCTGGCATCAGAAAGATAAATCTCAGACGTTACCGGGTCAACGCCCACACTGTAAAATCCACTGTTAAATACTTGCTGGTAAGGGCTGGTAATAAATATTTCGGGTGGTGCATCATCGTAAATTGATTTTCGCCATAAATGACGGTTTACAAAATAGATGGTATCCTGTGCTGCATTGGTGGTCATGTGGCGTGGGTAGTCATTTATTTCAAACTCAAATACCTGCTCTGTTTCAAAGGTCTGGGAGTTAATTCTTAACAGGCTGGGCCTTTCATGTCCAAAGGGGTTTCCCTGGTAGCCGCCATCGCATAAAACCCAGAACTTTCCTTTTCGGTCAATCACCATAGAGCGGGGTTGTACGCCCACTTCCAGTTTGGTAACCAGCTGATCCGTGCGGCTGTCGATTACCAGAATGGTGTTGTCAAAACTCCAGCTGTTGGCAAAAACATAATCGCCGTATTGTACCATTTGTTCTGATGAATGCTGAAAGAACTGCCCGTCGGGGTTGTGTGTTTCAATAGTACCGGTAATTTCAAGGGTTTGTGGATTGATGATGGTTATAGCCCTTGCGTAAAGGTCCGAAACGTAAGCTTTGGTATCACTCACAAAGTGGATGTGTCGGGGCGAAGTGAGGCTGGTTATCTTGCCCTTTAGTTCAAAAGTGTTGATATCTATTACGTAAATCCTTCCGCTGTTGTTTATCACAATATATCCCAGCGAATCGCGAATTTGCATCGAAAGGGCTACATCTCCCAGGGGCAGGGCATTGGCATTGAAAAAAATATCGTTGTACAGGGTGTCATTACCCAAATCATAAAAGCTGAGCGATGCATTGTTGTACATCAGATTTCCTTCGTTTACTATAAAAACCCCTTTTGATACACCATCCACAAGCTGATTTTCCGTTACCCAAAGCGAATCATCATCCATACAACCGGTTGAAAATAATAGCAACCAGATAGGAAACCATCTTTGTATTGCATGTAGAATGTTTTTTGTCATTTAGAATGATTTTCAGTGTTTTGGTACTGTAACCGAAGGGTTATCAGGTAATTTCTGCCAGGCATGGGATGAAGCAATACTGTTCGGTAAGTCTCGTTGAACAGGTTGTGAATTGTAAATCGTGCAGCAAGTGTCCACCCATTCATCTGAAAGGTTTTTCCTGCAGCCAGATCGTTCATAAAATAGGGGTAAAGCCGGTTTCTTCTTCCCGGATCATTGGATGTGGTAGTAAATCTTTCGGAAAACGAGTTGTGTTGCCACGTAAGAAAAAAATCCTGGTAAGATGCACTAAATAGCACGTTGCCCGAATGCAGGGGAATAAAAACCAGTTGCTTTCCATCCGTGTCTTCTCCCCAAATTTCATTCTCTCCCCAATTGCGCGCCTGGGTGAGAGCATAATTGGCTGATAATTGGTATTCAACCTTCCTGATCCGGGTAGTTACTTTTCCCGTTGCTTCCACACCTTTTGAAATTACTCTGTTTATATTGAATGGCTGCCAATATCCTTTAAATGAAGGAATCCAGATTATCCAGTCATCAATATCCGATCGGTATGCTGTAGCTTCCCACCCTATGTTTGTATTTCGAAAGGTAAATTGGTGTTGCATTCCGGCTTCAAGGCTAAAACCTTTTTCAGGTTTAAGGTTAGGATTGCCACCGGGTTGCCAGTATAGGTCATTCAGGTTGGGGAGCTTGTAGTTTTGCGCAATGTTTCCTTTTATAACCAGATTGTGATTGGGCAGGACTTTCCAGTTGATACCCAGGAAGGGCAGGAGCGGGGTTTGGTGAAGTTCGTTCCGATCCAGACGCAGAATGCCATTGAGATAAAACGAAGGATGCAGGATGTAGTTGATGGTAACGGATGAAAGAAATTCGTTTCTTGTTTGGTTGTAGCCAGTTTGCAAAATGGTATCCCGGGTTTCAACTTCGTGGTGGTTCCATTCAAAAGTCCCGCTTACTGATAGCTTAGAACTAATGGTTTGATGGACCTGCAACCGATTGTGCAGCCCCTGCATGGTACTCACCGAATAAACATCGGGTAAAATTCCCAATCCTGCCACTTGTGTGCGTCTGGCATAGTCCATTTGGATGTGGGAGTAACCGGTCTTCAGCGCAATTTTGCCTTGCGGCATGGCCATGCTCCAGCCGGCAAGGTAACGGTGCGAATTTTCAATGCTTTCGTTCTGGTTGGGAATACCGGGTCCTTCGTAGCTGGTTGCCTGTGGTATGCCCCTTTCCGACCATAGACTCCAACCCGTAAGTGAAACAACCTGATTGGGGGTAGGTCTGAAGTATATTTCCTGTAAAAATCCCCTGTTGCCAAAGGCACCATTCTGGTTGGTATCCATCGGATTCACCAGTTCACCGTTGATGAGGTCAGCTTCCAGTCGGTTGATGTAGGTATAATCATTTTCAGATGAAGCGCCATAAACGCGTGTTCGTACCGAAAATTTCCCGGTTGCCCCTTTTACATCCAGCAAGCTGTTGAAAGTGCTATAACTTCCCACAGACTGAAGATAGGCTGTGGTGAGTGGGATGTTCCACTGTGGACGGTTGTTGATGGCGATGCTGCCACCCAATCCGCCACTGCCGCTGGCCAGCGACGATGTACCGTGATTAAGAACCATTTCATCAGCCAGGTAAACCGGTATAAGCGAAAAATCAGTACTTCCCAACATGGGCGAATTAAGTGGGATGCCATTCCACGATACATGCGTGTGCGATGCTGCCGTTCCCCTGAATGATGTTGTAGCCAGCGCTCCCCGGCCGTGCGAATGGATAAAAACGGGTGTGTTCTCCGAAAGAAGTTCGGCCACCGATGAATTCACCTTCTGGCTAAAAACGGCCGAATCAATTCGTGTTTGCTTCATTCCGGCATTTTCCTGCAAAAACATCCTGTCTGCTTCCACGTCAAACTGAGGCAGCTCCCTGATGGAATCCTGGAATTGCTGCGGATAAACCAGGATGGGCATCAGTAGTAGAAAAATTAGATTTCCACACAAAAATATATAGAAACTATTTTTATATTGATAGGAACTCACAGATTTCGTCTTTTTACCATACTTATTCGTACACTATATCTATTGAAAAACTTAATAATTTTGAATCACAACTCAAAAATGTTATAATAATTTTGAGTTATAACTCAAGATTATTCAATTTACGATTTTGTCCATCGATTACCTTTTTACAATTCGTTGATGGTATTCTTCATTTCCAGAAATTATTTTCAAGATGTATATGCCTGGCAAAAGATCAGAAATATCTGTTCTGTCGCCTGGGTTAACATGAAATTCTTGCTGGATAATCTGTCCCTGCATGTTGTAAATCAGAATATTGGCGAAAGAAACTCCCCTGATGGTTACATAATCCTGTGCGGGATTAGGAAATATGCTGATTTGTAGCATTTTGTCTGTGATAACCTGGGTTGGGTCTGTCAAATCCACGGTGGTAGTTTCAGAAACTGTAAAGGCGGGATTGCCGGATAAAGTGGCTGTTATGCTCACAGAACCAGCTTCTTCAACATGCAGGTTATTGTCCTGATCAATGAAAGCATCTGCCCCATCAACAGTCCATGTGATCTCTTCATCCCGCTGAATTCTTCCTTTTTTGAAAAAGAATGCTTCCAGATGCACAGGTGATTGATTGATTGGATTAGGAAGATCTTTGAGAACCAGAATTTCATCAATACCAGTTATGGCATTATCAGGCTCAATAACCCTGGCACCGGTTATTTCCGTTGAAATTTCTCCCAACCAGCCGGCATCGCCCTGCATAGCAGTATGCACTTTAATAAAATGGATTTCATCAAGATCAACATAGTTGCCTTGAGTATCCACAGCCCATGATATATCAAATCCATCGGCACCGGCATTTTCAATTTCGGGTGTGTAGGGATTATCGGGCAGGGTAGGCGTGCCGGTACCACGGGGGGTATTGTCAGTATAGCCAAAAGCTCTTCTGCGCGAACCGATGATTCCGGGAGTAGAAGTATCAATAAAACCCATGATTCTTGTGCCTTGAAGCATATAAGACGATGCATCAATAGCTGGAAAGGTATCATTCAAAGGGTAATAGGGTTGCTCATGAAAAGATTTGGCAACTACCACGCCGTTGTTTCCAAAATTGTCTGTCCACGGCACATCGGCAGCAACAGCTGATTGAGGGTTCTCGTAGGTTACTTCATTATTTTTCAGTGTATTGCCAAAGAAGTAATCGCTGCCAGCCAGTTCGTACCAGGCATCGTCAGGCAATCCGTTTTCATTTTCATCTTTCATAACTGTAACTATACCGGGCTCAGAAAAATAGCTGAAGGGGTTACCATAAACAATAAAATCGATACCATAGGGATTGTCCGGATGATTCTGAACTGCATTTTCAAACCGAAAAACAACATACCCACCAAATGCTCCAAGACTTAAGGAACCCGTTTGGGTGCCAACAATTGATTGGGCTGATTCGGGTAATCCCCATGGAGCTTTATTGATAAACTGACCGGGCGCAGGTTTATAATCCAATACTTCATGAATGTATTGGGGGAATGCCTTCCCAGTCATTCCAAAAAATAACAGAAATAATAAAATGGATTTATGCATTTTGGATTTTTTATCAGGGTTTATAATCCGGACAGAAAGGTGTTTTCTGCCCGGATTACTTTTGATTTTCTTCCTTTAAGGTTTTAATTTATCGGCCTTGCCGCGCACATATCTGCAAAATTATATTTATTTGATTACTACTTTCGTCCAAAGGTTTTCGGAAATAGTTATTATTCTTAACAAGTAGGTGCCTGCTGCCAGATTGTTCGTTTCAACAACTGAAGAAGGGTTAAAGTTGTTTTTTATCAAAACTACCTGACCTGAGAGTGTGATCAATTCCAGGTCAACTACGTCGTGTTGGTTTATACCCGCCAATCTGAAATGGCCGCTGGCCGGATTTGGGTGAACGGATATTTCGGAAAGTTTATTTTCAACAACATCCACAGTTGATTGCATTGTTACCGTAAAACTTCCGGTAATGGTTTTCCCGTTGGAAAGCGCTTCCAGGGTAATTTCCGTTGATTCTGAAATATTGTTTACAGGTATGATGTTAAGGTTGCCATCAACCATTTCAATTGAGATCAAATCCTGGTTGTAACTATCCAATACGGATACTTCGATCAACTCATCGTCATCATCAGGATCAGTAAAGATTCCTGTTAAAGGTATTGAATGTCCTTCATTACCAAATAAAAGGTTAATGTCATTTGGCAGAGTTACTACTTCCGGTGCCAGATCAGATACAATATAAACATTATCGATGGCAAAATAGGCCGGTGTATTCATTCCCCAATCGCCATTGTCGCTGGATGAAAGTTGGAAGGTCAGGCTGTCAATCTTACCAAAATCACTCAGTTCGAGCCACTGCCAGGTTTCTAAAACATAATCTTTGGTGTTGTCTTCAAAACGATAATCGGCCAGGTAGAACTCAACAGAGTCGGATGCCACTCCGTTTTTCATTCCCCACACTTTCAGCATAAACCAATCAGGATCAGTGCCATCAGTGCCACCAAACTTTTTCGAGAAATCGTCGCCATATTTCATGGAAAGTCCGGCATAAGCGGTATTGGTTACAAACAGGCCTTTAATCTGATGAGCTGAGGGGTTTGAAAATTTCAGGCTTTGGGGGTTATAGGCCAGGGCATAGGTTCCGGTTTCTTCAGATGTTTGTGAAAAAACTCCCTGCCCAGTAATTGCGCTGTGCTGATTAAACCAACCGGGTGTTGTATTATCCGTTTTGTTGGAGTATGCCCAGCCACTCCAGCTGCCAAATTCCGAATTGTAGTCATTATGAAAATGACCTAGTCCCGATTCAAAACCACCTGATTCGTCAGCCCCGTTCCAGAAGCTTTCTGGTTGAAGCTCAAAACTTTCAAAGTCAGACACTGCATAGTCACCTTCAATAAAGGGCAGAACACCCACAATCATTTTAGACGAAATGGTTATTCCGTTTGAAGTTGCTTCAATGTTTAAGGTGGTTTGGCCAGCGGACTGGTATTCAATAATCAGATAAATATCCTGATTAATATAGGCCCCGGCAACTTCTTCAAATGAATTTGATAAAATAGAATAACTGATTGGCTCATCATCAGGGTGAGAAAAATAATCGTTTAGATCGAAAATGGCCAACGGAGGCAATCCTTCCATCATAATAGTTGGCAGGGGTTGTGAAACCTGCGGGCCATTTATCTTGTAAACACTGGATTTGGTGGACTGGGCATAAAGATTTAGTGTGGCTGCAAAAGCCAACATTGCAACGAAGTAAAGTTTTTTCATTTTTATTTGCTGCTTTTTTTTTGTTAATCCTAAAAGAGTTATGGATTTTGCAGCAAACGAGATAAGGCAAGGAAGAAACACCCGGGATATCGTTCTGACCGGCACCTGTTCACCGCAGGCTGCAAAATCATATTTTATCTCAGGCAGGTCTTCTGACTTACTCCGGTTTATCGGGCACCTTCCCCTTCACGACTGAAGAGTGGCTAAGGCCCAAACCTTTGATGGAGCTTACAGCAGCGGGAACTGTTGCCGATTTGCACGACATTCCCTATTCATCCCCTTAACGGGGAACCAAAGATGGTGCAAATATAGAATTAATTTTATTATGTTCTTGGTACTCTTCTGTATTTTTTTCAGAAATTTTTAGAATTGTTGACAATCAGGGCCATTAAAAAAGGAAAAGCGGCATCACTGCCACTCTTCCTCCATCATCAACTATCAACCATTCTGCTTTCGCCAGGTAAATCTTTATTTTTTAACCATTTTGTGAGTATAAACACCCAACTCGTTAATTAGTAAAACCGTAAGCAGTCCGGTGGCAATTTTATCAATCTGGATGTGAGATTCTCCTGTTAATACTTCATTTTTGACCATTTTTCCCAGTGAGTCGTAAATAATGATCTGGTAGGGAAGTTGGTTAGGTGAAGAAACGTTGAAGGTTGATTCTGCCGGGTTTGGAAAAATCTTAAACGGTGAAGGGGATGGGGTGTTTATGTTCAAAAAGGGAATTGTGCAATTGTCTGGATTTGTTTCGGGTGTTATTCCGGTATTGCCACCGGTGCATTGCCCGCAAACGTCGATTACGGCACTGCCATCCAAATCGCCGTTGCAATCATATTCAGGGTTAACGAATTTTGAAAGCAGGCGGATGTAGGGCAATTGATATCCGTTGCTGTTTTCAGTAACTGACCATGAGTTGAGCGGCCAGCTGGTGTTAAAATCTTTGTAGGATTTTTGAGCGGGTTGATCTTTTGGTGGGGTAATGGATTCTGAGATGCAAAGGGCATTATTGCCTGCCGAACCACAGTTTGAAGGGCAGCAGTTGTCCCAGTTGTAAGATGGATTCGGACCACCGGTAAGAAACCCGGGAGCGGGTCCGTAAGTTGATACACCGGCACGATCCCATCGGGAACTGCCATTGGAAAACCATGAATGGTAAAATTCATTTACACCAAATTTGGTTCCGAACTGGTACATATTTGAGAGATACACCATGTTTAACGGATTGGTCCCGTGAAGGTAATTTATATAGCCAAGGGCAGCATTTGCCGCATTTTCAGCATTTGCACCTTCAAAACCAAATTGAACCATATTGTAAAACATGCCCCCCTGCCGGGCTTTTACGCCATTGCTCCCCCAGGTATAATCCTTAAGATGGGCGCGGTAAGGGTCTTTTTGGTTGTTGATTGCCGGAAAATTTTCACTCCCGGTGTTCATGGCATTGCCATAAACCTGTTTTATATTATTTACCACTGTTGTTGTTGCATTTTCCAGTGTGGTATAGTACAACACAATATCCTGGTTATCGGATTGAAAGGGGAAGGCAAAGTTCCATTGAAACATGTTGATCTGTGAGTAATGATCATCAAAGAACTCCTGGTAAACCGATTCACCGGTATTGTCGAAAAGATAGCATGCAGCTTTTATTTTAGCCGTAAGCCGGCCATAATCATCCACTTCCTGTTTTCCTGCACCCAGTCCTACAGAGCCATATTCGGAATCATTGTTCTGAAACAAAACATTGGGGTTCTGGTCTGCCCATTGCCAGGCCAGAATTGCTTTTTCCTGCAACAAGTCGGCATAATCATTATTGCCAATACTTCGAAAAGCTTTGGATGCAACAGCCAGGGCTGCCGCTGTATTGAGTGTTCCTGAAGTATTGGCCGGACCGTATTTACTGGGTCCGGTGGCAGCAGATGGCGGGCTGGCGTGTGCCAGTCCAACAATGCTCAACACACTGCCATCTTCTTCCTGCAGGCGCAGCAGATGGTCGGTGCCCCACTTGAGTTCATCCAGAATATCGGGTACACCGTTGCCAGATTCGGGTAAGTTGTAGTCGTCGGTCCATACTTCAGGTTTTTCCAGGTAAGCCAGGGCCATTT
>JAABRR010000059.1 GCA_011390785.1 Sphingobacteriia bacterium
ATTGGTAACGTGGGTGAAATGAACAATTATTTAATATGGATGATGTGTACGGAGGACTTTCTATTCCCCAATAAAACGGGACAGGCTGACCTGAAGACATGGAAACGTCCGGAGCCAATCACTTTAAAAGATTTCTCCCCCACCTGTGGGGTCGAAATGACCGGCCTGTTTGATAAAAAAGGAGGAGCGATTAGGCGGCGCTCCGCGCCGCCTAATCGCTCCTCTCACCTTACACCAGTATGGCTGTCATTTCGACCCCGTTTTTCACGGGGGAGAAATCTTTTCAAATAACCACGACCATTACAAAATAAAAAAGCGGAATTACAAATCCCGCTTAGCTTTAACTTACACCTTCCAACTTTTAGTTTTTAGTTTTTAGTTTTCAACAACCAACCTCTGCGGTTCAAAAACAACATCATCGGAAACGATGCGAAGGATATATACCCCGGCGGGGAGATGGCCCACTCGGATAATTGCCTGATTGTTACCATGCAAAAGCTCCTGGCGCTGCTGTAAAACCAACCGCCCGGTAGCGGTGTAGAGTCCGAAAACAGCACGGCTATCCACAGGAGATTGTATAACCACATTCACATGGCTGGAAGCAGGATTCGGGTAGAGCTGCAAGCGGCCTTTAACCAATGATGGCGCATCGAGGCGCACGGCAACCGGATCAAATGTTTCGTTCTTCCCGTCAAAATCATGCTGGGTAAGGCGGTAATACACCATACCGGTGTACTGGGGATAATCGGTATGGCTATACGATAACATCGTATTGGAATTTCCTGCCCCTGGTACCCGCGCGATGGGCACAAAAATACCATCTGCAAAAGCGCGCTCTACAACAAAGTGGCTGTTGTTAATCTCAGCTGCTGTAACCCATTCTACCACCACTTCTTCATCCACTGCACTGGCAGTAAAAGAATATAACTCAACAGGCAAAGGATTATCTCCAAAATTACTGCCTAATGCCCAACGGGAATAACCGGTAACGTTGTTTCTTCCCAAACGGTAACCCTGTGCAATTTCACTAACAACAGTTGCAGTACCGGGAGCATGCCAATCTGCAGGATTAAAATCACTAGTTTTTACCATGCGCAATTTTTCATAATCCGCAATTGTTAATTCATTCATTCCCACCACATCAAATGAAATGTCGTAATTGCCGCCGTTTACAGGCTGCAAACCTGCAGGACTTACCAGCCAGACCCCTTCTTCTGAAATGGTATTAATCACAGTGGATTCATCCCACAAAGTATCTGCAATTTCACTGTAAAAATAATCAGCTGAACCAAAAACACCATAAGTACCATTAATAAATGATTCAAAAGCCACATCAAGATAACCTGCTGTAGGTGGATTGGTATAGCTTATTTGAACTCTTCGGGTATAGCTTTCAGTACCCACAGGAATGGTGTAAGTCCCGGCATTCATAAAATGCCTTACCTTGCCTGCAATACGACCTGTGTCGGTATGTAAAATGCTACCCCCATCATCGATCTGAACAAAAATATTTGGCGAGGCAAAGCTAACTACCTGTTCATCAATATTAAGCGCACCTTTTACAACCATATTATGGTCATTAACCTGAAGATTGGTGTTAAGGGAAACATCATTAAAATAGGAATTACTGCCAGGTGTAAGAGTTTGGGGGGATGACCCGTTAAAAACAACAGTTCCATTATCAAATTGATAATTACCATCACTAACATCCCAATTACCTGCAATATGAATATCAATGGGAGACATTTTTAAGTTAACTGCTGAGAATTTGGGGTCAAGCCTAACATTATTAAAGCTTACTGTTGGCGAGATTCCGGAAATATTATGCTCACCTTCTGTTGTTTTGCTAAAAATAAGGATTCCTGCATTTTGATTGAGAGTCCCACTGGTAACGTTAATATCGCCGCGTATGGTAATATCATTGACAATAGTTAATTCACTGGTATCATCCACATAGATTCCGCCAATCAAAACGGGCCCGTTAAGTTGTTGTGCCCCGGAAGCCATAAAGCTTAATGTAATGCTTTCCATATCAGGACTACCATTTACCTCCACATCTTTAAAAATATTTAACTCACCTGTTGTTGCAGTGGTAATTTCGGCAGTCCCCTCTATAAAAACATTACCGATGGCATTTAGTGTACCTTCTCCACAAGTTAAGGTTCCGTTCAAAAATAAATCTCCCTGAACATTTAGCTCACCATCATTTATATCAATCTCACCTCCATTGGCAACCTCCATAGTTCCACTTATATCAAGTATAAAGTTGTTTAAAAAACTTAATTTTCCACCACTTTGTATTAGAATATCATCTGTTGCGGCATTGCTATCTGAAATAACAGGATCAAAATTCCCAACTGATACTTCTGGTATAACCACCTTTGAATATAGTGCGCTACCTGCCTGAGGTACGATATTCAAATCCCAGTTTTCCGGGTCATTCCAATCGTTACTTTTACTTCCAATCCAATTAAGAAATCTGGGAATTTCTTCTATTTCTAAATTATCAACATCCCATCTGTGAACATCTCCAATTGGAGCAGCATGCCTAATGGCTATATAAATTGTTTGACCCGCATAATCAGACAAAGGAAAAGTTCTTTCAGTCCATTCATCAGCATCATCAATTCCTTTTACTGCATCATATATTATATCAGGAAACCAGGTATTTTCGAAATTATTCGTATAAGTTGTATTATTGACAAAGTCATAAGTAAAAAAACTTTCCAAACTTTCTGATGTGCCGATTCTCAACTGTTGTGTGGAAATTGTATTTACGAAATTATTTAAATCATTTTTCTGCTCCCAACTTAAATTGTACCCGGAAGTAACTTCACTTAAAATAATGGGAGGCGATATCATCCAAATCTGACCTCTGATGAAAGAAATAAAATTATAACCACTAGCAAACCCGTTTTCTTGCGATTGATCGACTTCCCTTACCCATGTATAGGTTCCAAAATTAGAATATCTGAAATTATACCATTCATTATTAGGTTTATTAGATGCAAACGGAGGCCTGGGGCCTGTTTGTGAAACCCACATTGAATTAAAATCTTCAGAATAGATAACTTGTCCCAATAGTTTTTCGTTGCCATAAAAACTTACGGCCAGTAAAAAAGCAACCGTAAGTAAAAGCTTTGAAAAATATTGGCTACAACTAAATCTTAAAAAAATAAGGTTAGACAGAAAAGATGTAAATGCAGCGCATTTGCTTCCTAACCTTGGTCTCGAATTTATCATCCCCATACGTTTCATTTTCCAGGTATTTTAATTTAAAACAGTGATGTCGGATATTCTATTTACATCCTTTTAGGTAGAGGATGCATAACTATAAACAAAAGTAACCAATTAATCGAAATAAAAAAGGGTTTTATTATACTTATTTTCTACTTAAAAGAGAACTTCGTACTATTAAAAACTCCTGATAAACAGTAAAAACAGGTAATATAGCCGGTTTAAGCCAGGTAAAAATACCTGTTTTTTTTTTAAAAACATAGGTTTTAGTTGTTAACATTGCCGGGTAATCTGTGATCTGTTGTTTACGATGGGTATTGGTATTGAGTATCTCTAAATATTTAATTTTTAATTAATGATAAACTTAACTATAAAAGCATCAGTTATGGGCCATCTTGCTAAAATAAGCCAGGGGAGCTTATAACCCCCAAATATCTTTTTATTAAACGAGATACAGCGCTAAGCACTAAAGGCCAAAAGCGCAAAATGTACAATTATATTAAAAAACAAAAATATCTTATTGGTTTATTTATTGATTTTTGAGTTCCATAGAAAGGGAATAATATTTTATGCTTAATATGTAGGGAATTATCATAAAGTATGTTTAACTTTACCGTGTTTTTTTAATTTTAATTAGAATTTAACCCTGCCGGAATAAACTGCCGGATTTGGCTTGTTAATGTGATTTCTTTTATGGTGGAATCAAAATTAAGGTTTCACTACATTCTTAAATCATTATTGTTGGATATTCCATCGATTACCCTAACCTAAAACTAATAATGAGATGAAACAGTTTTTTACCATGCAGATTAAATTGGATGCAACAACCATTAGAAATAACCAGGTCGTAAATATACAACCTGAGAAAGGATATATCAGGAGAATAAGGGGCTTATTTATGCTGATCTCACTCATAGCTTTATTCGCCATACCCGGCAACAGTTATGCTCAGGCTAAAAATGATGCTCTGCCTTATCTTATTGAGAATTTTGATGGGTATGCTTTTCAATCGATGCCCACGGGCTGGACAGGAAACTTTCAGGTATGGCCTTTTGGCGGATCAAACTCTACCTATCGTCTTACCCGACGTATCACCAACAATAATGAAGTATGGAGCTGGGAAACCCCGCTGGTTGCAATTTCAGCCGGTGCAGCATTGGAATTTACCTACCGGGTGGTAGAGCCATCCAGTTACCCATCGCTTGCCACTCCGGCAGAAAACTTTGTCATAACCCTGCTGATTAAGGAACCCGACGATGCAGAGTTTCAGCAACTGATGGTAATCGATGATGAAAACCATGTTGTTTCAAATGCTTATGCCAACAAAAATATCGATCTGGATGCCTGGGCAGGCAAAGATGTAGTGATCAGGGCCGAAGTACTGCATGTAGCCGGAGATTTCTGGACCGACTTTGATATTGTAAAAGCAGGAACATTCCGCACTGCTGATTTTACCCTTCTCAATACCAGTGGCAATCCGGTACAAAATGCTACCATTTCCATCGAAGGTTTTGGCGATCAGGTAACTGATACCAATGGTGAAGCTTCTTTCGAGCTGCCATCAGGCCAATACAGCTATGACGTAACCGCTACCAACTATTTAACCTTTACTGATGGCACCTTCGAAGTTACCACAGAAAATCTGGATGTTGTTACACCAGGTCTCATCGGAAATTTTATTGTTACCTTTAGCACACGCGACCAGGATGATGCAGCCCTGTCAGGGGTTACCATCCAATGGCAGGGTACTGCTCAGGGTTATGATGGCGAAACTGAAATTTCTGGTACCCTAACATCGGGCCTTACAGGTTTTGTGGTTGCACACCTGCCCAACGGTACTTACTCCTTTACTGCTCAGTTGGATAATTACTATGATATTGATGATACTTTCATACAAACCAATGCCGCACAGCAGTTAAATATTAGTATGCAGATATTCCCTGAAGTTACCTTTACTGTGCTGGAAGATGATGGCACGGGCAGCGGTGATCCGGGTGCACCCATTGAAGGAGCAACTATCAGAATAGAAGGTTTTGAAGATCTTACTACAGATATTACCGGAGTGGCCACAGGCAGACTGCCTGTTGGCAATTACAATTTTACAGCCCGAAAAATCGGGTTCCTGGCAAATGGAGCCGCATTTAACGTAACTGATAACAATATTTCTTACAACCTTCCCCCCATTGCTCTGGCGCCTGCACCCCCAACCTTTGCTTTCTCAGATTATGAAAGCGGAGATGAAATTGTTTTCGACAGGGTACCTGTTGGGGAAAGTTCTTTGCCATTAGTAGTTGAATTCCTTAACGCAGGCATCGGAACAGTTACCGTTGATCCGGCAGAAATATTACTAACTGGTGCAGGGGCAGACTATTTCACCATTATCAAACCTGCAGGTATAGTTAATCTGGCTACAGGAGAAACAGCCACCATTACCCTTACTTTTGAACCTGAAAACGAAGATATACAGAATGCAGAGCTTGAAATTGGCTATTCTACAACTGGTAAAAATGGTGAACTGGCAACCCTTTTGCTTAAGGGAGAACCTTTTATTCCGATTGAAATACCCTTTTTCGAAGATTTTGAATCAGGAAACTTCAATAACTGGTTTGTGGCCAACGGGGCACAGATAAACCAGTGGCAGATTGGTAATGCTGCTAATGATGCAGGAAATCTTTCTGCAATTGTATCCAACAACGGGGGTGTCACCAATAGCTACCAAACAAGTGGTGCCAGTTCTGTAGTTCATTTTTATACGGATATCGATATCCCCATGGCTGCAGAAGGTGATTTGACACTTCAATTCAACTGGAAAAATGCAGGAGAAACCAATATTGATTATATAAGGGTTTATCTTTTGCCCGTTTCAACTTTGCCTACAGCAGGTTCAACCATTTTGGCACCGAGTATTGCTACTTTATTTAATCAAACGGAATGGCAAACCTTCACCTATGCTATACCTTCCAGCAATTTTGGCGAAAAACGCAGGCTGGTGTTCACTTGGCGCAACGACCCATCCGGCGGCCAGCAACCTCCCGGAGCGCTTGATAATATTTATGTAGGTAATTTCTTCGCTCTTACTGTTGAAGTAGCAACCCCCGGCACGGGGACAGCCGCAGGCAACAGTAACGCGGGTGCAGGTGTCTCCGTTCCGGTGGAAGCCACCCCGGCAGATGGATACGAATTCCTGCAATGGTCGGCACCCAGTGGCAGCTTTGAAGATGCTACACAAGCAAACACGCTTTTTACCATGCCAGCTGAAGCAGTTACCGTTACAGCCACATTTATTCCATCAGCACCTGTTGCTGAGAATGTAACATTTGTATATGATGGTACAGAAAAAACTGCAACCGTTACCACTCATCCATCTTTCGATGTTGTGTGGTATGATGCTGCTACGGGAGGAAACCCCACAACTGCCCCGGCAGCAGCTGATACAGGAACCTATACTGCATGGGCTGCCAGCAAAGACAGCAATGATCTGGAAAGCGAAAGAGTAGAAGTTACCCTCACTATTACACAAGCCCCCCTTACCATTATTGCTGATGATATTGACAAAACCGAAGGAGAAACCTACACATTTGCAGGTGATGAGTTTTCAACCGATCCCGCATCTCTGTATGCCTCAGATGCTATAACCCAGGTAACCCTTATTAGTGCAGGAGCACTGGCTGATGCTGTACCAGGTGATTATCCCATTTTTATAAGCGATGCAACCGGCCCTGGCGCTGATAATTATGCCATCACCTATCAAAACGGTATATTAACCGTTAATGAATTCGTTGAACCCATCGCGTTAACTATTACCAATATTATGGCAGCAGATAAGGAATATGATACTACCACAGATGCCACTGTTGACGATTGGGGCACCCTTGATGGCATAGACCTGGCACATCCTGATGTATCCCTTGATATTACCAATGCATTGGCAACATTCGATACACCGGATGCCGGTAACGATATTACTGTAACGATTACCGGTCTGGCACTGGCAGGTGCTGATGCTTCGTATTACAGCCTGACATGCCCGGTTACCACCACTGCAGATATTCTGACCAAAGGCCTTACTGTAACCGCCGAAGATGCTTCAAAAGTATACGGAGATGCAGACCCAATACTTACAGCTACCTATGATGGTTTTGCAGGCAGTGAAGATGAAACCGTTCTTACAGGAACCTTATCAGTTACCCGTGAAGCCGGCGAAGATGTCAATACCTATGCCATCAGCGCTTCAGGTGTTTCTTCTACCAACTATACCATCACTTTTGAACCGGGTGTATTTACCATCACCCCCAAAGAACTCACTATCGGCGGCTCGTTTGAAGTGGCCGACAAGGACTTCGACGGCACTACCGATGCTACCATTACCGACAACCAGCTAACGCTTATCGGTGTTAAAGTTGTCGATGATATTGCCCTGACCAACCTGACAGCAGAATTTGCCAGTGCAGGTCCGGGAGATGACATCCTGGTAACGCTTACAATGGCAGAACTATCTGGCGCCGGCATGGCTAATTACACACTAAGCCCCGACAACTGGCCCACCACCACCGCATCAATCTTTGTCCTTACCTATGAACTCACGATCAGCATAACACCTGTGGATGGCGGTACAGTTACCGGCGAAGGAACTTATGAAGCAGGCACAGATGTGCTATTATCCGCTACACCTGCTGTTGAGCATATATTCCTGCGTTGGGAAGATGCAGCGGGCACAGAACTCAGCACCGATGCCAGCTATACCTACACCATGCCCGCCGACGATGTTACTCTTACCGCGGTGTTTCAGTCACAAGTATCTGTAATTGAACCTGAACTTGCAGGTATCAGCCTTTATCCCAATCCGGCATCTGAACAGGTAACGATCAGGTCAGGCAACACCATAGAGCAGATTATTATCATGGACATAAGCGGCCGCATCGTATTTGCCGAAACCATCAGTCAAACCGAAGCACGGATCGCCACCACAACCTTCCACCAGGGTATCTACCTTGTACGTATCCACACCACAGAAGGCGTGGAAGTACGGAAACTGGAAGTGAATAGATAAGTCGAAAGTCGGCAGTCAAGTCGAAAGTCGAAAGTCTCAAAAAACCCCCGGAGTTGTAAAACAGTTCCGGGGGTTTTTTATTTAAAATAGTGGTTGGACGAGCTAAAAGTCATCCGATCTCGGTCGTATTCTCAACATTCCCAACCTAAATCTCAACCTTAACCTTAACCTCAACCTTAATCATCAAACCAACACAAACCCCGCTTTATCGCGCATATTATAATGCAACATCATGGATTCGCTATAGGCACCGCAGGTATGGATGGCCAGGATATGCCCACGACTGGTAGAAGGCAGGGAAATATCTTTGGCAAACACGTCGCTGGATTCGCAAATGGGCCCTACAACATCGTAAATCTGTTCCGGTAATTCAGATGTCAGATTGGTGATATGATGTTTACTCTGGTAAAGGGCCGGCCGCATAAGCTCTGTCATTCCTGCATCGGTAATAACAAAATCGCGGTTGATTCCCTTCTTGGTGTAGAGCACTCTGGTAATGATCTTTCCACATTGTGCCACCAGGCTGCGGCCCAGCTCGAAACGAACTTTTACATGAGAAGGTACTTTCAGGTTTTTGGCAAACACACCAAAATATTCATCGAATGGAGCAATGGGATCTCCCGTGGGGTCTTGGTAATTAACGCCAAGACCACCCCCCAGATTAAGTAATATCCCTCCCCTTTTGTCCATCTCAAGGGTTGTCCACAATTCATTTACCCGATGTGCCAGCTTCTCGAAAGGCTCCATGGATGTGATCTGCGAACCGATATGAAAATGCAATCCCATGAGTTTGAGCCATGGCGACTGAGAAGCAAAATCGAGCACTTCCTGTATCTGGGAGAGATGCACACCAAATTTGTTCTCATCCAATCCGGTGGTGATATATTTGTGGGTTTTGGCTTCAACACCCGGATTGATACGTATGGCAACAGGAGCTGCTTTTTGCATGTTACGGGCTATTTCTTCTGTAACAATAAGCTCTTCGAGCGATTCGCAATTGATGCATAGAATATCTTCTTTCAGAGCCAGCTGAATCTCACTATCAGATTTCCCTACACCGGCAAACACCACTTCCTTTGCCGGAAACCCTATCCGAAGGGCTTCGGCCACTTCATTGCCACTTACACAATCGGCACCCATACCATAGCTGCTGATCAGAGTGGTTAGGGCAGGATTGTTATTGGCTTTCAGAGCATAATGAATCTGATAGTTATATTGCCGGGCACTGCGCGAAGCAATATCGAGCGTTTCCCTGAGCAACGCGAGATCATACAGATAGCAGGGGGTTTGCATTTGCGAATAATCAGGCATAGCTTGCAAGGGTGTTTTGGGTTGCGTTATTGAAGATGGGATGTAAGGCATTGAGTGCGGATTTTTTCTGATCAATGGGTAATACAAAAGTTATATTGTTGCTGCTGGCCCCCAGTGAGACCATGCGAATATTGAATTCTTTGAGATATTGCATGATGGAAGCAAAATGGCCGGGTTGCAGCACATCGCCAACCACACAAAGGATGCATCTGTCGCGTTCTATGTCAACCGTTCCGAGTTGCTTCAGATCGGTCACCAGATCGTCGATGGCATCAGGATCTTCGATGGTTACGGAAACAGATACTTCGGAGGTGGTTACCACATCCACCGGCACTCTGTGTTTGCTGAATATTTCGAAAACCTTTGCCAGGAAACCATAGGCGTTAAACATTCTGCCCGATGTGATGCGTAAAATATTGATCTGGTCTTTGGCTGCAATAGCCCTTATACCGGCTGAAGGTGTTTCAGCCTGGATGGTGGTTCCGGGGGCATTGCTGTCGAAAGTATTTTTTATGCATATGGGCACATTGTTTTCCCGGGCCGGCCTTACGCATGATGGATGGAGAATTTTGGCACCAAAATAGGCCAGCTCAGCAGCTTCGGAATAGGATAATTCGCTGATGGGACTTGTTCCCTGCACATGGCGTGGGTCGTTGTTGTGCATACCATCGATATCAGTCCAGATTTCGATGAGCTCAGCCTGAATGGCAGCACCGAGAAGCGTTGCAGTAAAATCGCTTCCACCACGGCTAAGAGTAGCAATGCGGCCCTGGTGGTCGCGGCAGATAAATCCCTGCGTAACGAATACCCCACGAGGCGAAAACAATGGGTTACGCTGCAAACGGCGGGCAATATCTGCAGGGTCGGGTTCATCATTTTCATTCAGGCGCACGATTTCGGTGGCATCCAACAAAACAGAAACAGTTCCTGTAGCATACAGATACATCTGAAAAACGAGAGAAGTGAGTTGCTCTCCCAGGGCCGGTATCATACTTCGTAAGTTTGGTTCGTAAGGCTTTTCCAACAAATCACAGGCCTGCTGAAAAAGTTTTTCGGTGTGAAGAAGAATATCATCTCCCTGAAACAAATCCCGGCAATGCCCGTCAAAAGTATTCTGTATTTGCTTCATCAGGAAAGCAGCCTGATCGTTATCACTTGTTTGCCAGGTATCAGCAACTTCGAGCAATGAATTGGTCATTCCTGACATGGCAGAACAAACCACGATACAATCGTTGTTGGTGCGGGCAATATTGGCGGCGATACGAATTCTTTCCGCGCTCCCTAATGATGTACCACCGAATTTTAATATTTTCATTTTTCTTATTTTTATCTGACCGCAGAGACGCAGAGTTTTTTTAGGTTTTAGTTTTATTTAACCGCAGAGACGGAGAGACGCAGAGATTTTTTCTAGTTCATTG
>JAABRR010000060.1 GCA_011390785.1 Sphingobacteriia bacterium
GTCCAAGCATATCATAAACTTCAACAGATACTGTTTCTGGCTTTTGTAAGCTAAGCTCAATGTTAACTAAGTCTTTAACTGGATTCGGATATAAATTGAATGAAGTAAATTCATTAACATCATTTAAACCGCTGGCTGCGTCAGTGCGCATACCATTCTGAATTTCGCTGCCAAAATTAAATGAATTAGCAAGCTCGGTTATGATTGCAGAGCCGCTTGAATTTAGAATTCTATAGCCATAAGGAGCTGCACCACTAACACCACCTGAGTAAGACATTCCATCACCATATGAATCTTCCATTGTGAAAGTATAACATTTGTTGATGCTTAATGAAACAGCGTGAGTATGTGTTTTTGTAGCATCAACTCCACCACCACCAAAAGAATCAGCGGTACCTGCAACGTACTGATGAGAAGCAACAACTGTGTTGTTTTCATCAGTAATCTCCCAACTTGTCTCCCCAGGATAATAGTCTGTTTTAACCTCAACTGTGATATTAGTTGAAGCATAAGCAGCAATACCTACACTTACGTTCGTGGCATTGTTTTGAGAATTCTCATCTGTTACACCATTAGGACTGCTAGTTGTAACATTTAAAATGTTATCAGCATCAGGAGTAAAAGAAATAGCACCTAAACTTACAGTAGCAGTTTCATAAAATGCTAAATTTCCAGACCAAGGCATTGAACCTGTAGTTCCATTAATTTCATAATCAATGTTTAATGAGGTTAATGGTTGAGAGCCATAATTCTGAATAACAACTTGAGGAGTAATGTTACCTTCACAAGCAAATCCGTCTACACCTAGAACCGAAGAAGCGAATGCATCGTTGTTGTAAATCGGAACAACAGGAATATCTTGAGCAAATTGAGCTTGCTTCACGCTTTTGTCAGTATCATCTTGAATGAATGCTACCACAGCAATTTCGTTGATATCATAGACATTGGCAAGATTCCAGCTTTGCTCGGTAGTAAATGTTTCTCCTACAGCGTATGAAGCTGCCATGTTAATACCATTATGATTTGGTAAAAACTTCTTCATTACATTGTAAAAATCTTTCTCCCCATTAGAGCCTGGAGCAGTTGCAAAAGCAATATGTTTTTCAACAACTGCAATTCTCAACTTCAAATTTCCTGAAGTTGCCTCTGTACAAGTTGCTGTAGCATTAACAGTAATTGATTCAGGAGTAAGAGTATAAGTTAGGTCAATATCAAATTGAGCCGGAGTTCCATAACGGTTATCGATTAACGCCTGGGTGAAACCTGCAGGAGCTCCATCGTAAGGGTTGCCTCCAAATGAAGGTACCTCTCCGTCAATCATAGCTGTAGGAACACCGTTTTGTCCATAATAATCATCAAATCTCCCATTAGCTTCTGTTGGGTTATGCTCATGCATAGGATCATATCCAGGAAAATACCACTGATATTTAATGGCTACGGCCTTGGTTGTATTCGCATCAAGAAGTGTTTTAAAAGCAGGATTCTGCGCAGCACATGGCCCACATGATGCATTTGAGCCTTCCTCAATTAAAACTAAACGCTGTGATTGAGAAAAAGCACTTAGGCTCAATCCCGAAAGCATTAGAAAAGTAAAAAGTTTTTTCATGTTTTTTAATTATTGAAAATCTGATTTTGATTGTGATTGTGACTTATAACAAACAAATGTAAAAATTAATTTATCTATCAACAATTAAATTAAAAAATAAATAGGACTCAATTTTCTAAATGCTATGAATAACATTCTTTCATATAAAATACATACCCGTTGTGCGGTTAGAAAGATAGCGCATTTTTAATCTTATTTATTGGTTTCTCATTCAAATAATTCAAGTATTGGAGAAATGTAAATGCTGCTATTTTAGTGACGATTCGTGTGTAGAAGCCATGAAAACTCTTTGCAAAATTTATCTTTATTCTGAATTGATCGCAGAATTGTGAGAATGTAGTTTCTATTCTCTTCCTAAGGCGCCGATCCTTCGGAGACCAAATCGATGGCCCTATTTGATTGCTTCGAGGTGGTGTGATCACTCTAATATTAAATTCTTTAAAAAGACTAAGTTGCACATCTTTAGCAATGTAACCCTTGTCTCCAAGCAATTTGACGTCGTTAATAAATCCTTTAGTCATCATTTCTAATGTTTTAACATCATGAACATTTGCCTGGGTCATTGCATGATTATTTATAACTCCAATTGAGCTTATAGTTAGATTCAGTTTATATCCTATAAAATTAGTTTTGTCGATGGCAGAATACCCAATCGCAGGTTTAAAATCCAAATCTTCCATCATGATTTTAATTTTGTTCTTTCTCGCATATCGAGCAATTGGTAAAGGCATAGAATCAATAATATATGTTTCTTGGCCAATATTTAATTCGTCTGAAACCTTACTGCTCAATTCATCAATAAATGGTTGTAAAGCTCTTTTTCTTCGATTGAAATTGGAGCGGTCAGGTAGTGTTTGGCGATAACTTTTATAATCTGATTCCAGAATCTGAAACAGATTATTTTCCGAAATAATCCCTTGAGATTCAGCAGCCAATGTAAGTGCAATTATCTCAATATCAGATGCTTTAGGTTGGTTAGAATAGTTTCTGAAATTTCCATTTGTCAGATTATCAACACCATAGCAATCAGTTAAGAGGTTACGGAACTTTGCTATATTCGTAATGAGGTTGTGCATATTGGAATTGTGTGAGAACTCTTCTAATATACTGTATATCAGTTTAATGCGCAACCTTATTTCTATTTATTTATGTACAAATTCAACCGCACAACGGGTAAAATACATATTAAAAACTTTTAACAAAATATCGAAGGTTGACATGTAATTTCTAGCACGAACTTTGGTATATTTGTGTCAAATTTAGTTATTATGAAGAATTTTCTACGTTCGGTTACACTCATTTGTATCTTCTTATTTTCCTCTCTATCCTTATTTTCTCAGAGTTTTCAAATAGAAAATGTAGTCAGTAATTTCTATGACCCGCTTCAGGATGCTATTGCGATAAAAGGGAATATTAGAAACTTAACTTCTGAGCCAATCGATGTTCTGGTAAAGAGCAGTCCTCAATTCATGCCTCAAGGATCAATCACTTTCTTTTGCTGGGCGCAATGCTACAATCCTTCAGTTATCGTATCTCCTACCGCTTTAACAGCTGAGCCTAATGACGTCATTACTGAATTTCATGGGTATTATCGTAACAATGGAGCAACAGATATTGCTACAATTAATTTCATATTCTTTTTACAAAACAACCCTAATGATTCGTTATTGCTAACAGGAACTTTTGATCCAGCTACTGTTGGAATAAATGATATAAACCTAACAACATCAACATTAAATGCCTTCCCAAATCCAGCAAATGACAAATTAACAATTTCATATAAAAATGTAAATTTTAACTCTGGAGCTAGCATAGAACTTTATAATATGCTTGGTGTAAAGATTTCGAATTATGAAATTCGTCAAAAAGATGGCAACCTTAACATACCAACATACAATTTAAAAGCGGGTGTTTACTTTTATATCATTCGTGAAGCTGGAAAAACTTCAAAAGCAAATCGCATAACTATTAGGCATTAATCATTTCCAACCTATTCCAAGGGCCTTATAGGCCCTTTTTTTTATGGATATCACTCCTTATCACTGGATATTTGCAGCAATCTTTATGGTTGTTTTCATAGGAATACTTATTTGGACTTTTAATAAAGACAAAAAAGTAAATAGAAGGCAGTTTGGTAATATAACATGGATTAGCTTTTTGATTGGAGGAGGTGTTATTTTACTCATCATAATCAAATTCGCTTTAAGAAATTTAAGTCAATAGTTCATTTCAGGTTCTATAATGGTCATTAGCTCACTAATCATCATTGCAGTAGCCCCCCAAACTTTCTCCTTATCTATCTCAAAATAGGGTATTTCAATAGGCTGCTTAAGGTTAGTTACAATTGAAGTTGTGCGTTTAACTAACTCCTTCTTAAAACAATATAAAGGAGATTCAATCACTTTTTGCACCTCTCGGGCATCAGGCTTATAATCATAGGGCTCACTAATCCACCCAACAACAGGATAAACCAACATTGAGCTAACAGGAATTACTAAAGGACTCAGACTACCAATTACCTCTACCTGATTCTCCTTTATGCCAAGCTCCTCCTCAAATTCTCTAAGTGCAACCAAAAAAGGCTCAGACTCTCCTTCTTCGAATTTACCCCCAGGAAAACTTACCTGAGCACTATGTATCCCATCATAGGTACTTCGCAAAGTCAACAATAAATTCAGGTAGGTATTTCTCTCTAACAAAGGAACGAGTACAGCGGCCTTTCTTAATTTATGGTAATCAGATGACTCTAAACGCAGTCGGCTTACCGGGGCCATTTGCCATTGAGCAACTTCGCCTGGAAGTGGTTTAGATAACAATTCTCTTAAGTGTTCTTTATCAATCAAGGCGTTTAGACAAAAAGCAAAGTTATTTTATTGACTTCGAAAAGTAACTTAAAAACATTAGAAATTGCTTGTATATTTGGCCTTTAATGAAGTTCGCGAATCCTCAGTTTCTTTGGGCCTTATTCAGTCTCGCTATACCGATACTGATACACCTATTTCATTTTCGTCGTTTTAAAACAGTATTCTTCACGAATGTTAGGTTTTTGCGCGAGCTAAAAAAGGAAACTCAATCGCGATCAAGGCTAAGGCATCTCTTAATCCTTTTTGCCAGATGCCTTGCACTCGCTTCTTTGATTGTAGCCTTTGCTCAGCCATTTATTCCTAGCAACTTTACAGAGAGGGCCGGAGAAAGAGCGATAAGTTTTTACATTGACAATTCATTCTCCATGGAATCTCAAGGAGAAAGCTCTAGTTTGCTTGAATTGGCCAAGAAACACGCAAACACTATAGCAAAAAACTATAAAGCAACAGATCGCTTTCAACTCCTAACCAACGAAATGGATAGTAGGCAAATGCAATGGTTGAGCATAGATCAATTCTTCACAAGGCTTTCGGAAGTTACTTCCAATCATACCATAAGAAAGCTCGACTATGTCTTAAATCGGCAAAGAGAAAATATTAAAAACGAGCAAAAAAAGGGAGTAATCTATATTCTATCAGATTTTCAGAAAAATACGTCTAGCTTACAAGAAGTTAAACCGGATACATCTATCGACTACAACTTCATACGACTTGAAGCTGGCATTAACGATAATATTAGTATTGACTCTGCTTGGTTCGAATCTCCTTACAGAGAGCTTGATGAGCCTGACAAACTTGTATTTTCGGTGAATAATTATTCTGGAAAAAGATTCGACAACCTACCTGTAAACCTTAGTATAGATGGTGTTGAGAGAGGACTGGAAAGTATAAGTGCCGGCCCTGATTCTTCTCTGAAAGCTGTTATCTCATTCTCTACTCAAAACAAAGGACTGCATTATGGAGAAATCAAACTAACCGACTTCCCTGTTACCTTTGATGATATTCTATACTTCTCATACAACGTCCCTGAGAAAATTAAGATATTGAATATTTATGGGGCGGCTGAAAATATTTACTTGAATCAACTATTTCAAGACAAACCTTTATTCAAACTAGAAAACTCAAGCGAAACAGGGCTTGATTATTCATCTATGAATAATCAAAACTTGATTATTCTTAATGAACCAGAAAAACTGTCATCGGGACTCATTCTGGAACTTAATAAATTTGTGAACAATGGCGGAAGTCTTGTTATTTTACCTTCTTTGAAATCTAGTGCTGAAGAATTAAACCAATTAACATCTTCATTAAATGCTGGAGTTTACAAACAAAAATCAAATCTTCAACAAAAGGTTTTCAAGCTAAACCAATCTAATCCAATTTATGACGATGTATTCGAGCGGAAGCAGGAAAACATTGACCTTCCCGAAATTAAATCCTATTTTCCATTTAACTCAACAGCAAGGAGTTCTGAAGATGTTTTAATGAGTTTACAAAGCGGTGACTTATTTATGTCATCCTACAATTCTGGCAAAGGCAAAGTTTATTGTGTCGCTGCCCCACTTACTGATGAAGCTGGTAATTTTCAAAAGCATGCTATTTTTATTCCAACTTTTTATAAGATTGCCCTGTATAGCATTCCTTCAAATAAATTATACTATGAATTAGGAAGTGATAATTCTATTGAACTATCCAGCTTGCCAAAAGGTAGTGATGTGCCAGTTAAAATAACCTCTCTTGATAAACAATTTGAAGTTATACCAGAACACAGGGTGGTAGACGGGAAAATGACTATCTATCCAAAGAGCAGCATTCTAAAAGCCGGGAACTACAAGATTCTTCAAAATGATTCAGTGTTAGCATTGGTTTCTTTCAATTTCAACAGAAAAGAATCAAATCCGGAGGTGCTCTCAGCGAGTGAACTTCAATCGTCTGTTGAAAAAGTAGGTATAATCAACAGCTATTTTACTGATGGCTCTCAGAATGAGTTGCCTAGCGAATTATTGTTTGCTGAACAAGGAAAGCAACTTTGGAAGTTGTTCATTATACTTGCTTTGATTTTCTTAGCTATTGAAACTATCCTTATAAGATTCAGCAGATGAAAACTCCTGACCTGATAATTAGAGACTGTATTATTGCTGACCCTACAAGCAGCTACTTTGGAAAGGTTTGTGATGTAAAAATCAAAGACGGAATACTCGAAAAAATCCAGGATTCAAAAATTGAATCTGATTCTGCCAAAGAACTATCAGCTATAGGATTTGAAATGATTCCGGGAGTTTTTGACTTTCAAGTTAATTGCGGTGAACCGGGAGAAGAAGTTAAAGAAACTTTTGAAACGCTATATAAATCAGGCGTTTACGGAGGGGTAACAGGTATGCTTGTTATGCCCGCAAAATCCCCAGCCTCAGATAACAGAGGTCAAATTGAATTTCGAAAAAGAAATTCCGAAAATCTTCCTCTAGCATTTGAATTTGCCGGGAATATAACGCTTAATGGCAAAGGAAAGCAGCTTGCCGAGATGAGCGACATAAAGCAAGGAGGTGCACTTGCATTTAGCGATAATAAATTACCGGCTGATAATTCTTTAGTGATGCATCTCGCCATGCAATACAACAAAATTACAGGAGGTGTCTTATTGTTTCATCCTGAAGACAGTACCTTAAGAATGAGCGGTGTGATGCATGAAGGAGATATATCTGTGCAGTTGGGCATGAAAGGTCAACCTGCATTGGCTGAGGAAATATCAGTAAACAAATTGATTTCGCTTGCTCAATACAATCAAGTTAGCATTCATATTTCAGGAATATCTTCAAAAGGTTCGGTTGAACTTGTAAAGCAGGCGAAAGCTAAAAATATCGAAATTACATGTAGTGCTTACGTGCAGAATTTGTTCTTCTGCGATGAGGATTTACTTAATTTCGACTCGCATTACAAGGTATGGCCTCCACTTCGTGGGAAAGAAGATCAAGCGGCATTGATTGAAGGTGTGAAAACCGGAATCATTGATATTGTTTGCTCAGATCATACGCCAGAAACTGAAGAATTTAAAGAAGTAGAATTCGATTATGCTGCCTTTGGAATGTCAGGCACTCAAACTTTATTACAGGCTGTGCTTACGACCCTTAGCGATTTAAGTACTGAGAAAATTGTAAACCTCTTATGTTTTAAGCCTAGAAAAATACTGGGAATAAAGACAAACCCACTGGTTGAGGGACAAAAAGCTGACTTTACTTTAATAAACAGAGATAATCTCATTGTTATTAAAAAGGATGAATTGCACAGCCTTTCGGTAAATAATCCATATATCGATCGAAAACTCAATGGGGAAATTTTAGGGACTTATACCAAATCTCATTGGTTTAGTCGTTACTAAGCCATGATTAGATTTATTTTTTATACTATTTTCATTTTACCTGCGCACTTTGTTTGCGGACAAGGTTATTTTGAGTTGCTGGAGAAACTGGGACAAGAAATGCTCAATTCTACTGATGACTACATAAGAAAAGAAGCTTCTGAAGAATTTGCTAAAAGAATTGATAGTTTATTAGCCAATGACAGAGATTTTTTTGAAGCAGAACTTAAAGATATAAGAAGTTTATCTTCACTGGATGCGCCTGACAAAAGATTTAGAATATTAACATGGAGCTCTCCCAATAAAGATTTGAGCTATAATTATTTCGGAAGAATCTTATATAAAGAGGGAAAGCTTGTTAAATACTTTGTTTTAAAGGATAATGGATGGAAAAATTCGAAGCCTGAATCTAGAAAATTGGATAATGAGAATTGGCTCGGAGCCGTTTACTTTGATTTGATTAAAAAGAAACATCGTAAAAAAGTTTTTTATATTTTATTGGGATGGAACGGTAACAATGCTTTTTCAAATAGGAAACTTATTGATGTTCTGGTATTTGACAATGGAACAGGTTCAATAAATTTTGGCGCACCTATTTTTTTAGATAAAAAAACGACTTATCGAAAAATATTTGAGTATGGAGAAAAGTCGTCGATGAGCTTAAAATTTAGCGAGAATGAAAATCAAATCATTTTTGACCATTTATCACCCATTCAGGCAATGCAAAAAGGACAATTTGAGTTTTATGCTCCTGACTTCACCTATGATGCATTTAATTGGAAAAAAGGAAAATGGAAAATAGAAAATAACATTGATGCAAGAAACAAAGATTTGAATGAAGGCAATCAAAGAAAGAAACCTGAAAAAGGCTTGAAGCCAAGCAATTAATACTATTCAGATTTCTGTTCTTCTTCGAGCAGTTGGTTTTGATACATTTCGGCATAAATTCCATTCAATAGCATCAGCTCCTGATGGTTTCCTTGTTCGGCTATGATTCCGTCTTCAAGCACTATAATCGAATCACAATTCATAACTGAAGACATCCTATGAGAAATAATGATTGTAGTTCTGTTCTGCATATGTTTTTTGATACTTTGAAGAATCTTCTCCTCTGTTTCAGTATCTACGGCACTGAGGCAGTCATCTAAAATTAATATTTTAGGTTCTCTGATAAGCGCTCTTGCAATTGAGATTCGCTGTTTTTGTCCACCCGACAGGGTGAGCCCTCTTTCACCTACTAAGGTATCAAAGCCTTTCGGGAAACCCGCAATTGATTCATAAATGCTAGCATCTTTTGCGGCAATTTGAACCCTTTCATCTACATTTTCAATTAATTTTGAATTTTTCAATCCAAATGAGATGTTGTTGCCAATACTATCAGAAAATAGGAAGACCTCCTGAGGTGCGTAACCAATAGAACTTCTTAGAGAATCCAAATTGGTTTTGGTAATTGAAACCCCATCAATAGTAATTTCTCCTTGAGTAGTATCATACAGGCGGCAAATTAAAGAAGCAACAGTAGATTTCCCTGAACCGGTGCGCCCTACAATTGCTAAAGATTTCCCAGATTCTATTTTAAAGCTTATTGAATGTAGAGCTTCAATATGACTTTCAGGATATACAAATCTCACCTGGTTAAACTCTATTTCTCCTTGAATATTAGAAAGTTCAGGCTGAGTATTTTCTATTTTTGGTTTTCGGTTCAGGAATTCATTTATTCTTGTTTGAGAAGCCGCTGCTCTTTGTACAATAGAAGTTACCCAACCAATTGACGCTACGGGCCAAGTAAGCATATTGACATATAAAATAAATTCAGCAATAGTTCCTGTTGTTATTTCACCCGAAAAGACTTTTTGCCCACCTACAAAAACAGTAATCAAAGTACTTAACCCAATCAGAAGAATAATCATTGGAAAGAACATTGCATTAATTCTAACCAGCTCTATATTTTTGTTTTTGTACTTCAAAGCCTCATCTTCGAAAGTTAGACGTGTATAAGCTTCACGGTTATATGCCTTAATAACCCTGATACCTGAAAACATTTCCTGAACAAAAGAAGAAATTGCCGATAATTGCTTTTGAACAGCCTCACTCTTTTTAATAATAAAACTATTCAAAAAATAAATTGTAATTGCCAGAATTGGAAGAGGGATAAGAACATACAAAGTAAGTTCTGCATTAATGGATATCATTCTCGCAGTAACCAAGAAAAAAAGAGATAATGTGCTTACAGCATACATAATTGCAGGTCCAACATACATTCTAACCTGACTCACATCTTCACTTATTCTGGCCATAAGATCACCAGTCTTATTTGACTTGTAGAATGCCAAATCTAACTTTTGATAATGGGCGAAAATATCGTTTTTGAGATCATACTCTATGAGTCGAGACATAACAATGATAGTTTGTCTCATAAAAAACATGAAAAGTCCCTTTAACAATGCGGTTGCGATAACAACGAGACCAAAAATCAAGAGCATATTGAAAAAAGATTCCGACAAAACACTTCGAATAGATGCCCCTTCAAAAAGATTAAACACTTGCACACCATCCATAACAAGGTCAATTCCTTTACGAAGAATTTCAGCAGGATATATGGCAAAAATATTTGATACTGTGACAAATAGAGCCCCTAAAATCAACCTCGTTTTATATCTAAAAAAATAGTGATTAAGAAATTTTAACGATTTCATAGTTGCCTTATCGGGCTGGGTTTTGCGGGGTTTGAAAAATCAGCTACTTTTGTGCCCCGCAAGGGGATGGCGGAAAGCAAAGATTTATGCAAAAATATCAAATTTCTTCCTCATATTCCCAAAGCAATTTCCCAAAACCAAACAGATGTCAAATACACAAGAACTAACTTCGGTCAATCAGGACCTAAATCGCGCAGTTATCGAAAGCATGCAGGCTGGAGGTCACGAGCAGGTTGTTCATTTTCATGACCAATATACCGGTCTAAGAGCAATTGTTGCTATACATAATACCTGGCTTGGTCCTGCATTAGGAGGAACAAGAATGTGGGCGTATCATAATGAACAGGAAGCATTAACCGATGTTTTGCGCTTATCTCGCGGAATGACTTATAAAGCAGCAATAACCGGCCTTAATTTAGGAGG
>JAABRR010000061.1 GCA_011390785.1 Sphingobacteriia bacterium
GAATGATCTCAGGCTGTTCGTTTCCCTGACCAACTACTGGACAGTCACTGAATTTCTTTCCTACAGTCCTGAACATGGATCAGGTTCTTACCCTGAACCTAAAACTCTTCAGTTTGGCCTTAATGTAAGCTTCTAAACGATTAGGCGCTAATTAGTTATTGATTTTTTCAAGTAAAGATATTGAATTATGAAAGCTTTAAAAATTCTCTTTATTCTTATCCTGATTTCTGTTAGTCATCTGTTTGTTTCATGCAGTGAAGACTGGTTAATGGAAGAGCATGAAACCCGCCTTACCGTTGATGCTATTTACAACACACCGGAAGGGTTGTCGAATGCATCAACAGGATTGTATTACCTGAACAGGCAACTGTTGCGTGGCGGAGAAAATAACTGGAGTGAGATGTTTGCCGGGCTCGTCCGTGGTACCGATATCGAAGTGAGCCGCGAAGGTCCTCTGGGATCTGCTGCATATGCCTATTATCGGCCACAGGAGATAAATACCTACAGATATCATCAACGGTTTTGGGATTTATACTATGGCATTATTGGTAAAGCCAATGAAATTATTTACTATGGCGAACAGCTTAACTCAGAAAACGAGCTGGCCGTCCGAGCCATTGCTGAAGCCAAATACTTCAGAGCGTTTTCCTATTTATTTTTATTCGAAAGGTTTGAAAATATATATTTAAGCACAATGCCAGTAACGCCGGATAATATTAGCGATGATCGTAATTATTCACCCGCATCCAAAGAAGAAATTTTTGCTGTAATTCTATCTGATCTTGATGATGCGATTCTTGATCTTGATATAACTGATTTGGGCGAACCAGGCCGAATTACCAAAGGTGCTGCACGCCATGTGCGATTGTTGGCCGCATTATGGTTGGAAGACTGGGATAAAGCCATTGAACAGGGTGAAGCGATGCATGAATCAGGGATGTATCAGTTAATGCCATTAAACCAGCTATTTGGGCAGGATGATTATACCAATCATACGGAAGTAATTACTTCCTGGCAATATTTTGAAGGTCTGGGCGGTGCAGATTATGCTGGTCAATGGGGTTATTCCGGCCACAGGCTCAAAGCTCTTTTCCTACCAGAATACCATAGACGCAATGGCGGTGAATACACAGAAGTAAATGGTGGGTTTGGTCTTGCATGGTTATATCCGAATAATTACCTCCTAAGTCTTTATGATCAGCAAACCGACAATCGCTACAACGTTTTTTACAGGCACGAATATTATTACACCAATGCCGAAGTAGCAGCAGAAAATGGTCTTGAAGTGGGCGATGTAATACCTTTGAGAGGAGAAGTGGAAGATGATTTTAGATTTTTGCATACCGGATTGCGAAAATTTGAAGATGTAACTACTTATCCGGTTACCGATAGCAAAGGTTTTTCTGATGTTATGCAGTTTCGTTATGCACAAACCTGTATTCTCATGGCAGAGGCTTATTTACGAAAGGGCAACATGGAAAAAGCTCTTGAATGGTATAATAAAACCTGGATGAGGGCAGGTAATCCTCAACGAACAACAAATATTACCATGGACGATATCCGTGATGAACATGCCCGCGAACTGGGAATGGAAGGGCATCGGTGGACTTTCCTTAAGCGAATAGGCCAGTCACAGTCGCAAATTACCCAATATGCAGGAGAAGAACCTTACAACGTGGAAGCACGATCCAACTGGCAACCACACCATGTAAGGTGGCCAATACCCCAAGGACAGCTGCTCATTTTTGGTGATAGTTACCCTCAAAATGAAGGGTATCCGAGGTAGGTTTTTAGGTTGATATTTGCAATCAAAAGTTTATTTTCCCTGGGAAGGAACCCCTAAACTTAATACCTTATCGTAACCTCAGAAACTTCGTATTTGTTGTTGGTAAAAGATTCGGTAATGTAGGATGAGCCTTGTTGGGTAAATTGTGCCGACTTTCCGTTTATGTCAATGGTTTTGATGGTTCCGGATGGATGAATGATGAATTGCCACGTGCGATCTTCTTTTATATCTTCGTAATATCCCATCATGGGTTCAATTACCAGCGTTGCACCTTCAGCATTACTTGTTAATGAAAGTTGGGTTTTGCCATAGATGCCTTCCAGGTAGTCATTGCTGGTGCCGTCATCTTCAATCAGGGTAAACTCTCCATTATCACCGGGATATAGATGTATTTCAAGGGTATCGTTGGTCCCTTTTTCTATGGACGAGGCATATTTTCTCATCGGAATGATGCTCCCCTGTTTAATGAACAAAGGTATTTTTCCGATAGGGGCTTCTACGGTTTGAATACCCTGTTGATCAATTCTTTCTCCTGTCCAGAAGTTGATCCATCTGCCTTCAGGAAACATTATTTCACGGTTTGTTGCACCTTGCTCATATATGGGGGCAACCAGAAACTCATTACCAAAGTAATAGTCATGGATTGACGCCGGAGTTTTTCTAACAATATGTTGTCCGATGAGTCGCGTTTGGTGGGCGTGGGAGTAAATGTAGGGGAACAATTGCATCCGTATGTGAGAATAGAATCTGAATAAGGTGTCAGCCCTTTCCGAATATTTGTAGGGCAGGTTGGATGTAGGGTTTTCGGGTTGAGTAAACAGCTCCGTAATAGGTGTAAAAATGGCAAATTGCATCCAGCGCAGGTACAGCTCTTCGTCCAACTGATCGGTTTTGCCCATTTGAAAACCTCCCATATCCATGGTAAGAAAAGGGATGGCACTTTTTCGGTTATCAGGATCGGTATAGGCTTCAATGTTCTCTTTTAAAGCATGTTTGGGAACCCACGAGAAGAACTCTTTGGTGGGTTTGTCAAGGCTCCAGTCGCCGCGGCTGTCGCCGGTCCATTTGGTAGGGTAACGCTTAAATTCGGGCGAATCAGTACCATGAGAAGAATGTGACAGGATAAAACCCCTGCCCTCAGTTTCTCTGCCCAATTCCTGGGTAGCTTCAAACATGGTTTTACATACTTCGATGGCAGCTGTCCGATCAAGTTTTATAAAATCGGCTCCTTCATCAAAAAAGTGTTTTATGCGCTGTTTAAAATAATCAGCTGCTTCCGGATTGTTAAAGTCAATATTTCCTGTTGGTGTTTGTGGAGTGGATACATCACCCTCCTGGTACATATCGGTGGTGGTATTGGAGTTGTGCCACGAGCCCGTGTAAATGAAAATTTCGCTGAAATATCCACGGTCTTTAAAGTCCTGAAAAGCTTCTTCATTGCCGGTTTGCTGTATGCAATCCCAAATCCAGAATCCACCTTTAATATTATTCTCTTCCATGAACGACCACATTGCCTCGCGGTCGGGGTAGGAAAGGGTATCTGCCACAAAATCGATATATTTTTCGGGGCCTCTTCCATGATTTTCATAGTCCCAGAACCATGAATCAATCCAATAGGCATCAATGGGGTAATCGTGTTTTTGTATTTCTTTGATCCGTTCTATGGTTCCTTCCTGATCGGTATATCCACCGTAAAGCACACCAAATGACCAGGATGGCGGGAGTATTACATTGGAATCCAGGGTAGGTGGATCAGGGTGTTTGTAAGCTTTTTGGGGATTATTGAGATTGCAGGAAAAAGCAATAATTGCTAAAACAGAAATGAAAAGAATTACCGGTCCACGCTTCATAATTGATGGTTTTAAGATGAGTTTTTCTGATACAAATGAAAATTTCAATGTTGTTTAGTCAAGAATTATATTGCATTTTTTAAATCCTCCCTTATGTAATTTAACGGTGATGGTTTAGATAATTTGCAGGCTCTACTCCTCCTTTGAAGGGGGCTGGGGGCATGTATTTGCACATCCTAACCCGGTTGACTTCAGCGAACCCTGACAGGCTTTTATGGGGAAGCAATGCAAAATCTTTAACAAAACGACATTGATACATTAATTGGTGAATATAAAGAAATTAGATTTCAGGAGAAAGGAAAACGATACACTAAAACTTCTCAACGGGATTATCGTGAGAAGGGTGATCTCATAATCAACTCATCATTTTTTGTTTGTTTCTGAATTACAGTATATTGAGATGATGATTGAACAACAATTTAGTTGGGTGAATAGGCTGAAGAGAGTAAGAGTAAATTGGAAATTTTAGTAGGTGAAGGTTCTGTTTTTAATTCAACGAACGATCCAGTTTAGTTGCCACTATCTGGTTTTTGCTCATTAGGGAAAGTAAACAGAAACTCTGTTAAATCGTCTTCTGCTGCCAGGTTGAGTTTCTTTCGAAGTCGGTAACGATGGTTTTCTACACCACGAACCGAAATGCCCAGAAGGGGAGCGATTTCCTTAGATGCAAGATTTATCCTGAGAAAAGCGCATAACCTTAAATCGTTGGGTGTAAGTTCCGGGTAGCTCTCTTTCAGATCATGCAAAAACGTTTCATGTGCCTGTTTGAAATTATTTTCAAATACTTTCCACTCATCATTACCTGTTATGCCTTGTTCAATTTTTTTGGTTACCTCTTTAAAGAACTTTTCAGGGTACCTTGTTCCTAATTGCTCCTTTTGAAGGGTTAATTTCTCTTTGATTTCCAACAGCGTTTCATTTTTTCTGGCCATGGAAAGTGCAGACAATGCCAGTTGTTGGCTCTTGAAAGATAAATCATTAAGAAGATCTTTATTTTTTTGTCTGATCAATTCCTGTTCTTTTTCTTCCCATCGGTGTTGTTCCCTTAATTTTAATTTCCTTTTTACTGCGTAATACAGCAAATAAAACGAGAGCAAAATAAGAATACCATAAATGAGGAAGGCTACGCCTGAACGGTAAAAAGGATACTTTACCGTAAGACTTATCTCATTTATATCCGATGATTTTTGCCAGTTATTGATGGCTCTGATCTTAACAAGATAGTTACCGGGTGGAATCCGGTTGATGGTAAGTGAAGGTGTGCTAAGGTATTCCGACCATTCTCCTGTCAATCCTTCTATAATGTATTGATACATCACTTTTTCGCCGGAATAAAATGGGAAAGAGTAAAACAGTGAAAGATTGTTGTGTGAAAATGGCAATATGATCTTTTCACTAGTGGGATCAAGAAGCCTGTTATCACCGGCATCATTCTTCATTAGTGCCTTTCTAAGAATGAGCTTTTGTTGGGTAATTCGATTACCGGCATCCGGAACTGTGGCATCCAGCAAAGCATAGCCGTTTTCCAGACATAAGATAGCCGTTTTTTCATCAATAGGAGTAAGGCTTTCATAGCCTGGTATTAAATCTTCCTGGAATAATAGAACCGGGAATTCTTTGATTTTTTCAACATTATTGCCATTTATTTTGAAAAGGGCTATTCCTGTTTTGTTTAAAAACCAGTAATGATTTGAAAATCCTTCAGCAATCAACCAGGAAGAAGAATATTGACCTAACTTGTCATTCAGGTTTTGGTAGCTTACAATAGAGTCAGTCAGATCATCATATGTGTAAATAAGGTTACCATTAGTAAAAACAATACGGTTGTCAACTTTAAAAACTCTAATGTTGTAGCCAGCATTCCATAAATGAGAATTTTTGCCATGGTAGTTGAAATATTCTGCAGAATCGAGCTGCGCATTCAGTCTGATCATATAAATACCCCTGTAAGGATGACTGGCCCATAAGTTCTTCCTGTGGTCAAATTCAACAGATTGAATAAGATCATTAAATCCGGCGATGGGGTTTGAAACGGTCCATTCGCCGTTCTTTCTCTCATATAGCACTATATTATTGTAGGTGCTTTGTATAAGGTGATTAGATGTGTTGGGAACTTGGGTTATGGATGATGCGCCATCCTGAGATGATATGCGACTTGCATTTTGGTTTTTATCAATGAGAAATGTGCCTGAATTGTGTCCTATAAAAAGGTTGTCGTCAATTACGGTGCAATCCCATACTTGTCTTTGAGTGCCTGGTACCAAATTAAAAGACTTATTCTTTTCTTTCCATGGCCTGTAAAAAAGCCCCTGGTTTGTTCCCAGATACAAATAATCTTTAAAAAGGGCTGCTGAATATACTGCCCCTATATCATTGTGGTAAAAAGCAGTGTAGGTTTGGTTGCCAGGGAATGAGATAAAATCTATCCCTTTATCCGATGCAACTACAATATTTCCTTGCTGATCAAGATCAAGTGCATGAACGGTATTGCTCTGCAAACCTGATTCTACATTGATGTGATGTTTTTTGTGGCCTTCTTTATCTATAACGATAATGCCATTCAGAATGGTTCCAAGAATAATGTCGCCATTGTTTCTTTTAATTGCTTTATCTATCTTGTTGCCAGTAAAAAGATCAGAACGATCAGTAATCCATGGTTGTGCAGTATTCGTTTTCATGTTGTAAGTGAAAATTCCCTGCGATTCAGTAACGATCAAATACGTTTCGCTGGTATCCAGTTTTTCAAACAGAGTAATTACCTTGTCTTTGAAAAAATCAGTTTCTAAAAAAGGTAAAAACTCGTCTTCATTCAATCTGAAAATACCTTTCTGACTTATGGCTATCAGATAATCCTTATCCAAAGTGCAGGAACGGGAAATAAACCCGTTGACTTTTATAATGTCGAAACCTATATCAGGAGTATAAATGTAAATTCCATTGAATGAGCGGAAAAATACTTTTCCATTTAGCACCGAAATATCCCAAAACTCTTCATTAAGCGATAACTGCTCTTCAACTTGTGGCGTAAGTGAAGTATATTCCAGGATTCCCAAATTATTTCTCTCCCAGAAACCAAGCTCTTTATAGCCTCCGGAGTAAATGCGGTTGTCAAAACTTTTTACACTGCGAACAACAAATCCATTATGTGATGGATAAAGATTCCATGACACACCGTCAAATTCCAAAAGCCCTATGTCATTGCCAAAATAGGTGTATCCATTATCACCAAAAGTGATTGACCAGCTTTTGTTTGTACCATCAAAATCAAATTTGTTAAAACTTGTAATGTTGGGTATTGTCTGATTTATAGTATTATTTGCTGTTAGCTTTTGTAGAGGTGCTAAAAAAATCAGAGTAACAATCAATACAATGAAATTGCTATTTCTTAAAGTATTTTTCATTGAAAAGTTTGTTTGTTAATGAGGTAGTTGATGGTAAAAATACTAATTTTCTTAACTGTTTTATAGTAAAGTTTTTCGTTTGGATATATAATGCATGATTCCGGCAATACAGCTTCATTGTCAGGTACATCTATATTTCCAAAACATCTTCTCTATTGTTATTCTCGTCTAAATTTCGTACATTGCCATCGTAATTATGGGTTATAATTAATTGCATTCTCAGTGCAAATTTAACTTCTTAAGCCATGAAGAAATCAATTCTTTTTCTCACATTTATTTACCTGATTGGTAATTTGAATGCCCAGTCAGGCTGGAAATGGCAAAACCCCTTTCCACAGGGAAATCCATTAAACTGCATTCACTTTAATGTACACGCTGGCTTTGCTGTAGGCGAAAATGGCACGGCTCTGCATATGAAGGATTATGGCGAACCCTGGGAGTTGATCGACCTGGGAATTGATGAGAACCTGAATGGTGTGTATATGCATGACGACCTGATGGCTTTTATGGTGGGCGACAATGGCTTGCTTTTGTTTGTGATGTACCATCAGGATACGGATACATATGAGGTGAAAAAGCTGGATAGCCAAACAGATATGGATCTCTATTCTGTAACATCTGATATAAATAATTGCCCCTTTGTGCTGGGGGAAGAAGGAACCTTCCTTAAATCCGATGATTTTGGCGCATCATGGGAAATGCAGCAACTTGCCTTCCAAAACAATCTTTATCAGCATTCCAATATCGAATGTACAGAAATATGTGTTGTTGGACGGAATGGATCTTTTTTTTACACCTATAATGCCGGTAATGCCTGGAATGACAGGTCTGTACCCACATCTCTAAGCTTTTTTGCTGTTGATTTGGGTACTTTTGAAAATATCAGGGTGGCAGGCCAGAACAGCAATATCTGGCATACTGCTGATAAGGGTCTTACCTGGCATCAGGAATATGAAAAGGCAGGATATCAACTATATGATATCATCAATATCGGGCTTAATGCGGCCTATGCCGTAGGTACTGATTCTAAAATACTGGAAACCATTGATTATGGTGAAACATGGAATGAACCCGGAACAGACGTGATTTTATATAATACGCCTCTGTATAGCGTAACCGATCGTTGGGGCGAGAATAGCATATGGATTGCAGGACATTATGGCGTTATTTTGAAAAATTCCGGCATTGAAACCGAATTTGAACTACAAACCCAGGGACGTTTGGAATGGTTGCATGCACTTGATTTTGTGAATGATTCTGTTGGATGGGCTGTTGGTGGGCAAATTACCAATGCCAGCAATGGCACTTCAAAAGGTGTAATTTTAAAAACTACTGATGGAGGCCAAACCTGGGAATTACTCACAATGCCTTCATCACTTATTTCCGATGTTGATTTTATTAATGAACATTTAGGCTGGGCGGTAGGTAGAGATGGTAAGATAATGCGTGGAACAGGCGGAGGGCAATACTGGAGCACGCAGGAAAGCCCCATCAATGGCTTACTTACCGGGGTTAGTTTTGTTGATGATGATAATGGCTGGATTGTTAGTCGCGACAATTGGGGCCAGATCATTCATACAAGCGATGGAGGTAACACCTGGACAGAGCAGATCAATCCATCAATGAAACCATTGCACGATGTATTTTTCATAAATGAGAACAAAGGCTGGGCAGTGGGAATGGACACAACCATTATCCGCACAACTGATGGTGGTCAAAACTGGTTGCAGGTGGCCCCCAATGTAATTACAGGTGCTCGTTTTTCCAGTGTTTTTTTTATTGATGAAATGAAAGGATGGGTGGTTGGTACCAGGGGAAGAATTGTTCTTACAAAAGATGGAGGCATAACATGGCAGGAAGCTGAAAGCGGCACCACCGCATCACTCGAATCGGTTTACTTTATCGATCAGTATAATGGTTGGGCGGTTGGCGATCAGGGAACCATACTCCGTTCAGTGGATGGCGGACATAACTGGTTCAGGCAACGAAGTGGTGTATCTAACAATTATCTTACCTCCGTCAATTTTTCAGATGCTGAAAACGGATGGGTTGTGGGAGAAGGTGGCACCATTATTTACACATCCAACGGGGGGTTCTCTCATCAGCATGGTACATTTCATGCCGATTTGAGCGATTTACCCATATTCGACAACCAGGAAACAAGCAGCACCATTGAAGTTATTATCTCAGATTATGTTAAAGAAGGTTATTTGCTAACCGGCCTGGAAATATACCTGGATTCGATCATGCATCCCAGAGTAAGTGACCTTGAAATAACACTTACACATCAAGATGTTACTGAAACGCTCGTGTATCATGTAACCGACCAGGGGGCCAATTTCCTGTGGACCAAATTAACTGATGATGCATCAATAATGATTACTGATGGCATAGCGCCATTTTCGGGCAATCATAAACCCTATCAACCACTCGCTGCATTTAACGGAATGGATCCTAATGGCGACTGGACATTAACCATCTACGACAACGAAACCGGCCACGAAGGAACCCTGAATGCCTGGGGTATCAAACCGATTTACGAAAAAACAACTTCCATTGATGAAAATGGTATTGATGCCGTAGATCAGTCAATCCTGCTTTCGCAAAATTTCCCCAATCCATTTACAGGAACAACCAGCATAAGCTGGAATAGCAAGCTAAGCGGACAAACCGTGCTAAAGGTGTTCAATATCAATGGACAGCAGGTTGCTGCCCTGGTGCATAGATTTATGCCGGCAGGCGAAAATACAGTAAGCTTTGATGGTTCAGGTTTGAGCCCAGGGCTATACTATTATCAGCTAACAATCAACGATTTGGTTCAAACCCAGAAGATGATCTTGTATAGATAGAGTGCTAGTTTATTCTTGATATCAGTAAATCAATTTTTTATAAAAAATCATTGTTGTCCGGTAAAACTTACGAGATTTAGCTTCGCTGCTAATTCATGGTCTCCCTTCGGTCGAAATGACGGGGCATCTATGGATTTTTACGGAGGATGGGGTTGGTGGCGGCGAAGCCGCCACCAACC
>JAABRR010000062.1:0-5491 GCA_011390785.1 Sphingobacteriia bacterium
TTCAACCTGGAAGATGGGGTGAAAACTTACGAAAAAATCTATCAATCTGTCAGATCATAAATCTTACATCAATTAAAGGTAAGGTTATATTTTTTCAGTTTAGAATACAGTGTTGTTCTGCTTATTCCCAACCTTCGGCTAATTTTCGAAACATTGCCATCTAACCTTTCAAAACAATCTGCTATGGTTTGTTTTCCATTTCCTCAAGAGTCAACTCTATTTCGTGACTATTTTTCAATGAATATCTTTTGTTATTCTGATGAAGAATTTCTGACTCATTCGTCTTTTTGGTGATATTATTTTTGGTGTTAATAATGTTAAAACTGCTTTGCCCGTTAAAGTTTACTATATTTTCAACATAGTTTTCCAACTCTCTAACATTTCCTGGCCAATCATAGTCCATGATTTCTTTCAATTGTATTTCGGATATTTCAGGCAAAGGTTTGTTCAGTTTTTGGGCTTTTGCTTTTAGAAAATAGCTGAAAAGATTCATTCTGTCGTTCCCCCTCTCGCGCAAAGGGGGAATAAATAATGGGATAACACTCAATCGGTAAAACAGATCTTCTCTGAAAGTACCTTTTTTCAGCTCTTCGATAAGATTCTTTTTAGTGGCGGCAATAACCCTAACATCAACAGTAATATTTTTTGATCCACCAATTCGTTTTACATATCCTTCCTGTAATACTCTCAGAAGGTTTACCTGCATATCGAGCGACATTTCTCCAATTTCATCAAGGAATATTGTCCCTCCATTGGCAAGTTCAAATTTGCCGGCATGGCCACCTTTTTTTGAGCCTGTAAAGGCCCCTTCTTCATGTCCAAAAAGTTCGCTCTCAATAAGGTCTTTAGGTAAGGCCCCACAATTTACTGCAATAAAAACACTGTTTTTTCTTGGGCTCGCATTATGTATGCTTTGAGCGATTAGTTCTTTCCCTGTACCGCTTTCTCCTATTAATAGTACCGTGGATGTGGAAGCAGAGATTTTTTCGGCATGATCAATAACCTGGGTAAACTCGGGGCTGTTGCCAATTATATCTTCAAAAGTATAGTGGGCACGCATGTCGGAATATTTATTTACCAGGTTGTATATTTTTTGCATACCCTTGATAACCAGAACCATGCCGATAATCTGTTGTTGGCTGTCGAGGATCGGATACGCGCTAAGGTCGTACTTCTCTTTACTTCCATTCAGGTAAAAGTTGGTTTCCATGTCCATATAGGTTTCTCCTCTTTGAAAACGATCAAAAATCTCTTTCCAATGAGGTACCAGCTTGTTTACCGAGTGATTGATAGCCTTTTCTTTTTTCAGGTTTAACATTTTCAGCGCCCATGTATTGATGGTTTTAATGCTTCCGTTACTATCGAGTGCCATTATCCCTGCTGAAACAGATTCTACGATCGATTTCATGTAAGAAAATGCTTCGTTGAGTTTCTCCTGCGCCATTTCTGCTTTTATCTGGTTTTCTATGGCTCTGACTGCTGCCACAACCAAACCCAGTGTATGCGGGTGTACCAGACGGCTTTCGCCGGTAAGGTTCAGGGTGCCTATTATTTCTCCGTTTTTATTATGTATGGGCGCTGCGGAGCATGTCCAGCGATGGTAGGCTGAAATAAAGTGCTCAGCAGCAGTAACCTGGATAGGCTGGTTTTCGCTAATTGCTGTTCCCATTGCATTGGTGCCAATATTCTTTTCATTCATATAAGCTCCCACTACCATATTTAGTTTTTCTGATTGTCCAATAATATCGGGATCGCCAACCGATTTAAGGATACATCCTTCATTGTCAGTTAAAAGAATGAAGAACCCGGAGTTGGTAACCGATTCAAAAATGATATCAATAAAAGGAGATGCGGTTCTTAGCAGGAATTCATTTCGTGCCAGTTTGGTGGATACTTCATTGCCTTTAAGAATCCTCGAAGGAAAAATCTGTTCTTTGTTTACACCATATTCTTCACAGCGCTGATGAGATTTCTTAATAATTTCTCTTTGAGTAACTGATTTGTCAGCCATGACAGTCCTTTCTTTTAGGTTTATTGTCATTGAAATCTATAAGATTTTAACCGCTGATGCCTTAAAACTGATCCAAACTTTTTTCCCGGGTGTGAAGGCCAGATTTTCAGCCGATTTCCTGCTGATTATCACCGAAAATAATTCTCCGGTATCAATAATCAGTTCCACACCATGATTTAATGAGTAGCGCTCCTTTATTTGTCCGCTGTATTGATTGGTTGCACTGGTGGTAAGTTGGTTTTGCGACAGAATAATGTCCTCGCCGGGGATCATAACATAGGCTTTCTCTTTTCCCGGATGTTCAATAAGGTTGATGGTGTTTCCAGCAGGAGTTTTGGCAGGTATAAGATCGGTATTGTTTGTGCTATTCAAAAAGGTGCAATGAAAAATATTCTTAATACCACTAAATCTGGCTACAAATTCTGAAACCGGCTTTCTGAAAACATCATCGGGTTTTCCCCATTGAAGTAGTTTTCCATCTTCTATAATAGCAATTTTTTTACTTAAAGTGGCGGCTTCCATATGGTCGTGTGTAACATGGATAATCGTCTTGCCGGTATTGTTAATCTCCTTTAGCAATTCTCTGAGTTCCTGTCTTAGTTTTATGTCGAGACTGGCAAGTGGCTCGTCAAGCAACAAAACTATGGGTTCTGATGCCAGGGTGCGGGCCAAAGCCACTCTTTGGGCTTCGCCACCTGATAAAGTTGCAGGATGACGGTTGAGTAGATGCTTAATCCGGGTTTGCTCAGCCAACATCTCAACCCGCCGATTAATTTCTTTTTTAGCAATGTCAAAGCTTTTGAGTGGGTAGGCAATATTTTTAAATACATTCATGTGTGGAAACAAGGCCATATCCTGGTAAACCAATCCAACAGGCCTTTTTTGAATACTCATTTTTGTAATGTTGATGCCATTGAGAATTATTTCACCTTTAGATGGCCTCACCAAACCGGCAATTATTTCCAGTAAAACAGTTTTGCCTGCTCCGGATAGACCCAGAACAGTTAAATAATCTCCGCTTTCAATCTCCAGAGAAATATGGGAAAGAGAGAAATTGCCCAATTTTACTGAGATATCTTTAATTTCTAACATGATAGTCTTTTCGGGTAATTACTCGCATTACAATAAATATTGCCAAACAAATAATAATAAATATGGCGGCTACCGGTCGGGCCCAACTTAAACCAAAAGAAGCAAAACGTTCCCAGATCAGAATGGGTGTTACCATAGGGTGATAGGCAATGATGATTACTGCCCCAAACTCACTTAATCCGCGGGCCCACATCATTACCAGGCCGCTGACTACTGATCTTTTTGCCAGAGGCAATGAGATGCTGAAGAACACCCGCAAGGGGCTTGCTCCCAGGTTAAGAGCTGCTTTTTCGAGTTTTTCAGGAACAGCAGCAAACCCATCGCGGGCAGCATTAATGGCAAAGGGAATGCTTACGAAGGCCATGGCTACCACAATACCGGGCACACCCCCTACGAAATTAATTCCGGCATGTTCACCTACCTGACCTATAAAACTTCCCCGCGATATAATTCCCAGCAAAGCAATGCCTGCTGCAGAGTGGGGAATTACCACCGGCAAATCAATTATGCCATTGATCAACCCTTTCAATGGAAAGTTTTTTCGCGCCAACAGCCAGGCTAATGGAACCGATAATACTCCAAAAAGAAGGGTGGCCATTAAGGACGATAAAAGGGTGATTCGTATGCTGTTAGCAACTTCTGTGTCCTGAAGTGTACGTGTATATTCTTCGGTACTGGTTTTAAGGAGAATTCCAAGTAGCGGTGCCACAATAAACAGAATAATCAAGCCACTAAAAAAAATGATGATGGATCTTGTTCGCCAGTCGTTTAGCATAGGATTACAAATGAGATAAAAAACAATTGGATTTGGTCGACCCAGTTTATATGTTAAGTTTAAAAATAGAAATCAAAAATAGACGAAAACTGATCAGAAACAAAGCACTTCTCAAAAGAAATTATGCTTTTCGATTTTGTAAAGGGCAAATGAAATGACAACTTTCAATTGTTGGAACAACCTTTTGTGTTAAGTTTTTTTGTGTGTATAGGGTCAATCAAATTTGAATAGTTTTTCTCATTAATAACGGTTGGCTTATAAATGTAAAATTATTTGCAACTTTGTGCGCGAAAAAAGAAACAGAGTTGTTAATGAAAAATATAATATTGCGAAGACTGAAAAGAATAGCTGATGAATAAACGATACAAAAAAAATGAGAACATGCTTTCGCGCGAAGAAAATATCTCTTTACGCGAAAAGAAAGTGGCTGTTGTGGGTTGTGGAGGCCTCGGCGGTTATATTATTGAAGAATTGGGCCGCCTGGGCATTGGTAAGATTACAGCCATTGACGGGGATGTTTTTGATGAAACCAATCTTAACCGGCAACTGCTCTCTAATGTTGAGAACCTGGGTAAATCCAAAGCCTTGTCTGCAAGAAAACGAATGAAAAGGGTAAACCCCGATATAAAGGTTCATGCCATGCATGATTTTCTTGATGAAAGCAATGCGGAAGAAATCCTTGAAGGCCATGATGTTATTTGTGATGCTTTAGATAACATGTCATCACGATTGTTATTGCAAAAATATGCTTCAAAATTGGGAATTCCTTTGGTTTATGGAGCCATTGCCGGCTGGTACGGACAGGTTACCACTATTTTTCCAGGCGATAATGTTTTGGGCAGCATGCATCAGGGGGGCGCCAATAAAGGCATTGAACAGGAATTGGGTAATCCATCTTTCACTCCGGCCCTTGTGGCATCTATTCAGGTGGCCGAAGTAGTGAAAATATTTACCGGAAAAGGCCGATTGCTCCGAAACCGTTTTTTGATGATTGATACCCTGGAGCAGGAATATGAAATATTTGATTTGTAGAAAACGATAGCAAGGTTTTGTGCCATACAAGGAAATAATTCTATGGCATTTGCTAAATGAGAAATCTGGGTTGTTTCAAATGCCTGCCAATATTGAGTTGCGAATTTATTGAAATTTAAAATACTGAAAATAATATATGCATTCATTTGATGAAGCCCTTTATATAATTCTGCAATCAGCGCGTTATCTCGGACATGAAAGAGTCGATTTTATGCAATCGCTCAATAGAATTCTTGCCGAAGATGTTATTTCTGATGTTGATATGCCACCATTCAACAAAGCCGCCATGGATGGATTTGCCTGTCGCAAAGCTGATTTGGAAAACCGGCTAACGATAATAGAAACCATTCCTGCCGGTGCAGTTCCCCAAAAATCAATCGGGCAATGCCAATGTTCCCGCATTATGACAGGGGCTATGGTGCCTGAAGGTGCCGATACCGTTATTATGGTTGAACACACCGAAGCCATTGGCGAAGATATCGTAAAGTTTACCGCATCAAAAACCAGCTCCAATATTGCTTATGAAGCAGAAGATGTAAAAGTGGGCGATGTAATGTGGAAGAAGGGAAACCCCATTTTGC
>JAABRR010000062.1:5501-8955 GCA_011390785.1 Sphingobacteriia bacterium
TCCTTTGGTAGCCAAACAACCCAGGGTGGCAATTTTGTCAACCGGCGATGAACTGGTTGAGCCTGATCAGGTGCCTGGACCGGGGCAAATTCGCAACTCCAACGCATGGCAATTGATGGCACAGGTGCAGAATACAGGGTGTATTCCTAATTATATGGGCATAATTGCCGACAATGAAAAGGATACCGATAAAGCCATTACCAAAGCACTCAGCGAAAATGATGTAGTGTTGCTTACCGGTGGTGTTAGCATGGGCGATTTTGATTTTGTGCCCCAATCCATGAAGAAAAACAATGTAGATATTCTTTTTCAGAAAGTTGCGGTTAAACCCGGCAGACCCACTGTTTTTGGCGTAACATCCCAATCCTGCATTTTTGGTTTACCCGGAAATCCCGTATCATCATTCATAAACTACGAAATATTTGTTAAGCCCCTGTTGTACAAACTTATGGGATGCGATTATGCTCCCCTGGAGTTGAAACTTCCCATCGGTACTTCTTACAAAAGGAAAAAGGCTGATCGGCTGGAATGGATTCCAGTTGACATAAGTCCACAGGGAGAAGTTATTCCGGCCAATTATCACGGTTCAGCCCATATTCATGCCGTTTGTCTGTCCAAAGGGATTATGCGGGTAGAAATTAATACTTTTGACATCGCCAAAGGAGAATTAGTAAATGTTAGACCCCTATAACCGAAAAATAAACTATCTGAGAATTTCAGTAACAGACCGTTGCAATCTTCGGTGCCGCTACTGCATGCCCGAAGATGGCGTTTGCATGTTGAAGCATAAGGATATTATATCTTATGAGGAGATACAAAAGGTTGTTAAAATTGCTGTTTCTTTGGGTATTGATAAAATAAGGCTTACCGGTGGAGAACCCCTGGTAAGAAAGGATATTGTAGAATTGGTTCGGATGATTGCCGAAGTTGATGGAGTGAAAGACCTGGCTATTACCACTAACGGTGTGTTGCTCGAAAAATTTGCCCAGCCACTTGCTCAGTCCGGTTTACAACGTATTAATGTCAGTCTCGATACATTGGATGCTGAAAAATTTACCCAGATTACACGGGGTGGAAATTTATACAGCGTGCTTAAAGGCATTGAAGCAGCCCAAAAAGCCGGACTCCATCCCGTTAAAATCAATTGTGTTATAGAACAATCGTCTGACGAACCCGATGCACTGGCCGTGAAGCAATATTGTGCTGAGAACGGGTTACAGGTAAGGTTTATCCATCAAATGGATTTATCGTCAGGTCATTTTAGTATTGTAGAAGGTGGCAGCGGAGGCGACTGTGCCCATTGTAACCGCCTGCGACTTACCCCCACGGGTAAAATGAAACCCTGCCTGTTTTCCGATCTCGAATTCGATATCAGGGAAATGGGAATAAAAGGAGCCATTGAAGCCGCCCTTTTGGCCAAACCGGAAAAGGGTACCATCAACCTGAGCAACTGTTTTCACAATATTGGCGGGTAGTGTTATCTTTGTTTTTACTTGTTCTTCAACAAATAATTTTAATAAGTACTATGGACAATCAGAACAGTTTATCGCACATTGACGAAAAAGGCAAAGCAAACATGGTGGATGTAAGCCAAAAACCCATGCAAACCCGCACGGCTGTGGCCATTGGTTTTATCAGGCTTCAGCCCGAAACCGTAAAACTAATCCGCGAAAATCAAATGAAAAAGGGCGATGTGCTTACCGTTGCTGAGATTGCCGGTATTCAGGCTTCCAAGAAAACGTCAGAGCTTATTCCCCTGTGCCACCCCTTGCAAATAACCAAATCGGATGTGAAAACTGAACTTGAAGATAATGGGGTAACAGTTACTGCAACCCTTAAGTGCATCGGGCAAACCGGTATTGAGATGGAAGCTCTGACTGCCGTGAGTGTTGCCCTGCTTACCATTTACGATATGTGCAAAGCGGTGGATAAAGAAATGGTGATGGAAAATGTTTCATTACTCGAAAAAACCAAGGTTTAGCCTTAAGAAATATGTTGTTTTAAAAGAGATTTGATAAGTATAAATAAATTCTATGAGCCAAAAAATTAAAGTACTGTCTGTAAATATTTCAAAAGAAAAAGGAGTTGTAAAGAAACCTGTAGAAGAAATTACACTCAATCATAATGGTGTTATGGGTGATGCCCACAGTGGTCCATGGCACAGGCAGGTAAGCCTGCTTGGTAAGGAAAGCTTTGATCGTTTTTCTTTGCAGGCCAAAAGAGAGATTGCCTTTGGAGAGTTTGCCGAAAACATTACTACCGAAGGGGTGGAACTGGTAAAAACTTCCCCGCTCGACCGTTTTGTTGGAGAAGAGGTTGAACTGGAAATTACCCAGATCGGTAAGGAATGTCATGGCTCTTCGTGTGCTATATTTCGTGAAGTTGGCAATTGCGTGATGCCCAAAGAAGGGATTTTTGCCCGTGTAATTAAACAGGGGTCGCTTAAACCGGGCGACAAACTTGATTATGTGCCCCGGGTTTTGCGCTTCCAGGTTATTACGCTTAGTGACCGGGCCAGCCGTGGTCAGTATGAAGATAAAAGCGGCCCAAGGGTAGTGGAGTTATTGAATCAGCATTTTGATAAACGTCCGAGAAATATTGCCATAGAATCTACTATTATTCCAGATGATGCCGCCAATCTTTCTGTTTTGCTCGAAAAGGCTTCCTACGAAGAAATCGATGTGCTTATTACTACAGGGGGCACAGGAATTGGCCCACGCGATATTACCGTTGAAACAGTCACCCCGATGCTTGATAAGGAAATCCCGGGCATCATGGAAATGATCAGGGTGAAGTATGGTGCCAATAAACCCAATGCTTTGCTGAGCAGGGGAGTGGCTGGTTTGATGGGCGATACACTTGTTTATACACTTCCGGGAAGTGTAAAAGCGGTAAACGAATATATGGAAGAAATTCTGAAAACTTTGGAGCATCTTATTTACATGCGCCACGGACTGGATGTTCATTGATTCCTGGTGCTAATTTCATTCGTTAGCCCAAACCCAAACATTTGATGCTCATTTCTGTTATTAGTTTTTGTGATGATCAGGAAAGATAAACAGGCGATCTTTAGGCATATCATCTCATCCGCAAGGGTAAAGAAAAAAGCAATAACAACAGTAAAATATACAACAGTGAAAACAGCAGGAATTATCGGATCAGGCTTTTCCAGTCTGGCAGCAGCATGCACACTTGCAAAAGAAGGTTTCCAGGTTAGCGTATTTGAAAAGAACGACGGACTGGGTGGCAGGGCCCGAAAATTTGAAGAACAGGGGTTTATGTTCGATATGGGGCCCTCATGGTACTGGATGCCCGAGGTATTTGAAAACTTCTTTAATCAGTTTGGGAAAAAAGCTTCCGATTATTACGATCTTGTTCGCCTTGATCCTTCTTACAATGTAGTATTCGGGAAGGACGACATCGTTTCCATGCCTGCAAATTACCAGGAACTCGA
>JAABRR010000063.1 GCA_011390785.1 Sphingobacteriia bacterium
TTCAAAGCCCCGGTTACACCCAAAGCTACAACCGCTACAGCTATGTGTGGAATAACCCGATGAAGTATTTGGATCCGAGTGGGTATTTTGCAGAAAATTCAGGGTTTTCAAAAACTGATTATCTTGGTCGATCGAAATACGACCGCTGGGGCATGTATATTCCACCATATATGAGAACGGGTGGGATAAATAATATTGCTTGGTTTGACAACTATATTTCAGGTGGAAGTGGAGCATCTAACCCCTTCCTGCCTACCCTTGAACAAATTAAGAACCTTAATTTTTGGGCAGCTATAACAGATATTTTAATGAATAACGAAAGCGGCTATACAATTTCTACATTTAACATGTTCGGTGAACTAAAATATGTAGGCCACTTCGGGCCACTGGGCCAAATGAATGTTTGGGGTAACGGAGCCATATCTTTCGAGAACAAAACGGCAGGGTTGCATCAGATTGTAATGGCAGTGATGCAAGGAAATGGAGGAGATTATTTACAATACGAAGCAAGATTAGTGAATGCTAACAGAACAGAAGGTTATCTGGTTTGGTATAATGCAAAGGGTAGTGAATTAGGAAGATATCATGCTTTGAGTGGAAGTGGCGATCCTAAATACGTTACAATACCAGCTGGCAAATGGAAAGCAGGTTATCTTAATCCAGAGTATAGTGATATTTATAGTAGGCATAAGATAAGTTTTCGGGTAACTCTAGGGCCTGACAGGTATGACCCATTAAGAGGAAGAGAAACATCATTAATTCGTATTCATCCGGCTAGATCAATGGGTACTGAAGGTTGTATTGGACTTATTGGAGACAGCTTGAATATAATGCAATTCTATAACAGGTATGCTGAGTATTATAATACATATGGTGAGATACCTTTAGAAGTAATTTATCCTTAATAATATTCTACTAATATGAGAATGATAGTAACTATTTTATGTTTGCTATTAACTGCAGCAAACTTTCAAAATGACGACAATTATAAAGAAGTGGTTAAGCAATTCTTTGCGTTTCTTTACCAGAAAAGTGTTTCTATTGATGAATTCTCTTCAGTCTATGCGAATGCTTCTTTGGATTATGATACAGGATTATTTTTAAGAGACAGTTTAGGAATTCAGTGTTATGATTTTGAATTAACCAGAAAAAGAGATCAATCAATTGATGTAAAAGCAACCCCCTCCTATGTATTTAAAAATGTAAGGCAAAACCTGGAAGATATTACATTTGGATTAACATATGATGAAGTAGTTAACATAATTGATAATGCAGTGGTAAGCACGCAGGGTTTGAAATTTTCAGAAATAATCGAACTGAGATTTCCTGGTGAGAAAAGGATTTTTATGGAGTTAAATAAAGATACACCAACACAAGTTTTGTGGGTATGGCTTAATAATGCTACTTTACTTGATGATGTCATAAACGGTTCAACCAATCCGCAAAGATTGATGCTGCCTGGTACCATAAACGACAGTGACGGCTTTGTAAATATTCGAAAAGATCCTGATGTAAACTCTCAGATAGTTGATAAATTTCTGGAAGACGATATTTTCTATTATATACCTGACAATGATGTAAATTGGTGGCAAGTAGCTCATGTTGAAGATAGTAGGACAATTGTTGGGTTTATTCATAAAAGCAGGATCATAAATTACAATGATATGTCTGTCGAACTAAAGCAAAAGGTTTTTGAAAAACGCAATGCAGAATAATAGAAAATAATTTTTTTTTACTTTTACTCAGACATAAACGCTCTTTGATAGCTGCCCAAAAGAAGGGCAGCACGACATTAGAACAGTTCAGTGGAGTTTATTCCCGTTTGCTAACGGGAAACCCCTGTTCAGTGAATGTTGCTTTTGGCGAGTTTGCGAAGCCAAAAGCTTACATGAACTAATCCCGCTTTTTCAGCGGGAGGGTAGAAAGCGCAGCGGCACCAACTGGATGTCTTATGGCTGTCAAGAATACGGGCAGCGCGGCATTGGAGCTGTTTTTATTTCAGACCTGCGATGTGTAATAGTTCGTCCAGTTCATTGTCAGAGATATTTTCCTTATTCGTTTTATCAAAGATGGTAAGCAGGTATGCGGTTTGGTTAACGATTTTAACACAAGTAATTATCCGAGAGCCACCAGATTTACCCGCCATTAGAAGTTATTGCCATACGTATTTTAAAGCAGTCTTTTCCTAAAGGTTCACCTTGAGTTGGATTTTCTTTTAGAGAATCAATCAACTTGTTCAAGTCAGATTTAAGGGAGTTGTGCTTTTTCGCAATGCCCTTTGCCTGCTTTTTAAAGCTATCGGTAACAATAACACTAAAGCTCATCCAAAAAATCTTTTGCAGATTGAAGTTTAATCTTGCCCTCCTGATGTTGCTTTACCTGTTCCAAAGAATCTTTCAACTCCTGAACAAACTGCTGTTGCTCTTTGGTAATCTTCTTAACCTTTTTAAAGCCAAGATTATTTACCAATACCATAAAGAAGTTGAATTTATTATCGGGTATGTCAATTATTACTCGTTGCATAATCTGTATTTTTTAGCTTCGCGTGCTTTTTTGATAAAGGATATCGTATTTTAATCGATAAAACAAATTTAATGAATAAATTTCTGGGAAAAAATACCCACGAGAAATAAAAGATATTGTTGATTATGTGCCGTTCATTTTCCACGGGTTTCACCCGCGGCTATTGTTATTCAACCCTTTCAGGGTTGGGTTGGTGCCGATTTGCGGTTAAAAACCACAGCTTGTTGCATGGACAGCCAAAACCTTTGTAGAAGCCAGAACAAGACAAAGAACAAAAGGTGCAGCGCACTACAACAAAATTACCTAATATGTTAGGAGTGACTATTATAAAATAAGAGCGTTAATGAAAAGGGGGGAATTGTGCCGGATTAACTCTTATAAATATCTTTTCTATGACCAACTGATACTACTGTTATCAGGATTCTGCCATCATCAATCTCATATATTACACGATATTTGCCTACTCTTATACGATAACCATCTTCACCTTTTAGTTTCTTATATCCAGCAGGGCGTGGATTATCAGCAAGTTCGGCGATTGACTTTTTTATCACCGGAATCGATTTTTTATCCAGTTTCAGAATCTGCTTTTGGGCGTATCGCTCGATAAATATGGTGTATTTTATTTTTTAGCATCCTCTATTTCTCTAAAGGCGCGCTCAAATGGAATTGGATCACCTTTAAAGGTTTTTGCCTTTTTATACTCCTTAATTTCATCGAGTTCTTCGGAGTCAGCTACGAGTTTCTCATATACTTTTATTGGAACCTGTACGGCTATCTTTTGTCCTTTTCCGTCTATTAAAAAAGTTTCCTGAATCATAATTTTATATTTTTAAAAATTTTCTAAATGATCTTTTTCTTCAGGTAGTGAAAACTTAAAGGAATATGTTGTTTTCAGTTTATAAATAAGCCTGCACCTTACTGAGAATACTTTTGACCTCACCTTTTAAGTGATGGGAATTTTTTCATCAGGCGTTTGGCCTGGCGTTCAAAAACGGAAATGGTTTTAACATTAAAGCTCATTGATGAAATCTTCGGCGTTCCGGGCTTGTTTTTTACCTTCTTTGATCAGCTTCATTTCTTCAACAGCTTCGGCCAATTCTGTCATAAACAGTTTTTTGTTCCTTAAACGTTCCAGTTCTCCAAGGTCTTTTTGTATCTGCTCCCAATCTTTCAGGGGTAGCTGAACTGCGCTTTTGTGACCTTTTTTATCGATGATAAATTGCAAGTTCATTGGGATTGACATTTTTGAATAACAAACCAAAGTTACGAAATAATAATTATCCCGTGGTCGGACGGCTCCCAACTCGTTTCACCACTAAAACCATACAAAGATCCGACTTGCCTTACCGGCGCAGCATCTTACCTTCCCAATTGCCCTCATCCATTAATTTCAAAAAGATAGATTATCTTAATGGTTTTTGCTTTTATTTTACCTATTTTTAACCATTCGAAATTACCCCATTATTTACCCCGGAAAACCCGTTCGTATGAAATCAGGAAGATGTTGTTACTCAGGTAATTATTTGCTTTTTGCCGTGCTGTCGGTATGGTTGATCTTTAATAGCTGCGGAACCCGCCAGGATGCCCAATTACCCCCTCCGCCATCTCCGGAATTTAGTCGTTACATCAGCGCTTTTAGTGGGGGTATTGTTGCAACCGACGATCCTGTGCAAATTCAGTTTGCCTTTGAAATGATTGATTCCCTGTCAATTGGCCAGCAAGTGGATGAAGAGCTGTTTCGCATCAGGCCCAAAGTGAATGGAACAACCCTTTGGAAGGATAGCCGAACCATCCAGTTTATTCCCGAACAAAAATTACCGCACGATGAAGTATTTAATGTGTCATTTCGGTTGGGCGATCTGCTCAATGTAGATGCCGCATTAAAAGATTTTTCTTTCGGATTTGTTACCATGCCCCAGGCTGCAAAGGTCATTATTGAAAAAGTTGAGTCTTACTACGTTAATCAACAACCACGCCTCCGGTTAAAGGGTGTTGTGGAATCGGCTGATGCTGCCCTTCCGGAAGCGGTGAGACAAATGTTGACCCTGGAAAAGGGCTTTGGAAATGACCATGAAGTTCTCTGGACCCACGAAGCAAGAAACCGCCGCCATTTTTTCACCATCAACAACATAGCCCGTAAACAAGGTTCGCAGAATTTGGAAATCTCATGGAACGGGAAACCTATCGAAGCAGAGGAAAAAGGGGAGGAGACAATAACTCTGCCTGCTCAGGGCAATCTAACCCTGGTCCACACCCATTTTCAGCAGGTGCCCGAACCCCGCATTTCGCTTCAATTCTCTGAACCCATTCGGGAGCAAAATCTTTCCGGGTTGCTCCATTTTGGTGATAGAAAAAATCTCAGTACCCGCATTTCCGGTAATGAAATTACTGTTTTTACTGTATCCGGGTTAACGGGCACTCAGGTGTTAAATATCGAATCAGCTATTACCGATATTCACGGCAACAGGCTGGGCGAAAAGGTGTTAAGGGAGTTTGTGTTTCAGAATTTAAAACCTGCCATCCAACTCACAGGCAAAGGGATGATCATTCCATCATCTGCCGAACTGCTGTTCCCCTTTAGAGCGGTTAACCTGGGTGCTGTTGATGTGGAAGTGGTTAGAATCTTTGAAGACAATATCATTCAGTTTCTACAGGTAAATAGGCTCGATGGCGAAGACCAGCTCAGAAGGGTAGGGCGCAAGGTGGCCCAACGAACTCTTTCTCTTCAAACAGGGAATGTTACCAATTTTAACCAGTGGAACAATTTTGCTGTTGACCTGGCCGAAGTAATTAACCCTGAGCCGGGTGCCATCTATCGCGTTTACCTGTCGTTCAAACAGGAGTACTCTTTGTATCCCTGCGATGATAATCCTGCTGCCATGGTAACCGCCACCCTAAACTCGCTCGATACCAGCTGGAAGAGCGTGTCGGATGAAGTTTCCTACTGGGGTTCATACGATGATTACGAGTATTTCTACGATTACGACTGGAGCCAGCGGGACAATCCTTGCAGCCCTTCCTATTATCGGAATAAGAAGGTGAGCCGCAACGTGCTTGCTTCGGACATAGGCCTTTTGGCCAGGCAGGAAACCAATGGCACATGGCATTTTACGGCCAATAATCTTCTTACCACAGAACCTTTGCAAAATGTTTCCATCGAAATTTATAACCTTCAGCAACAACTCCTAGAAACCGTTACCACCAATAAAGATGGTTTTGCCACCGCCAAACCTGCCGGAGTTCCCTTTGTTGCGCTGGCATCTCTTGCTCAGCAACGCGCTTATCTGCGGCTGGATGCAGGGTCTTCCTTGTCTTTAAGTATGTTTGATGTGGATGGTGCCAATGTAAAACAGGGAATAAAAGGTTTTATTTATGGCGAAAGGGGTGTTTGGCGGCCCGGAGATACATTGTTTCTCAACTTTGTTTTGGAAGATAAGCAACACACACTTCCCGAGGCCTACCCTGTAGTCTTTCAATTGTATAATCCTATGGGTCAACGGGTGCAGACATCTGTAAACAAAGAGGGTGTAAATGGTTTCTATCATTTTAAAGCCCTTACCAGTGCTGATGCTCCCACCGGAAATTATACCGCTGCCTTTAAACTGGGCGGCATGGAGTTTACCAAAACCCTGCGTATTGAAACCATTATGCCCAACAGACTACGCATCAATATTAATTTTCAGGATGATGCTTTGCTGGGTTATGCTTCCAATCAAGGTACGTTGAAGGCTGAATGGCTGCATGGCAGTAAAGCTGGCAATCTGAAAGCCGAAGTTACAGCAACGCTGAATCCTGCGCGAACCACCTTTAACGACTACAAAAATTTTGTGTTCGATGATCCCACACGCAATTTCTCTTCAGAAACTTTCCCTGTGTTTCACGGGCAGCTCGATGGTAACGGGGAAACTTCTCTCAAAACCAGTTTCGATCTGGCTGGTCGTGTGCCGGGCAGACTGCAGGCAACCATAGAAACAAAGGTTTTTGAGCAGGGAGGTGCCTTCAGTATAGACAGATTCACCCTGCCCTTTTATGCTCATAAAAGCTTTGCCGGAGTAAAGATTCCGCGCGGATCAGGCTGGGGAGGTGTTCTGCCAACAGACTCTACCCATACCATTGAAATTGTAAATGTAAACACCCAGGGAAACAAGATCTCCAACAGTAAATTAAAAGTGGATGTTTACAAAGTAGGATGGCGATGGTGGTGGGATTCGTCTGATGAATATTTTGGCGATTTTTCTGCCGGTTCCTACAACAGGCCGGTTCTTTCGCAGGAAGTTACCACCCGCGATGGAAAGGCCAGCCTGGGTTTCAGGGTTGCCTATCCCGAGTGGGGAAGGTACCTGGTTTTGGTAACAGATATCAGCAGTGGCCACAGAACGGGCGATTTTTTACTGATCGACTGGCCCTCGTGGAGAGGTTCTTCAAGAGAAGGGATGCAGCAGGCGGCAACCATGCTAAGCTTCACCCTCAACCAGGAAAAATATGAACCGGGCGATGAGCTGGAAATATCTTTCCCTTCTTCGTCGGGCGGACGGGCATTGGTGAGTATCGAAAATGGTACCGGCGTATTGGAGCAGCACTGGGTGGAGACCAATAATGGAAACACTGTTTTCAGAATGAAAGTCACCGCCGAAATGGCCCCTAACGCCTATGCCCACCTTACCCTGTTGCAACCCCATGGAAACACGGTTAATGATCTTCCTATCAGATTGTATGGTATCATGCCTTTTCATGTGGAAGACCTGAGCACATTGCTGAAACCAGAGATCCGGATGGCAGATGTTTTAAAACCGTCGCAGGAGGTAACCATCTCGGTGAAAGAGCAGCAGGGACGTGCCATGACCTATACCCTTGCATTGGTGGATGAAGGTTTGCTTGATCTTACCCGGTTTAAAACCCCCGATCCGTGGAATCATTTTTATGCCCGGGAAGCCCTGGGTGTAAAAACATGGGATATGTACGATTATGTGATGGGGGCCTTTGGGACTGAATTCTCCCGGTTGCTGGGCCTGGGTGGCGACGATTTCATTCAACCCCCGGCAGCAGGCGAAAGAGCCAACCGCTTTAAACCGGTGGTAAAATATTTTGGCCCTTTTGATTTGCAAAGGGGCAAAACCGGAACCCATACCTTCACCATGCCACAATATGCCGGAAGTGTGCGCGTAATGGTAGTGGCCGGAAACAACGGCGCTTATGGCAGCTCAGAGAAAACAGTTCCTGTAAGGCAATCGCTGATGGCATTGGGCACTTTGCCACGCGTATTGGGCCCTGGCGAAAAGGTGAGTCTTCCTGTTAATGTGTTTGCTATCGATGAAACCATTCAACAGGCCCAAATTACCATCACAACCAACAATATGTTTACCCTTACCGGTAGTAACAATCAGCAACTTACTTTTAACGAGCCCGGTGATAAACTGGTTTGGTTTGATCTGGAAACGGCCGATTATGAAGGGGTAGCCACCGTGCAGGCTGTAGTGAAAAGTGGCAACGAATCAGTAACATTTGATATTGAGCTGGATGTGAGAAACCCCAATCCGGCAGTCACCTCTGTTGAAAGTGTTATGCTCAGCGGCTCCGGTGAAGAGACGATCTCCTTCACGCTGAACGGTTTGCCGGGCACCCGGGATGCTGTTTTGGAAATATCTGCCATTCCACCCATTAACCTTGAGAAACGGTTGAAGTTCCTTATGGCCTATCCGCATGGATGCACCGAGCAAATTGTTTCGGGGGCATTTCCACAGCTTTTCCTCGATGTGTTTACCGAAGTTTCTGATGATGAGAAAGCACGCATCCAGGGAAATATCGAATCAGTGTTAGGCCGGCTGACATCACGTCAACTGGGCAATGGTGGTATTTCCACCTGGCCCGGAAGCAGCTACGCCAGCAGCTGGATATCCAGTTATGCCGGGCATTTCATGCTACAGGCACAGAAAAAGGGTTTCGCTCTAAACCAGGGTTTGCTTGATGGCTGGTTGCGTTTTCAGAAAGATATGGCCAACAGATGGGTGGCCGGCGTTGAAGGTTTTGGAAACGACCAGACACAGGCCTAC
>JAABRR010000064.1 GCA_011390785.1 Sphingobacteriia bacterium
AGTAATAATGAATAAAGAAGAAAACAACCACACCAATAATGAACAACCTTCTGGGAATAGCCAGAAAGGAAATACTGATTCAACAAAAAAAGCCGGTAATGGAAGGAAATCGCAAAATTCATCAGGCCCTGGCAAAGGCAAAACTCCACCCTTCAATTTTTATTGGATTTATGGACTGCTTGCCTTACTTTTTATAGGTCTCCAGTTCTTTAACTGGGGTGGATCATCCATAGAAATATCACAACAAAAATTTGAAAATGAATTACTTGGTAGTGGCAACCTGGAACGCATTATTGTTGTAAATCGAGAATTGGTTGAAGTTTTTGTAAAACCCGACCGAATAGACCGTTATCCAGAAATTGTAGAAAGAAATTTAACAGAAGGTCCGCATTTTACCTTTAAAATAGGATCTGTAGATAATTTTGCTGGAAAACTTGATGAAGCACAGGCTGATACTCCTCCTGAAAGCCGTATCCCGGTTTTTTATGAACAACGTAAGGATTGGGGAACCGATATCTTAAGTTGGTTATTGCCTATAGGTTTGCTCATTGTTTTCTGGATATTTATCATGCGCCGGATGGCTGGAGGCCCGGGAGGTGGACAGATCTTTAATATTGGAAAATCTAAAGCCCAGATTTTCGATAAAGATACCAGTGTTAGTGTTAATTTCAATCACGTTGCCGGTTTGGATGAAGCCAAAATTGAGTTGATGGAAATCGTTGACTTTCTCAAAAATCCGAAAAAGTATACTGATCTTGGTGGTCAAATACCCAAGGGAGCTTTGCTGGTAGGTCCTCCCGGAACAGGAAAAACTCTATTGGCAAAGGCCGTAGCCGGTGAAGCACAAGTACCTTTCTTTTCATTAAGCGGCTCTGATTTTGTGGAAATGTTTGTTGGTGTTGGCGCTTCTCGTGTTCGCGATCTTTTTAAACAAGCCAAAGAAAAAGCACCCTGTATTATTTTTATTGATGAAATTGATGCTATAGGCCGGGCCCGTGGTAAAAACCCCATGACGGGTGCAAATGATGAAAGGGAAAATACCTTAAATCAGCTTCTTACCGAGATGGATGGATTTGGAACCAACGTTGGGGTTATTATTCTCGCAGCCACCAACAGAGCTGATATTCTTGACAGAGCCTTGATGCGTGCCGGCCGTTTCGACAGGCAGATACAGGTAGAAATGCCTGATCTGGAAGAAAGAAAAGCTATTTTTAAGGTTCACATGAAACCTCTGAAACTTTCTAAAGATGTGATTTCAGACTTTATGGCGCGTCAAACTCCTGGTTTTTCAGGTGCTGATATTGCCAATGTATGTAATGAAGCTGCCCTTATCGCAGCAAGACGAAATAAAAAGGAGATTGAAAAACAGGACTTTCTTGATGCTGTTGATAGAATTATTGGTGGATTAGAAAAAAGGAATAAAATTATATCTCCTCATGAAAAGCGGGTTATTGCATTCCACGAATCCGGGCATGCATCAACCAGTTGGCTGCTTGAACATGCACATCCGTTGGTAAAAGTTACGATTGTGCCACGGGGCAAAGCGCTGGGTGCAGCATGGTATTTGCCCGAAGAGCGACAAATAACTACCTACGAGCAAATGTTCGATGAAATTACTTCTGCCCTTGCCGGAAGAGCTGCCGAAGAAATTGTGTTCAATAAAATATCTACCGGAGCACTAAATGACCTGGAAAAGGTAACCAAACAAGCTTTTGCTATGGTTGCTTATTTCGGACTAAATAAAAGATTAGGGAATTTAAGCTACTACGACTCAAGCGGGCAAAGTGAGTATTCCTTTAACAGGCCATATTCTGAAAAAACAGCAGAACTTATTGATCTGGAGGTAAAATCAATCATTGATACTGCCTACCAGCGTGCAGTTGATATCCTTACTGAAAACAGGGATAAACTCGAACAACTCGCTAATTTACTCCTGGAAAAGGAGGTTATTTTCAGAGAAGACCTGGAAAAGATATTCGGGAAACGTCCGTTTGGTGAACATGAAATTTTTCCCGACAATCCTGAAACAGAAGTAGAAGGAGTTAATGGTTCTGCTTCGTTACCTGTAAATGGAAATACTGATGCAAATGAAACGAAAGAAGAAGATGCTTCGGTAGATCAAAATACGGATAGCAAAAGTAATAATTCCTAAAGCTCGTTACCTTTTAGCGTTTATTTATGGAGGAAAGTACATCCAGGGAAAAGGTATTAAAGTCGGTTAGAGATGCTTTGGTAAATCAAATGCAACCACCGTATGTTGATGAAGATTACGCAGATAATATTTATAAGCGATCTGATTCTGATTATGATGATGTTGATTTTGCTGAAGCTCTTGCCAAAGTGGGAGGGCAGTTTGTTTTCAACAGTACGGCAGAAGAATTTGCTGACAACGTTAAAACTTTCCTGAAATCAGAAAAAATCCAATCCATCCATTGTTATGATGAACGTTTGCAGAGTTTGTTAAATGACTCGGGCATTTTTTGTATCAATTCACGAGATGAATTCGAGAGTTGCGAAGTCGGAATAACCGGTTGTGAATTCTTAATTGCCCGACTGGGAAGTATAATGGTTAGTAGTAAGCAAAGCAGTGGAAGAAAGGGATTTTTTTGGCCACCGGTTCACATTGTTGTTGCTTTCAGCGATCAACTGGTGTACGATTTAAAACATGCTTTGAAGGCTATGAAAGAGAAATATAAGGATATGGGTTTACCTTCTCTTATTACAGTAATTACAGGCCCCAGCCGCACAGCTGATATTGAAAAAACTCTGGTGATGGGAGCCCACGGACCTGAAAAATTAATTGTATTTTTTATCGATCATCCGCTAATAGAAAAGGAAGATATTGTTTGAATATTGTTATTTGTTGAAATCATTTAGGTTTGCGAACAAATAAAAACGGAAATAATGCATAATGACTGGATATGTATTTTTGCTACACAGTATGATTATACCGCCGGACTTGTAAAGGCGATCCTTGAGGATAATGAAATAAAGTGCTTTATTCTTAGCAAAAAAGATTCAGCATATCTATTTGGTGAAATTGAACTTTTTGTTGCCCCAGATGATGTATTGAAGGCCAAACAAATATTAAAAAAGGAAAATCTTGACTAACCTGACCAAAAGAACATTTACCGGGATTGGAATCGTTGTACTGATTATCTTTTCAGCAGTTATTAGTCAGTATGCATTTGCATCTCTGTTTTTAGTGATAACAATAATGGGGTTATGGGAATTTTATTCTCTTTTGGAAAAGGCTGATATAAGACCCAATAAAGTACTTGGCATTATTGCCGGAACCTTTCTTTTTGTTTCTAATGCACTTATAGGGTTGGGCTTAGCTCCTATGCAGATTTTATTGATAAATTTTTTGTTTATATTTTTTGTTTTTCTTTTAGAATTGTATCGGGATATACCTAATCCTTTTACGAATGTGGCTTTCACCTTTTTTGGATTGTTATATGTTGCCGTACCCTTTGCTTTATTGAATTATTTACCAAATCCTGGCTTTCAGGGCGATATGTATCAATCTAATATTTTACTTGGATTTTTCTTTTTGGTATGGGTTAATGAGTCGGGTGCCTATCTGGTTGGTTCTGCTATAGGCAAGCATAAGTTATTTGAACGGGTTTCTCCACGAAAAACCTGGGAAGGAACATCCGGAGGAGGCATTCTCTGTTTAATCACTTCCTATGTTATCAGCATCTACTTTGTTGAGTTATCAATGTTAAACTGGTTAATCGTAGGAGGCCTGGTTGTTATTTTCAGCACTTATGGCGATCTTTTTGAATCCATGTTTAAACGAAGCATAAAAGCCAAAGATAGCGGACGAATATTGCCTGGCCATGGGGGTATCCTGGATCGGTTTGATGGTGTAATTATGGCAGTACCCTTTGTTTTTGTTTATCTTTTCTGGGTTGCCTGGTAATTCCGATTGTAATGGATGATTGTTATTTATATTAAATGAGTTGATTAAAATGAAAATTCACAAGGAAGGTTACACGAGTCTGTTTTTTACCCTTGTATTTATTTTTGCTACTATTGTATTAATCAATATATTGTGGAGTGAGCAATCACTGTTTCACTATATTGTATATGGTTTGCTGGGAGTGCTGTTTATCATGATACTGCAATTTTTTCGCTCTCCGAAAAGGCAAATTGTTCCCGATATCAATAAAGTGCTATGCCCTGCAGATGGAAAGGTAGTAGTGGTAGAAAAAACATATGAAAATGAGTACCTGAAAGAAGACAAAATACAAATATCTGTTTTTATGTCGCCGGTAAATGTTCACTCAAACCGCTATCCTGTAACTGGTGAAGTAACATACTTTAAGTACCATCCCGGGAAATATCTTGTTGCCTGGCATCCAAAATCATCTACCCATAATGAGAGAACCACAGTAGTTGTTAATCATCCTAAACAGGGGGAAATTCTCATAAGACAGATTGCCGGGGCTCTTGCCCGCAGAATAGTTTGTTACAGTAATGTTGGGGCAATGGCTAATCAGGGCGAAGAGATGGGCTTTATTAAGTTTGGTTCCCGGGTAGATGTGTTTTTACCTGTTGATGCAAAAATACTTGTTAAACCCGGCGATGTTGTGAAATCAGGATTGACCACTCTGGCTACTTTCGAATAATTCCAATGGGTTATAGTATCTTCATGATATCTATCAGGTTGTTCACTTCATAGGTGGCTTCTCCCATTGCATCTTTTACAGGAGGGTGTTTTACCCATATCTGATCCATTCCTATCTCTCTGGCTCCCACTATGTCAGCTTCAGGATCATCTCCAATAATTATAGAATTGGCTGCATTTGCACCGGTTTCCTGCATGGCAAATTCAAATATTCTTCTGTCAGGTTTTTTATGTCCTGCCCTTTCTGATGTAATGATCTTTTCGAAATATTTTCCCAGCCCACTCCTGTCTATTTTAATGTATTGAACTTCTTCAAAGCCATTGGTGATAATATGCATTTGATATTTACCACTAAGGTTTTCCAAAATTTCGTGGGTTTTAGGATAAAGCATTGTTTTTTGTGGGCTGATATTTATGTAAAAAGCACCAATATCTTTTGCAAGTTCCGAATCATCTATTTTGTAAAGGAGTAAACTCTCATAAAATCTTCTGAAATTTAGTTCATCTTTACTGATTTCATGTTTTTTATACATTTCCCATAAATCAAAATTTATTTCCTGATAGCGTTTGTAAAACTCTTCGGTATCTGTTATTCCTTTATTAATGAGTTCGAATTTTTGAAAAAGATCAGAAAAAGTTGACTTGTTATTGGTGTCAAAATCCCACAAAGTTCTGTCGAGATCAAAGAAAAGGTGCTTGTATTTTGTTGCTTTCATTCTTATAAATATCAGTATTTGGAAACAGAGAAAAGCCTCCGTAAAAAGAGGCTTTTCTCCGGGAAAATCCAGGTAATTCTTTTATTTTATATTAAGGCAGAACTTTGGTAAAAGTTTAAAACCCTGTAAGTCTGTTTTAAAGCGCGAAAATACTAAATTATTTTCATTGACCCGGCTGATCAGTATTTTCCCTGAGGGTTTAACGATAACTAATTAAAGTCTGTTGATCGAGCCACCGGCATTTGATGAAATTCCTTCAAAAATCGGGTTGCCAATGTAGCCTATCCGGCCACCGGCACTTGCACTGGCATTTAGCTTTGCTGCATTAACATTGGCACTTGCGCCTGCATTGGAATTTACAGTAGCTGACTGAGCTTCTAAATCAGTAGCTTCAACATGGCCACCTGCATTGGAATCTATCGACAAAGTATTGGTTTTTCCTTTCAGGGTAATATTTGCCCCTGCATTTTGGGTAACCTGCAGTTGATCAAATATTCCGTCAATTTCTATTCTTGAACCGGCGTTGGCCAAAATACTCAGAATTGGTAATTCTAAAGGAGATCTTGTTGAAAAACGGGCCGATGCGTTGGTCTCAATCTGGCTTAGAATCGGGGCCGTTAACTCAATCTGAAGATCAGTTGAAGATCTTATGGGTACAAGAGATCTTATTATCAGCTCATTGTTTTTCACCTCGGTACTGATGAGTTCATGCAAATTGGCATCGGCAGTAAGAATAAGATTATAGCCGGTTTGTTGTGTGAAATAAACCTTATAATTGCCGGTTACCTTTATCTTTTCAAAAGGATCAACAGACCTGGGTATTTCTGTAATATTATCGTCCCCGCGGGTTATGTTTGAATAAATCATGGTTCGGGTTGTAATAAGACCGGCTAATATGGCAATGGTAACAATTGCCAGAGCTATCAGAAGAATTTTATTGCTGGTTTTCATAACAAGAAGATATTTAAAGTTTATAAAGAGTAATTTGGTTTATTATTGCAATTGTTTGTAAAGTCGTTCCATTTCATTGCAGGTAATATCGAGCAGTTTCATGGTTTTCATTACCACAGGCAGATCTTTTTCAATAAACTCTGCTCTTCTTAAATCGAGGGCTTTTTCATATCCTTGTTCGGCTACAAAATATCCAATTCCACGCTTATTGAAAATGATTTCTTTCTCCTGTAGGTAAACAAAGGCTCTCATGGCAGTATTGGGATTCACTTCCATCTGAACGGCAACATCGCGCACAGAAGGGATCCTTTCATTAATTTTCCAATTTTGCATTAATATATTCTCGCAAAAAATGTCTGCAATTTGCATATATATGGGTTGGTTTTCGAGAAATTCCATTTTATACCTCTCTTTCTTTTAATTTAAAATAACTTACAACCAGACAGAAGGGGGCCAAAACTCCGTAGAACAAAATCTTCATTGCTACAGGAAAGGTTTCCTCCAACCAAACGGTAAACTGCATATCCATCATTCCAGATTCTATCTGCATACCGTCTGTCCCAAAGAGCAACAGGGCAAACAAGACTGTTATGATATTTAATGCTGTGCCTATGACGAACAGGCTTAGAATCGTTTTCAGGAAATTGTTTTTTCTGAAATACAAAGCTCCCAGGAAAAAGATACTTTGGGTAATGATATAGATAAGCATTAATTCTAAATTGCCTTTTGTAAAGGGATTGAAAATATCAAAAGGTACAGACCATGCGATGTTGCCAATTAAATTACCGATTAACAATACCACTGATAGTAAAAGGTTGGCAACCAAAACAAAGAATACAGATGTAATCAACCATTGGGAGAAAAGTTTTTCTGTAGTTGTAGCAGGAAGTGTTAGGTAAAACTGGCTTCGTGCTGGTGTATGAATTTCGTTGTAGGCCATTGATGTGAGAATAAAACCTCCAACATAAATGATTACCTGTCCGGTGGTTGCCAGTGCGCTGACGTTATAGCCATAGTCGCTTATATAAGCCTGAATAACCCCAATTACTATCATAACACCTGAAGTGGCTCCCAGGCCTATTAGCCAGGTTTTTGCATTAAACAAAAGGTAGCGCTTTATAAGAAGCAGAAATCTTTGTGCTGAGAATTGATTTATTTTTTCCATGGTGTATATTTTTTAAAATGCCTGGTTAATATCTTGTGGTTTTTTTATGATTGCATTGAATAGTACCTCAAGGTCTATAGCGGTTTCGTGACCATTATTCTTGTAAATGGAAGTTCTGCCTCCCAAAACATCTTCACTGTAGATTACCTCTGCGGTACTATCATCTTTCATTTTGCCAAAAGCAAGTTTTTCTGCAATATCGAAGGTGCTTTTCTGGAAAATTATCTTGCCATTATCCAGAACAATTACATTATCGATTATGCTCGAAAGATCCCTTACCTGGTGGGTAGAAATGATGATGCACTGATCTTCGGTGGTGGCAGCAGCCATTATTCTGCGAAACTGGCTTTTTGATGGTATATCGAGTCCATTGGTGGGCTCGTCCATTAGCAAAACATTGGTTTGCGTTGCCAGGCCAAAGGATATAAGAAACTTCTTCTTTTGCCCGTAAGAATATTTGGTTAGATTCTTCCCGTTATCAATTTCAAATTCATCCAGGTATTTTTTAAAAAGAGAATAATCGAATCGGGGGTAAAAGGGAGCATGCAGCTCGGCGAAAGTATCAATTTTTACAGCCGGGAGTACAAACTCTTCAGGTATTAGGTAAATGTTGGCCATTATTTCGGGCAAACGGTCTTTTACATCTTTTTCAAAGATCAAACATTCACCCTGTTGGGGAAACAACAGCCCGGCAATGTGTTTAAGCAGGGTTGTTTTTCCTGCACCATTCATGCCAAATAATCCGTAAATGCTCCCTGCATTTAAATTCAGGTTCAGATCCCGGAATAAGGTTTGGTTCTTTTTGTAACCAAAAGTTAGGTTTTTAATTTCTATCATGGCTTATGTGTTTATTATGTTACTACTGTATTACAATTCTAATACACTGCAAATCTAATATAGTAATTTGAATTGTGCAAGTTTTTTTTAAAAAAAATCAAATATTTTTTTATGATCTGGTAATCAGAGAATTTCGAATGCTTTAAGTTTTGAAAATAGTGTTGTCCGGTAAAACCTTCGGGTTTTCTCCCTTC
>JAABRR010000065.1 GCA_011390785.1 Sphingobacteriia bacterium
CGGCAAAGGTAACACCATGCCTTGCTGCCAGGTTACTGATCGCTTTCAGGTCAATGATCTTCATTCCCGGATTGGTGGGCGATTCGCACAATATCAGGCTGTACTTGCCGGAAGCCAGCTGTTGATCGAGTCCATCAATATCCGAGAAATCAGCATAGTGGGTAGAAATATTGTTTTTCTCTTTCAACACCGAAAGCAAACGGTAGGTACCGCCATAGCAATCCTTTTCTATCAACACTGAGTTACCGGCTTTTAAGGTAACATCAAACAACAGGGCCAGCGAACTGATACCCGTATTGGTGCAAACACAACCGGCGCCGTTTTCAGCCTGAGCAAAAATGTTTTCCAGCGCATTGCGCGTGGGATTGTCGGAGCGGGAATAATCAAAGACTTTCCCATCGCCACTTTGTCTTTTCAGATCAAACGTAGCGGTGTTGTAAATCGGGAAGTGGGATGATCCTTTGGGGTCTTCCATTCCATTATAGTGCACAATATTGGCAAGTAGGGTTTCCAGTTTCAAAATTTCAGTTTTTTGATTTTAAAAAGTATTGCTTTGCTGTAAAATTACAATAATACCCTTTTAAAACATGGCAGTAAAATTATTTTCACCATTTTATCTCCATTGGTTAAAATCAAATTGAAGACAGAAAATATAACTTTGCAAAAAAAAATCGATGGACCTTAATCCGCAAATTCTGCTTGACATCATCAAAACCCCGATGCCGTTTGGGCAGCATAAAAATCGTATGATCTCCGATTTGCCTGTCCATTACCTTGAGTGGTTTCAACGCCAGGGATTCCCCACAGGCAAACTGGGTATGTTGATGCAAACCGTTTATGAGATAAAGATCAATGGGTTGCAATCCATTATTGATGAGCTTAAAAAAAGATATAAATGACACCAGCAACAATTTCAGAGATAAAAAGTGCGCTCTCCCTTCTGTCGCAAAAGGAGCTGATTGCTTTGTGTGTAAAACTGGCCGGTTTTCGCAAGGAAAACAAACAATTGCTTACCTACATCCTTTTCGAAGCCGATGATCCGGCTCTGTTCATCAAAAATGCTAAGGAAGAGATTAGTTCTATATTTGCTCAGGCTTCATCCAATATGTACCTGGCCAAGAAAACCTATCGCAAAGCATTAAAAACCGTAACCGATTACATCCGGTTTTCGGGCAATAAAACCATCGAAGTGGAGCTGCTGATTCATTTCTGCCATTGCATGAACAACAGCGGAAATTCCATCCATCAGTACCCCGTAACATCCAACATGTACAATCGCCAAATCTCGAAAATTGAAAAGGCACTTCAGAGCCTTCATGAAGATTTGCAATATGATTATAGCGGAAAAGTAGAGACTTTGAAGGACATAGGGAAGCCAAAAGGATATTATTGATTCGTATTTATTATGACTTAAGGTGGTTCTTATCTGATCGATACAATTATACAGTAACCGGCCGCAACTAAACATGTGATTTCTCTTCAAAAGGATATGATGAACTTTAAATAACTTACATTAATTAGATGCAAGAAGAAAAATCCTTACTGCACAGTAACCTTCTTATAAATCATCCCACGATCTGTTCTTAGCTGTATAAAATAGAAGCCTTTATTTTGCCGGGAAAGATTTACCTCTATCTGGGTTTCATTGCCTCTGATCTTTTGCCCGAGTATTTTTCTGCCCTGTATGTCAAAAATCAGTAATTCTTTTGCTGTATAATCATCCCATCGCAAAGTGAAAATACCATTACTGGGATTTGGGAAGAGAGACAAAGCTTCTTCTGATATTTCAGTTACATTCGTCGGATCAAGAAAGACTACTTCTACATCAAGTTTTACGATACAACCTGTGGCATCAATCACCCGAACCGTGTAATTGCCTGGTGGCAACTGTCCGGGGTCCTGGTTCGTTGATCCATTGCTCCATAAAATATTATAGGGTGGTGTACCGCCTTCAACCGTCAGACTTACGGTACTCAAACTATCAGGGTGATAAACAGGTGCTACATTCACAAAAACGTTTATGCATCCGGCCAGGCTCCATATTTCTGCCCCTTTTTCTCCATCATTGGCCGAAAAGTATAGCTTGTTGTTGAATACGGTGAGCCATTCGGGTTGGGAACCCGGAACTCCCATGTAAATATCAGCATAGATCACTGCATTTTCGCCGTTATATTCCCACAATTCGGTTCCAAACTCATCGGTAGTAGCAGCAAAATACAGTTTATTATTGAATACGGTCAGCCATGAAGGATTGCTACTTCCAGGGCCAATATCAGCGGCCAGCATTATAGTATCAGCTTCGGCATCATAAACGAGAAGCTCAGTTCCCTGTGATCCTGATAAACGGCCTTTCATGTATAGTTTGTTTTGATAAATAGCAAGAAATTCGGGGTTAAGGTTTCCATCTACATTGGTTCGTTGTGTCAGAGTTCCATTTGTCGGATTGTAGCTAAATATTTCGTAGGATGTATCTGGTGTAAATGCCGAGAAATAAAGCTCACCGTCATAAGCAGCAAACCATTGTGGAGAACTTCCCATTTCTCCGGGATTAATATCAGCGGCCAACGATGTTTCACTACCGTCGTAAACCCATAATTCTGTGCCATGTAATCCGTCGTCTGCAGAGAAAAAAAGTTTGTTGTCGAAGGTAAAAAGAGATGATGGATAACTTCCTCCTTCTTGGTTAATATTTCCAACAATACCTACCTCTTCCGAAACCGGATTGTATACATGTAGCTGCTTATTATTGTTCTCATCGTCCGCCCCAAAAAGCAACATTTCATTAAAGGCAATCACTTCGTCTATATGTCCTGTATTACCTGGTGTTATGAACGGAGTCGCTGAAACTTGTCGGGTTTGGTCGTCATAATATAGCATGCCATAGCCCAAACCTGGGTAAATACCGGCAAAGAACAGCTTATCATCAAGTACTGTAAATCCATAGGGAGAAGTATTTCCGGGGGCACTGGTAAGTAAATCTGTTTGTCCGTTAGCCGGGTTATAAACCCATACTTCGCGGCCCAGCAGCGGCTCTTCGGCACCAAAATAGAGTTTCCCGTTGTATTCTGTAAACTGGTAGGGGAATGAGCCTATGGTTGTTTGGTTGATATCAGCGGCAAGTTCTATGGAGTCACTCCCAGGAGTATAGCTGAAAAGTTCGGTGCCGTGTTCCAAGTCTCTTCCGTAAAGGAATATCCTGTTATCAGCAACAGAAAGGATGTTTAAATAGTTGGGATTACCACCAAAATCCAGTCCGGCAATTTCTGTAACTGAGCCATCGGTTTCATATGAATAGAGATTTCGCTCCTGGGTAACAGCATCGTTGGCAGTGATATACATTATATCATCCAATATAAATATCCCACTGGGATTACCGTTTCCATCTTCTACAAAATCGTGGAGCAATTCAACAGAGCTATCTGCCGGATTAAAAACCCACAGTTCGCGTCCGGTTGCTGCAGTTCGTGCCGGAAAATATATTTTATCATCAAACGCTATGAATGGCCCGGGAGAACTGCTTGCCGGGCCAGGATAAATTTCGGGAATATCAAGCAAAGTGTTCGTGGTAATATCATAGACATATAATTCAGCTCCCTTGCCAGATACAGTTCCACTGAAATACAATCTGCCATCAAAATGGTAAAGAAAATTAATGTTGGGGTAAATTTCGTCGGGGCTGATGTAATCGATCCTGGAAACCAGCTCAGTGTCGGGATCATATTGCCATAACCGGCTGTTACTAACGCCATCAATGGCTGAAAACCATAACTTCCCATCGGCTTTAGTAAAAAAGGATGCAGAGCTGTTTCCTGATGGGTTGATATCTGCCAACATAACGACTTCATTGGTTATCGGATCGTATTTTGCCGGTTCAGCACCAGATCCTGAAAACTCCGCAGAAAAGAACAATTGATCATTGAAAATGTGTAGGTTAAATGGTTCACGTACTGTTTGAAAACCGGCATCACGAAACAGCACTACAGTGTCCTCCAAAGGATCATAAACCATCAAATGGCGCAATGAACTATTTCCATCGCGTGCTGAAAAAAAAATCTTTCCATCAAAGGCAGCGGTGTTGTTTGGAATGGATGAGTCATCAAAAGGTCTGATATCAGCAACCAATTCTGCATTTCCATTTTGTAAATCAAACCTATATAATTCCTGGCCATGAACGCCATCATCAGCCCGGAAGTAAAGAAATCCGTCTAGCTCTGCAAAATCAGATGGTTCTGATGATGCTGGTTCAGTGTTGATATCGCGTTCTAATACGAGCTGGGCATTTGTATTAGAATAGAGAGTAATAAGCAAAAGAGAAGAAATGATTTTTAATAGTAAAATTTTCATAGTTATATTTTTAAAATGTTAATTTAAATTTAAAGAATATAATCGATTTTTTGGCATAATATCAATTTGATTAGTCCTACTAATAACATTTTTTATTATTTCAAATAATTGTTCATACTCATATTTGATTGTTCTTATAAATCCTGAACCTTAATATTATTTATTAAAGGTAATTGGTGTAGTAGATTTTACTGACTCCCGGGGTAGGTATTGTGATTGAGTTTTAAGAAATTGCCTGATATTTGGCGTAAATCAACAAATAATTATATTTTGACTTATAAATATATTTATTTATCTACAAAAAACATTCAAAGGTTTTGCTTTTTGGTCTTTAAATTTATTTTCGAAAATGGATAATTTTAATTTTATTTATAGGATTTTAAATTGTTGAAAATTAATATATTACGTTATAAAATATTTTTGTAGTAAGAGATGTGTGCAGAAAAACGATATTTTAATTAAGTAAATATACTTAAATTATTTTAAGAAATACCATCAATTGTTAACGGAGGGTTTATAAACTACTTTTACACTTCGCATCTACGAAAAATGCCTGTCAGGATATTATTTATCAGCCTTATATTAATTTATCTCAAAAAATCTTTCTAAAAGCATACTGCAATATGAAAAATAAATTTACCATATTTTTTCTTGCTACCTTTTTTTTGCTTAATTCTATGGTGGGTATTGCCCGGAATGGATCAAAAGCGGAATTTAAATCAGAAACTCTGAATGTAAGTCTGCCTTCCTGTTCGTCTCAGGATGAGATTGAGTCTCAGTTTTCCACCTGGAAAAATGCAGTAGTTGATTATATCTATGAATTTGAAGGTACCGAAGGTTGCGATGAAGCACTTAATTGGACAATTAACGGGAATGGTAGTGTAATGTCAACTCAAACCTGTCCAAGCCTTTACAGTAATATCATCAATCTTTTTCCAGAACAGGAGAATGCTCTGGAAGCTTCAGCTACGGATAATCTTTTCGTAGAAAATGGGTTTGACCCATCTGACCTAAATCTGGTTTTGAATGAAGAGACAGAAGTTTATATCTCTTTTGTTTGGGAAGGAGCCTCATGGACCAATACACTTGGATACTATACATACCATATTGATAATCCACCAGCATCTGTTGATGATCTTGAAAAGCATGTTTTGTTTGAAAATGCATCTATTACCGGTGGTGGTGGTAATCTGAAAACCGGCGATACTAAACAGATCGGAAACGGGGCTTTCTCTGAAGGAACTGTTATTGGTTTTTATCTTGTGGCTAAAGGTTGGGATAATATTTCCAATTCAATGGTTGAAGGTTCTTATACTCATTATACAACTTTGGATTTTAACCCTGATTTTTCTCAGCAACATACTTTTTTTTCCGAAAGTTTTGATAGTGGATGTGGCGATTTGGTAATGACTTTTGAAGACATACGTCTTCCCGAAAGTGACAAGGATTTTAACGACCTGATTTTTATTATCCGTACAGATGTTGAAGAATTATTGCTCGACCTTACCACCCCCGGTAATTGTGGTGGTGCAGTTGAAGTTGAATGGGAATTTTTAAGTTCATGTACTGACGGCGATTCGGGCTTATTTTCATTTCAGGTAGAGAGTCTTTCGCAAGACGATATTACATTTGATCTTCCTGCCAATGTTAATGCCTTATTTAATAGTCAGGATGAACTTGATGAAGCATTTGCCCAATGGCTTGCAAATGCAATTATTACCGGAGGGTGCGAAAGTGGCTCTATCTTCACCAGTCCAGTCCAACCTGCAAGTCCGTCGGTTTGTGGCGGTACTGTCGAGGTTACCTGGGTTTATGAAGATGAGTGTGTTGAGTTTTCTCAAACCCGCTCTTTCACCACACAAACAAACGTTCCTGTTGTTAATTGTCCCAATGATATTTTTGCTTCAACGCAGGATGAACCCATTTTACTTGATGGTGAAGGCGGTATTTTCGAAGGTCCTGGTGTTAGCTTTGATGAAGAAGCAGGTGTATATGTTTTCGCAGCTGCCGAAGCTGGTGTTGGCCAGCACATTTTGTATTATTCTGTTTCCAATGAAGCAGGTTGTGTAAACTCCTGTATTTTCTTTGCTGAGGTAGTCGCTATGCCCGATTTTTACTGTATCCCTGATTTTGCTGTTTGCAGCAACGACGAAATCGTTGAGCTCATTAACATCGAATATGAGGACGGAATTTATTCTGGTGTAGGCATTGTGGATGGAACCAGCTTTGATCCATCTGTCGCCGGGCCCGGTATTCATGAAATTACTTATACCCTTGATAACGAATACGGCACATTCTCCTGCACTTTTTTCATCACAGTAAATACCGTTCCTGAAATTACCCTGGCTCCTTTTGCCAGCGTATGCACCAATACAGAAAGCTTTATTTTAACAGGCGGTTTGCCTGAAGGGGGTGTTTATTCCGGAACTGGTATAACCGATGGAATGTTTAATCCTTCAGATCTTGTCGAAGGAGTATATGATATTACCTATACACTTACCAATGATAATGATTGTTCTGCTTCTGCAGTTCAAACTATCGAAGTTAAGCTGGCTCCATGCCTGAAAATCTCTCATACAGATGCCTGCTTTGGAGAAACCAATGGGTCTATTATTGTTGATGTAACCTGTGGAAATGTAGTAGAGCTGTGTTTGATTTATCCCGGTGAAGCTTCAGATAAATGTACTCCGGATAAAATTGGGGGTGCGGTTTATAATAATCTTGCCCCCGGGACCTACATTGTTGTAGCAACGGCTGACAATGGTTGTACTACCATAGAAGAAGTTGTTGTAGAAGAGACATCTGAAGTCGTTTTGGAACTTTTTTCCTTTGGTGATGTAAGTGAATATGGAGCTGGCGATGGTTTCCTCGAGGTAGCAGCTTCTGGTGGCACCCCTGAATATCAATATTTATGGGAATTTGGTGAGACAACCGCACTGGTTCAGAATCTCGATCCGGGTTCTTATAATGTGGTTGCTCTTGATGCCAACAATTGCAGTGCATCAGGAACCTTCCAGGTTGGTGGACCTACCCAACCGGCTGACATTCTTGTTGATCTCGGTGTCACAATCGAAGTGAATATACAAACGCCAGATCCCGAAGAGGTGGATGAACTGATCTTTGCACTTGTAGTTACAAATCTCGATTCTGAAGAAACTGCTACCAATGTGGTTGTTGAAAATGTTATCCCACAGCCCTTCCCATTTATTACCAGACTTGATGATGGTACAAGTGGTAGTTTTGATCATTTTACCGGTAAATGGACCATCGGCAATATTCCTCCTGGTGAGTACCGGATTCTGGTTTATCGTTCCCAAATGCTTCTCACTGAAGCAGATGATAAAAACTGGCAATCAGGTTTGAATACCGCGCAAATATTGCCTTTCGATCAGATAGATCCTGTTCCTGAAAATAATTATGCTGAAATTCTTGTTACTGTTGGTGAATCTTCCGGTGGCGATGATAATGGTATCGAAAGTAATGGTAGCATGGCAGCTCAGCTTGCCTTGAGAAACCACAGAAGACTTGTTGAAAATCGTGAAATTGCCAGAACAGAAAGAATTCAGCAAATGGAAAGCTTTAACCATGTCTCCATGCTTACCGGGGATGTGAAATCAGCTACCGTTATTGGAGAAACTGCAACAGGAATTGGCATGCTTCTTCCCGAAGATGGCCCTGCCAAAACCAAGGCTTTTGTTTCTACTCCATACGATTTGTTAGGGATTACCAATGCCAAAGAAATTTTCTCAGTTGATTATCTGCAGGAAAACAATGCACGACGTGCTGCCGTGCTGGCCATATCTACCGAATCTTCCAGCGTTTATGAACACACCAAAGTAATCTGCGACCGTTTAATGGGTGCCGAATTACAAAGTGTGGAAATGATTGAAATTGCCGGAAAGCCTTTTATTCTGTCGCATCTGGTACACCCCAACGGGTACATAGATTACTCAGTTAGCTTTATAGCTCAAAGAAAAGGTGGCGAATTTGTAATTGATAACAGATGGTACAATGAAGAATATCAGCTGCTCAATTCTGATGATATCTTTAATTTCCAGGTTTGGAGCGTTACACCTCAATTTACCCGCGAACTGGTAGAAGAAATTATTGAAAATATGGATCAGCATGGTGGCGTTAGTTTC
>JAABRR010000066.1 GCA_011390785.1 Sphingobacteriia bacterium
GCAATGCTTAACTTCTTAGGCTGTGTAGAGATAGATTACTTTGTTTTGATTTGAGGGCATCACCCGGCTCCTTGCGTCGCTGGGTCGCTATGTTCCGGGGCTCGCTATTCGCTCGGCCTCGATGGAGGTGACGCAGCCCCGAAGCTTCGGGGCTGCGTCACCTCCATCGAGTCTGGCTCCTCCGTCGCCACCCACTCCACAGCGCTGATGCAAAGACGTAGAATCTTGTCTATAGGAATGATAGATACCCCCTAATTAGAGAAAATATATTTCAATTTCTGACTCGTCAAGCCACGCATCTGTAATTTCTTTTAGAAGGCGAAACGAACCCTTCGGAAACCCACACGGTGCATTCGGAAACCCACACGGTGCATTCGGAAAATTACACCTATGTTATTTGCAAATTTATCCTATTTTAGCATTGGCTAAATTACAAGAAGACTGCTGTTACCTAGTGAGGATATGGTGGGGCTTAGCTTTTTGGGGTGACCTGCGGTCTTGTAGAGTTGGGCGACCTTTGGTCGGAGGGGAGTCGGGCTAAAGCCGCGACAATATCTTGCTCTTTTATCCTGATTCTGGGCACCTGCGGCCGTGCACCTTAAACCTGCTGAAAGTAACCTCAGTATCTTCTGGTGTTGACCTTGCGTTGGAGCCGTGCCGCGAAAGACGCCGCGGAATGGCTACTCTTTTGAAAGCCCTAGTAGAAATTTTCCATAGAATTCTTGAGCGTTGAAAAAAAGAGTAGCTCAAACAGATGTCTGTAAACTATTTAGTTGTAGATTCAAACAATACATTGAATGGCGACGACCAATTCAAACGTTTTTATAACCTCAATATTGATAAGATGACGACAAATTATAATCCTATATCTTCTATGAAGCGACTTATTTCTCTTTCAGCCTTACCATTTTCTTTATGGTTTATTCTGATTCTAAACAGCTCTGGGCTACTCACCGCCCAGGTATGTTCGGGTGACATTACCCTAACCACACAGGCTCAGGTCGATGCCTTCTCCTGTACCTCGGTTACGGGATACCTTATCATCAATGGGTCAGGCATCACCAACCTCAATGGCCTCAGCGGCTTGACTTCCGTGGGGGACTTTTTAGGCATTTCAAACACTTCAATTACGAATGTGGCCGGACTTTCCTCTCTGACTTCTGTACAAGGGAACATCTTTTTTTCAAGTAACACAGCGCTTACCAACGTTGATGGTCTTTCCGCTCTGAGTACTGCGGGAGGTATGGATTTTTTTGGCAACACTAATCTCACGAATGTGAACGGCCTTTCCGGCCTAGCCACTATCGGGGGGAATTTGACGTTTACTGTCAACCCAAAGCTCGCAAATCTCAATGGCCTTTCCAACCTGACTTCCATAGGGGGGGGGATCACGATTAATGGCAACAGTTTGCTCGCAAACATAAACGGCCTCTCCAATCTGACTTTCCTGGGAACGACCTTGGTAATTACTAATAACGCAGCGCTCACCCATCTCAATGCCCTCTCCGGCCTGACTGCTGTACCTGGTGGCTTCCTGATCGTTCGGGACAACGCAAACCTTACCCAAATCGATGGTCTCATCAACGTGAGCTCTGTTGGCGGATTCCTGCATGTTATTAACAATGACAAACTCACGAACCTGAACGGACTCGGCTCCTTAAGCAGCCTACCCGGAGGCTTGACCATAACAGGCAACGCAATACTGAACAGCTTTTGCGGGCTGTATTATATCTCTTCCCTGGGACCGATCACCTCCTTTACCCTGAATACAAACCAAACGAATCCGACTCAGGCGAATATCGTCGCGGCGGGTCCTTGTCCGAATTGCCCCGCTCCGGTAGCCAGATGCAAAAACATAACCGTTACGCTGGATGGCAATGGTAATTCTTCCATTCAGTTTTCAGACATCAACAATGGCAGTTCAACTCCTTGTGGCCTGGCGAGCGGAACGGTTTCTCCCACTACCTTTACCTGTGGCAATGTCGGCACCAATACGGTGACGCTGACAGTGACGGACGTAAACGGCAACTCAAGTAGCTGTACGGCTACGGTGACGGTGGTAGATAACGTACCCCCGGTACCGATCTGCCAGAACGTCACCGTCCAACTGGACGATACGGGTACCGGCTCGACGACTCCCGCATCAGTCAATTATCTGTCGTCCGATAATTGCGGTATTGCCAGCCTGTCGCTGAGCGTGATGAACTTTAGCTGCGCCGACGTAGGTCCGAATACGGTGACCCTCACGGTGACCGATGTGAACAACAATCCGGCCACTTGCATGGCCACGGTAACGGTGGAAGACAACACCTTACCCGTAGTCACCTGTCCCGAATTCACGGCCACTTTCTCCGCTTGCGCAGATGAGATTGACGCGAACACTCCCTCGGGCACGTTCTTCCCAGTCGGTGATTTGGCCAACTTTTCCGTTGCCGCTGGTGGTGTTTACGTAGCCTCTTTTGACCTGACGACTTGCGTTACTGACAACTGTGTCGGGGAAGGTTTCCAGGCGGCCTTCGTCGATTCCTACGCAGAAAACCGGATCCCCGGCTGTTCCGTAGACATCGTCAACGTGGTAGCCATCCGTGACGCCGCTGGCAACCAGGCGGCCGACTCGATCTTCTTCCGCTTCACCTTCGCCTTCGATGGGGATCCGCCGGTCATTACCTGCCCTGCTAATACGAACATCGAATGTGGTGTGACCCCTACCGCAGCGGCAACAGATGCGAGCGCCACTTCGGGTTGTGGTACACCTATAGTTACGGTATCGGATGCGGTGATCAATGGTGAGCCAAATATTGCAGGTACCACATATACCTTTACCTACACAGCAACGGATGGTTGTGGAAAGATGTCTACTTGTGATCAGGTGTTTACGGTAATTGATAACACTCCACCAACCATAACGTGCTTCAACCAAACAATTATCTTCAATGGCGAACCAAGCATTCCACTCGTTGGGGCTGATCTGGTGGATGCTACTGACAATTGCGGCGAAACAACTACCACACTATCGCCCAATAGCATCTCAAGCAGTCAAGTAGGTCAGACAGTGCCTGTACTCGTCATTGTGTCAGATATCAACAACAATTCATCCACATGCACCAGCCAGATCACAGTAGGCGGCTTACCTTCGGGTTGGAGCCAAAACGCCAATGGAGTAGGCTGTGCCGGTGGGAATGACATAGATTACAACGCCACAACACAAGTGTGGACCTCCACAAGTACCAATTGCTATTACAGTTCTCCGTTTACAATGGATGCAACAGCATTTGCTCAGAGGACTTTATGCGGTAATGGCAGTATCACTGCTCAAGTGACGGGCATCATCGGCAGCTCACTGGGCTGGGCCGGAGTCGTCATGCGGGAGAGCAATGACCCGGGTGCCAAGAAAGCTCAATTGACAACCAATATGAGCAATTTCAGCCGCAGAGAGTTCCGTACTATGACCAATGGTTCGGCGTTTCCACAGCAGTTTCCAAGCCAAAACAGACGTTGGTTGAGGCTTGTGCGTTCCGGTAATCAGTTTGCCATGTATGTATCTGCCAATGGCGTGAATTGGGCCTTCGCCGGTGCCCAAAACATCCAAATGAATAGCTGCATCGAGATCGGCCTGGTAACTACGAACTACAATGCCAACAGCACAGTGACAGCTACTTTTGCAAATGTGGCATTCACGGGCAATGGTTCTATGCAGTATGGTCTGCAAACTGATAACGGCAACATAGCTGCAAATGCTCCATACGACGCTGATTTCAGCGTATATCCTAATCCAACTTCCGGTGAACTGAATGTGTCCCTGTTGGGATATGCAGGTCGAGCGGTCACTATGGAAGTATACAGCACCATGGGTCAGTTACTCTTCACCCACAAAGTAGATGCCGCTCATAATATGGATGAGATCATCGATCTTTCCCAGTTTGCCAATGGCATGTATTTGATTCGAGTGGATTCAGAAGGAGTGCCGGCTGCTGTAAAGCGAGTGACGCTAGCGAGGTAAACTTCAGGTTTAGTAAATAGAAAGAAGGCTGCAATCGGGGAATCTGGTTGCAGCCTTCTTTTATTACCAATTATGAATGTTGGGTTGTTACGTTTTACGTGTTACGGGGTTGTTCTGAGGCTAGCAGCTTCCTCATTGTTGAGTCGTTTAATTGTCGAACCTTTAGCTGTTAAAAGAATCTAATAGAAAAGAGCTAATTGTAAGTACCGCGCAAACCCCATACGAGAAATCCGCATCAGCGCTGTGAAGTAGTGACGACCAGCGGGAGGAAGACCGCAGCACAGCGGAGGGCCGAGCGATAGCGAGCTACGGAACATAGCGACCCAGCGACGACAGGAGCAGGGTGATGCCCAAAATCAAAAATCACCTACTATTCTAAATCATTTTCTCCGGCATAGTTAAACAATTGTATGATTTTTGTATTTTCATGCTTAATTCATATCAAAAAAACGTACCATATGAAAAAAACATATTTACTCTTATTCGTTTTTGGGCTTTTTACTATCTCTTATTCACTTGAAGCACAGGAGGTCGATACATCAGATGCGGGTGTCCAATTAGTAGACTCCTTAAATAGTCGTATTGCTGCATTGAAATCTCAAATCTCCACTTTGAATGTTGAGTTGAAAGCAACCGAAGCGCTTATTCCTCCAACTTATGGGTGGAAGAAAGCATATACGACTACGCTTGGTTTTAGCAGTACAACATTGAATAATTGGCAGCTCAATCCCAATCCGAACTCTACCACTTCCACGATAATGGCCTCTATGTCCGGATCATTAAATAAGATTGAAAAAAAGTACTTCTGGCGAAATTCAGGTATATTAAGTATGGGATGGCAAAAACTACAGATTGATAAGGATGAACCGGAGGGCTCTGAATTTCAGCCTACGGTGGATGTCTTTCAGATCACCTCGCTGTATGGGCGCAATATTACCAAGAACCTGGCACTTTCTGCTTTGGGAGAACTGAGAACAACCATTATAGAAAACGCATTCAATCCGGGATATATAGATCTTGGGGCAGGTCTTACCTGGACACCTATTCCAAATTTAGTCGCTGTATTTCATCCATTGAACTACAACATTGTGATCGCTGAAGAGGCCCTGATGTATGAATCTTCACTGGGTACAAAATTTGTAGTAGACTATGCTCAAGAGGTAATAAAAGGTGTGAAGTTTAGATCCAATCTGAGCGGATTTGCCAGCTACAGCGAATTTAATGAACTTTCAAATATATCCTGGATCTCAGGGATATCCTTTACCGCATTCAAGGGAATCGGCGTGGGTCTGGAGTACGCCCTGAGATGGGCTCCTCAGGAAACCCAAATGGTAGATAGTAATACACAGTCTTACTTCCTGATAGGGCTAAACTATTCGCTGTAGTAAGCGTCTGAGGTCTGATCAACTTCTGAGCTAAAACAAAAGCATCGGCCCATCAAAATGCTTAATTTAGAATCTGATCGTATACAGCTTTGACATAAGTTGGGCTAGGTAGAAAAAAAAAAGAGGATTTAAGCAATAAAGCTTAAATCCTCTTTTTTAGAAGCGCCCCCTCCTGGGCTCGAACCAGGGACCCCATGATTAACAGTCATAAATTCATGTAAAAACAAACCCGTACAAAACAATCAAGAAATATACATATCAGTCAATATTTACCGTACTTTCAAGCCTGCCATATTCATATTAATTAGTTGTTTGTTTTGTGTTATTGTGTTACATTTGTGTTACAAAAGTGTTACAATAAAAATCAATCAAAATGATGAATGCTGAAGCATCGATATATTTAGATAAACTTAGACCTAAAAAAAACGGTAACTGTTCGGTTAAAATTCGGGTAACCTTCAACCGAAAGCGCAAATACTATTCAACTGGAATTGATTTAGTGCCGAATGAATTTGAAAAGATAATGAATGCAAAAAGAAGAACCCCCGAACAAAAAGAGATCCGTTTAAAGTTGGATCGTTTTTGCACTAAAGCAACTGGAGTTATCGACAATTTGCCATACTTCAATTTCGATAGTTTTGAAGAAAGCTTTTTTGAGTTTCGAGATACTTCAAATAGTGTATCATTCGCTTTTGATAAATACATTGATCAATTGAAAATTGAAAACAGAATTGGTACAGCGGTAAGTTATGAATCAGCAAAAAAGAGCCTTGAATCTTTCAAAAAAGATTTGACGTTTGCAGATATCACTTCAGCATTATTAAAGAGGTATGAAAACTGGATGCTTCAACAAAATAAAAGCAGTACTACAATAGGGATTTATTTACGAAGCCTCAAGGCAATATACAACCTACAAAATATTGATAAGAGTATTTATCCATTTGGCGAAAGCAAAGATAAATATTCAATACCCACAGGCAAAAATATCAAAAAGGCATTGACGATTGAAGAGGTAGCCAAAATATACAACTACCAAGCCCCAAAGGGTTCTACAAAAGATATGGCTAAAGATTATTGGCTTTTTCTGTATTTATGTAATGGAATGAATGTAAAAGATTTTTGTCAATTAAAATGGAGTAATATAGACGGTGAATTTATAAAGTATCAGAGGGCGAAAACAAAGCGAACTAAAAAAGAAAGTAAAAATATTGTAGTTGCGTTGAAGCCTGAAATATTGAAAATCATACAAAAATGGGGATGCCCTTCCATTTCAAAAGAGAACTACATCTTTCCTCATTTGATGACTGGAATGAATGCAAAAAAAGAGCACGCAACAATACAGCAAATCACTAAGATCATAAATACCTACATGAAGAGAATAAGTGCAGATTTGAGTATTGATAAGAATGTGACCACCTATTTTGCCCGGCATTCATTTGCAACTGTACTAAAACGGTCAGGCGTTAAAACTGAAATGATAAGTGAATTACTAGGTCATAATTCGATTGGAACGACAAACAACTATTTGGATAGTTTTGAAACCGATCAGATTAAAGAGCAGACAAGTGTTTTGACATCAGGATTTAGACAGGCGAATTAGAAATGTAACCAAGTTAAAGCATAGACAAATGAAAGTAGATTGGGAAAATTTTAAAGTTGATATTACAAACAACTATCATAGAAACGGAGAATCTGAAAGGAATCCTGCTTCTTGGAAAAGTTCTCCAACTTGCAGAAGAACCTATGAAGTTTTATTGGATTTCGATATTCAAGAACCAGAATGGGAGCATTTATACTTCACTCTAGGTAAACAAAGGCTTGCACAAAAAGCAAGTGAATTAGATAATGACCACGCAAAATTCATTGAATACATTAACGACTGTTTAATATTATTTGATTCAATAGAAGCAAAAGTAGGTTTTTTGAATGCTTGTTTAATTCAACACGCTTCTTATTCAGGCAGTGTAAATGCAGAACGAAGGATTTACAATAGAAAGAACGAAATTGAAATAACTAGGTTAAAGAATGAGATTGAACAATTAGCAAAAGCGATACCACCACAAACGGAAATTAAAAACGAAAGCTATAAAAAGAAAAAGATAGATGAGATCTTTAATAGTATAGATAGAAAAGGTTGGCAATACGCCTTTGCTTCTGAAAAGGAATACAATTTATTTGCTGATTTGCTTACTAACTTTTTTGAAGACAAGCCCAATTCATTACCCAAAACAGCAATAAAGCTAAATAGAAGATGTAAAACAAAAGTTGGAATAGTATTGGGCGAACTACACAAAAAGATGAGCAATAAAGATAAGTTAATCACCGATACCGATTACTTTAAACTTATCAGGGTTTTAAGCCCCTTTGAAAAGGAAACGGATGGTGACGTATACAAAGCCTTAACAAGATAAAATCAACTATTAATAAAGAAAAAAAGAAACCCGTAAATACCACCTTTTTAACCGTAAATACCACACCTATAATTGCAAAAGAAATATTAAAATAAATCTTTTGTGATGGAACAAGAATTGACCTTTGACAAATTACCCGAAGCGGTAATGATGCTGACAAGAGAAGTTAGCGAGATAAAACGCCTGTTAATTGAGAAACAGGAACAACTACCCAACACCGACCAACTGGAACAGCTTTT
>JAABRR010000067.1 GCA_011390785.1 Sphingobacteriia bacterium
TTTATATTTCGGTCACATGGAATCGCATGAATAAACATTATCCTGTGTGTCAAGATTTGTTGTCATGCTTATTTCATCTGTTTATTTTTACCGGACACTAATGTTTTGAAAACAAAAAACCCCCCGCAAATTTTGCGGGGGGGCCAAAGCAACATGAAGATATCTTTTGATTAATTCTATTTGATAATCATATTCAATATTCAACAAATAGTTTTGGTGATGATTTTACTGTTGGTTAATATCACCTGTAGCATTTGCTGTAAATGTATTTCCGGTTTCAGTAAAATCGGCTCCATTGCGCAAGGATACGCCATAACCCAGGCTATTACTGATGGTACTGTTGGTTAATGAAAGCCTGCCGTTATTTGCTACTCCCAGGTTTGCAGGATCATACCCTGAAGCCAGATTATTGTTTCCGCCGTAGGAAATATTCACATAGTCGAGGCTGTTTTCTATTGAATTTCCAACAACCACAATTCCTCTCCAGTGCACTGCACTTCCCGCCTTACGTGTAAAAGTTATGGGTTCGGTGTTGGTTCCATTGGCTAAAAACGGACCCTGAGCCCAAATCCGTACATCACTGTCAAACTCAAGTATAGATCCAGGTTGTACAACTACTCTTCCATACAGATTAACATCATCTGTAAAAAGATATTTTCCATTGAGTAGTTTTGGCCACGATACATCATCTGTTTCGGCTACAGTACCACCATCAACAACAACATAGGTACCACCAAAATCAGATGCTACATCAATATTTTTGATATTGGATACCAGCATATATATTGCACCTTCAGAAATATTGTTTCCAAAAGTATTGTTTTGCAGGATCACCTGGAGATTATCATAACGCATATATAGTCCATAGCCGTCAATATTATTGAAAGTACAGTTTGAAAAGGTCGCACGGGCTCCGTTTCCAAAGCCTATGGCGGTTTTTCCATACCCTGACTGCAGCACACTATGGCCGGCGTGGTAAAAATGGGTATGTTCAAAAATGTTCTGGATATTAGGGCTGTTTAGAGATATCCCTTTCCATGCTCCGGGCAAATCTATGTATCCTCTGAATTCAACCGGCATTTGTTCTGTTCCCAGTGATTTAATGGATGAATCGTCGTCAAACCATAGTCTTACTTCATTATTCATAATGAATATAGCTCCGGCTTCTATGGTAACATCATCGTAGATGGTCACATCATCAGTAAAACGGTAAGCGCCATTCTGCAAGGCTCTCCATGTATGAGTCTGGTCAGTATCCAAAGTTCCACCTGCGAGCAAAACTTCCTGATCGTTAAAATTGGTTTGGCTGTCAATATTGTTGATCTGGGCTGTTGTAATGTACATGGCACCTGCACCGTTGTTGGAGAAACTATTTGCAGCCATGGCTATGCTCGAAGCAACATTCCAAACAGAAATACCATAGCCGGCATTATCAGAAAAAACGGAGTTGGAAACTGAAATTCGTGCTGTTTCCAAATGAAGTGCTGTCAAGGGGCGTCCTGAGCCGATGTTGCTGCTGCCGGCTGATCTTATATGGACATGGTTCATCACATTTTCCAGATTGGTAGATTGCAGACTGATTCCTTTCCAAAATCCAGCCAGTTCGCTGGTCCCTGTAAAAACAATTGGGTCAGTGGCGGTACCCTCAGCTTTGATCCAGCCATCATCATCAATGTACATTCTTTTGTCACTCATAAATTCGATGCGTACGCCCGGTTCAATGGAAAGTTCATTGTAGATCGAAACATCTCCGGTAACAACGTAATCGGGTTCTGTTGGGTCTTCTATAAGATTGGTTAGCACAAGGGGTTCAGTATAACTGCCAGCCAATTCTAATGCACCAGTAATAAGAGCTGTGATTTTTACTTCATCGCTATCTTCACCAATATTATTCGATATAGTAAGCTTAACAACATATTCACCTTCCATATCAGGTGTAAAGGTTGTGCTTTCTGCACCTGGATTATTGATACTGGCTGAGCTTCCCTGAGGTAAACTTTCAAAGCTCCATAAAACCATGTATCCATTACCGTCCATATCTAACGAAGCGTTGGAATTTAAAGTTACAGGTACTCCAACACTGGCTTCCAGATCCGGGCCTGCATTGGCGGTAAGTCCATTGTTCTCAAGTTCTTCGCAACTGGTTAAGAGTGCAAATGCAGAGAAAATTAAAAAAAAGATGCTTAGGTTTTTCATTTTTGCTTGTGTTTATTGATTCGTAATTATAATTGAAATATGAAATCACTTCCTTGCCAGGTTGAATGTTTTGTTTTAGCTCCCGGCTTTTTTCGTGTTTCTTACCCGTTACTACAGAAGAAAGGTTTGAATTGGGTCATCAGTAAGCTTAAAAAATCAATAAAAATCAATAAAAATTCGATTAATGTTTTCGGCGAAATATGTATTATGTTGGCTATCATTAAATTATAAAGTTCCGGGAATGCCGGAATTTATAACCTGTTTTCTTTCTGACTTTAATTTTAATAACTTTGAGTAAGTCAAGGGTTGAGAAACTTTTTGTTCTTAACAGCTATCTACTAAATGATTATCTACAAGTGAAAAAAATAGCATTTCAAACACTGGGGTGTAAGTTGAACTTCAGCGAAACATCAACTCTGGGCCGTCAGGCATTATCTGATGGTTATGAAAAAGTTGATTTTTCCGAGCAGGCCGATGTTTATGTAATTAATTCCTGTTCTGTAACCCGGAATGCTGAAAAACGGTGCAAAGAGTTGGTAAAGAAAGCAATGAAAACCAATCCTGGTGCCCATGTGGCAATTATTGGTTGCTACCCGCAGACAAACCCTGAAGAAATTATGCAAATTCCCGGTGTTGATCTTGTTTTGGGCAATTCCGATAAATTCAATCTGTTTGAGCATATTAAGAAGCTGGGTGCTGCCAATGAATATCAGCAAGATCAAATTGATGTTGCTACAGAAAAACCCGAAACTTTTGTGCCTGCCTGGTCAATGGACGACCGTACCCGCTCATTCTTTAAAATTCAGGATGGTTGCGATTATTTCTGTTCTTATTGTACCATTCCGCTGGCCCGCGGACGCAGCCGCAGCAATACCATTGCGAATACCATAGCAACGGCCAGGGAAATAGCTCAAACCAACATGAAGGAAATTGTTTTGTCTGGAGTAAATATTGGTGATTTTGGGAAGAACCATAAGGAAAGTTTTGTTGATTTTCTTCGTGAACTGGTGAAAGTTGAAGGTTTGGAAAGGATACGCATTTCATCCATTGAACCCGATCTATTGAATGATGATATTATTGAACTCGTGGCAGCTGAGCCTTCATTAATGCCCCATTTCCATATCCCGTTGCAATCAGGTAGCGATGAAGTGCTGAAAGCCATGGGGCGAAGATATGATACTTCTTTGTTTGCTTCACGGGTTGAGAAAATCAAATGTTTGATGCCTCATGCCTGTATTGCAGCAGATTTGATTGTGGGATTTCCGGTAGAAACGAATGAACTGTTTCAGGAATCTTACGATTTTCTGCGCAAGACCGATATTTCCTATATTCATGTTTTTTCTTACAGCGAGCGCAAAAATACCAGAGCAATCAAATATATGGATAGTGTTTCACCAAAAGTCCGACACGAAAGAAGCCGGAAAATCCAATTGCTTTCCGACCACAAAAAGGATCTTTTTTATCGGGAGAATATAGGCGCTCAGTCAGCAGTATTATGGGAAAAGGATCATCTGAATGGATTTATGTATGGCTTTACTGAAAATTATATAAAAGTGAAAACTCCTTATGATGCAACCAAAGTGAATGCCATCCAAAAAGTCAACCTGAACCTTTTGGATAAGGATGGAGTTTATTTGGTCGAATAATTTGTGCTTTTGTAACTTAAATATTGATAATTAAAAATCAATATCGTTTATTTAAGAAAAATCATTCATTTGAATAAACCGCTTTACGAAAAATATGATTGTTGCTTTTTATAATCTGCAGGCCCTACTCCCCCTTTGAAGGGGGATGGGGGGATGTTTTTCACACGAAGAGATTCTTAATACACCCCCCTGACCCCTTTGGTTTTGATGAACCCTAAAGGGTTTCAAAGGGGGAACCAGGCAGTGCAAAAACCTTAAATAAACGACATTGAATTAAAAACCCTCAGAAGAATTAAATATGACACCAAACCTGGAACAAATTACCAAAGAAGTTATTGAAATAGCAAAACAAACAGGACAATTCATTCGTACAGAGTTGAATATCATCAAAGCAGAACAAGTTGAATCAAAAGGGACACACGATTTTGTTACCTATGTTGACAAAGCGGCTGAAAAACAGATTGTTGATGGATTATTAAAACTTTTACCTGATGCTGGTTTTATAACCGAGGAAAAGACCATAGCTACAGAGCAAAAGGAGTATATGTGGATTATTGATCCGTTGGATGGAACCACCAATTTTATTCATGGAATACCCTGCTTCAGTATCAGCATAGCCCTGATGCGCGGTGCTGATGTTGTTTCCGGTGTAATATACGAAGTTAATCTCGACGAATGTTTTTATGCATGGGAGGGAAGCAAGGCATATCTTAATGGCAATGAAATCAGGGTTTCATCAACTACTCTGTTAAAGGATAGTTTGCTGGCAACAGGGTTTCCCTATCATGATTATTCCAAACTCGGGAAATATCTTGAATTATTTACCTGGTGTTTGCACAACACACATGGTGTTCGAAGATTGGGTAGTGCTGCGGCTGATCTGGCCTATGTTGCCTGTGGCCGATTCGACGCTTTCTTTGAATACGGACTCAATGCCTGGGATGTTGCAGCCGGCGTTTTTATCGTGCAGCAGGCAGGAGGGAAGGTAACCGATTTTAAAGGGGGAAATGACTATATTTTCGGTGGTGAATTGATTGCAGGGAATAATAATATGTTTGATGAATTTCTGGATAAAACCATGGATTCATTCAAACAGGAATTATAAAAGGGTTTAATATGATTCCTGATTCGAATAATATTAAAAAGAATATTTAAAATACATCCCCCTTGCCCCGTTGGCTTTGCCGAACCCTAAAGGGTTTCAAAGGGGAAATTGTGCAATGCTAAAATTTTAATCTAACAACATTTAATTTGAAATACTGAAACACTTACGTTAAATCTATGGATGCATTTACAGATAGTTTTTATGAATTGGCTGCTATTTTGGGATTGGCTGTTGGAGTGGGTTTTCTCGGTCGGTTTATAAAGCAACCTTTGGTTGTATCTTTTATTTTTGTTGGGGTTATAGTCGGACCCTATGGTTTAAACCTTCTGCAATCAGTAGAAAAGATTCATCTGCTTTCTGAAATGGGTATAGCCGTTTTGCTGTTTGTTGTTGGGCTTAAGCTCGATCTCACTTTGATAAGAACCAGTGGTAAAGTTGCTTTGGCTGCTGGTTTGGGACAGGTTTTGTTTACCTCTGTGTTTGGTTATTTTATCAGTGTAGGATTGGGGTTTGAGCCTGTTACCAGTCTATATATTTCGGTAGCGCTTACTTTCTCCAGCACCATTATCATTGTAAAGCTGCTGTCGGATAAAAAGGAGATTCAATCCCTGCACGGGCAGATATCCATTGGGTTTCTTATTGTTCAGGATATAGTGGTTATCCTGGCCATGATTGTTTTATCTGCTATTGGCACCCCCAGCGATTACTCAATTGCCAATGAAATTATTCTGGTAATAGTTAAAGGTATTGGGATGCTTATAATAACTTATCTTTTGATTCGCTATGTAATGACCCGTTTGGTATCGCACATGGCGCGTACTCCCGAATTGCTGGTTTTGTTTTCATTGGCATGGGCTATTGCACTGGCTGCACTCAGCGATTTTATGGGCTTTAGCAAGGAAGTAGGTGCCTTTTTAGGAGGCATCTCGCTGGCATCAACACCCTATCGCGAAGTGATTTCCGGCAGATTGGTTTCACTGCGCGACTTTCTTCTGTTTTTCTTTTTCGTGTACCTGGGAAGCCAGGTAAATATCAACCTGATTGGCGAGCAGATAATCCCAGCTACGATCCTTTCCTTGTTTGTGCTTGTGGGAAACCCCATCATCGTAATGATTATTTTAGGCATGATGGGCTACAGAAAAAGAACAGGTTTTCTGGCGGGTTTAAACGTAGCTCAAATATCAGAATTCTCTCTTATACTGGCAGCTTTGGGTCTTTCCCTCGGGCAAATAGATGAAAAAACGTTGGGTTTAATTACCCTTGTCGGATTGATAACCATTGGGATTTCAACCTACCTGATTATGTATTCTCACCAAATTTATAATGTTGTGGGATCTTCTCTGGACATTTTTGAACGCAAAAATCCATTTCGTGAAGTTTCCGAAGAAGAAATTGAAAGCACAGATTATGATATTATTATTTTCGGTTTGGGTATGTATGGCAACAACATAGCCAAAAGTCTTGAAAAGAAAGGGTTTCGTGTATTCGGGGTAGATTTTGATCCACGCAATGTAAAACGTTGGAATAAAAAAGGTCGTCATGCCCAATATGGAGATGCTGATGATCCGGAAATCATGGAAGTTTTACCGGGTAACACGCAGTGCGTAGTATCTACACTTCCCGATAAGCAGGTAAATCTGGCATTAATTAAATATTTAAAGCATGCCGAATATAAGGGAAAAATAGCCGTTACATCTTACACGGGCAGAAGTGCCAAAGAGCTTGAACTGGCCGGAGCCGATTTAATTCTCCTTCCCTTCGTTGATGCATCAGAAAATATAGTGGATAAACTGAAGTCGTTGGAGAGAGGAAAATAAAACAAACCCTGTCGAATATATGTAGGCAATCATGATTGTTAATAAGTTATGATAAATGCTTTATATTTACTTTATATACTATTCTTCTGTAACTTTGATGCAAAATTTATTATTTTAGAATTATTGATTGCAAATTGCCAAAAGAATAAGACTCTGTGAAAGTAATATCTGTTTTTAACTACTAATAAAACAGAAATTTGTCTAATAAATTTACATGTTAGTCTTCTTATATTTAATTTATATTATCTTTGCCATTCAAAAAGCCATACAATGAAAATATCTAAAAATTCCTTAATACTATTATCACTTCTGGTGATCAGTTTCAGCTCCTGCGTCCCCGTAAAGCGAATTGCTTATGTTCAATCCGACACCCAGATGATATTCCATGGCGAACCCGCCGACATCAGAATCCGGCCCGGTGATGAGATCTATGTAAGGATAAGTAGTGCGGATGAGCAGCCAATCGCTAATGCTGGTGATGTACAACGTATTAATGATCCCAGATTGTCGTCATACCCTGTAACCGATGAAGGTAATATCAGACTTCCGCATTTGGGATTGGTGAAAGTTTCCGGATTAACTCTGGAAGATGCGGCCGCTAAAATAGAAGCTGAATTGGGCGACTATTTGTATCTTCCTTCTGTTTTTATGAGATTTATAAATACAAGGGTTACTGTCCTGGGAGAAGTTAACCAACCCGGTGTTTATATGTTTGACTATAAAAGTATTAATATTTTACAGGCAGTTGGCTATGCCGGTGATATTACTGAGTTTGGAAATCGTAGAAAGGTTTTAATAATAAGGGAAGACGGCGGTAAACGTGAGAAGCAATATGTTGATGTAACAAAAGGAAATATGATGGAATCTGAATGGTATAACCTAAAATCCGGAGATATTATTTTTATCGAACCTCTGGGAAGAAAGAAATGGGGCATGGCAACCGTTCCTTATAATTTGATACTTACCATGATTTCAACGGGTTTGTTTGTTTATACGTTTATTCAGAATAATGTTACTAACTCCAATTAGACTAAAATATTTATCTCTCTACATAATATTGATCCGATGAATGAACAAAAAGATATACTCGAGGCTAATATAGC
>JAABRR010000068.1 GCA_011390785.1 Sphingobacteriia bacterium
GCGGGATCTCTTCGTGTAGTTCTTTCACTGCGGCTTTGGCCTTGTGAAAGAACACACTCAGATGATCGCCAAATTTTTAAACATCCTTTACTGATCAAAATAAATTACTTACATTGCCACTCGAAATGAGAAATTATCTCAGAAATCAATGGCAGGGCGTTTTTGTCCTGAATTAATTATTGAAATCTTAAAATATATGATCTTGAAAAAACTGTTTGTTTGCACTTATCTGGCAATCTTGTTCCTTGGAAATGGGTACTCTCAAAATTTAGAATTTCTTTCCGCAACTCATGAAGTATTTGTTGATGATGGAGCCTGGTGTTGGTTTTCTGATCCTCGTGCCGTAAGTTATAAAGGTATATTTGAAAGAACCTATGTCGGTTTTGTAACATCAACTGGTGATATCACTATTTCATCCTACGACCATACTAGTGGCGAAATTGCCAGTAAAGTGATTTATCCCGAATTACAGAGAGACGATCATGTAAATCCATCTTTGTTATTTCTACCTGATGGCAGATTAATGGTATTTTTTACCCGGCACAATGGAGGTTTTTATTATTCTACTACCCTTAAACCTGAAGAAATCTCCCAATGGGAAGAAATATCCTACATAGATATGGGGCCCCGTTTGTGTTATACGAATCCTGCTATGCTGAAAGATGAAAACAATCGTATATACGTATTTCTCAGGGGAGGGTATGAATGGAAGCCGGTATATATTTACTCCGACGATTATGGGAAGAACTGGAGTGATCCCCAGACAATAGTTTCGCATGTTGGGGTTTCATCACACAACAGACCCTATACAAAAGTTCAAAATGACGGAAAAAGCAAAGTTTGGTTTGCCATAACCGATGGCCATCCGCGCGACGAACCGTTAAACAGCATCTATGTTTTTTATTATGAAAATGGAAGCTATTATCAGGTGGATGGTCGTGAAATTTCCAATATGGATAATCTGCCAATGAACCAAAGTTTAATTGATAAAGCCTATGATGCGGAAGAAACCAAAGTACGTGCCTGGATTTGGGATTTGGCGATAGATGGCGTAGGCAATCCACGCATTACCTATACAAGATTGAAAGAAGAGACTGTTCACCAGTATTATTATGCATCGTGGAATGGCACTTCCTGGGAACACTCACTCGTGGTACCCGGAGGCCAGGACTTTCCGAGAGAGGAAAGGGCAAAAGAAGACCGAAACCGCGAGCCCCATTATTCGGGAGGAATTGTTCTGGATCCAATGCATGAAGGTGTTGTTTATTATTCCCGTCCTGTAAATGATCGCTATGAGATATTCAGGGGCGAATTAATTGATGATGAATGGAAGGAAGAGCCTGTTACCCGGAATTCGCCATTGGATAATGTAAGACCCTATGTGGCAAGGAATAGCAACAATGAACAATTACCCAGGCTATTTTGGATGACCAACAGGATGTATGAGCATTATTCTCATTACGACACTTTTATTCAAATGGGAATTCCAACGCCGTCTAAAGAATGACTTTACGTGTTCTTCTTTAGGACTTCAGATCCAAAAAACCCGTTTCATCATTAATACTAATAATTATTTCATCCACTTCTGCCTTTATCCGTTTGATCCTGAGTCTTTTGGTAAGGTTTTTCCAGGTGCGAGTGAAAAATCTTTCAAAAAAGAACCCGGGTAAAAGGGTCGCTGCGTAAATCAATGCTACAAAAAAGGACTGAAAAACCAAGCCTACCAGTAATGATTGTAGCAGTTGGACAAGGGGATAGATTACAATGGTGGCGACAAATGTTATGGTACTGATAAACTGTGGATCTTTAAAAAGACGGCTTATCCTTTTAACAATCAGGCCCGGAATTACATTATTAACCATTGCATAAAGATATAGCGGAGATAGCAGGGCCAGCAACCCCATCTTAACGGAATTCAGTAACGTTGAATCTGACTTATCCCACTGTGAAAAATCATAATTGGTCAGTTTTTCTTGTTTCAGCTTTGCTTGTAACTCGTTATTGAGCTGGTTTAGGGTTTCTGTTTTCTGGGGTTTTTCTTCTGCATTCGTTTCAATTTTATCAATGATTTTTTTCTGAAAAGTGAATATCATTTCCTGAGAATATCCTCTTGCTGTAAGCAAGGCTTTTGAAATATCGAGCAAATCAGAAATAGTATTATAATGATCCGTTTTGCTGATATGGAGAATATTCTCTTTCAATCTTTCACTTAAAGTGGAAAGGAAACTATTGTACCCTTTGGCCTGGTTCTCAAGATAAGGTTCATCAAATTCAGAAATATTTATTGGATCGCCATACCGAATATGCAGGTTGCTACCCGGATGGTGGTGCCTGGAATAGTTTAAGCCCACGGGTATGATCTGGATTTCCTGCTTTTCTTCTTTCTGATGGCGATAGCTAAATGCCATACGGGCAATACCCTTTTTGAGCGGGCGGAGCAATTTCCTGTCATCATGATTTCCTTCCGGTAAAATGGTAATGGGTGTATCATGGTCGAAAACCCTGAATATTTGCTCGAAAACATCCTTGTTATTGGCCAGCTGGTCGTAGCCGTCTCTTATTCTGTAAACGGGAAGAATTTTAAGGAAGGAGAGTATTCTGGCTGCGGTTTTATTGGCAAAGATATCTGAGCGGGCAAGGAAAACAGGTTGCCAGGTAAAGGAAAATAATACTGCCAGTGCATCCATTAACGCATTTTGATGGTTGGGGGCAAAAATAAGTTTCCCTTTTGACGGAGTTTTCTCTTTGTTAATGTAGGATACTTTGTAAAACAATTTAAAGCATACATCTACATAATTTTTTAGAAGTGTATAGGCAAAAGATTTCTTAAAAATATTTTTGTCGTAACGCATTCCTGTCTGTATTTGGGTATTGATTTTTCTGAACTGGTTAGATTTGCTATTTTTCTTCCTGACTTTACCATGGTATTTTGGGAATGAATCTTTACTTATCTGTTTTCACGTCCACAACGGAAAGGTCTTCACTGGCCAGGGGTTTTCTCGACCAGAGATAGGCCATGATCAATCCGGATATAATATGCCAAATGCCCCACCAGGCCGCTATAAAGGCCATTCCGCCCAGTCCGTCAAACAAGCGTGGGTTGAAGATCAAAACCAGTCCGAGGCCTGAGTTTTGAATTCCTGTTTCAATGGTAAGGCTTCTGCGGTCAGCACGCGCCACTTTACCCAAAGATCCTATGATAAACCCCGTTAACAATGCCAATGCATTATGGCCCAGCACGATAAACATGATCAGGTGAATGTAGGACATGAAAAAGTCGATATTTCCCAACAGGGCCCCAATGATAAACAGAAGGAATATGACCATCGATAACTTTTTGATGGGGCTGATGATTTTACGGGTTAAATCAGGAAAACTTTTAGAGAACCAGATACCCAGAACAACGGGCAATCCCAGCAGCAGCATAACGGTTCTGAGTATTTCAATAAAATCTATTTCAATAGGAATAACCATGCTGGAAGTTTTCGAATAAAGCTGCCCCCAGAAGGCAAAGTTTACGGGGGTCATAAAAATAGCCGCAATGGTTGCAAAGGCGGTAAGGCTGATGGAAAGGGCTGTATTCCCTTTTGCGAGCGATGACATGAAATTGGAAACATTTCCACCAGGACAGGCAGCCACCAGAATCATCCCCAATGCTACGCTGGGAGTAGGCTCAATGAAATAGATCAATAAAAAAGTAAGGGCCGGAAGCGCCAGAAACTGGCTGAATATGCCTAAAATCAGAGATTTAGGTTCTTTGATGATCTGCTTGAAACTCTCCGGTTTAATTTCCAGCGCCACGCCAAACATGATAAAGGCTATGGTGATGTTCATGATGAGCAGCGATAAAGGGCTGAAATTCAGTTTCACCCAGTCGAGACGGCTCAATCCTGTTTCCACATCCCGATTTACCTTTATAACAATTTCATCATTGGTTTCAATAATTACTGATCCTTTGGCGTAATAGAGGTCTTTCCCTTCAGAGATCAGATCTGCCGGGCCTGCTACTGCCGAAATTTCTGTTTCGTGGTTGCCAATTCTCAAAAATCTTAGTTTGTTAACGTCATCGCCGGCCTCCGATTGATGTCTTCGCCATAACGGATTGTTGTTGTCGCTCCCATTTTTTATCAATCGGATGGCATCAATTTTATGGTTTTTCACCACCACCTGTCCCCATTCATCATAATAGTAACGTACTACACTTTTTTCTTTTGCCGGGGCACCCAAAGTTTCTTCAACCTCAGCAATGGGCATCCCTGCCGAAATCTGGTTGATCTTTGTTTTCGAATCACCACCCATTACCTGGTAGCTGAAGGGTAGCAACAGGCATAACAATACAGCCCAATGTCTGGTTAAGGCATTAAATCCAGTTGTTTTCAATAGCATGTCCGGAGATATTTGTAAAACAATATGCTAATTTACGAATTTATTCTTTCTTCTTAAATAAAGCAAATCTGCTAATCAGATTGATCAATAAGCAGATAAGGGTTCATCTGAACGCCCTGCTACGAAAATTATTTGCTTTTTGAAACCCTTTACTGGCTTTTCCTTTGAAAAAATATGTAGGTTTGTAAGGAAAATTTAAAACAGAGGGCTATGAGTACAACAGGATATTTTACAGACGACACCATTTGTGCATTGGCTACACCTGCAGGCACCGGGGCTATTGCTGTTTTGCGCCTTTCCGGAAAGGATTCTTTTTCCATCCTTTCAAAACTGTTTAAACCATCAGGCAAAACTGATTTTGCATCGGTTGAATCGCATAAAGTCATTCTTGGGCAGCTTTCAGATAATGGCAAACCGGTAGATGAAGTGCTGGTAACCAAATTTGTTGGCCCCAACTCCTATACCGGCGAAGATGTGGTGGAGATATCGTGTCACGGCTCGTGGTACATACAGCAGGAAATACTCCGCCTGATGCTCGATAACGGCAGCCGCATGGCCAATCCCGGCGAATTTACCCAGCGTGCCTTCCTTAATGGCAAAATGGACCTTTCGCAGGCCGAAGCAGTGGCAGACCTTATCGCTTCCAACTCGGCCACATCGCACACCATCGCCTTCAGGCAAATGCGCGGCCATTTCTCACGTCGTATTCAACAGCTTCGGCAACAATTACTCGACTTTGCCGCACTCATTGAACTCGAACTCGATTTCAGCGAAGAAGATGTGGAGTTTGCCAATCGCGACAAGCTCATCGAGCTGCTCAATACCATGAATACCGAATTGTCCCAACTCATTAAATCCTTCGCCCTGGGCAACGTACTCAAAAACGGAATACCCGTGGCCATTATCGGACAGCCCAATGTGGGCAAATCAACCCTGCTCAATGCGATTTTCAACGAAGAAAAAGCCATCGTTTCCGAAATTCCCGGCACCACCCGCGATACCATTGAAGATGTGCTCGTAGTAGAAGGGGTTTCTTTTCGTTTTATTGATACCGCCGGCCTGCGCGAAAGTGACGATACCATTGAATCATTGGGCATTGAACGAACATACGAAAAAATACGTCAGGCCGCGATCATTCTTTATGTCTTCGATGCCAGCACCACTACCCAGGAAGAAATTAACGAAACGATCACTGATTTTCGAGAAAAATTCGATGATGAGAAGCAACGACTCATCCTAATCGCCAACAAAATCGATATGCTCGAAGAGATACCCCATAACTTCATCAACCTGGTAGAGCTGGAAACCATTTTTGTATCAGCCAAACGAAAAGAGAACATCAACCTGATTCTCGAAAGCCTGCTCAAATCTGTTTCCGTGGGTGTGGAAGAAGCCAACCAGAGCATTGTGGCCAGTAGCAGGCATTATCATGCCCTGAAGAAAACTCTTGCTGCTCTTGATGAAGTATTTCAGGGAGTACACACCGGCATCAGCGGCGATCTCCTCTCCTCCGACCTGAAAGCCGCCCTCCACCACCTGGGAACAATAACCGGCGAGATCACCAACGATGAGCTGCTGGGCAATATTTTTGGGCGGTTTTGTATTGGGAAATAGGTGGAAGTCGGAAGTCGGAAGACCGAAGAAATCCCAACCGCCGTTGAGTCTGGCATAAACCACCAGCTGGAGGGTGACTATGAATAGCCTGGGGTCGCTGTTAGTATTTCTTCAATATAATTCTTGTTAATTAAGGTTTTAACCAAAAAGGTTAAATAAGGATTTTGCTAATTAAACTTTAGGCTAAAAATGTTACTTTAGCCTAAAAAATAATTAATAAGCATATATATAGGTTAAAGTTTTGGATAATAATGAAAGATTTCAAATCAGGAATTAATGTAAATCAGGGCTATTACAAGGCTTTTATTCCTCAACCCATTAGTAAGGTTTGGCAAATTGATGATATGGATGTGATCCGTCTTCTTAGTCTGGCCGACAGGCAGCTGGGCCGATTAGACATGTATTCAGAATACGTAAATATAGATCTTTATATCAGCATGCATATTGCAAAGGAAGCAACTCAATCATCGCGAATTGAGGGAACTCAAACGAGGATGGAAGAAGCATTTATGCATAAAAAGGACATACTACCTGAGTATCGTGATGACTGGCAGGAAGTACAAAATTATATTACAGCTATGAATGATGCAGTTCAACAGTTGCATCGCTTACCCTTTTCAACCAGGTTAATCCGGCAAGCACACAAGATACTTATGCAGGGAGTTCGCGGCCAGCATAAAATGCCGGGCGATTTTCGTCAGAGTCAGAACTGGATAGGAGGCGCAACGCTTAATGACGCTGTTTATATACCTCCACCCCACACACAGGTAGGCGAGTTGATGAGCGATTTGGAGAAATTTGGAAACGATGATACTAACCCCATGCCTGACCTGCTGAAAATTGCTTTGCTTCATTATCAGTTTGAGACCATTCACCCTTTCCTTGATGGGAACGGGCGCGTAGGAAGGCTAATGATAACTCTATATCTGGTGAGCAAGGGAATTTTAAAAAGACCTATTCTTTATTTGTCTGACTTCTTTGAGAGATACAGAAATTTGTATTATGATAATTTGATGAGGGTGCGAACTCACAATGATATCGGTCAGTGGTTCAAGTTTTTTCTTACAGGGATTGCTGAAACTGCTAAACAGGGAGTTAGCACTTTTGATGGTATCTTGCAAATGCAACGAACATTGGATGCAAGACTAAAACCCCTTGGTAACCGGGTAGGTGATGCCAGAAAAGTTATTGATAGTCTTTACAGGCACCCTGTCACCGATGCTTTAGCTGTTTCAAATATTATCGGTAAAAGCAATGTGAGTGCCTATAAGCTTATTGCCAGACTTGAAGAAGTAGATATAATTCATGAAATAACTGGTGGGCAGCGTGACCGGGTTTATATTTTTAAGGATTATATTGATTTGTTCAGGTAATTTGACGTTTTAAGAAGAAATGGAAATAAATCAACCATATATAATATGTTTGTTTGCATAACCCTGTATCATTAGTTATCCTTTCCCCTCCATTCCAGTAATAAACCTTCCCCAACATAAACTTCCTGAAAAATTCTTTTCACAACGACACCGTTTGTCCTACCCCGACGCTACCTTTGTGCTTTTCAGCAAATTCGTGTCAGTTTTTGGATTCTGCTGACTGAAAAATCGTAAAGACCATTCAATCTTAACCTTAACCTTAACCTAAACCTAAACCCACCATGGCAACTCTCAACCGCGCATATGAAATAGCAAAGAAAGCACACAAAGATCAGCTTGATAAAGCTGGAAAACCGTATTTTGAGCATGTTAAACGGGTAAGTGATAAGGGAAAAACAGAAACAGAAAAAATCTGT
>JAABRR010000006.1 GCA_011390785.1 Sphingobacteriia bacterium
AATAGCACTTTGGGGGTTTTTATACGTGCCTTTGGGTAAACTGTGTAATTCCCCTTGTAGGTGATGGTATTGTCTTTTCTTACCTTGTAGGGTATAAACTCCGGATTATCTGCCAGGCTGGGTTTATTGTGTACAGGAAGCAGGTACTTTTTCTCCTTAAACCACTCCTCGTGACCTAAAAGCCTGGTAGCACTCTGCACTTTGCAGTTGCCTGTGCGCGATAGCCATCCAAGTGCGGATTCGTTAAGATTGTCACTGCCACTAAAAATCCGTCCTTTAACAAAGTTGTCTTTTACGTATTTGATTACATTCTCTACTTTCCCTTTACTTTGGGGGACGGCCTTACGACAAAATACAGCTTCAAAACTCTCACTTCTAACATAGCGATCAAATCCGCTGGTAAGCAACAGATCACCCAGGTTCTCATCTACCAAATACCCTGTCCTGATCGTAGATGATCCGACGGGGGACTCCCTGCAAATACTCAAATGCTTTTTGATGTGCGTAAATGGCTGTTGCCGTAGTAAAGGGATGATCCTGGAAATAAACATACTTCTGTCTGCTGCGACTTAATACCATGGCAAACAACCATACTTTTACCCGTTTACCTTGCTTGGTTTTCATAAAACATTCGCCAAAATCAACCTGGGCTTCCTGCCCGTATCCTAACTGGGGTAGCTGCTCAAAATCCCGATGCTTCTCCTTGGAAGGCTTAGGAATATCGGCCACATGGCGAACATGTTGAACAAAGTTGTAGATCGTTTTGGAATGAACCAAGGGCAAATCATCAAAATGCTCTTTTAAACGGTCTTCTACCTGAGCACTCGACAAATAGGGATGTTCGCCCAAAAGATTACGCACAAACTTAAAATAACCTTTTAGTCTTAAGGGAAGGTTCTTGCTTTGGTTGACCCAACATTGAAACTCTTCGCAGTTCATCGCCAGATACTTACGAACGGTCTTGCGACTTATGCATAGCTTTTGTGAAATCTGACTCTTGTTAAGTCCTTGTTCTTTTAATTCATTAATTTTGTACCACATAAGGGTCTTTTTTAGATTCTTATTTGCCTTCATCTTTTTTTGGGTTTTAGTCAACCTCTAAGATGAAGGTTTTTTATTTAAAAGTGTGGTACTTTTTCATTGCGAAAATGGATAGGCAAAGTTGCTGATTACATTTTTCCCCAGTGGTTAGTGAACCCTCTCGTCATGCCGACGAAATGGTGTGAGAGTCACTCCCCTTCAGTTTAGTTGGGGGGCGGTCTACCCGATCAGGCAAAGTACTTATTTATTAAATCTTAATCCAATTGAAAAATCAATCCGATTTAAGCTTTCATATTCTCCTTCTTCCAAGTTAATCGTTTCTTTCTTTGAACCATTATTCCAGTCATACTCAAACAAAGTCCCTGATAAAAAAGATATCTGAAATCCTAATGATAAATTTTCTGACAGGCCAATATCATATCCAATATCAATAGATAATCCCAAGGTACTGCCAGTCATCTTATAGTTGTGAATTATAACTTTATCATTTGAATAGCCCATATAGCCAAATGACAAATTCGTAAGAAAGGCATTGCTTTTATTATGACTTAAAAGTCTAGTTGAAAATGACGGACCAATGAATGATATTGTTAAATCATCACTCATTTTACCGTATGTTCTAGTACCATTTATGTCTTCGAGATAAATATTATCTAAACTATTTGATGATTTATATATATAGTACTTAAATCCAATTCCTAAAGGTTCAGTGAAATAATAAGTAAAATCCCCACCAAAATGATATCCTGATTTTAATTCATTTATGTAATCCTTGAAATCATTTGGAACACTTTCAGCAACTTTTGCAGTTTGGTAACTAAATCCTCCATTTATCGCAATTCTAAAATGTTGATAATTCTCGTAACCTAAAACTTTATCTTTTGGCACTTCACTAGTTTGAAAATAATCAAATTGATGTGTTTTAATTTTTGACATAGGCAGCAAAGTGCTTCTAATCTCATCTTTATACTTAAAAGTGAAATAGATATTGTCTGTTTTTACTTTCGTTATTTTACAATTAATCGAATCTGCATCGTTTGTTACAATTAAATCCTGAGAAAATATCGAGTTAGCCATGAGGATTATGACTGCTAGGATTAATAATATTTTCATTGATTCTTCGCTTTAAAAGATTCAAATTCCGATTTTCCGATTTTACTATCAATTAGTTCCAATTTTGGGTGACCAACAAAAGCCCCCATTGTTATTCCACAACGCAAATAATATGTTTTACCCATTTTTATTTCAATTGGCACTTCTGATTTTGCTTCCGTTCTAGCCCATAGAGAATTTAGTCCGTCCTTTTTAATTTGAATTGTAGTTTTAAAGTTATTCTTCACTCGACAAATTACAGAATCCCCAAGATATAAATCATAACTAACCAATGCGCCAGCACCACCGTATCTATAAACGTTTAGAATTGCATAATCAACATCTAATAATACCTCTTCCTCTGCTTTTGGTTTGTAGTTCTCAATATTTTCAACTTTTAATATTTTGGCAGTAATCCTGTGGCAAGTACTTCCCATTGCAGATGGTGGTTTGTGTTCAATAATCTTAATAGCGTTACCTCCTGCTTTTCGGGCTTCAAGTTTTGCTTTATCTATCACGATCTCATAACTACATTTTGTACTAAACCCAGTGTCGCCGATTTTAACTTGCCCCAAAACCTCAGAATTATCAGGTTCTGATTGGTCTAATCCAATTACTACAATATCTTGTTTGTAATCTAATGGAGGATAAGACCTACTTAAACTTGTCGAAATTCTGGGGTTGCAAGAACTGAGAAGAATCAGTAAAGAAATAATTAATAATCCATGTAATTTTTTCATTGTCTGTTAATTATTAATCTGTATGTTATCAACAGTTTTGATGTTTGTAGAATATTCATTTGTATTTTGCCTAACGTTTTGCACTCTGAAACGTGCCGGGTTGCGGGGCTGCGTCCTTATCCCCCTGTTTCAAAAGCTTGAAGCGGGACGAAACGCCCGAAAACCCACTGTTCACACATGTTTTATGACCACGTTTTGGCAAACATTATTTTTCAAATATCATCGAATTTATTGATTCCAACAAGATTTTCTTTTGGTCATCATTTATATATGACACTATCACATTAAAGCTAAATCCACTCGTAATAGTTGAATAATAAATCTGCTTAATTTCTAAACCCATATAATTCATACGTGTATCCATCTTATAAAATTCAGTTCCATTTATCATCTCACTTTCAAATTTCTCCGATATATAATCATATTGAAACTGGCTTTGTTTTAGTAATCGACTCGATTGAAATAAGTAGTCACTACCATTTTTAATTCCAGGTGCATTTGTAACATTTTCAGCTACAATCATAATATTTGGATTATACTCTACCGCAGAGCCTAATTCATATTGGAAAACGGCTAGTAAATTTGCTGAATTTATCTCATAAGCTTTTATCACGGATTGAAGCTTTTTATCTTCTCCTGCAACTATTTCTTTACCCATATCAGCTAATCGCTCAGTTTGTTCTTTTGATTGAATTACCCAATCTTTGGGTAGCTTTATTTTACATTTAAAAAAATCATTTGTGTAAACATTGGCATTAACACTCCCATAATCAAAATTATCTGGTTTGCCATTTGAAGCACAGTTGGTAAATAGAACGATAATCAGAATTGTACTAACCCAATTGAATGTTGTTTTCATTTTCTATAATTTATTTAGTCATTTATTTAATATCCTTATCGTCGAAATGTTGTCTATCTTAATGTTTGCCAACGTCCCCATATCATCATTGCTTTTATCGCTATTATAGCTTAACTATTCCGGGAGTGTAACTGATTAAATTAAGGATGATATTGCAAATATTGGTATTTTTCCTTGAGGTGTAAACCATTTCCTCCGGCTGCTGATTGGGTATGTGTAATGTTTTGTTTAAAGAATTTCACTTTTATGGCGTCAAATATAAACGTTTTTTATAAGCATATGATGTTTTTATAAATGATTCATTAAAAAATTAACATATACCTGTTTGAATGCAATACTCATCCGGGTTGTCAGTACCAACAACTAATTGAAAATCAAAGAAACCAAATACTTTATCCCAATAATCTTTAAGTCAGGGATCGTGATGCAGAATCAGGTAATTGCTAATCTCCTTATCAAAAATAAAAACAGGATGCTTTTACCTGTGGAACTACAGAAACTTCATAAATATAACCAGTTAAGGATTTACATTTTCGGGGCTAAAGCCGACATATGGCAGGAGCAATTTTTTTGGGTGTGGGTATATTCTTTGCAACCCTGCAAGGTTTATTGCTCCAAAAAATTGTATTTCAATGATATACCAGCCATACCAATGCGCAGATCCATGCTGGTAATATTCCCAACAGGATATTTAATATGCGGTTCTATCAATATGCTGTGTCTTTCCCGTTTTATTAGGTAACCCATCGAAAAGTTTATCAGCCTTCCAAAATCGAACTGACGAAAGGCTTCATAGCTATCTCCATCAGAAAAACTGGTAGTACCTGAAACCACTTCCTGCGAACCACTTAAACCAAACTGGTTGCTCATGGTGGCATATTCTGTATATCGTGTATAATTTTGCTGAAGGTAAAGAAGCGAAGATAACCCGCCTGAAACAAAAAACTGCGAACGGGGCCTGTCAGCAACTTTAAACCTTACATTTAAGGGGATGTCAATGGCTGTAAATTCAAAATCAGTATAGTTACTGGTTACAGCATAAAGCGTATTGGCAGACGATGAATAATCAAACGAAGGCATAGCAACAGATTCATCCAGGTTTCTGGATCCGGAAGCAGCCATGGGATTATCGAGCGTAAACTGGTTATACATCAACACACCCCCACTCGAAAGGCTTACGTTCTTACCAACAGCCCAATACCCCATTACACCGGCAGAGAAACCCAGACCGGAAGCCAACTCAGCAGACGAATAGGTTTTTAATGAACCGGCAGATATTTCTACGTACGAATTGCTTGTTCTGTTTTGTTTCTCAGCGTTCATTTCCAGCAGATTGGCAGCAATGGTTAGTTCATCGTTGCTTTTGGCAACTACAACCGGAGAAACCGCTATGGCAGTATCGCTTGTATTCAAATCATATAAAGAATCAACTTCTGATAAAATAGTAACAGCCAAATGATCTTCAATTTCATTAAGCGCGCCATCTCCTTCGGCTGTAATGGTGGGAATAACTTCTTCTGCCAGATGGTCTGCTGGTAGTAAAGACTCAACCACATTTCCAGGGGTAAGGTCTCTTTCAGGCAGGTCAGCCTCAGTATCTGTTTGTTTGGTGGAAGTTTGGTCTGTTTCTTCCACGTATTCAGCTATCAATAGTAAACGATTCTGTGTTCCATTTTCAGTTGCAGCTGTTTCATCAACTATCGCAATATTTTCATTATCATTTTCTGGAATGGGTTCCTGAAAACTTTCTTCTCCTGAACCGGATGTTCCGGTATTCTTAACCTGGTTATCATTTTGACTTGTTAAAAGATCTGTTTCGCGAAGGTTATCCTGGTAATACCAAACTGAAAATGTGAGCAGTCCCAGCAAAATAGTGGCAGCCACTTTAACTGGCCATGTCCAGATGAAAAACAAAGCAGTTTTGTTGGATTTTCCACCAAGCTTTTGTTTAATTTGCAGCCACGCGTTTTCATCAACCGGCTCCTGCCAGTTGTCAAAAACATTGCGCATGTTGTCTGCTAATTTCTTATCAAATGGCTTCATGGTAAGGGTTCTTTTTTAATTCCAGGTATTGTTTTCTCAACAGCGCTCTGGCCCGGCTAAGGTGGGACCGCGATGTGCCGGGTGCAATATCCAGCAAACCGGCAATTTCATCATGGCTATATCCTTCAATTTCATACATATTAAAAATCATTCTGTAAAGTTCAGGCAGTTTGCCAATTAGTCCAAGTATCTGGTCTGCATTCATCTCTTCTTCGTAGGGTACCTTATCGGCAATTTCCAGATCAGCAATGTCGATTTCCACCGGAATAATAAACCTTTTTGCTGCCCGGTATCTGTCGAGCGAAGTATTTACCAATATGCGCCGAAACCAGCTTTTAAAAGGTTTGTTTTGATCGAAAGTGTCCAGGTGGTCAAAAACCTTCATAAAACTATCGTTGAGCACTTCAATGGCATCTTCCCGATTGGGGTTGTAGCGAATACATATGGACATGGCGAAAGCAAAAAATCTTCGGTATAGCAATTCCTGGAAACGGATATTTCTTTTGATACATCCATTAATAATTTCGCTGTCTGTATGTTCCTGTTTGCTCAAAAAGGGTATTGGTTATTTTGTCTGTATCAGTTTATTTTAACCAGCTTACGTTCTATTTTCTATTCTTTACCTGCCATGGAAACTAATTACAATTACACTCAAAGTTGTTTGGTTAATAATTTTGCACTACCCTATTCCCTCTTTGAAGGGGGAGTTGGGCAATTAATTATTAAACCCAAATCAATCACATTTCCATAAGAACATCTATCAATTATAAATATTGAGTCCACTCCGTGTAGTGCATTTTTTATGTTTACCTAAAATTCTTAATTCTCAATGCTTTGAAATAGAATTAGTTGCGAACTCCCCCTTATAGGGGGTCAGGGGGGCTGCTACTTTTCGGAGTGGACATAAATAATAAAATAAATAAAACCAATTTGGCCGGTTCAAATGTACAACCAATCCAGCAAAAAAATCAATTTCCGATATGAATATGACTTAAAAGAACGATATTGGCGGGATTGGAATAATCATACTGAAACAATCCATCCTGCCCAATCATAAGCAATACATTGCCCAGAGGAATAACATCATAGGTATCAATTTCACCAAAATGGGCAATCATGTTGGATTGAATAGCCAGGGGATTTTCAGCATTGTAAACTTTCAAACCATCCGCACCATCACAAATAAACAGAATTCCATTATCTATACCCAGCCCGTGTGGATTAAACATGGGGTATGATTTTAATAAAACAGGATTAAAAATATCCGAAACATCAATTACATCAAGTTGGTTAGTGGTGTTCATGCACTGGGTGCCATTGCGTAGGGTAACGTAGGCAATTCCATCTTCCACCACAACAGGATCGCAGGCATTGATATGCGACAATTCAGAAACGTATTCAGGCTTTGAAGGGTTTTCAAGGCTGTAGATCATCATTCCGGTGGTGGTTCCGATAAACAAATGACCATCATATTTAAACAGGGTTTCCATTTCTCTCCAGCTGTATGTACTGTCTGTTTGCAGCATATTTTCGGGCGATGAAACATCAATCGTTTTCAATACCCAGGGTTGGGCAATGGAATGAAGATACTGATCGTTGAGCATAAAACGGGCCATGGAACCCGCCACTCCTGCACCACCGCCAGATTCAGCACCAGTGGCCAAATCGAACGAAACATCATTTCTAAAACCCCACCAACCCCATTGATGGCCATATTCTTCTGATACCGTTTTCTTTGTCCACCCAACGATAACCCCTTTTGAACGGTCGATTTCCTGCCACAAATAAGGTAAATTGATATCTTCTGGAATGGGAAAAACTTCAGGAAAAGCATTGGGAATACGCCCCACTTCAACAGGTTGTTGGATATTGCTTATATCAATTGCCAAAAGATCGATATAACTGTCGGCAAACAAAATATTACCGCGTATGGCAATGTCAACATTTCCCTGAATTTCGTAAAAGGTAACGGGTTGTGGATCGCCCGGAAAAGTATTGTCAATTACATGAATCCCTTCGTTTACTTCATTAATAAAGATGTAGTTGTCTTTAAAATAGATTTTTCCGGCCTGTTTAATGCTTTTTGCCGGTGATGCTTTGGGGGCAACACGGAAATCTTCAAAACTCATGTATTCCGGAGCAAGGGCTTCGTAGGTGTATTCGTCTGTTTTATTGCAAGATACAGCCAGTAACAATACCAGGGCTGAAAAAATCAATAGAGAAAATCTTTTTCGTTTCATTTTTTGTCGTTTTAGGTTGTGACTTTTTTATCCGTATTTATATCAACCCATACGATCAAAACTGATAATGTGCTGCAAAAAAGGAAAATTATTTTTTCCGGAGGGTTATCAGGCTGATTTCAGGACGCATGCCCATCCTGCCAGGAAAACCGATAAAACCAAATCCGCGGTTAACATAGAGATGCTGATTTTCCTGGCTATACAATCCACCCCAGTTTTCATATTTAATTGAGACCGGACTCCATTGAAACCAGGGTGTACGAATACCCGCCTGCATGCCATGCGTGTGGCCCGAAAGGGTGAGCATAATGTCTGTATCAGGAATGACTTCTTCTGTCCAATGAGACGGATCATGCGATAATAAAACGATAAAAGGGAAATCACCATTTTCTCCGAGCGCTTCATCAAGATCTCCCAGTTGGGCAAAAGGAGGTAAACCCCAGTTATCAACCCCGGCAATCATGATAGAATCGTTTCCTATTTTAACAAACCGATGCATGTTACGTAGCAATTCGAAACCCATCTGTTCGTGAAATTCTTCCAATTGCATCAGGTTGGCACTTTTCTCTTCTATGGTGTACCAGCGGCGGTAATCGCCCATATCGTGATTGCCAAGAATAGAATATTTTCCATAGGGAGAGTTAACAGCAGCAAAATACTCAATAAATTTTTCAGCTTCAACGGCTTCATTGTTTACCATATCGCCGGTAAAAAGCAAGACATCGTGTGGCACAGCCATTATTTTCTTAACGCCTTTATAAACAGCTTGCTCGCGGGCAAAGCTTCCCAAATGGGTATCTGATATTTGTAAGATTCTGAACCCATCAAAAGTATCAGGAAGATTATCAATCTGAATTTCTGTTTCTGTTACTTCAAAATTATACCGGCCATAAGCCACGCCATAAAAAACCCACATGAGGGTAAACAATGAAAAAGCGAACCCTACAGTAAGTAAAGTGGGGGCGGTCTGTTGTTGAGATGGGTTAGCTGGTTTGGTAATAAGCCTAACCAACCATTTAATGAACAGCCAAATATCATGCAATACATTAAAAATTAAGAAAGCAATTTTGGGCAGAAAAATAAAAATAAAAGCCCCGGTTATGTAGAAAAAATTTCGGTACTGAATGTAATCATCCCATCCACTATTGCGTATGATAAGAGCCCATGTAATTGAAAATACAATAAATCCAATATCCATAAACCAATAGGCACGAAAAATCCATTTTCGAAAACCGGCAAAGGGTTTATGAACCAAAAGTTTTCTAAGGCCATAATAGCCATAAAAATCAATGGCCAGGAGAATAATGATAAGAATAATAAGATTGAGTATCATAACAAAATTTTAGAAAGAGAAGAAACTAATGGCTTTATTGTTTTTTGATTGATAAAGGTTTTTAATATTTTAACTGAAATCAGAAGAATTGAAAAATCAATTTTACGCTTCTGATCAAATATTTTATCTTTACCGGCTCATTTTGAGTGCTAGCGAACCCAAACTATTAAATCTGTTTAAAAAATTCTAAGCTTGAAAATAGTTACCCACTACATCTCCTATTTTCTTTTTCTGCTTTTTGCCGGTATAATAGGAATTATGCCTTTCCGTGTAATGTATGTATTTTCTGATTTTGTGGCGTGGTTGCTCAAAGATGTTTTAAAATACCGCAGAAGTGTGGCGGAGGAAAACCTGAACCTTTCCAGCTTGAATCTTACTGGAGAAGAAAAGAAAAAACTAATCCGCGAAATATACCGTAACCTTTCAGACATTTTGCTCGAAGGGATAAAAAGTTTCAGCATGAACAAGAAACAGGTATTAAAACGTCATAAGGTTTTAAATCCAGAATTAGTGAATACTTATGCAGAAGAAGGGAAAAGTGTTATCCTGGTAACCGGGCATTTGGGCAACTGGGAATGGGGTAGTCTTTCAGCAGGGATTCATACTTCTTTTCGCATAATAGGTTTTTACAAACCGATGAAAAACAAGCTTATTAACGCCTTTATATGCAGAAGCAGAGCCCGGTTTGGCACTGTATTGGCCCCCATACGACAAACCAGCCTGAGTTTTGAAAAGTATGCCGATAAACCTTCTATGTTTTTGATGGCAGCAGATCAAAATCCTACAAAAGTAGCTCTTTCGCACTGGACTAGTTTTATGGGAAGAGATACAGCTTTTCTTCACGGCCCTGAGAAACACGCCTTTAACAATAATCATCCTGTTATTTTTACCGAAATTAATCGCATAAAAAGAGGATATTACCAACTTGTTCTCTCAGTATTGATTGATAATCCTGCCAATTGCGCCCCGGGCGAAATCACTGAAAAGTATGTAAGGAAGCTGGAAGCCGTTATCTTGCAAAACCCCGGTAACTGGCTCTGGACGCATCGCAGGTGGAAACATAAAAGGGCAACTTTTTAAATAAAAACATCGTCAAAACCAAAAAATAATATATTGTATGATCATTCAAAAAGAACTTCAACTTCCTTCATTTAGCAGAGGATACCATCTTATTACCCGGCAGGTAGTAAATGCCTTGCCCGATCTGCCTGAAAAAGGATTATTGAATGTTTTCATTCATCACACTTCCGCCGGACTCATGATCAATGAAAATGCCGATCCTACTGTTCGGGTTGATATGGAAAGTATTTTCAACCATCTGGTTCCCGAAAATCTGCCCTTTCTTGAACATACCATGGAAGGCCCGGATGATATGCCTTCTCATATAAAATCGGCTCTAACCGGGGTTTCTCTCACTATTCCTATCTCGAATAACCGGTTGAAACTCGGCACCTGGCAGGGAATATATCTGTGTGAATTTCGCAACCACGGCGGCGGCAGAAGACTTACTTTAACTGTCTATTCCTGATCCAATTATTTTTACAATAATATTATTGCTGAGTAAAACATGCTGAATTTTCAAAAATCAAACTTTATCACAAAAAAATCTTATACATTTGATTAAATTTTTTAGCAATTATTCCAATGGTTTAGCTAATAACCAAAACTACTTATCTAACCCGGTAAATATTAAAATTAAAAGATTACACCTAAAATCAATTCACCGGCAATTTTAAATCTGTTTTAAAACACAACTACTTATGGCTTCGCACATCATTCAACATTTTCTCAACAACAGTAAAAAATTTGCCGGAAAAGAAGTTTTCTGGTATAAAGATCAATCCAATCATTATCAGTCGATTACCTGGGATTCCTTGAAAGAAACAGTTGATAAGGTTGTTTCTGCTTTTCACGTATTGGGACTGGAAAAAGGTTCTATTGTAGGAATTTTCAGCCAAAACAAAGCAGAATGGCTAACCACCGATTTGGGCATAATGGCTTTAGGCGGCGTTACCGTACCTTTTTATGCCACTTCATTGGCTCCGCAACTAAATTACATCATCAGTGAAACCCAAATGAAGGTTTTGTTTGTGGGAAACGAAGAACAATTAAAGCTTGCACTATCATTAATGAATGGTGATTTCCCGCTCGAAAAAGTAATCTGCTTTGAAGAGACAAACATACGAGACCCGAGGGTATTAAACTTTTCTGAATTTCTGCAGCTGCCACAGGAAAAAAGAATCAGTATCAAAGCAGAAGATCGGATGGCAGAATACAGTAAGGATGATCTGGCAACGATTATTTACACATCCGGAACTACCGGCGAACCTAAGGGCGTTATGCTGAAGCAGCAGAGTTTTCTACACTGCTTTAGAATTCATGATCAAAGATTAGATGTAAGAACTTCAGATATTTCTCTTTGCTTTCTGCCGCTGAGTCATGTTTTTGAGCGGATGTGGAGCCACTATCTTCTTTACAAAGGGGCAGTAAATGTATTTTTAGAGAACCCACGCGAAGTAATTGAAACCCTACCCAAAGTGAAACCTACGGTTATGTGCGCCGTACCCCGGTTCTTTGAAAAAACCTTTGATGGTATCCAGGTCGAAACGAAAAAATGGTCGCCCGTAAAAACAAAAATCTTTAACTGGTCGGTAAAACAAGGATATAAAACACTCCCCTATAAATCAGCTAACCAAGGCTTACCCGCTGGTTTGTCCTTAAAAGTAGCTATTGCCAATAAGCTGGTATTAGGTAAATTACGTTCAATTTTCGGGGGCGATATTCGCTATATGCCCTGCGCAGGAGCTGCCATAAGCACCGATATTCTGAAATTTTTCCATGCCATCGGCCTTTTCGTTAATTTTGGATATGGCGCCACCGAAACTACCGCTACTGTTTCCTGCTTTAGGGATGATAAGTACTTTTTCGGAACCTGTGGTACTGTAATGCCCGGTATAGAAGTTAAAATTGGTGAGAACAGTGAGATACTCGTTAAAGGAGACACAGTTTTTGAAGGGTATTACAAAAAAGAAGATCAAACAGCCGAAGTATTAAAAGATGGTTGGTTTTACACCGGCGATGAAGGTTACCTTGACGAAAACAATAACCTGATTATGGTTGACAGAATAAAAGACCTGATGAAAACTTCGGTGGGCAAGTATGTTTCACCTCAAAAAATTGAGATGGTACTGTCGCAGGATGCACTGGTAGAACAGTTGATTGTTGTGGGAGATAACCGCCAGTATGTGAGTGCGCTGATTGTTCCGGCCATGGACAACCTGAAACAGCTTGCACGTGAGCATAATATAAGTTTTCAGGATGATAAAGACCTGGTAAATTCAGAAATAATTAATGAAATTATCAGAAAACGTTTTGAAAACCTTCAAAAAGACCTCATGCCACACGAAAAAGTCGTTAAATTTGTGCTGCTTCCCGAGCTTTTCAGTGTCGAATCGGGAACAATGACCAATACCTTAAAACTTCGCAGAAGCTCTATAGAAAAAATGTATAAGGATGTGGTAGAAAAACTATACAAAATTTAAACTCAAAAATTCAAAGACTCCACAGTAATGAAAGAAAACGAGGTTATCATAGTTGATCAGATTAATGAGGACGAATACAATACCTTATCAGACGTATGTGCCGGGTATGCCATTATTTCCAAACCCTTTACCATACGCAGAATCGGCGGACAAACCCTAAACCAGGCAATCCTTAATATTTACAAGGGCAAACTGGCTGAAGCATTATTCTGGTATTTTTGCAGAAAAAATAAACTCCCCCTAGATTGGGAAACTCCTTTAACTCCTTTCTGGCAAACAGATAACAGGGATTTTGTCTACCAGAAAACCGAGTGGGATATTAAAAACAACTTCATTTATCATCAGGGCGATGAGTTTAAAGATTTAAATTACACAGATCTACCGGCATTAATTCCTAACAGAAAGCTTGGTGATCAATGGGATGCAAGGGTAAGAATAAAGAATAAAGGCGTTTGCACACAGTCAGGTTTTATATTTACCTTTCTCAAAGGGGCAGAACTGCTGGATGGCAAAAGAGTTCAGGATTTTTGTTCTATCAACCTTACCCCGTATCAGGTTGAGTTCTTGCAAAGAGCTGAGAGAAAGTACAATGGTCTTCCTGCTCGTTGGGAACCTTTTCAGGAAGATGTTTTCTGGGCAGAAATGAATAAAAGAGGAGATAACAAATTTATTACACTTAATTTTCAACCTCAACTGGTTATAACCGGGTATGCAACCAAAGATCATTGGCATCTTTTTAAAAAAACCGGACCCAGAGACATAAATAACAACTACCAAGACCTTGATTCAAAACAATGGTACACTAAAACATCAAGAGGAACCATGAACTTTTTAAATGGTACTTTGTGGGCAACCATAAGTAATGCAACTACTCCGGTTAAAGAACTACCATCATTTCTTTCTATGTTTCCCATACTCTCAGAAAATATGGTGTCTGCCAGCTTTGTTAAAAAATAGGTAATATGTTTGTAAAGAATCATACTACCTAAATAATTTTAAATAGGTTTCTGAAAGTTTAGGCAATATTGATGAAAGGTATTGCTCACCCATGTGTTTCCATAACCATAAGGAGCTATGGAAATATCATCCTGACACCAGAAAGTTTCCGGCAATAAAATCAGTCTTTCTTGCAATGCATTGGATAAATCCCACGCAAAAGGGTAATTTCTCCCCTTTTTCTTGATGTTTTTAACCACGATGGTCAAATAGCCACCCGGTTTTAGCAATTCAATAATATTGAAATAAATTTCCGTTAAACTCACCACAAACTCTTCATAATCAACTATATTTCCCAGGTCTTTATCGCTGTCGGAATAGTTGGTCTGCAAGCCGAGGGTTAAACGTTTGGCCTGGTTCTCTGCCCCTTTCATATTAAGCATATCCCAATAAGGGGGTGAGGTAAGAATATAATCCATAGCAGGAAAATCTCCAGGAGAAATATTTCGCGCGTCCTTATGTAATATCTTAAACGACATCTCTTTTTGCTGTGCGAATAGGTTTTCCTGTTGCGCAACCATAAAATCCTGGCACCTGCTTAGGGCAATATCCGCAAAAAATTCGCTGAGCTCTGTCCCATAACCATTGCGATTGAGTTTTAATGCCCCCAATTGTGTACTTCCTGTTCCTGCCATTGGATCAAAAACATTCTCTCCTTCACTCGTAAATTCACTAACAAACATAATTACCAAATCTTCCGGGTATTTTGCCGGATGAAGTATCTCATTCTTTTTGCGTGGTTGCGGCTTCAAAATAAACCACGAAGGAATCTGATTTTGAAACCCGGATGATGGAGACAACTGCTTGTTGTTTTCAAAATAACGCACAGAAGATTCAATAAACTTGCCCTGTGTCATATCATCTTTCTTAAAATACAGACAATAGAAAAGCTGTTTTGTGGGCTGAAAAAGCCGCTCTTCCTGTACGTTTGTTTCCATTTCGGTACATGCAATTTTTTCATCCTTCAGAGAAAAAACCGATGACAGGTTTTTGGCCAAATCCCAGGCAAAAGGAAAATACCGATTATCAATCTGCCGGTTGGGTATAAGTATGCACAAAAATCTTTTGTGCTCAATCCGCTCATAAACTTTAATGGCCAGATTAACAATATTCTTTCTTGCAGTAATATAATCATCCTTATCAGAAACGGAATCAATGAACCCACGTGCATCAATTACAGCAAACTGAATGCTTTCGGTTTTTACATCATCGAGTGGAGTAATGACAATCTCGTTTTCATCGCAAATCTTCTTCGCGGTCTTAAAATCCTTACCCCAATAAGCAAAAACATCATCTACAACTTCTGCCTTACAAAAAAACCGGATGTTTTCTCTGAGCATTTTTTCGTCTGATTCGTATCGGAACCATGATTTCTGAAAGGGGAGCCATTCTTTGGAAGTAAGTCGGTTAAAGCGATTTTTCATTGTTGGAAAAGGGTTTAAGCCCTTGTTTTAGGATTAATTAAGTGTCTTCAAAATCATTCAAATACATTATTTTCCGGTAAAACTTACGAGATTTAGCTTCGCTGATACTTCGTGGTCTCCCTTCGGTCGAAATGACGGGGCATACATGGGTTTTTATTGATGATAGGGTTGTTGGCGGCTTCGCCGCCAACAACCCTATCATCCACCAATGTAAGTGTCTGTCATCCAGAACGTAACGAAGTGGAGTGAGGGATCTCATATTATAACTGGTTCGTTACATCTGATTTACCGGACAGCAATCATTCAAAAATCAAAATTAATAACATTCCTGGCAGATGCGAAAAAAAATATTTTAAAGTTATCGTTCCGTTTTAAAAAAATACTTATACTTGCAACTTCAAAATCGATAAACAATGACAAGCAATTTACATACTCATAATTTTTGGTGGTGGCACGGTAAGTTTATTTTCCGTGTTGAGCTCAATGGTCATTAATGGATATGTAATTCGGATATAGTCTGTAAACATAAAAATAACGAGGACCTGCTTGACACACAAGCAGGTCTTTTTTGTTGGTAAACATAAGAACAAAAACATTCAAAACATGCAAGTACTCACAACCCAACTGCCCGGAGATACCTTTACACCCGTAGGATTATATCTGCGTCTGCGCGACATCTTTCCCCACGCCCTGTTGCTCGAATGTACCGATTACAGCTCACGACAAAACGCGTTTTCGTACATTACTCTGAGCCCTTTCGCCGGCATAAAAGCCAGCGAATCCAGGTTTTATCAAAAAGATATTAATGGCATAAAGAGTGAAACCAAACTGGACAATCCGCTGAAATTGCCTCTTCTTGTTGACGACTATCTTGATGAATTAAAGAGAACGGGCATCCCAACCAATCAGCACATGCCTGGCATGTTTGGCTACACCAGTTTTGATGCTATCAATACCTTCGATAATGTTGCCATCGAAAGTCCGGGCAAAGCCAAAACCCGCATCCCCTTGCTCAAATATGATCTTTACCGGGTGGTGATATCCATCAACCATTTCAACAGCAATATTACCCTGACTGAAATAATCCCCACAGGCGAAGAACCCATCACCCCAAAAGTAATTTCCATTTTATCTAACCGCAACAATACTTTCTTTCCTTTTCAAAGGGTGGGTGATGAAAGAGTGCTTACCACCGACGATGATTTTAAAGACCATGTAAAACAGGGTATCAACTATTGTCAGCGGGGTGATGTATTTCAGATTGTGTTATCCCGTAAATATGAACAGGATTTCTCTGGCGACGAATTTAATGTGTATCGGATTTTACGATCCATTAACCCGTCGCCATATTTGTTTTACTTCGACTTTCTCGAATTTAAACTCTTTGGTTCTTCACCTGAAATTCAGCTTCAGGTTGCCGATGGCAAAGCCATTATCAACCCCATTGCTGGCACAGTAGTTCGCACAGGAGATGTTGCTACTGACAATCAGCTAATTGAAGAACTGCTCAAAAACCCAAAAGAGAATGCCGAACATGCCATGCTGGTAGATCTGGCCAGAAACGACCTGAGTCGCCACTCCACCAATGTTAAGGTAAAAAGTTTCAGAGAAGTACAAACCTACTCGCATGTAATTCACCTGGTATCTACGGTGCAGGGCGATCTGGAGAAAAAAGGCAACCTGTTCCGTCTTTTTGCCGATACTTTCCCGGCAGGAACCCTCTCTGGCGCCCCCAAGCACAGAGCTATCCAGCTTATAGACCAGATAGAAGGTAAGGCACGCGGATTTTATGGCGGGGCCATTGGCTCCATGGGTTTTGGCGATTCGCTGAATCAGGCCATCATGATACGGTCTTTTATGAGTAAAGATGGAACCTTGCATTACCAAAGCGGCGCAGGAGTAGTTATCCATTCCACTCCCGATGGAGAATTGAAAGAAATTGAAGGAAAAATATCTGCCTTGCGCAAAGCCGTAATCGGTGCCGAAAAAATACCTCTTAGCCGTATGGCTCTTAATCCTGAACTTGCCAAATTGTAAACTGACCAATATATTTTCAGATCATGTCTAAAATACTCATTCTCGATAACTACGACTCCTTTACCTACAACCTGGTGCATTACGTAAAGGATTACGGAACCCACGAAGTGGATGTTTTCCGTAATGACAAGATATCTATTGAAGATGTTGATGCCTATGATGGTATCATTCTTTCGCCCGGGCCCGGCATTCCCTCTGAAGCAGGTAACCTGATGCCCATTATCAAAGAGTACGCACCCAAAAAAAGGATTTTTGGTGTGTGCCTGGGATTACAGGCCATAGGCGAAGTTTTTGGTGGTGAACTGTACAATCTCGATGAAGTTTATCATGGTGTCTCCCATAGAATAAATCTCGTTAAGCCCCATCACTATATTTTTGATGGACTTCCAGAACAGATAGAAGGAGGAAGGTATCATTCATGGATGATAAGAAGGGAAGGACTACCGGAAGACTTAACAATCCATGCCACTGACGATCAAAACAGGGTAATGGCACTTTCGCACAAAGCTTATGATGTTTGCGCTGTGCAGTTTCATCCCGAATCTATCCTTACCCCAATGGGAAAAGTAATTGTTTTTAACTGGCTCAGAAAGTTTTAGCCAATCAAAATATTCATTCCAATGAAGCAAATTTTAAATAAACTGTTAGAATCTCTTTCGCTTACCCGTGCCGAAGCCAAAGAACTGATGCACGGCATAGCCAACCAGGAGCTCAACGAATCGCAAATGGCGGCAGTGCTGGCAGCTTTCATCATGCGAAGTGTAAACCTTGATGAATTGATGGGATTTCGCGAAGTTTTGCTCGAACTGGCCATCAAACCCAGCCTGAACGATAGCAACGTAATTGACCTTTGCGGAACAGGTGGTGACGCCAAAAATACCTTTAATATTTCCACTTTATCAGCTTTTGTGGTGGCCGGTGCCGGAGTACCTGTGGCCAAACACGGTAATTATGGTGTATCCAGCCTTTCCGGTTCGTCCAACGTTATGGAAAATTTAGGTTATAAATTTTCCAATGATGAAGCCAAGCTACAAACTGAACTGGAGCAAACCGGCATTTGCTTTATGCATGCACCCCTGTTTCACCCTGCCCTTAAAGCGATTGGCCCGGTGAGAAGACAGTTGGGGATCAAATCGTTTTTCAATATTTTGGGACCATTGGTAAATCCAGCCAACCCAAAATACCAGGCCAGCGGTGTTTTCAACCTCGAAACCGGCCGAATATACAGCTACCTGTTACAGCGTGAAAACAAAGAGTTCAGGGTGGTTCACAGTCTTGATGGATACGATGAAATCAGCCTTACGGCCAATACCCGTATCTTTTCTGCAAAAGGAGAAGGAATACTCACCCCCGAAGATTTTGGTATGGAAAACAACACCCCCGAATCTCTTTTTGGCGGTGAATCTATTGACGAAGCAGCGGTGATTTTTATGAATGTTCTTTCAGGAAAAGGAACTCAATCACAAAACAATGCAGTAATTGCCAATTCTGCCATCGCCATTTTGTGTTATAAAAAGGATATAACCGTTAAAGAAGCCGTACAACAGGCAACCGAATCATTAGAATCTAAAAATGCATTACATACTTTCGAAAAACTAATTAAACTACAAAAATGAATATACTAGACGAAATCGTAGCTCACAAACGTGCTGAAGTGCAGGAAAACAAAGAACTCTATCCTGTAAAATTGCTGGAAAAAAGCCCCTATTTTCAGGCCACCCCTGTTTCTCTTAAAAAATATCTTTTAAGAACTGACCTTTCGGGTGTAATTGCTGAATTTAAACGCCAGTCGCCATCAAAGGGCATTCTGAATGAATACGCAAGTCCGGCCAATGTTTGTCTCGAATATATGCAGGCAGGCGCATCAGCCCTCTCGGTTATTACCGATTCAAAATATTTTGGCGGAAGCAACAAAGACCTTTCTACTGCCCGCAAATACAACTACTGCCCCATTCTGCGCAAAGATTTTTTTCTCGATGAATATCAAATTATTGAAGCCCGCAGTATTGGTGCTGATGTGGTTTTGCTGATTGCCGAAATTCTTACAGCAGAAGAACTGAAAACCCTTTCAGCACTGGCTAAAAGCCTTCAAATGGAAGTACTATTTGAAATTCATGATGAAGAAAGCATTGCCAAACTCCCTGCTGATGCACAAATTGTGGGTATCAACAACAGAAACCTGGATACTTTCGATGTCAGTATTGATCATAGTTTGAATTTATTGTCGAAGTTACCTTCCAACGCCGTTAAAGTAGCCGAAAGCGGAATCGACAGCCCCGAAACTGCCCTTGCACTCAAAAATGCAGGCTTTAACGGATTGCTCATGGGTACCCGTTTTATGAGAGAAGCTGACCCCGGCAGAGCATGCAAGCTCTTCATCAAAGGAATGAAGAAATTAACCCATACTTCCTGAAAAGGAATTAATGTTTGGCAACCCATCTTGTCTAAGGTTGGGACACAACAAGAAATCTCGTCTTAGGCCGAGCCACGGCAATGAACAAAGAACAAATGTAATCTATGCAAAAACCAAAACTCAAAATATGCGGGATAACCGAAACCCAAAACATGTGGGATGTAGCGGCATTAAATCCTGATTTTATGGGTTTTATATTCTACCCACCTTCTCCCCGCGATGTCTCGGAGAAAATAGGTTCTTTACCCATTCAGAAACTACCCCATACAATAAAAAAGGTAGCTGTATTGGTAAATATGCCTTTGGCTGATGCTTTAAATATTATTGAATTGCATGGGTTTGACGTCGTGCAGCTTCATGGGCAGGAAACACCGGAATATTGCATGAAGTTAAAAGAGAAAGTGCAGGTAATCAAAGCTTTTTCGGTAAAAGATCAGTTACCAGACAACCTGGAAGATTATGCTGCCGTTTGCGATTTTTTTCTGTTTGATACCAAAGCAGATAAACCTGGAGGTACCGGAATACGTTTTAACCATGACATCATGGAAGAATATAATATGAATGTACCCTTCTTTTTGGGTGGGGGAATCGGACCAGAATATTTTGAGGAACAAAATCAATTAAATCATCCCGGGCTGTTTGCATGGGATATAAACAGTCGGTTCGAAAGCAGTCCGGGCATTAAAAACATTGATTTATTAATTAAAGCTTTGCACTTATTACCAAAACCGAGAAAACTATGACCCATCTAAATCCCAAAGCCTTACCCAACGAACGTGGATACTACGGTCCGTTTGGCGGGGCATATATACCCGAAATGCTTTATCCGAATGTTGAGGAACTAAAAACCAACTACATCCCGATACTGGAAAGTGAGAAGTTTCAAAAAGACTTCCACAAGCTTCTTAAAGATTATGTAGGTCGCCCTACCCCACTCTACCTGGCCGGCAATCTATCTGAAATGGTGGGTGCCAAAATCTACCTGAAACGTGAAGACCTTTGCCACACCGGAGCACACAAACTCAACAATGTTGTAGGGCAGGCCTTAATGGCCAAACATCTGGGTAAAAAGCGGATTATTGCTGAAACCGGCGCCGGACAACATGGTGTGGCATCAGCCACTGTTTGCGCTTTGCTTAGATTGCCCTGTACTGTTTTTATGGGCAGCAAAGACATGGCCCGCCAAAAACCCAATGTAATGCGTATGCGTATGCTGGGGGCTGAAGTAATTCCGGTAGAATCAGGCAGCAAAAGCCTTAAAGATGCTACCAACGAAGCCATCCGTTACTGGATCAACAATCCGTCAGAAACACATTACATCATAGGATCTACAATTGGTCCACACCCTTATCCTGATCTGGTAGCTCGTCTGCAATCGGTAATCAGCGACGAAATAGCCGAACAACTCCAACGACAGGAAGGTATTGATGCTCCCACGCATGTGGTTGCATGTGCCGGTGGTGGAAGCAATGCTGCAGGAGCATTTTTCCGGTTTATTGGAAACGGTAAAACCATTTTAGTAGGCGCGGAAGCTGCTGGCGAAGGAGTAGATTCGGGACTTACCGCAGCAACCATTGCCAAAGGAACGCCCGGTATTATTCACGGTTGCAAAACGCTGCTGATGCAAACCCTTGACGGACAAGTGGAAGAAGCACATTCCATTTCTGCCGGACTCGATTACCCCGGCATTGGGCCCATGCATGCATGGCTGGCCAAAGAAAATCTGGCGCAGTTTGTCCCCGTTACAGATAAGGAAGCAATGGAAGGGGTGAAAACCCTGACCCGTGCCGAAGGCATCATTCCTGCCCTGGAAACTGCGCATGCTATTACAGCTCTCTTCAAAATCAATCTGAAAAAAGAAGATATTGTTGTAGTGAATCTCTCGGGACGGGGCGATAAAGACCTGGATACCTATCAGGAATATTTTAAGAATGAGGAAGCCCAATTGAATGCCGTTTAATTAATGCATGCAAGAAAACGCAAATCACTACGTTATGCCCGGCTTCAAAACAGTCAATTACGAAAAATAATTTAGAAATTATAAAAAAACAATCCATATGAACCCATTGCAAACCCTTCTGGCCCGGAAGAAGAAAAATCTGCTCTCACTGTTTTTTACCGCAGGCTTTCCATATCTTGAGAGCGCAGAAGATATCATTGCCGCCGCAGAAGAAGCAGGTGTTGATTTTCTGGAAGTAGGCATGCCCTATTCCGATCCGCTGGCCGATGGCCCGGTAATTCAGCAAAGCAGCACCAAAGCCATTGCCAACGGAATGACCATCCCACTCTTATTTGAGCAAATGGCCAAAATTCGGGGTAAATATGAAATCCCTCTATTGTTGATGGGATATTTAAACCCGGTTCTGCAATATGGGACAGAGAAATTCTTTGAAAAAGCAGCTGAGAATGGTGCTTCAGGAATTATTCTACCCGATCTTCCCATGGACGAATACCAGGAAGAATATGAGCAACTCTTTCAAAAGTATAACCTGAGCATGATATTTCTGGTTACTCCACAAACATCTGATGAAAGAATTAAAAAGATTGATTCTTTATCCAATGCTTTTATTTATGTGGTTAGTTCAGCCGCCACAACAGGCAAACAGCAGGATTTTGGCCAGGCACAACAGGATTATTTTAAACGGCTGCAGGCAATGAATCTGAAAAGCCCCATGATTGCCGGTTTTGGTATTCACAACCACCAAACCTTGCAGCAGGCGTGGGAGGGATTGAACGGTGCAATTTGCGGATCAGCCTTCCTGAAAAAGCTGGAACAAAACCCCACACCAAAAGATGCCATGGCAATGCTGATGAAAGATCTGGGTTTGCAATAAACAATATGTAAACAACTGTCATAAGTGATAAACTACAACAAGCAAATAAATCAATTCATTTATATTAATCATTTTAAAAGATGCTGATACAATTAACTGACAATTGCACCAACCAGGAGCTGGACAATATCCAAACAGGACTGAAAAACATAAGCTACAAAGGAAATGTGGTAGAAACCCGAAATGCTAAGTATCTGATATGCAACGGGAAAAAAGAAATAGACATTCGACTTTTCGGTAACATGCCCGGGGTAAAAGACATCCACATTGTGGAAGATGACAATAAGCTGGTTTCGCGCAAATGGCGTGTTGAAGACACAGTAATCACCTGCAACGATGGTGTGGAAATATCGAGAAAAGACCTTACCATTGTTATGGGCCCATGCTCTATAGAAGACGAAGAGCAGGTTGTTAAAACTGTAGATTTCCTAAAAGAAAATGGCATCAAATTTATGCGGGGCGGAATTTTCAAACCAAGAAGTTCGCCTTATGCATTCCGCGGCCTGGGGATCGAAGGGTTAAAATTTTTCTCGCGAATTTGCCGTGAGAATGGAATAAAAGTAGTGAGTGAAGTTATGCAGGTATCACAAATTGAAGAAATGTACGAATACATTGATGTTTACCAGGTGGGTACCCGCAATGCGCAAAACTTCAACCTCCTCGATGCATTGGGAGAAGTAGATAAACCGGTATTACTCAAAAGGGGGATGTCCTCTACCATCCAGGAGTTTCTGGCATCAGCCGAGTATATTTTCTCCAATGGAAATGAAAACATCATCCTTTGCGAGCGTGGTGTTCGTACCTTCGAAAAAGCGTACCGTAACACCATGGATATCAATGCCATTCCCTATCTTCACGACAAAAGTCACCTTCCTGTTTTTGCAGATCCATCACACGCTGTGGGTATCCGTGATTATGTTGAGCAGATCGCATTGTCGTCGGTAATGGCAGGTGCTGACGGGGTTTTGATAGAAATTCATGAAGTCCCCCAAAAAGCTGCATCCGACGGGGCTCAAACCCTGGACTTTTACCAGGCCAAACGAGCCATAAACAGATTACGCGAAACAGCAGAACTGCGTAAAAGAATTATGGTGTAGTAAGCAAATTGAAAAAAAAGAAGGGCTTATCAGGAAAATAATTTCGGATAAGCCCTTTTTGGGTTTTATCTGCTGACCAATTCTAGTTTAGAAGTGGCTGCAAGAAAACTCATGATTTTCTCTCGTGCTTGATAAGAAAGCGTCAAGTGCAAGGCGGGCGATGGCTGATAAACAGGATTAAACTTTTAGTAAATGACTGTTTTGAAGACAAGCCCAACGCAGCAATTGGCGTTTTCTTGCAAGCAACTAAAACAACCTTTGATAGTTTTCAAATATCCGTCCCCTTAAAGCTTCCATCTCTATGGATTTAACTATACAAACCTGATGGTAAATATCCGCAATTGACAAATCACCCGCTTCATCAGTTTCCAGAAAAATATTTGCAAGATCAGTTGATTTCAAAGATGCCATAGCTTTGGAATTGTCTTTAAAAATCAACTTCCCAAAAGAAAGAAAACATCCTTCCTTAATAATTCTCGCCGCCAGATCAGGACTGCTACCAAAACCATGAAAAATCCAGGGTTGTTTTGCTTTTACATCCTTTCTTATCTTTAATACTTCTTCAAAAGCCTTTAGGCAATGTATCACCATAGGTATACCCAACTGTTCTGAAAGATGAATCTGGCGTACAAACACCTCTTCCTGCCAATTCATAGGGGTTTCGCAAACCTTATCTAGCCCACATTCACCAATCATTACACATTGGTCGTCGGCAACAATGTTGTTCATCTCATGCAGCAGGGTTTCAACATTTTCCCTGCTGTTAATAAACCACGGATGTAACCCATAAGAATAAAGCTGCTTTTCGGAATCAGGAATAACATCCCTTCCGGCAATAACATTTCTGATGCATATGTTTTCCGAATCATGGCATTGATGTGTGTGAATATTGATAAGTGGAGTAGACATCAGTTTTTTTTACTGGATAAAATCATGAAAATGAAAATGCAATTTACGGAAAGTTTGGGTAGGGTTGCCAAGTTTTTCACTAAATTTGACCACAAACAAATCCTAAAACTTATAACCCATGCAAAAAAAATGTATTTTATTTATTCTGCCCTTATTATTTCCGGTTTTATTGATAGCACAGGATAGAATTACCGGCCACAATTTTGCCACCCGATCTGAAGTAATTGCCCAAAACGGCATGGCAGCCACCAGTCACCCACTTGCCACACAGGTAGCCCTCGACATTCTGAAACAAGGCGGTAGTGCCGTAGATGCTGCTATTGCTGCCAATGCCACACTCGGACTAATGGAACCCACCGGCTGTGGAATTGGTGGCGATCTTTTTGCCATTATCTGGGATGCAGAAACAGAGCAATTGTATGGACTGAATGCCAGTGGCCGATCAGCCAAAAATCTTACAAGAGAATATTTCCTCGAAAATGGCTATGAGAAAATCCCTTCCTTCGGACCTCTTCCTGTTAGCGTGCCCGGTGCCGTAGATGGATGGTTTGAGATGCATGGCCGTTTTGGCAATCTCGAAATGGAAACGCTGTTGCAACCAGCCATAAATTACGCTTCAACGGGGTTTCCTGTAACAGAAGTAATTGCTTTCTACCTCGGCAGATCAGCCTCACGGTTCAGCCAATACCCCAATTTTACAGAAACCTATATGCCCAATGGAAAGATGCCCGCAAAAGGCGAAATTTTCCGAAATCCTGACCTGGCCAATACTTATACAATTTTGGCTAAAGAAGGAAGAGATGCTTTTTACAAAGGAACAATTGCCCGAACCATTGCCCAATACCTAAAAGAAAACGGCGGATTTCTGAGTTATGATGATTTGGCAAGCCACCAAAGTAGCTGGGTAGAACCCGTTTCTGCCAATTATCGTGGTTATGATGTGTGGGAATTACCACCCAACGGACAGGGAATTGCAGCCCTTCAAATGCTCAACATACTTGAAGGATATGATATTGCTTCTATGGGTTTTGGAAGCACAGAATATATTCATCATTTTACCGAAGCCAAGAAACTGGCCTACGAAGATCGTGCAGCATACTATGCCGACATGGATTTTGTTGAAGTGCCCGTTGACAAACTGGTTTCAAAAGAATATGCCAACCAAAGACGGGAATTGATTAACCCCGACAGGGCTGCCCGACGATATGAAGCAGGCGATATGTCGGGCCCAAACACCATTTACCTTACCGTGGCCGATAAAGATGGCAACATGGTTTCTCTGATTCAGAGCAACTACCGCGGCATGGGTAGTGGCATGACACCCACCGGACTGGGTTTCATGCTGCAGGATCGTGGTGAGAGCTTCACCCTAAAAACAGGGAAACCCAACACCTATGAACCGGGCAAAAGACCTTTCCATACCATCATCCCAGGTTTCATTACCAAAGATGGAAAACCTTACATGAGTTTTGGTGTTATGGGTGGTGATATGCAGCCTCAGGGTCATGCACAAATTGTAATAAACATGATCGATTTTGGCATGAACCTGCAGGAAGCTGGCGATGCGCCACGAATCTATCATTCCGGCTCATCAGAGCCCACCGGCGAAATAATGACCGATGGCGGAACACTTATGCTCGAATCTGGTTTTGACTATAAAACCATTAGAGAATTGGTTTTGAAGGGACATACCGTTCAATGGACAGTGGGTCCTTATGGTGGCTATCAGGCCATTAAATGGGATGAAGTAAACAAAGTGTGGTTTGGCGCTTCCGAATCACGTAAAGATGGACAGGCAGCAGGCTATTAATCATGTTAATCTTTATTCCCAAATCATATTTCCTCTTATCTTTACACACCTTAAAATATTTTCAAAACATCTATTTCGATGCAACACATGAAAAAAAATTTTTTAATCACCTTAACAGCAGTATTCACAATGAGCATGGTTAGTTGCCAGATGTCCGGAAAAGAAGAACTGACGGAGGGTTATCCGGTATATGATGGAAACGATCTGGGTGTAACATACACCCGGAAATTAACAACCTTTCGCGTATGGGCTCCATCAGCCCAGTCTATCAAAGTAAGAATTTATGACCAGGGCCATGAAGGCAGTATCCTTGAAACCCACGCAATGGAAAAAAGCAAAAAAGGGACCTGGTTACTAAAGCTGAAAGGCGATTGGAAGGATAGGTATTACACTTACCAGGCTACCATTGACGAAAAAGAAATGAACGAAGTTCCTGATCCCTATGCCAAAGCCGTTGGGGTAAATGGAAACCGCGGAATGATCGTAGATATGGCTTCCAATAATCCAGACGGTTGGGATGCCGTTCAGAAACCCCCGTTAAACAGCTTTGCCGATATGGTGATCTGGGAAATTCATGTACGTGACTTCTCCATACACCCTAGCTCAGGCAATGAGCACAGGGGCAAATACCTGGCCTTTACTGAAGAAGGTACTAAAAGTCCACAGGGCCATAAAACCGGCATCGATCATTTGGTAGAACTGGGCATTACCCACGTGCATCTGTTACCGGTATTTGATTTTTACACCATTGATGAAACCCGCCTGGATGAACCTCAGTTCAATTGGGGATATGATCCGAAGAATTACAATGCCCCGGATGGTTCCTATTCCACCAATCCTTATAATGGAAACGTTCGCATTAATGAATTTAAACAAATGGTGCAAACCCTTCACAACAATGGAATAAGGGTAATTATGGACGTGGTTTACAATCATATGTATGATGCAGGCAAATCTTCTTTCGAGAATCTTGTGCCCGGCTACTATTTCCGTACCAACCCCGACGGCACTTTCTGTAATGGTTCCGGTTGCGGAAACGAAACAGCTTCAGAAAGAACCATGATGCGCAAATTCATGATCGAATCGTTAAAGCATTGGGTGGAAGAATACCGTATTGACGGCTTTCGCTTCGATCTGATGGGCCTTCACGACATCGAATCCATGAACCAGATAAGCGAAGAATTGCATGCCATCGATCCAACCATTTTCCTTTATGGCGAAGGCTGGGCTGCCGGAGATACACCCCTGGCTGAAGAAGAAAGAGCATCAAAAGCAAATGCATCGAAACTTAATAAAATTGCAGTTTTCAGTGATGACATTCGTGATGGAATCCGTGGCCCCTGGTGGGAAAGCAAAGCTCCAGGTTTTATGGCTGGAATGGAAGATCTCGAAGAAAGCATCAAGTTTGGGGTGGTAGCCTCTACCGATCATCCACAGATTGATTACCTCAAGGTGAATTATTCCAACAAACCCTATTCACCCAATCCACTGCAGACCATAACCTATGTTACCTGTCACGACAATCCCTGTTTGTGGGACAAAGTGATCGAAACCTGCATAGATTGCAACAAAGACGATAAACTCGATCTGCAGAAATTTGCCAATGCTATTGTGCTTACATCGCAGGGAGTTCCGTTGTTGCACGCAGGGGAAGAACTGGTACGCACCAAATTTGGAGAGCACAACAGCTATAACCTCCCCGACTCCATCAACCAGCTGGTTTGGCATAATAAACATTCATACAAAGATGTTTTTGAATATTACCAACAATTGATCAGCTTACGAAAAAATCATCCTGCATTTCGTATGCCTGAAACAGAAATGGTTCAAAAACACCTGGAGTTTCTTGAAATGCAGCATCCGCTAATGGTAGGTTACCATATAAAAGACAATGCCAATGGCGACCCATGGAAAGACATCGTTGTGTTTTACAATGCCAACGCCAACGATGTTGAAGTGGAACTTCCTGCAGGTGAATGGGTAATTGTAGCAACCAAATATTCGATAGAAGAAACCGGCTCTACCATTGAAGGATACAATGAGTTGCAAACCCAAACTACCAGCATTCCCAAAAGATCAATGATGATATTGGTTGATAAAGGTAGTGTGGCTGTTTAGATTGTACCAGCCGGATCGTCTTCATGTCCAAACCAAACCACGGCATACTTACCCTTAATACCAACTCCAATAGCTTTCCATTCGGTAGTCCAGCTACCAGCGTTTATGATAACATTGTGGTGTCCTTCGCTGTTTTTCCAACCGTTTAATGCGCCTTCCGGTGTTGCAGCTACCGAATGAGAATAAGCAATCTCGTAGCCATTGCCGATATAATCTGTAAGCTCGCGGGGTTTATCCCACATGCAAGTTGCCTGGGCATGATCGCTGGTGTAGCAGCAAGCAGTCCAGTTACCACCGGCTGACCAACTATGCAGATTACATGAAGAACTTGTTGGATTGTTCTCTTCCAGATCGGCTACATGCTGCTGAGCAACATAGCTTAAGGATGACGAAAGTGGTATAGAAGGAAGACTTAACCCGGCCCGATATTCCATAATCATATTATAGAACTCCAATTCTGTTGGGGTCAGGGTAACCTTATCATTGTAATTATCCTTATCATCAACTGAATCAGTCTCACAGCCAAATAGCATAGGAAATAACAGTGTGATCAATATTAGATAACGAAGTAATGGGGTTTTCATAGGGTTAATTTTTTAGTTATTATTGATTTTAAACATGGGTTGATTTGATACGTGGGTATAATTGTTATCCTGATTTTTCGAAGAACCGTATCCCTGCCTTCCATAAACAAGAAAGGATTTGAAGTTTGCCTGAATCTGGCTATAATAAATTCGTTGAGCTTTCAGTAACTAAAATACACATTAATATGGATAAATTTGGAATTAAATTCGCCAACACTCACGAAAGACTAAAAAAATAGATAAACTGGAGAGTTTATGATGCAAAACCGAACTAAGCTCCAGCAGCGTGAAAATAATAGGATTTGACTTATTGTGAAGAGAAAAAAATCTGATGTTTGAGAATTATTCAACTCACAAATTACTGATTTTTTCAGTTTTTTAGCTTATGTTTGCTAAAAAAAACCTGGTCATGTCACTGGCAGATAAGTATTTCAAAATATCTCCTTTTTTTATATTAAAAACCCAAAAATTAAAAATCACATGACTATATCCTTTGCAAAACATGCTGTTACTATCACTCTCCTGCTCATAGGAAAAATATTGTTTTCACAGGTTCCCGATGGTGGAATTCAACTCAATGCCACAACAGGTACCACCCACCAAAATATTGGAGTGGGTCAATTATCTGTAGTATCTGTTGAAGACCAGCCCTTTACCACGGCCTTGCGATTGGTTGTGGGAGCCAACATAAACAATGCCTGGGACTCCCAAATACAGTTTAGAGCAGTAGAAGGGATTGCTACCAATGATGTTTTACTTGTAGCTTTTTATGCCCGTACTATTTCATCGGTTCAGGAAACAGGCGAAGGAAAACTCATTGCCACCATTGAAAATAAAAGCACTTACGATAAAGTAATTTACCAGACTGTAAATATTGGCCAGGAATGGAAACAATACTATGCCCCGGTTGTAAGCAACGCAACCCTATCGGCATCGGAAGTAATCTATTCCTTCCATACTGGTTTCCGATCCCAAACCATTGAAGTGGCTGATATAAAATTCCTTAATTACCAGCAAACACTCACAATCGAAGATTTGCCGGAAACAGAAATAACCTATTTTGGCCAGGCTCCAGATGCAGAATGGCGCATAGAAGCTGAGCAGCGCATTAACCAGATACGAAAGGGTGAAATGGAAATACAGATCTTCGACGAGCTGGGCCAACCTATAAAAAATGCTGATGTATCTATCGAAATGATTCAACACCAGTTTGGTTTTGGATCGGCCATTCCGGCACAACGTTTTATGACCAATATTACATTTCGCGAAAAAGTTTACGAGCTTTTTAACGAAGTGGTTTTTGAAAACGATCTGAAATGGCCGGGTTTTAATCCCAACTCTACGTATAATATCCGTTCAACCATGGATTCGCTTGATAAACACAACATAGCCCTGCGCGGACACAATGTTATCTGGCCAGCATGGAGATGGCTTCCTTCATCTCTTGAAGAGCTTGCGAATAACCCCACAGCTCTGAGGGTGGAAATAGACAAGCATATTGATGAAATTACACAATTTACAAGCGGGCGATTAAATGATTGGGATGTGATCAACGAGCCCTATTCTGAACATGATGTTATGGATATACTGGGCAATGAAGTAATGGCCGACTGGTTTAAACGGGTCCGCCAAAACGACAGAGCCGTTAAACTTTATCTCAACGATTATGCAATCCTGAGTGGCGGAGGCACGAATGAAGTAAAGCAGGATTTTTACTATAACCTGGTGCAATACATCGACAGTTTGGGGGGCGAAGTGCAAGGTATTGGCCTACAGGGCCATTTTGGCAGCGATCTTACTTCCATCCCAAAGATCTATTCCATTTTAGACAAGTTTGCCGGGCTGGAAAAAGACATCAAAATTACTGAACACGATATTAACATTACCCAACGTGAAGTTCAGGCCGAATACACACGCGATTTTATGACCATCTGTTTCAGTCATCCGGCAGTAAAATCGGTTATGTTCTGGGGTTTTTGGGAAAATAGCCACTGGATGCCCGATGCTGCGCTATTTAATGCCGATTGGTCTATTCGCCTGCACGGCCAAATGTATATCGATATGGTATTTGACCAATGGTGGACACCCATTACACAAGTCATAACTGATGAATCAGGACGAACATATTTTGAAGGATTTTTGGGCACCTACCAGTACACTGTTACCGATGGTGAAAATGAACGGACAGGAACCTTCACACTGAACCATTCATACCAAAGTGAAATGCCAAATTCTTTAATTATATCCCTTGACGATGCTTTGCCTGTGCAGGTGAAAATAACATCATCAAAACCAGCCATACTGTGCGAAGGTGAATCCGTTACCCTTAACGCTCCTATAGGAGACGGCCTTACATACCAGTGGTTTAACGAAGATGTTTTGCTGGATGCGTCAACAGATAGCCTGGAGACAACACAGGAAGGAATTTATACTGTAGTGGTTTCCAAAGGTGAAATGGAGGTGGCTTCTGCTCCTTTTGAAGTTGTGGTAAATCCTTATCCTGAAGCTAAAATAACAGCTGACGGCGAATTATCTTTTTGCCCCGGTGGGCAGGTAACACTAAATGCCAATGTAGCAGACAACATTACTTACACATGGTACAAAGGGATTTCACGGATTAACGGCTCAGTTACTTCTATTGATGTAAATACATCGGGAACATTCAAAGTGGTAACCAATGCCAAAGGATGTGCCACCGAATCAGAGCCTGTTGTAGTTACCCTTTACTCTGCATCTAATCCAGAATGTAGCACAGGAATCAATGAATTACAGGATGGTTGGAAAGTATATCCCAATCCCTTTGAAGGGTCTTTTGTTTTTGAGACCTACCCAATGAACAGCAGGAATTTAAAGGTTGAACTTTTTGATTTAACGGGAAAGGTGGTTTACAGCACCCTTGTTTTGCCTTCATCTGCCAAAACCATTATACCAGTTCAAAACCCGGGTATGTATACTCTCAGGATAAGCGGAAAAGAAGGAACAAAATTTTTCAAATTATTGGGTAAATAAAACATTAATTAATCATAAAATAAAATCCTGCTAAAAGTCAAAAAGTATAACTTAAACTCACTTTTACGGGTCCCCAAATTACAATTTTCAAATAAAATATCTGAAGTCTTAAAGCAAAATATAAAAAACCCTTGTAGATTAATTTTTACAGGGGTTTTTACATTAGCAAAACAATTCAATTATATACTGTCAGCTGCATAAATTAAGCAGGATGTTTGTCGTTTCAAATATATTACATCGATTTTGCATGACGAAATTTATTTCTGTAAATCAATCTATGAAAGTATGGATAAATGATGCAGGCAACGCAAATCCCGAAAGCTCCTTCCAGAAAGGAGAAAAATGTCAGCACGGCAGCTGCACCCATAGCAAAGCCGGTGAATCCAGTGAGTAACGCTGATGAAATTACTATAGTGAAAAGTAGGCCAATACGGGCGGCAAACATTTTTGGACCTGCATTCTCCAAATTGCCTTTTATGCCCAGGGTCTTTACCACACTGCGGGCTGCCATTCCTAAAATGCTGAAATTAGGATAGTTGAGTACCCTGACAAGAAAATCGGCAAAAAGGATAAAGGCTATAAAAATATTTTGGGAGAAGAGAAAAACCAAAAGTAAAGCAACATTTATAATGGCATGGGTGCGAATGACCGCTGAATTCACTCTTTTTTCTGAGATGGGGCAAAATGCATTTTGGTACATAAGTGGTATCTGTTTTAAATTCAACACAAAGTTGCCCTAAAAACAGACGGCATCAAATACCACGTTTGCGGTGTTTAGATACCATATTTGCGGTATAAATCAGATGTAATATTCAATATTATCAATCAGTCCTGCTTTTATGGCGTATTTTACCAGGGCCGAAGTGCTGTTGATATTGAGTTTGCGGAAAATATTTTTGCGATGCGACATGATCGTGTGGAAGCTTTTGTTCTTTTGTACAGCAATCGCCTTCGTGGTAAGCCCTTCGGCAATAAGACGTGTAATCTCAATTTCTGCCGAGGTAAGCAGTGCCGGGGCAAGCACTTCATCTCGGTTGGCATTGCCATCGATCAGCATATCAAGAATCTCATCCGAATAGTACTTTTTGCCCTTTATGGTATGCTTAAAAGCTATCAATATCTCCTCCCTGTCAGCAGTTTTTAAGATGATATTTCGGATTCCGATTTTGCTGAATTGATTTACATCGGCCGGCTTTAATGAATTGGTAAGTATGAGCACTTTCAGAGCCGGCTGCAAGGCCATGATTTTGGCCAGATCTTCAAAACCGCTGTAATCATAAAGGAAGTAATCGGTAATGAGTAATTTAACATCTGTGTTTTGCTTCAGATGATCTTTTATTTCATGCAGACTATCGCCAATACCAACCAGCAAATAGTCCTGACTTTCATGAATTAGTTTCGACAATGACTCGGTTACCAGATATTGGGAATCGGCAATTAGTATTTTGTGAGGTTTGAAGGGCATAAGCGGCGGATTACGGAAGTAAATATACAAAAATCAACCAACCCGGAAAAACTGTTAATTCTGGTTTTACTTTAAACATCAATCCTTTCATCTCCTTCTTATCCTTATCTGAAACGCATTGGGCACCGGCTTATCGGCTATTATGATCAGGTAGCTACTACCCCTTATAGATTGTAACCCTTGATGTGGGTTTCATCTCTTCAATCACCTTCTCAATGGCCGGATAACTCATCTCAGGAAACATGACTTTTTGTGCATTAAAGACAGCGGTAAATTGTTGTCCAAATGCATCCATATCTTTTTTCATAATGGCATCCCAGCATTGTTCGGCAGCATTGGCAATATTTTAAGCTTTTTCGGGGGTAATTTCATATACAAAATCCATTTGTCTGCTTCCAGTATTCAACACCGCCTGTTTTACATATTTAATAGCATTGATCATATATTGCCGTTCATCTTCCGAATTAATGGTTTCACGCCCCTTCAGGTTGCGAATGGTTTCGTCTGAGCCTATGCCCACGTAAAGATCAACATACTGCGCTGCTTCCTTAAAAAAAGCCACATGACCGCTATGCAACATATCGAAGCAGCCTGAAACAAAAACCTTCTTTGCCATATTGATTATTTATTTTCTTTTTAGAGCGTGAAATTCCACCCAATAATACCAGATTTGATGAATGCCAAATATATTAATTATTATTGAAGTGATAAGATGGTTTTGGTTTCTGTTTCTAAAATTACTCATGTTTGGTTAAACTGGAGAGGTTTAGCTTTGCTGCTACCTGGTGATCCCTATCTGCAAGTAAGCTATTAATATCATTATATTTTAGTAAAGTTGCTAAACACAGCTCACCAGCAATACTCACTACAGCATGTTTTACCATGCTGCGAATTATAACCATCCGTCCCGTTTTTATTACTAGACAAGCTGTGTGTGTCAAAATTTTTGTTATGACTTGACTCATCCTTTCACAACTATTTTGTCCTTTTCTTGTTTAAATTACTTGTTCCATTAGAAACAAGAACAAAATTGATTCAATTAAAACCGGATTATAATATTAAATGAAGAGAAAACTGAAAATGATAATGATAATATTGGCCGCATTAGTGGTTGTTGTTTTGATTACAGGTTTATTTTATCTAAATCTGAGTCCACACTTTGGCCAAAGGCCATCAAAAGCACAGATAGCTGAATTTGAGATACTTTCCAACTATAAAAATGGAAAGTTCCAGAATTTGTCAACCATCGAGATGGACATCAAATTTGGAAAGACCCTAAGAGAATATATGAAAAAAGCACCCAACAGAAATCCGGCTAAGGATTTGGAAGTGGTATTGATAGATTCAGCCACGCTTGCCGACCGCAAACCGGAAAAACCCCTGATCACCTGGTTCGGACACTCCGCTTTTTTGCTTGAGATGGATGGAAAAAAGATCCTGATTGACCCCATGCTCGGCAGAAGGCCTGCTCCCTACCCAATGCCCGGTCCCAAACGCTACTCCAATGAGCTTCCCATATCTGCAGAACAACTTCCGTATATCGATGCCGTAATATTATCGCATGACCATTATGACCATCTGGACTATGGAACCATCCAAAAAATAAAAGGGAAGGTTGGCCATTTTTTCACACCGCTGGGCGTGGGTAACCATCTCATATACTGGGGTGTGGATCCAGAAAAGATAACTGAACTTAACTGGTGGGAAAGCATTGAGTGGGAAACCTTTACTCTTGTGAGTGCTCCCGCCAGGCATTTTTCAGGCCGCGGAATGTTTGACCGTGAAACTACACTTTGGTGCTCCTGGATCATACAAGGCAGTGAACACAAGATCTTTTTCAGTGGCGATAGCGGATTTGATGAACATTTTAAGAAAATTGGGAAAGAATATGGCCCATTTGATTTTGCTATGATGGAATGCGGACAGTACAACGAGGACTGGAAATATCTTCACATGATGCCTGAAGAAACAGTGCAGGCAGCTATAGATGTAAAAGCTGACCTGGTAATGCCTATACACTGGGGTGGTTTTACCCTTGCACTGCACGACTGGACAGATCCTGTGGATAGGGCGGTGAAAAAAGCAGCAGAACTCAATATGCCCATAACCACTCCCCGTATTGGTGAATCATTCGAAATTGGTGGTTTAGAGTACCCGGAAGAGAACTGGTGGGTAGAATACACAAAAACCAATGAGTAAACCCAACATATCAAACAATCTAACAATTAGATAGTTATATTAAAATTTTAAGTTTTAAATATTTTCTCAATGAATTATATAACCGCAATGATTTTACTTTTTTCTTCCTTAAATGCGCATGTGATTTTCCACTTTGATAAGGAATCCGATATCAACAGATGGGTAATTGTTGATGATGTTGTAATGGGTGGAAGATCATTTGGAAATTTTGAATTAAATAATGAAGGCCAGGGTGTTTTTTACGGAAAAATATCCCTGGAAAACAATGGTGGCTTTTCCTCTGTGCGTTACCAGTTGGGTAAAACACCAGTGGAAGACTTTACAAGGGTGGTATTGAAAGTAAAAGGTGATGGCAAGGATTATCAGTTTAGGGTGAAAGCTGATTCACGCGATCGTTATTCGTACATCGCTTCATTTTCAACATCTGGTAACTGGCAGGAAATAGAGATCCCATTAAAAAACATGTACCCTGGTTTCAGGGGAAGAAGGCTAAACCAACCCAACTTTTCTCACAAATACATTTCTGAGATAACATTTCTGATCGGAAACAACAGGCCCGAAGAATTCAAACTCTTGATTGATAAGATTGAATTGAGATGATCATCCTTAGAATATTGAAGACTTTCAATATTTCTAGAAAATATTAGGAGTGATTTTTCGCTTAATATAATACCGGTAATGAAGATTGATGTACAATGATAATACAAGCATGGACGGATTTCTCCATAAACTGGCATTGAAGAGCACACGGTACAAAATGCTTCTTAGGGAAAAAACCTTGTTGTTGAGCCACCAGTACATTTCTGTCAGTTTTTCAGGCGCAATTTGTTTGGGAATATGAACGCATTGTCTGCCATCAAACTGTTTCAGGTCATCGGTAAGCATGCGACCTTCTGCTTTTAGCTCTTTATACAATGCGGTTCCAGGGACGGGTGTTAAAATGTAAAATCGTGGAATGGGGATGCGGTTACGGTACACGAAATTATAGGTTTCACAAATGGATTCTTCGGTGTCGAAGTCGGTGCCTACAATCATTTCGGTACTAAGGGTTATTCCGGCTTTGGAAAGTATTTTGAAGTTTTGCTCGTGCTCGTCCGATTTCAACCAGGGTTTATCCAGGCTGTTGATGGCTTCCTGGGTAATGCTTTCTACCCCAAAACTCATGAGATCGCAGCCCGAATCCACAACAGTTTTCAGCAGTTCAGGGTTTATGGCCAGATGGATGGCGCATTGGCTGGCCCAGTTCATTTTCAGTGGAGTAATTTGTCGGCAAAGTTCTTTCAGGTATTTGGGATTGGAAACAATATTGTCATCGATCAGGTAAAAGCGTTTGAATCCCAATCGTTTTACTTCTTTAATGTCGCGAATTACTTCTTCTACAGGGCGAAACATATACTTGCCTTCGTAAAGGCATGCAATGGAGCAAAATGAGCAGCCATAAGTGCAGCCACGCCCGGCCTGCACAGGGAGCATATTGCCGATGGGTTTTTCTGTGAGCAGCTCATAGCGTGGAATCGGTAGGTTTTTCAGTTCTGAGATGGGGTGTTTATATATGGGTTTTACGGTACCCGTTTCTTCAAAATCTTTCAACATAAGTGGATAAGAAATCTCAGCATCCCCAATGATCACCGAATCCACATGTTTTTGGGCTTCTTCCCAGGCAATGGATGCCATGTAGCCACCCATCACTACAGTTTTGCCACGCTTTTTAAATTCGGCGGCAATCTCAATCCCCCTGAAAGTGGCGTGACCCATGCTCCCGATTGCCACGATATCGGCGGAAGCGTTGTAGTCAATTTCGTCAACCACTTCAAGAAGTAGTTTCACATTCCATTGTGGCGGAGTATAGGCTGCCAGCAGCGGAAAAGCCAACCCGGGAAGATTTATCCTACGCTGCTTGCACAGTTTTCCGTTTTCAGCATATTGCGTAGGTTGTATGAAGAGTATATCAGGCATTTTTGCGGGCTTCGTTAATTTTTTGTTTGTATTGTTGGGTTACCCGGCATCCGCCTACCAGCATCTTGAAAAGCATACCAGGGCTGTAGGTTGTAAGGTACTTCCACAAAACCGACGGGCTGTAAAGTATGGCGCTGTAGGATTTTAGGATTTCTTCGTAAAACTCTGCCACGGAAAGTTTGGTGGGCTGCACCGAAACATGGGCCAGATCCCATTTGTCGTAATCGGTTTTGTCAATGATGATTTGTTCAGGAGGAAAACTCACTTCGGTTTTGGGCAAAGGTGTAAGGGGTTGCAGGTTAACGAAATGAATGCCCAGCGATTTAACCACACCCACCATATTTTTGAAATCGCCCCTATCCCAATAGAATGGAATGATGATGGTGGCAAAAACATCTATCTTCTCCCGGTTCAGCACCGCCATGGTTTCACGGTACATTTCCACAGAGGTATTTTTGTTGTAGGCATCCAGCTCTTTGTCCGAAAAACTCTCAAATCCTACGATCACCGTTCGCAAACCTAATTGTGCAAACTCGTGCATAATATCAGGATTTTTGGCAATAAAATCGGCACGGCCATAGACCAGGTAGTGTTTGCGGATGTTTCGTGATCTTAATTCAGTAAAAAAGGACTTCAGCCATTTCTTATCTACCAGAAAATCATCATCCACAATGTATATCTCAGTTTCGTTAATGGATTGTAATTCCTGAATGATATCATTCATTGGCCGCTGAGCATAAGCCCCTTTGGTAATGACGCGGCAAAAACAGAAATTACACTGATACGGGCAACCAAAAGATGTTTTGATCAGCGCGACGCGTTTGTGAAAAATATAAAAGTATTTATGGCGGTAGCGTGCCACTGCATCCCGGTCGGGGAAGGGAATACGAAAATCGAGAGCAGGCAGGGAAGTGTTTTCAAGGGTATCTGCCGGTTGAAATACTCCCGCAGGCAATTCTGTGCCCTTTTCAATATGATTAAGCAATGGGGTGAAGACCTGGGCTGCATTGCGCACCGCCCTGTAATCCACTGATGGATCGTCAAAATCTTCAGGGCAAACTTCACAATGTACACCCCCAATAATGGTTACGATCTTTTGGGATATTTTCTTTGTTGCCCGGCAGTATTCCAGAATGGTGGAAACATTGGTAATATACCCTGTAAGGCAAATCACATCGGGCTGATGCTCTTTTACAAATGAAATGAACGAACGCTTTTCAATGATCAGATCGATGATCATTGCGGTGTCATGCTCCCTTTTTAGTGCGCTTAGTATCTCCAGTTCCAATGGTTCCACCACCATCAGGTGTTGAAGACCGATGGTTTCGGCGGAGGGCTTGGGTCGGAACATGAGTATGTTCATCTTTTCGATTTTAAGGTAACCGCAGGGTTATGGCTGCTGGTTTTCAGCACATTCCCCTTTTCCAGCTTCTTATTATACTCCAGCATGGGACTGAATATTTTCAACAAACCATTAAAAACCCTGTTGCTGTGACGGGCTTCCATGTATCGCTCTGACACTTGACCCCCAAGGCGCATTTTTGGGATTTCGGCGGTTTGTCCCAGATCAATAAAATTAGCATTCTTTTCTATACCATTCTTCACCAATTCTGTAAGAAGCAAAAAGTAGGTGTTATAGGTTTTATTCATCTCATAATCTACCCCTCCCATAAAAAAATAGAAAGTATTGCCAGAAAGCAGGCTGATATTCCATCCCAGCAATTTTTCCTGAAAGTAGCATGCTGTTAATGAATAAGATGCAGGGAGATTTTTAAAGAAATCAAGACTGAGCTTTTCCAGTTTGTCCTTGCTGCGGTTAAAAACACCCAGATAGAGTTGGTACATCTCTAAAGTAAAGGCATCGCAATGTAATTTCTTAATTTCCAGTTCCTTTTCATTTTGCCTGTTTTGCAAAATTCTTCTCCGGTAGGGTGCGCGAAGGGATTGGATATAATGATCCCAATTGGTAAAGTTGTTTTCGATAATGATAGCAGGCAAAGTTTTCCCCGAAGCTCGTTTATTATGATGGGGTTTCTCTTCCAGGTTAAGAAAAAGAATGAATCCTTTCTCATGTGCACAGATATGATCTTTCAGCAACTCCACAAATCCAGGTTTCCCAAATATACCTGGAGCTGACACCGATGAGGGTATTCCCACGATAGTCGTTTGTATGGGATACTTTAATCGGCCAAAGGTAAAAATGTCAAGTTTCAGAGAATAAACCACGGCACCAGCAACAACGGTCTCATTTTGGAAACATATGTAATATCGCTGATGGCAAGGATTGTATTTTTCGCAATGGAGCAGAAACGATCTGGAGCGGAAATAATTTCCCGCCAAATCATCCCATTGGGATGACAAGTCTGACGAATGCTCTTTGGGGAGAATTTTGATTTGTAAGTATTGAGTCATCAGCTTTTATACCAGGCAGTTAAGAAAACTTACGAAAAACATTTCTCTTAAAATTTGGTAAGGATATGGGCAATATCGAATATGTTAATGCATCTGTTAAGATTCTGCTAGAATTTCACTAAAGATCCTTTAAAATTTCCAAAACTGCTCTGGTGAAAGTTCTATTTCTCGTAAAATTTGCCGAACTAACGAGCGACCTATTTCTTGATTTCCATTATGGGCCAAAGTTGTAAATCTTCCATCTGGGTACCGATAAAATACATGACTTCCTTTTTGTCTTTTAAATTCAAATCCTAAAAAAAGAAGAAGTTTTTCAAGGATCTTAACCTTTGCAATGGGAAGCCTGGTGCTTATAAAGCAACCGATATTTGTTGAAAACCAATAAATTCTGGAAGCTGGTTTATTTCTTCAGGTGTCATTTCTTCAAGACACAACTGGACAACTTCCTGAAGATTAGCATAAAGTTCATCTAAGGTTGGGGCTTGAGTATGTCCCCCGGGTAAACCAGGTACAATACCGATATATTGGTTTATTTCTTTATCCCGGGTTATTTCGGCTGTAAATTTTAAGATTGCAACAGAAGACAATTTAGTTAAAAATTTAGTTTCGATGAGCTCGTTTTTCAAGCTTGGTTCATATAGCTAATATTTGTTGCGGCGGTAACCGTTACGATGGTAACAAAGATAGATTAATAGTATTCTATTTCAAAATTTCTTCATTGTAATCTCATCGTTCAGCTTAAAAAGGACCCACACCCATAACCACACCCTACAACCCCATCTCAAAAACAGCAAACTGCCGGTAAGTTTGGGCTTCCGTACCATAGAGCCTTTGCAACATCCGTTTGAGCATAGCGATAGATGCCCGGTTTTCTTCAAAAATAAATCCTACTTCGCAAAATTTGTAGCCCTTTTTATAAAGCGTGGGCAGCGATTTTTTGATCATCTCCATGGCCACCGGGCTGCGCTGGTATTCAGGAATCACACCAATTTCAGTTACCCGAAATGTATCGATGTACTTCCCGGCTCTAAACCGGATTACATCCCAGAGATTTAAATCGCGTTGGGATGTTACCAGCTTGTTGAAATCGGGGTACCAAAGGAAGAATCCTACAGGTTGTCCCTTGATCTCGGCAATGATAAGATTTTCATTATCCAACAGATGGCGGAAAGGGTAAAAGAGCTCCAGGTCTTCGGCTTCATCGCGATTGGCCCAATAAGGATGCTGCTGAAAGGAAAGATTATTGAGCCGGGTATAAATGGCACTTTCTTCTTTGATCTTTGATTTGTTCATGAAACGGATGACGAGCCCATCTAAAAGTCTGCACACCGGGTAGCTGTTGGCCCAGTGGGCGTAAGCTTCCATATCGAATCGAAATGTTACCATTTTGCGCAAGGTAAGTGCTTTAAAATAGTCGGAATAATAAGCAGGATTATAGGGCAAGCCAAAAAGGGGTGGTTCATCAAAAGGGTGCAGCAATATGCCAGCACCGTAGTTCAGATGGCCGCTAAGCCCTGCCACTATTTTTGTGCATTTGGGAAAATGGCTCTTGATTTCCTTTTTGATGATGGAAAAAATGTCTCCTAAATCTGGTTGCGCTTCAAAAAACGAAATCTGACAATAATCCTTTAGTCGCAAGTCGTTAATCAGTGCAAAACGTGCCACCAGGTCATTGCCATCACGCACCACAAATTTTTTTATCAACGCATGGTTCTGAAAGGCACTTTTCGAATTTAGCAGCAATTTCTTAATGCTGCCTTCAGTACCCCTGTAATATTTGTTACCCCGGTAAACATCAGCACTTACCTTCTCAAAAAACTTATAATCTGCATTGTTTTGAATAAGTTCAGCAATCATATAAAATATTCATTTGGTTTGGGGAAGCCTAAAAATGTACTGAATGAGGATGCTGAGTAAGAGCCGGCAATACCAAATACCAGAATATCTCCGATTTTTATTTCCGGGAGTGGCTTTTTTCGCGAAAAAATATCACGCGAATAGGTAGAGCACCCATATACGGTTGTAATAATTTTTTTATCGCCTAAAACTTCTTTCCCATTGCGAATTACCATTACAGGATGATGGGCCACATCAGGATATAGCAGTGGACGCGAAAACTGAACCGTAGATGCATTTACCCCAACCCATCGTTTATCATCCCGTATTTTAACATCAGAAACACTGCAAACAAAAAAGCCGGCTTCACCACCTATGATTCTTCCCGGTTCAAGAATCAGCCGGATATTTCTACCCATTTTACCAGATACATATTCCATCAATTGTGTCACTCTTTGGTAGTAATCGGGCCAGTCAAAGGTTTGCTCTCCACTCTCTGAAACGCCAAACCCCCCGCCAAAATTAAGGTATTCCAGGTTGGGAAACGCCAGGGCTATCTCGGCCAGTACTTCGTAACATTGGATAAAATAATCGATATCGAAAATATCAGTCCCTACATACAAATGAAGTCCTTTGATAATTTCTTTGTTCTCAATCACATTAATTTCTTCCATGGTAAATCCCAGACGGCTCTCCTTCCCGATAAAAAAGCCTGCATGGGTGGACTGTGGATCAACCTTTTCACCCACGTTACAGCGAATACCTATAGGTCTTGTGGGAAATAACCGTTGCCATTGCGCCAGTTGTGCGGGTGAATCCACATTACATTGCACCCCCTCCATTTCGAGCTTACGCATGGTTTTTTCGGTGAGTGCTGATGCGGTAAAAATGATCTGCTCGGCCCGAAAACCTGCAGCCATGGCATGTTCCATATGTCCCAGGGAGTTGACAAATATATTTACTCCTTCATCTTTTACAATCCTTAAAAAATCGGGATTTACGTTGGCCATAGAAGCGAAGTGAATAGACTTATTTTCCCACGGTATAGCTTTTAACGTAAGGCAATTTCTGCGGATGATTTCAGCATCGTACAAATAATAAGGATCAAATTCCGGTATATTGATCGTGTTAATAAACTCAAGGATGTTAGTGTTTAATTTTCGTTGCTTGCTATCTGTTGTTGGAGAATTAATCATAAGTACTTGCCTTGTGTTAATAAACATTGGTTATAAACTTCGGCAACTATCGTCCGAGTGTTTAATTAAATTTATGACTAAGAATGTTGATGATTGAGAATACTACCAAAATACTTCCAGAAGTAACACTCTTAAGGCAAATCAAAAATACAAACAAACCAAAGCTATAGCAAATATCAGAAAATATTACTTTATTTAGGGATGTAGTTGAGTAATCTCTTTACTAATAAACTGAAAAATGTATTGTTATTTCCAATTTAACCAACTCTTTTCTCCGGGTCTGAGTGCTCCAAAATAAAAAGCATTGAATTCATCCTTGTTTTTGGCTGCGTTTCCAGCGGCCGGTGAATAAAAAGGGATACTGAAATCACTCCGCAATGGATCAGTAAACAAAGGATCGGCAATAATATTGTTTTGAGGTAGAAAGCCATGCATTTCAATTTCAAAGAAAGAAAAGTCGGAAGGCTTACTTTTGAATAATCCTGTGATATTATCAGAAATAGTTACGTTACGCTTTTCCAACTCTTCAACCACTTTATCAGGATGAAGGGAAATCCCGATCTCAAAACCCCAGTTGTTTAGGATGATATTACGGTAAATCTTGACATCTTTCATATTCACCGATTTTATATCGATTCCTCCGGTTGTGCCAGCCCAATGCCCGGGTGTACCGTTGTTGTAAATGGTATTATTGTAAATTTCTATATTTGATCGCAACCGGTTGTTACCCCAAACGCCAAAGATGATACCTGATGCACGGTTGTCGAAAAGGAGATTGTTGTGAAATTTCACATTTTTGAGTTCGGAATCTTTTCCCTCAACTGAAATGGCGAAACCCCACTCACAATCGTGTACTACATTAGAATGAAAAACCACATCATGTAGCAAACCAAACCACGCATCCACATACAAACCCTGTCGTGGCAGGTCGTGAATATGATTATGATGTACCACACCATTTGCACTTACTTCCTTTACATCGATACCTTCTTTAAAACATTGATGCACATGATTGTAGGCCACTTCAAAGTGTTTTGCCCCACAAATGGAAATGGCTTCGTGTGGAGCTTCGCGCCCAAATGGCTGACCCGACACCCGCATATCAGGCTCATTGGCGCGTGTTACTTCGCAATAAAGCACTTTAACATGATCTGCGTACCAGATGCCAATGCCGGAATTATAGGAACGATCGGTTTTACAATCAATCAAATGGATATGTGACGACGGGCCCCTAACAATGTATCCGGCACTGCGCGAATTCCTTACACGCAATCCTTCTACACTAATGTAACTCACTTTCTCCAGGTGAAAGCTGCCCAGGCCCAATCGCGATGGAAATGTTCCCTCTGAATCGGCCGAAACGAATCCTTCTGCATCAATCACCGCCTTCTCTCCAGGTAATACACGATAAGTAATCCATTGGTCTGGGGTACCAGAATTTTTGGGTCTGATTTCTTTGGTTATACGGTACACCCCGTCGCGTATGATAAGGGTGTCGCCTGCTTCAACCATTTCGACTCCTTTCTGGATGGTTTGCCATGGAGATTCGTAAGAGCCTTCATGTGCATCGTTTCCTGAAGGTGAAACATAAAAGGGTTTTGCCTGAATACTTATTGTTACAAGCATTAGTAAAATCACAAATACTACGTTTTTTTTCATAGTTGTATGAGTTTGAAAGTTACATTGGATGGTAAAAACCCTCAAGGTTTTAAAAGCTTCCAGGGTTTTTTAACAGATGCATCCACACATTTATTAAACCCTGGATGCATGGGAATCATCCGGGGTTTTTATACAATATTTCAAGGTTTATCTGAAAACAATTCCTTTTGCCTGTTTGGTAAAAAGATAAATATGATCGCCATTGGTAACCTTTTCGCCATTAACGCGGAAGTTTTCAAAAACAACATTTTCTACCGTGCTGTTTTCATCATAACCACCGATCAGGGATATCGAATAGCCAGGATTGTAGATTGAATTGGTAACATCAATATTGCGGAAAACAACATTGCGCACCTGGCCACGTACTTCATCGCCATAAAACCGACTTTTGATCACACGCAGATTGACCAGTTTATTGTAATAATGCTCAACCCTTATGTCTTCATACAAAATATCAGACACTACAGCCCTATCGCTGTTGTTGATACCAAATACGCCACCATGCCCATGAATTCCCAGCACATCATTATCAATAAAACGGATATTGGTAATGGAATCAGTAGTAAGTTCATGGCCTATCTCAAATGCATGTCCACCCAAATGAGAAATCAATATACAACCGCGCACTTCGACATCTTCCATATTACGGGCATAACTTTGGCGAGAGAATCTGAAATAGCGACTCTGGTCAAAAGACTTTATTGCCACACAATCATCGCCATTATTTAACAAAGAATTCAGCACCTTAATATGGCTTGATCCAACCAGATCAATACCATCGCGGGCGCTAACGTAGCTAAGCAGGTTAACTCCGTCGATGGTTACGAATTCTGAATTTCCAATTACAACCATCCAGGCAGTAGGTTCTATCATGGTAAGTCCTTCGATACGCACATTACGGCTTCCTTCTACCAGAACCACCCTGCGACGATAATCACCATCAAAAAAGCTGTTGTCGATAATTCCATGGCCGGCAATGAGCACATTTTCAGCATTATAAACCTGTACTGCACCACGAACCACCGCGCCCCCTTCAATAAAAATGGTCTGGCCTGAAGTAAGCTCCAGATCGCCCACTTCGTAAACCTGTCCTTCCCTAAAATAAAACACGTCAGAATCATCTGGGTTGGGAGTAGGTTCATCCATAGGGTTGGCACTGATGAAAACCTGTGGCAATAAATCGGCCATAAGGATAAACTTCCCTGGTGCGGGAAGGCTAAAACGTAGGGTGTTGCCTTCGCGGGTAAAATCAATTCCCTTGCTTAGGGGTGAAACGGTAATACTTTCTGAAAATCCGTTGGGCAAATCAATCTCAACAGCTACAGCTCCCCTGCAACCAAAAGAAGCAATGGGACCGGCGGTGGTTTCTATAAGATCAACACTTTCACCATTTACCCGGAAAGAAAACCGGGTATCTTTTTCGATGATACGTGGATACTGGTAGATTTTTACATCTGAATTATTAGCCGTAAGCCCATTGAATCCGGCTGGTAGCATACTAGCTAACAAGGTGGAAAGTAAAAAAATGAAAGTGAAAAAAGTTGACTTCATATCTGATTAATATTTAGGTTGAAATTATTACCAATTTAAATTTATTTCCTGTTTTTCAAGCCAGTCATCAAGACTTTTTACGGCAATGGCAAGCTCACGCTCATTACGGATGCGAATGTTTTGTTCCTTAAGGTATCTTCGTACCGTCTTCTCATTTTCAGGAAACAGACGGGCTAACGAGCGACGGCTAAACCTTCGGACAACATCAGCGGGTTGGTCATCTACCAGCAAGTAATAGACAGGCCTTGGGCTCAAAATCGGAATAACATAGGTACCCCTGTCTGTCCGTTCTGAATAAGTTCCGTTTTGAATTATCTGCCGATGAACAAGAAGAGAAATTTGTCCCTTGTGCAGTTGTTGGGCCAAAATATTGATATGGGCCGACTGAAACCGTGGCGTAAAAGATATATTAACAAATTCTACCGGTTCTGCGTTGTCAGAAAGCAAGGTAAAATGACTAACCATATCTTTGTCCACTTTAACCTGAGACTGCGCAACAGAGGGTAACCACAGCAGCTCATCTAAAAAGCCATTATATCTTAGCAGTTGACTTTTTACCTCATGGCCAGATTTCAGCACTACATCACCCTCCAACCATACTTCAATATAATACTGACTGCCCTTTGAAGTTGATGCATCAAGAAAAGCATCCCCCGAAAGGTAATATTTAGGTTGCGGAAGATAAGACGGCTGTTCCTGGGCATACATCCCAAATGGAAGCAGGAAGAACAAACCGTTGACTATGATCAAAATTGAAAACTTAACCGGAGTAAGCATGATGTATATTTTTTATTTACTTTTGGCTGCAGAAAATTAATTCTGAAAGAATTGGGACCATTATTTTACAATAAATCGTTTCGTACCTTCAAAAATATTCCCAGTGGCATCCATTGCAATGAATTGGATTAAAAAGGAGCCCGATAAATCACCGGTAGAAATACTAATCCGGACATTTTGGTTATTTGATATTTCAACTTCCGGTTCCCAAAATAGTAGTTGCCTTAAATCGGGCTGATCTGCCTTAACAGGTTCATTGTAAGAATATACCGGTGGAGTAAACTGCCTGTTCTTTTCAAAGAAATTAAACTTATACTTATAAAGTGGTAAATCATTAACCAATTTAAGATATTCATTTCCCTTGGAAAAAAGAGCCACTATACCCGGGAAAGCCAAATTGCCATGTATCCAGTTCCTGTTCTGAATTTCAATGCGGTGGAGTAATTCAGAGTTAAGATAAAGCAAAGGGTCAATTTTATGACAATAGATACCATCAATAAAAAATGCCGGATTCTCGTCTATAACCAATCCGGAAGATTCATCTACCAACCTGGTACGGTATGATTGGTCACGATTACGCCTGATCCGGAAAGCAGGAATTATCTCTCTTGAAATATCCTGCAAATCATCAAAAGGGATATAGTCTGCCAATGAAATGGTAGTAGCGGGTTTGCTAAAGATACCTGGAAACAATTCGTTGTTTAGCAATGCCTTATCATGTTCTTCCCAATAGTCTGTCCGATAGGCAATACGAGCCTTCACTATGTTTTGGCTTTTTCTTACGTAATCTCTGTCAATAAAAATATTCCCGTTATCTTGCCATGAAAATTGATAGGAAGGAATAAATTTGTTATTAATTTGAATGTTGAATTTTTTACCAGGGTTATACGGGTAGGTTGAAATGTACAAATTCCTCCCTCTGTAGGCGGGAGATAAGGCAAACTGAAACTTTCCATCAGCATTTGAATCTGCCAGTAATAAATTAAGAGAGTCATTGGGAGTAGTAAGAATAACATGTGTGCCATCATAGCTAACAGATTCCATACTTTGAATACTTCCTTCCAGGACATAATGATCATTTTCCATGTAAAAATTTGCTTCAGAAACTGATGATTCCGACCAGATTTTAAGATAATAAGCCCTGCTTTGGCTGTTAAAATTCAAAGGGAAAAAAGCTTCTTCACTGGCAACAGTGGCTGATAAACCTATTAAGGGAATTTCCATTTCAGGAAATGATACCGATACTTTTGCCTGCTCCCTTTTCATTAAAGTGTCGGGGGCGTCTATTTTTATCCATGTGTTTACCCTCTTCAAATGATTAAAGCTATTTTCTGATTCATCTAAAACAGAATCAGCCTTATTATTCAGGTTATGGTTAGCGATGGTTTTCAGATCATTATCAAAGCGATTGGCCAGAAAGATTGTTTTGGTAAAGGTATTTCCCAGGTCCGAATTTCGCATCCAATGGGTATAGGCAACAAGTTGATAGAAACCTGATGAAAGGGTATCGTGCAGGTAAATATTGGCATCAGTCTGAAAGTTTTCTATTGCCATAATACCAGAAGCCACGCTTCGGTTTTCTGATACCAGATCATAATATACGATCTCGCTGGAAGGGCCATTCCAGCCAGGCATGGTCCACAAAAAAGTTTTCAGATGCAGGTACTCACCAGTTACGTAAATATCTCTGTCGGTATGTAGCAAAACCCCTTCTACCGGGTATTTGGGATTTAATGAGTTTGGATTTCCCCAAAGGGATTCCCCTCCTACCAGATACATAAGCAAACACAAAACCACAGAACGCCAAAATCCAAAAAGTTTTTGGATTTTAATGATAGGGGTCATAACATGAACTCTAATTTGCATAAGAATCAGCATGGGATTTCAAATTGATAAAAAAGGGAGGAATCTGGGTGTAAACACACCCGTGGTCTGGAATTGTATCAATAAAATGAACACTCTCAACAATGAATTTGTCGTTCATATACCTTACAGATAAAGGTTTGTAAGATAGGGAAGACACCTCGAAAAAACCCAATACTGGTTCTGCCGGATCAGATATACAGGATACATTACCAGGCAATTGAGGCGAAATAGGATCAAAAAATCGTCCTTCATCATTTAGTTGCTTGTTACGGGCTTCATGATAGGCATAAGCATCATTATTAAGACTATAAATATAATTTATAACAATGCGATTGGTGCTGTAATTGGTAAGGGGATCCATATAAAAATCAGGAAAATTCATGAAAGGAAGATTTCTTGATGAGAAAGGGACAAAACTTATGGCATGTTCCTGCGATGTAGCACTAATCAAGTTTTTACCCATATCCGGATTCATATAATCTGTAACGGGATTTCTTATCCAACAATGGTTATAAGCAAACTCGCCTAATGTAACCACGTAATCAACCAAAAGATAATTATTGAAGCGGAATTTCGCTACAAAGTCAGTATTGGAAACCTTCATTATGATGTTGCTACCCGGCACGTCATATTGCCTAATATTTCCCGAAACCGCTAGTTTACGCATAAAAGTTTTATTCGCTGCTTCACCAGCAAAACCTTCAATTACCAATGGAGGCATTAACAATTGCGGAGAGGATGCATAAGATTTTCCGTCTGCTGTTTCAATGAACAGACTATATTTTTTGCCGATTTCAGCTACAAACCCTAGATCGGTGTAATAGTGCCCCGGCATTCCTTCAAGTAAAATGTGCTTAATCCCTTCATCAGATGTTATAGAAACCGTTGCATCCTGTTCAATAGCTATTTTGAAAGGTTCACCAAAAACTGAAGATCTGCTAAGTTTCACCAAATGAGGCCCTGATTCGTTGGTTATTAAACCTTCAACAACAAGGAATTCATTATCGAAATCAATTTCGGGCTCGTAAATATCCTGGCAGGCAGTCAAAGCCAACAGAAAAAGTAAAAGAAATAAGTTTCTTAGCATGTTCATGTACTAAAATTTCAAATCGTAAAATTATAGGTTACAGTAGGAAAGATGTTTCCAACAATATACATCTGATACATATTGAAAGAACGGAAGTTTCCTACACTGGCAGGATCTTTTCGATAAAAAACAGAATACGGGTTTTTACGTCCGTAAATGTTCATTAATGTAAATGTCCAGAAACCTTTACCTCTTTGATTTAGTCGGTGGTTTTCGCCAAGAGAAACAGAAACATCAAGCCGATGGTAATCGGGAAGCCGATACTTGTTGCGCTCGGAATAATGAAGCAGGAAGTTGTTGCCAATTAGAAAAACAGACTCTGGTATTGTAACCGGTCGTCCGGTACTATAGGTAAAGGTTGTTCCAAAACGCCAGCGGCGCGAAATATGGTAATTGGCGTTCAGAATAAGATTATGGGGCCGGTCATAATTGGACGGAAACCATTGATTTCTATTGATTTGGTCAGATAAAAAGGGCGTATCTGTTCTACGCATGGTCGACGAAAAAGTATAACTGCTCCAACCGGTTAAACGTCCGGAATTTTTCTTTACATAAAATTCCATTCCATAGTTATGGCCTTTGGCATCAACCAGATCTGTTTCAATAACAGGATTCATGATGATCTCGGCGCCGCTGCGGTATTCCAGGGTGTTTTGAAGGGTTTTATAGTATATTTCTACAGATGTTTCCAGGGTATTGTTCCGAAAGTTTCGGAAATATCCCAAAGCAAACTGATCACTCTTAAGAGGTTTCAAATGAGAATCACTTAGTTTCCATAAATCGGTGGGCGACATTACAGAAGTATTGGAAACCAGATTTATATACTGATTAATACGATTATAACTTCCTTTTACCGAACTGCTTTCTGATAGCTGGTAACGAAAACCCAATCGCGGTTCCAATCCATTATACATAGCTGCTATTTCTCCCTTTTTTACCAAAACACTATCGGTAACAAAATCACGGGTTCTGGGAGCCCCATCCTGGTAAATCAATTGTTTGGCTGGTCCTGTTTGCAGATACTGGGTAAAACGCAACCCTACATCAATGACAAAAAGTTCTGTAATTTTAAAATTATCAGAAAGGAAAACTGCCATTTCGTAGGCCTGTTCTGCCATGATTCTCTCTTCCGTAACAAAAGATGATTGACCCAACGAAGACTTTTGCCCGGGTTCCAATCGGTAACCAATAGCATTGAAGCCAGCGGTAAAGGTATGACGTTCGGTCCAGTCAAAATCCAGGTTCCATTTTAACGTTCGATAATCAACACCAGAAAAAACAGAAAAATGCTCATAAGGATTAATGGCAGGCGTATCATCAACCTGAAACCAATAATTGCTCCAGCCGGCAACTAAAGTGTGAGACACGCCGGCAACGGGAAAACTATTCCAGCGCAAAGATGCCATGGAATTACCGTATTCATATTGGTTTTCAGTAGAAAATCCAAATCGATCGAAACTATGGTAGCCAAATAGGGTAAGATAATTATTTTTGTTTATGACTATGCGTGAGTGAGTAGAAAAATCATAAAACCCCGCGTTGCTGTTCATGAGGTCTTCATCAGGAATTTTTCTCAATAAATAATCAGAATAAGACGATCTTACGCCAAAAGTAAAAGATGCTTTGTCTTTAGCTATAGGGGTTTGGAGTAATAGCCGGCTGTTAATAATGCCAATGCCCCCAATAAGCTTAAATCGATCGAGGGGTGCACCATCACCCAATTTAACTTCCATTACCGAAGAAGCTCTTTCCCCAAATTTGGACGGAATACCGGCTTTCATTAGGGTAACATCAGTAACCATATCGGGATTAATGACAGAGATCAATCCGAAAAGATGAGATGTATTAAAAAGGGGAACGTTCTCAACCAAAATCAGATTCTGATCGGCACTACCCCCACGCACATTGAATCCTGAACCAAACTCTCCTATTGTTTGTATGCCGGGAAGCAGCGTTATACTTCTTACAATATCGCGCTCACCAAAAGTTTGAGGAAGTTCTTTCAGGATCCGTGTATCCATTCTGATAACACTCATTTGCGTGCGAAGTACATTCTCACGGGCACGGATTGCAGTTATGGTTACTTGCTCCAATTGCGAAACATTGCGGAAAAGATCAAAAGAAACAGCACCATCACTGATAAGCCTTAATTGGTGGTAAGAATCTTCATAACCAATATAGGAAATACGTATCCTGTGATCTCCAACCGGAAGTTCTATCTTAAAAATTCCATTTACATCAGAAGTAACTCCCTTTCCTGATGCAACATCAACAATTACTGCTCCGATTAGCGTTTCGCCGGAATTTCCGTCACTTATTGTTCCTTCTATTGTGGCTCTGGAGAAACGACCATACTCATTTGGATCACCAATGGTAATGCCATGGTCGATCAATGTCTGACCGGAAACCCCGGGCCCTGCACCTGAGGGCATAATTACCAGAATATCATCAAAATACAATACTTCCAATAAAAAGGAGGAAACCATAAATTCTACCGCTTCGGAAAGGGATTTGGATAAGATCTGGCCATCAAAAGTGGCACTGCCAAACCATTCCTGCTTATAAAAAATGGTAACATTATATTGCTCTTCCAACATACTAAATATCTCTCCGGCAGAATAAATCATATTATTTCTGCGATTCTGATTTTGGTTCTGAGCGCCTAGAACAGCGGAAAAACAAAGAAGAACTAATACAAGCACAACCCTCTGTGCAATGGTTCTTTCTGATGATAAAAGAAAAGATGTTTTCAAAAATTATTGATTTTAAGCATGTAATGTAAATCAACCCCCTATTTTCTGATCAAAACAGCCAACCAACCGATAGAGTCAGGAATGTCCAGCAAAACCGTTCCATGGCTGTGCAAAGATACACTCCAGGATTAATATATAGCTATCACATTTAATCATGATGAGATCAATATTAACTGTTAGAAAATAATTCTGAGTTTTCTCATTCAAACGTAAAGAAAAAAGAACGTTGTTTTCCTGTAAATACAAGAATTAATATGATTCTGCTTTTATCGCTCCAAAGTTATCTACCCTTTACAGATCGGTGGTATAATTTGTAATATCTTCGATCCAAAGCGTATAAAAACGATTGCGCAAATATAGGAATATTATTTTCAGTCCTGCAATATCGAAAAACAATTCTCGCAATTGCATCTGTGTAAAATTTGATTCATGTGGTCAGGTAGGTAAAAGCAACACTTCTCAATTGATTATCAGATTTGAAAAAATAATTTTATCCAAAAGGTTGTAAAAAGAAAAAAAAATCTCATTTTTGCCCAGCTAATCCCTAAACTGCCAATCATGACTGAAAAGAAAGATCAACCCAAGGTCCGCCCTGCACAAACTTCGAACAATTCTGACGATACACCCTTGCCAACCGCTGCCAATGGCTTTTTGGGCTGGGTGGAACGAATGGGTAACAAACTCCCCCACCCCTTCTGGATGTTTGTTTGGATTTGTATTTTAATTATTGGATTAAGCGCTGTGACCAGTTACTTTGGCTTGAGTGCCGTAGATCCGGGAAAAGGGGAATTAGTTGAGGTTAATAACCTGGTTTCAGGAGATGGCCTGCGTTGGTTTTTACAAAATGTGGTTACCAATTTTGCCCACTTTGCCCCCTTTGGGTTGGTATTGGTTATGCTAATGGGTGTTTCTATTGCTGAACAAAGCGGATTACTGGGGCTTGCAATGCGAAAAGTTGCATTTGCTGTTCCACGCAAAATTGTTATGCCAGTAATTTTCATTATTGGTGCCTGTGGAAATATTGGTTCCGATGCAGGAATTGTGATTGTTCCCCCCATTGCTGCCATGATCTTTTCGCGCATGGGTTATCATCCTATTGCGGGTCTTATTGCCGGATACGCAGGGGCTACGGCGGGTTTCACTGCCAATTTCTTTATTGCCGGTACCGATGTGCTAATGGCTGGCATCACCACCCAGGTAACATCGGCCATAGGCGAAGGACTTGAAGTAAGTGCCACATCCAACTGGTATTTTATGATTGTTTCTACAATTATGGTAGGACTTGGCGGCGCGTTTATAGTAACTAAATATACAATTCCACGCTGCAGAAGCTTTGCAGGTGCAGGCCTTATCGATAATGATACTACCGCACAGGACACTGCCCTTAACCCCGAGGAGAGAAAAGGGCTTAAAAATGCCGGGATTTCATTGCTTTTGTATGTTATTCTGGTAGCTGTTCTCGTGGTACCATCATGGGGTCCACTCCGCGATCCTATAACCGGAGCAGTAGTTCCATCCCCTTTTCTCAGAGGATTGATTCCCATTCTGTTTTTCTTTTTCGCTATTCCGGGTTACTATTTTGGGAAGGCAACCGGCAGTATCAAAACACCCAACGATTTGCTTAAACATATGGAAACCGGTATGAAAGGTCTTTCAGGTTATATAGTACTAATGCTTATTGTAGCTCAGTTTATTGAGCTATTCAGCTGGTCGAACCTGGATAAAATAATATCGATAAATGGGGCCGAATTTCTTCAGGCTACCGGACTTACAGGCCCGGTATTGTTTACTTTCTTTATGGTAATAGTAGCATTTCTCAATATATTTATGGGAAGCGGATCAGCCAAATGGGCAATTTTTGCTCCGGTGTTTGTACCCATGCTTCTCCAACTTAACTACAGTCCGGCATTTGTGCAGCTCATGTATAGAGTAGGCGATTCTATAACCAATTGTGTAAGTCCGCTATATGTATATTTCCCACTATTGATAGGTTGGATTCACAAATATGATAAGCGTTTGGGTATAGGCACCATCGTTTCTCTTTTGATTCCCTATGCTGTTATTTTATTTATTTCATGGGTGGCCTTGCTGTTTATCTGGTATGGACTTAATCTTCCGATTGGAGTGGGTGAAACCATTTACCTGAATTAGTCTTTGCAAGAAAACGTTAAATACTGCGTTACTCTTGTTTTTGAATCAGTCATCCCGATAAAAATCGGGACTCCTTAGATTCATCTCGTTGTAATAACGAGACAAAAGCCATGTCTTTAACGTTTTCTTATCAAAGACGCAGAAAAGGGTAGTTTTCTTGCGGATGAATTAGGTCTACAGGAATAAGTTAACAAAGCCTTCTGAGAAACTCAGTTTTCAGGCTTTTCGTAAACAGCTTCATAAAACGGAAGGCCAATAAAGAAACGGTCCTGTCGCAAAAGTCGAAAGCCTGATTCAGGGATCAATTTATCAGTAGCCCGGTTTAACTGGCATCCTTCAGCTACTCTCGACCAGGCAGGGTTCAGCGTATCCTGAATTTTCCCGGCGTAATGGTTGTGCGCCCTTATGTGTTCCAGAATCAATAACTTACCTCCTGGTTTTAGCCATTTCATAAACTTTTCCATCGCCATTTCCGGATTTGGAATAGTACACAAAACCAAAGTGCAAACCACTGCATCAAGAGATTCCAGCTCAAACATCTTTTCCATTTCAGGATAGCCGCAACCAGTATGAAGCAGAGTAAAACGATTAGGAAATAAAAGTACTTCCTTCTTTTTCAGAGCGCGGGGCAACATATGCGGAGAAGGCTCTATACCAGTAACTTGGGCATCTTTGCTGTAATGTTCAAAATTAGCACCTGTTCCCACTCCTACTTCAAGCACTTTTCCCGAAAGTCCGGTTAAAAGTCTTGCCCTGCGTTTCTTAAGAAAAAACTTCTCCAGGAAGAACATGAAATAATCGTATAATGCCCCAAAAGTTTTACTGAATTTCATAACTGAAATAAAGGTTGATATTTAATAATTGATTTCTTTTAAAATAAGGTAATCAGTAAATGCCACAATATTAGTAATTATTGATAATAATTGAATCATTTCCGGGAAATAAACTTTTGCTCAAAAAACATCGATTTTCTGATCAAATCACAACAATGAATAGTAATTTCAAAAGATATGAAATCTGATTTCAGAATTATAATCAGATTAAAAGCCTAACCTCACAAATCAAAAAAGCTATTATCCTTTTTACCTCAATCCATGCCCTTTGGTAAAGAAAACATATTGCCCGGACAATTAAACAGTCGTTTCGTCCTAATCTACTTTACTTGTCTTATTTTATTGCTTTACTTTGATCATGAATCAACGACAAAGCTGGCTCATTGTCTATCAAACTTATTAATTTTTTAAATAAAACAAGTTATGAAAAATTTATTTCTAATTGCCGGGATAATGTTTCTTTCCCTAAATCTATCTCAGGCGCAGCTTACCGTAAATCAAAGAATTCCATTAATTGGAAACGATGCACCTGCATTCAGCGCCATGTCAACCAATGGCCAAATTTCGTTCCCCGATGATTTTGGGAACGATTGGAAGGTATTATTTGCTCATCCGCGCGACTTTACACCCGTTTGTTCTAGTGAATTGTTGGAACTTGCCTATCATCAAAATACTTTTAAAGAGCTTGGAGCAGAAATTCTGGTAGTTTCTTCTGATAAGCTGGAATCGCATCTAAGCTGGAAAACTGCTCTGGAAGATATTACTTTCAAAGGACGGGAACCAGTAAAAATTGACTTTCCATTAATAGAAGACTCTTCCTTTAATATTGCCAATAGCTATGGTATGCTGGATTCGCAAACCGATATTGGACAAAGTATCAGAGGTGTTTTCTTTATCGATCCTGAAAACAAAATCAGAGCCTTTTACTTCTACCCAAATGAAGTAGGACGAAGCATAAGTGAAATTAAAAGGACTTTGGTAGCTTTACAAAGAAACCATACAGATCAAAGAGCTCTTTTGCCAGAAGGCTGGAAACCAGGTGATGATATAATGGTTTCATTTCTTAATCCGGAAGAAAAATCTGAAGTAGATAAAGAAAAATCAGATCTTTATAGCTTAACCTGGTTTATGACCTATAAAAGATCAGCAAATAAGTAAGCGTTATACTTTCGTTCTAACAGGGATTTATTAATCATATGGATAATGAATCTTCCCCAATTGCCGGATTATCGATTATTAAATTAATCTTTAATCCGGCAATAATTTTAAGAAGTAATAAAACCTTACTGATTTTCATAACAATAAAGTATAAGTAATAAGCCTGCAAAAAAGTCAGAAAACTTAATTATAATTCAGATAAACCAAACCATAACAATACTATTAACATTCATATAAATAGACTTTTTTACACATTGATCATATTTCACTGTTTAGTATTATTTTCGAGTTCTTTCGCTGTTGACAAAGAGACAAACTATATTGCAAACTTATACAAATTATAAAAAGATGAATTAACCCAGGTAAAAAATAAAAAAAACACCCGAAGTCATATTTTCGGGTGTTAGAAGCAAGTACGATTGATAAATATTATGAAGCCGGGGAAAAAGGAAGAGAAGAGTGATGCAAAATCAAACGCAATTTCCCATCATCACCTTTTTTGAAAATAAAGGTTTTGTCAACCATGGTAACATCACCGTTGGGGTCTTCAAAATAAACCCATCCCATAGTTATGGCCAAATTACCATGAATCTGGATTCCTTCATTTCCTTCACCCTGATTGTCGTACCATGATTTTACCCATGGGCGAAGAGCAAAACCTTTATCCTCTGGAAATGAAGCATTATCACCTACAAAATAAGAATGTGCTCCAGCTTTGGTATCACGAAAAGTTCTTTCACCATAGGCAAGTGTAGGCTTGAAGAATACTTTACCATTGTCATACTCATAGGCTTCGGTAAGGATGTCCGTTGCCAGAGCTTTGTAATCTTCTCCATTTGTGTAAGCCTGTCCCAAAGCTACAACTGCATCGCACCATGCTTGCTGGGCTGCATTTACTTCGTCATAGGTTATCGTTACAGCAGAAGCAGCAGCATTTTGATCGGAGGCACCAGGGTTCTGGGTGCAAGCACTGAAAACAAAAAATGCAATAAGAATCATTGTCAATCGTGAAAAAGATTTGTTCATCGCTAAAAATATTAAGTTAATAAATAATGAAATTTTTAAATTAATTCATAAATAGGGTAATAACGGACTTAAAACATCTGTTTTATGATTTCTGTTCAACAGTTATTTCTTAAATAATGCTAACATATTTCATGTTTATCATATAATACAAACAAACATAGTATGATCAACATTCTGTTATCTGATATACAATAGTATTACAAGTATATTTTACAAAATGATGATTTGAATACTTTAGAAATGCATTGCATAATGTTTAGGAAATAATCCAATTCTATTTTGAGCAAAATTTGAATTATAAAGATCATCCCATAAGAACCAGATCAAGGAAAAAATATGCTTTCGGAATAAATTGCAATTTATCTTACAAATATTTTGCAGCCACTTTCAATATAAGATATTACTTTTGAAAATAAACCTTATTCTTTTGGTACAATGAAGCGTTTGAAGCCTAAAATTGCGATTGTAGGTACTGGTTATGTGGGCAGTACTTATGCCTATACATTAATAATTAGTGGTCTGGCGAGAGAGATTGTTTTAATAGACCAGAACCACAAACTCGCCATAGGTGTTGCTATGGATCTTAATCATGGATTGAGTTTTAGTGTGCCTACCCACCTATATGCCGGAAATTATTCAGACTGCGCACATTCTGATATTGTAGTTATAACTGCCGGCAGTAACCGCAAACCGGGACAAACACGCAATGACCTTGCAAAAGAGAACGTTGCAGTAATTAATGATATCATACCCAAGGCGGTAAAATATGCACCCAATGCTGTTTACATGATTGTTACAAATCCGGTAGATGTACTCACCTATGTAAGTCTTAAATTATCCGGTTTGCCTGCCGGACAAGTTATTGGATCAGGCACTGTGCTCGATACTGCAAGATTAAAATATACCCTGGCTGAGTATTATAAGGTTGATACAGGAAACATTCATGCTTACATTATTGGTGAGCATGGCGATACTGAATTGCCAGTATGGAGCAATGCACAAATTGGCGGTATGCCTCTGGAAAGATATGGTCGGGAATATGCAGGATTACCCAATGTTGAACAAGATCTGGAGAATATTTTCCAGGATGTAAAAAATTCTGCCAAACAAATAATTGAGGCCAAAGGAGCAACCAATTATTCTATCGCTCTGGCTATGCAAAAGATAACCCGCTCTGTGCTCCGCAATGAAAATTCAATTTTACCTGTTTCCACGCTCATCAATGATTTTTATGGAGTAAATGATGTATGCATAAGTATACCGGCTCATGTTACACGTAAGGGGGTAGATAAATACCTGAAGATCAAACTCAATGAAAAGGAGCAACAAATGTTTACCCATTCAGCTGATAAGTTGAAAGGAATATTGAAAAGCATCGGATTTTAGATTATTCTGACAGTTCTAAAACAATTCTATCTTTTCGTAAACTCAAAACCCACCAACTCATCAATATTAACACCAGCTGAATCTGGAATAACAGTGAAGCGAATGGTGCTTTGCCCTTCCGGCAAATCGGCAATCGTTTTCCATTGTTTCTCGTCGAACAATAATTCTGAAGAATAGATTTTGTCCTTCAGAGAAATAATTCCCAATGGATATAGTGGTTTATCAGCCTTAAATAACGCTCTAATTTCATAGCGGGCAGCCACCGGAGAAACGATCCTGTACTCAACCCATGCCATATCCGAGCTCCATTTTTTAACTGATGTTACGGTATTGAGAAGGCCATCGCTCAGATCACTTACCCAGGTGGCTTTAAGCTGGTTGGGTTCATTATCAACAAGGTAAAGGACAGGGGAAGCATAGGAATTGGGCTCATTTAAAACTTCTGAATACCATGCAAACAAGGAATCTCTTAAAGTATCAAACAGCTCAGGAAGCGAATCGACCAGATTAACCAGCTCGGTTGGGTCATTTTCAATGTCGGCCAGAAAGTATTGGTAGCCCGGCACATCAAAATCACCATCAACCGATGGGTTGAGCATCAACTTATACCGCTGATTTCGAATCGAAATTACCTGATCTTCAGTTATCAGTTCTGATTTATCCACTGGCTGGTACTCATTATAGTTGCCATCCGGATTGTAGGGTTTTAACGAAGGAGGCCAGCCTCTATTTGAATAATTGTAGGTAAGTCTGCCAGAGAACTCAGTCTTTCCTTCAAAAAAACTGGTAATGCTTTTCCCATCGATTGGAAGTGCAGGCAGGTAATCAATATCAGCCCAATCCAACAAAGTAGGAAAAATATCAGTGATATCAGTAAGTGCTTCTATGGTTTGTGGTTCAATGACACCTGGCCACCGAATAAACAATGGTGATTTTACCCCATTCTCCCAAATATCGCCCTTGTGTCCACGCAAATCATTTACATACCGTATGGCCCGATCGTCATCTGACATTTCGGCTCTGTTAACTGCCGGGCCATTATCACTTAAAATCATTACCACTGTATTCTCATCCAAATTGAGCGAATCCATGGCTGAGAATAATCGCCCCAGCTCCCGATCCGAAAGATCGACCATTGCATAAAGGGTGGCTAGGTTGCGCGATAAGCCCTTCTGCTCATATTTCTGAATAATATCTTCAGGAGCATCAAGCGGGGTGTGTGGTGCCAATAAGGAAACAAAGGCAAAAAACGGTTCCGACTGGTTTCTTCCTATAAAATCAATAGCATGATCAACAATGAATTCATCAGCCCACAAATCAGAATCTACGGGCTGTCCATTGAATACCCCATAAGCATTTCTATGTTGATACAGTCTTAGTTTAAGTGCTTCATCAAATCCGCGCTGCCAAGGGTAGTATTTCTCAGCATCGCCGGTATGCCATTTTCCCCAAATAGTAGTTTTGTAGCCGTTTTGCTGTAAAACATCGGCCAGTGTAATCTCTTTAAGTGAAAGAAAATCCTTACCCCCGTGTACATGACTTACTCCTGTGCGTAAAAAATGCCTCCCGGTAAGTAAGGATGCACGTGATGCCGCACAAACAGGATTCACATAAAAGGATGAAAGCTGTGCCGATTCAGCTGCAAAAGCATCCAGATTAGGGGTTTCAATAAGATTGTTACCATGTACGCCCAAATCATCCCAACCCAGATCATCAAAAAGGATGATAACAAAATTAGGCCGGGCTTCCTGTTGGGGTGCAGCACAGGAACTCATTCCCAGCAAAGCCAGTGGAATGAGCCCTTTTGATACAGGATAAAAATTCATAATACTTTTTTTAAAATACCCAATTGGGGTCTTCCCTTCGGGTATTATCCATTAATTGAGTCATTTCTTCGGCTACTGCTGGAAATTGACTGGAAAGATCGGTGGTTTCGCCCGGATCAGTTTCCAGATCATACAATTCGATAGAACGAGAAGGGTCATCCTGCACATTGTTGCGTACTGCTTTCCATTGGCCTTTGCGAACAGCCTGTTTCTTATTATTTTCATGAAACTCCCAATACAGATATTCATGTTGAAGTTGTTGGTCAGGATTACCCATTAGAGTAGGAAGAATAGAGATTCCGTCAGTTGTTTCCGGGACTGGTATTCCGGCCAGTTCGCAAAAGGTAGGCATAAAATCCCATGAGGCTCCTATAAAGTCAGATACAGTGCCCGGCTGAATTTTACCCGTCCAACGTGCAATCATCGGCACACGGAGTCCCCCTTCATACAAATCACGCTTAATACCCCGGAAAGGATAGTTGCTGATTTCATAAAACCTTCCTGGTGATTGACCACCGTTATCGCTGGTGAAAATGATCAATGTATTCTCATCCAAACCCAGCTCGCTGATCTTGTCAAAAAGTTTGCCCAGCTCGGCATCCAGGTAGGTTAGCATGGCGGCATAGCCTTTTTCTTCTTCTGTCCAAAGCGAATCGGCATAAATACCAAACGATGGAACTTCAGAATAACGCTTGCCCGGTAAAGCTTCACCATTATCATGCGGTATAATTACGGGGTAATACAGGAAGAAGGGTTTATCCTTATTATTTTCCACAAACTGTAAAGCTTCTTTGGCGAAAAGATCCTGCGAAAACTCGTTCATTTCCAGCGGGTAGCTGCCCAGGCCTTTTGACCAATGGTCTTCAGAAAGATATTGCACCTTATTGTTCAGCATTATCTTTTCATCATTTCGCATGAGAAACTCGGGTGTATGGTTATGCGCCAGCACCTGATCGAGATACCCGAAATAGTGATCAAAACCATGGTTAAGAGGATTCCCTTCGGTAACATCAATTCCCAATCCCCATTTTCCGATTAGCGCGTTGGTATAGCCAGCTCCTTTTAGCAAGCTGGAAATGGTGATAGTGCCAGTTGGCAAAGGCATCTGTCCTGATGGTTTCCACTGGCGGTTTCCACGAATGGGCGTATGACCGGTATGTTGTCCGGTAATAAATGCTGAACGCGAAGGAGCACAAACAGAAGTACCTGCATAGTGATTGGTAAAACGCATGCCTTCAGTAGCCAGTTGATCCAAACGGGGGGTCTGAATCAGCTCAGCACCATAAGATCCCAGATCGTTGTAGCCCTGATCATCGGTGATAATAAAAATAATATTCGGCAATTCAGGCTCTTTTTCTGCCTTCGGTGCACATGCTGTCAAGCTTGCCAGAGCTGCCAATGTTAGAAAGTTGGTTTTCATTTTTCTATGTTTTTTTGTTGATTGATTGATTCGTTTGTGTATTGACTGACTCCAGTGACGGGGTGACTGCAAGTCGCCCCGTCACGTCTACAGTCTTCGGACTTCTTTATTCTAATATTCTCAGCGGCTCCCCGCCATACTCCGCCCCTACATCTCTGGGTTCGGCAAACCACATCAGCTTGCCATCGGTATTCAGATTTTGGGGTAATTCGTTAGCGTAGGGATGAATTTCTTTAAACCGGCTTATCAGATGGTTTTTCATTTCATCCAAAACGGATTTATAAGCCAAATCATTGGCCAAATTGTGGGTTTCACGCGGATTATTTTCCATATCGTAAAGAAAATGTTGAATGCCCGGTGCCCCAAATCCGGTGGCGTATTCAAGCCCAAGATCGCGTTTGCCGGTCATAAAAACATATTTCCATTTTTTATCAGCGAGCATTACCAGGTTATCTTCCAAGAATACAGACATAGCATATTGCTTTATATCATCCGTTACGCCTTTGAACAGAGGAACAAAGCTTTCGCCCTGGGCCGCTTCCATAGGTGGAACTCCCAGAAGGTCGCAAATAGTGGGTGCCAGATCAACTCCTTCAAATAACGCATCGGTAACCATGCCCTGCGGAATGGTTTTCCCGTTGAAAATTACCGGTATCTGAACCGACTCGGCCCACATGGTATGCTTTTCGAAGCGCTTGTGGTCGTAAAGCAGGTAGCCATTGTCGCTGATATAAATCACCAAAGTATTGTCTGTCAATCCGAGTTTGTCTATTCCATCCAGTACAATACCAACGTTTTTATCCATATATTCTACACTTGTATAATAGGCACCAATGATGCCTCGTCTTTGCTGTTCAGAAAGTCTGCTGAAAATTTCAGGCACCCAGCGGTCATCTTCATCACTTCCTTCAGGTAACGGCACATCATCAGTCCCATAAGTACCATCATATTCAACCGGATAATGGAACGGAGCATGCGGTTCATTAAAGGCTATCCAGGCCAGAAAACGACCATCTTTGTTCCTTTTCATAAACTGCAATGCTTCATTGGCAAAGAAGGTACCTTGGGAGTATTCGTCAAAAACAGCATGCGGACGATTATCCGAATTCCAGAACCCGGCAGGATTTTCTTTAGCACCTGCTCTTACATAAAAATCTAATCCTTCGGGCATGGGTGGTTGCTGTTGCTCTCTAAGCCACTGATTATGTACACCATTGGTCATAATCGAGTCGAAACCATATTTTGGCCATTCATCATACACCGGGCTCCATATCCAGTCGTTGAAATGCGTTTTTCCGAATAATGCTGTGGCAAAACCCTGGTTACTTAAATGCTCAGCAATGGTAACATTATTTTGTTGACTAAAAGGAGTGAAAAGCATCGTTACACCAGTAGCCTGAGGATATTTGCCTGTGAGAATAGATTGTCGCGATGCCGAACAGATGGGTGCATTACAGTATCCGTTTTCAAAACGAACACCCTGTTGTGCCATCCTGTCGAGATTGGGAGTACGGATAAACTCGTTACCATAGCATCCCAGGGTGTGGTGGGAATGATCATCGCTGATTAGAACTACTACATTTTTATATGCATCCCCGGCCGGTTTGGATTGATCGGTGCAGGCTGCCATAGCCAAAGGCAATAGGCCTAGAGTGAAATTGCGCAAAGGTTTGTTCATTTTTGTCAAAAAAATAGATTCGTTACAAATCTGGTAATTGAAATGCTTTTGGTATTCCTAAATCGAAGCGCAAGTTAACAAAAATTTAGGTTATCGGCAATTTATTATCATTGAAAAGGTTCAACTTTGATATCTTTGCGTCAAAACTTCCAGGAAAACTATTTACCAATAACAAAGACATATATGGTTTTGCCGATATTATCAATTCATCGTGGAACTGATAATTACTTAAAAAGAGTGGTCAAAATCAGAAAACTTTAAAAACAAAACAACTTACGAAATGCAAATTCCAGAAATATTTAGTAAATCCGTGTTGGTGGGTTCTATAGCCACAGGACTCGCTGCTTTAACATTAGCAGGTTGCCAAACTACGCAAAACCAAATTCCGGAAAAACCCAATATCATCATTATTCTGGCTGATGACATGGGATACAGTGATATAGGCTGTTATGGAGGTGAAATACCAACTCCTAATATCAACAGGCTGGGTGAGAATGGCATTCGCTTTACCCAGTTTTACAATGGTGCCCGTTGCTGTCCCACCCGGGCATCCTTACTTACCGGGCTTTATGCTCACCAGGCTGGCGTTGGATCAATGGTATCACCAAACGATGACCGTCCTGGTTATATGGGGAGACTTAATGAGTCAAGCATAACCCTTGCCGAAGCACTTAAGCCACAAGGATACCAGACCTTTATGAGTGGTAAATGGCATGTTACACACTATGATTACGCAAATCCCGAGCCTACTCTTCACCGCGAAACCTGGCCACGTCAGCGGGGCTTCGACCGGTTTTTTGGCACACTTTCGGGTGCCGGTAGTTTTTTCGATCCTGTAAGTCTTATGGAAGACAACGAGTTTATTGAACCCTGGGATGATTTTTATTATACCGATGCTATTACCGGCAAGGCAGTACAATATATTGAAGAAGCAGATCAAAACAAACCTTTCTTACTTTACCTTGCTCATACAGCACCTCACTGGCCAATGCATGCCAGAGAGGAGCATATCGATATGTTCAAAGGAAAGTACATGATGGGATGGGATGAGTTGCGCGAACAACGCTACGAGAAAATGTTACAGATGGGGTTGATTGATGAAAAATGGCCTTTAAGCCCACGCGATGAATCCAATCAATCATGGGCAGATGCTGAAAACAAAGAATGGGAAGACCATCGAATGGCAGTGTATGCCGCAATGATGTACAGTATGGATCAGGGTATTGGCAAAGTGATGGAGACCCTTGAACAAAAAGGTGAATTGGATAATACACTCATCCTTTTCTTATCAGACAATGGTGCCTGCGCCGAAGTAATTAACGGAACCAAAACCCGCCATGGATTTTTTGAAAATGGAGGTACCCGCTCCGATATATTGCCAGGTGGCCCTGAAACATATGCTGCTTATGGACAGGCCTGGGCAAACGCAGGGAACACACCCTTCCGCTTTTACAAAAAATGGACGCATGAAGGTGGAATAGCCACACCTTTTATTGCCCATTGGCCTGCTGTAATCAAAAAAGGACAAATAACCGATCATATGGCACATATCATAGATATTATGCCCACTTTACTTGATCTCGCTGGAGGAACCTATCCCGAAACCTTCAATCAAAAATCCATTACTCCTGCAGAAGGTTTAAGCCTTACCCCACTTTTTACTGGGGATTTGTCCAGCCAACAGAATCATGAAATACTCTACTGGGAACATTTGGGCCATAAAGCTATCAGAAAAGGCGACTGGAAACTTGTAGCTGAAGCTGATCAACCATGGGAACTATACAACATGGTTGATGATCGGAATGAGTTGAATGATCTGGCTGTTCAAAACCCCGAAAAGGTAAAAGAGCTTGAAACCCTGTGGGAAGAATGGGCGGTGAGAGCCTTGGTGAAATAACTTAACGGGCAATTTTAAAATAGCCGAAAGATACCAGATTGATTTTTTCTATTCCATAATTATTGGCAAAATCGCTAAGGGAAGAGCAATTTCATATCTCTTTCTAATGCAGGTTGAACCCAATTTTGGGGTACCAGTGTCCAATTATCAAATTTGTTGGCCCTAAGAGTTTGCTTTTGAGAAATATGTTCTGCCAGATGACTTCTTAGATCATTTTCTGAAACCCATACTATTCTTTCTTCCAAATCAGAATGATCAATTCCTGCTCCCTGGGTAAGATGACCTCCTCCTCCACTTCCACGGTATGAGTTTACAGCAACCCGGTAGATTGTATCCAGTGAAAATTCTTCACCTGCAGTCATGCCGCTTATAGATACTCGCTGCCCGGTAGGTTTTGTAACATCAACGGTATAAATAAGCCCGGCTGCCGAATCAAAATTAAAATAAGCATTCTGGAATCTTGCCCGGTTATTATTGGACAGTATTACATTGTTCTCGTCATCTTTTCTAAACAGGAAGATATGATCTTCGCTGTTTCTCATTGTATCAAACCACATTCCATAAGAGTACTCCAATACGTCAATAATTTCTTTACCGGAAAGCTCCATAGTGTAGAGGTAATTTTCGAAGGGATACAGACGAAACATATCGGCCATTGTGAGATGGCCGGCTTTCAGTTCAGCATCAAATGATAATGGAGCGGCAAATGAGATGTCAGCTCCTGATAGCGAAAGTTGCATTTCATGAATGAAATCCACAAATCCCGAATTCCCCATGTAAGCTTCTCGCGACGAGATAGTATTTTTCAATACGCCAACTTCTCGTTCAATATAACTTGTAACCCTTTTTTCTGTTTCGCCGAAAGTTTTTGCAAACTCAGTATCTGTAAAATAAGAACTGGTTTCCACAATCTCGCCAGTTTTAGATGATAGCTGATAGCCATCGCTTGTGCGTTCAAAAATCAAATCTACTGATGCTACCGAACGACCATGCGGACTGCCGGCAATAATCAACACCTGCTTTCCTTCTATGTTTTCCACCATAGTATTTCGGGATTGATGATCATGGCCGGTAAATATTACATCAAATCCAGGTACATTTTTCCCTACAAATAGAGAATTATTTTCATCATTACCATCTTCAGCAAGGTAATCACTTCCTGCACCGCTGTGAAACAATCCGATAACAGCATCTGGCTTTTCGTTTATTGTAACATAATTTATCCAGTATGAAGCAGTTTCTGCCATGGGTTCAAATTTCAAATTTTCCCATAATTTCCGGGGTAACCAATTGGGAACAGAAGGTGTAACCAACCCAATAACCGCCAAAGTAACTCCCCTTTTTTCTATGATCGTATAGGGTTGAAAATGAGGTTGGCCTGTTGTTATATTGATTACATTTGCCGCTAACCAGGGAAAATTAAATTGTTCTGTCAGTTGGTTATAGACATCGGGGCCGGCTTCAATATCATGATTTCCAACTGAAGCAGCTTCAAATTGCAGAAAATTCATTATGGTGGCAAAATTATTTTCAGGGCCATCTGCAACAAAGTTGAAATAATAGCCGGCAGGTTGTCCCTGAATCAAATCTCCATTATCCATAAGAACGACTTCCTGCCTTGTATCATATTTCTGCTCCTTCACATAGGTTGCAACCTGTGCCAGGCTGCCTGCGTTTGAATCGGAGCCTGATGACGCAAAAATCGCTGCATGCAAATCGGTGGTTGTTATCAATTTAATATTGACCTTTTCCTTTGGTATATTACAAGAGACCATAAAAAGAAGCACCATCAGGCTAAAAAAGATTTTTACAATTGCTTTAGATGTCATCGGAATCAAAATTATTTGATACAAAATAGTTAGAAATAAAAACGGTATTTGCAAAACTACAAATACCGTTTTTAAAACACATAAAAATGTTTATCTATTGACCTAAATATGCTTTAAGCAATTTACTTCTGGAAGTGTGTTTAAGTCTTCTGATGGCTTTTTCCTTTATCTGACGTACACGTTCACGGGTTAAGTCGAATTTTGCACCTATCTCATCAAGGGTAAGACCGTGGTTCATTCCAATACCGAAATAAAGGTTAATTACATCTCTTTCTTTTTCGGTAAGGGTGGCCAGGGATCTCTGAATTTCTCTTGCCAGAGATTCATGGATAAGACTAGAGTCGGCATTGGGAGAGTCCTGATTAACGTAAACATCAAGCAGGCTTGCATCTTCTCCTTGTACCAGCGGGGCATCAACCGACACATGATGGGTAGAAATCCTGAAAGACTCGGTAATTTTGTCTTCATTGATTTCCAGTGATTCAGCAAGTTCTTCAGTAGAAGGCGGACGTTCAAATTTTTGTTCCAGACGAGAAGCTTCTTTCTTGATTTTGTTGAGGGAACCTACCTGGTTCAGAGGAAGCCTGACAATTCTTGACTGTTCGGCCAGAGCCTGAAGAATAGACTGACGAATCCACCACACCGCGTACGAGATAAATTTAAAACCCCGGGTTTCATCAAACCTTTTGGCGGCCTTAATAAGGCCAAGGTTTCCTTCGTTGATCAGGTCTGGAAGGCTTAACCCCTGGTTTTGGTACTGCTTGGCCACAGACACTACAAAGCGAAGGTTAGCTTTGGTCAGCTTTTCTAAAGCTGCCTGGTCGCCTTGCTTAATGCGTTGTGCCAGCTGTACTTCCTCTTCGGCAGTAATGAGGGGCACCTTACCAATTTCCTGAAGATACTTATCCAACGAAGCAGTATCCCGATTGGTAATAGATTTTGAAATCTTTAATTGTCTCATAATGATGATTAGAATTTAAAATTTGGGTAGTGGAATCTATTGAATTTTCTCAGTGAAAAAACTTTCAAAGTTACATAAAATTGATGAATTGGCAATCAATTTTGCTCATTTTTTAAAGCTTACTAAAATATTGATTGGGCTTAATGAATTTGCCATTAAGCCCAATCATTGGTAAAATAGCAACTAATTATATCATCTTACATACCAACTCCATAATAGGCTTTGGTTCCATTTGGATAAACACCCTCAATCAAAACGCCACCTTCTTTATCACTCAGGACACGAACCAAATCACGTGGAGCTGTAACCGCCTCCCTGTCTACATGGGTAATAACAAACCCTTCTTTAATACCTGCAGATGCAATTTGTCCGCGGGAGAGGGACGTAACCTTAACACCATTTTTTATTTTAAGTCGCGCCAATTCAGCATCAGTAACAGCTTCAAAAGTAGCCCCAAGAGATTCTACCACATCAAGTTCTCCGCGTTTCACAATCGATGTATCTCCATGAATATTTTTAAGAACAGCTTTACTTTCAATTGTACGCCCATCGCGATTATATGTTACGGTAATTTCATCACCGGGTCTTTTTCTTCCAACTGTTTCTAAAAGATCTGCAGTAGTGTTTATTCTCCTGTCATCTATTCCTGTAATAATGTCACCTGATTTAAGACCTGACTCCTCACCTGCACTTCCGGGATTAACACCTGCAACATAGACACCCCTGTTTACTTTGAGTTCGTTTTCACGAACCAGGTCAGATGTTACATCGCTTATATTAATTCCAAGAAAACCTCGTTGCACCTCACCATGCTCCATAAGGTCCTGTGTAACTTTTTTAGCAATGTTAGATGGAATGGCAAACGAGTATCCGGCAAAAGAACCTGTTGTTGATGCAATGGCCGCATTAATACCGATTAGCTCTCCATTGGTATTTACCAATGCACCGCCACTATTTCCCCGATTTACAGCAGCATCAGTCTGAATAAAAGACTCTATGGCAGTACCACCGCCCAAAATATTAATATTACGCCCTTTGGCACTAACAATACCGGCTGTTACTGTAGATGTAAGGTTAAATGGGTTCCCCACTGCCAAAACCCATTGCCCGATATTTACTTTATCAGAATCTCCAAATACAGCGTAAGGAAGATTTTCTCCGTCAATCTTTAATAGAGCCAGATCTGTGGTAGGATCAAGTCCTACAACTGTAGCATCGTAAACACGATTATCATTAAGTGTAACTTCAATTTGGACTGCATCCTGTACTACATGATTGTTGGTAATTACATATCCATCTTCACTTAATATAACACCGCTACCACTTCCCTGCACCCTCCTTTCTGATTCAGGTCTTTGGCGAGGACCAAAAAAATCACGAAACATTTCGTCATCTCTAAAAAACTGATCATAAATACTACTTGGCCGCTGAAATTCTGCTTTAATATGGACTACAGTATTGACTGTCATTTCAGCCACAACCGCAAAATCAGGTAAGGTAGTAGGTGTTTGAGCCAGAAAATTAGTTAATGCCGATGGTACTATAGTACTGCTATTACCAATACTACCTGTTGTTGATCCAACTTGCTCCAAAGGAGTTGGAAAAACATATTTTTGAACTAATAATGCTGCAAATCCCCCGATAAATGCTATTAACAAAAATGAAAGAAATTTTTTCATAATACAACTATTTTATTTTAGGTTAAACAAATCTTTACTTATAAAATTAAAATACATTTACTCTTTAACATTTTATCCCTAACAAATTATATACCTTTTCATAAAAAGTTAAAGGATAGCATTATTAAAATATCTTAAGCCACTGCAAAAAACGCATACAAAAATGATAAAGTATAAATTCACAGTTAAATAGAGTTAAGTGTTTTTACTTTATAGAATACAGTATTTTTAGCTTTATATAATTCACTTTGATTTTATTACTTTTGCATATAACAAAGAAATAGACTGATTGCTTACCTGTTACAAATTATTATGAAAAGAAAACCCAGGTCAGAATTTAATGCACTGCATATTTTTTTGGGTCTTTTGATAGGTTTCCTTTTGGGTTCCACTTTGGTCTACTGGCATTCTGACAGACAAAATGACAGACTGATTTCTGAAGCCTTTGACAATATCATGGCAATGTTTGAGAGCCACACCCTACATCTCGATTCAGGAGATAGCATAATTGTAGTCAGAGAAGCTGGTAAACAGATGGAAAACCAACAACCCGGCAATATATCAGCATTCCTGGCAGATAATGAAGGGTATTTTCTAGCTCAGGATAAACTTCTTTATGCAAGGACTGTCTCGATCTTAAGAAATGATACTATATCTGAAACATCAAGAAGATTTGACACTTTGCTTGAAAATAATCAACAGTTATCAAACCGGCAGAGCCTGGTAATTGAATTTTGGGAATCTCCACTTAATTCTGTAGGTTATAAAATGAGTAAAAACAAATTGGTGTTATATGGAATAGAAGCTTTCGATTTGGTTAATATAGCCGAACATAACGGTAAGATATACATGAAATATAGTAACGAATTTTATCTTCTTGAACTCACAACACAGTTCAAACCTTTAATTCCGTTTAATGACCCCCTATTGGCTCTGGATATGAGCTTTTTTTGAGAATATTATTTTGTATTTCTAAACAGAGAGTCTTCGCTTCAACATATTATAATCTTAAATAACATTATAGATATTCGTTCTCAATCCAACGTCCCCTTATGATAATACCATTTTTTAAATATGAAGGCGCAGGAAATGATTTTATCATAATTGATGAACGAACAGATTCCTTGCTGGAAAATCATCCGAAGAAATCCCAGCTTATTTCATTTTTGTGCCACAGAAGATTTGGTATTGGTGCCGACGGACTGATGTTATTGAAAAACCATCCGGAAACAGATTTTGAGATGGTATATTTTAATTCGGACGGTTTGGAAGGTACGATGTGTGGTAACGGTGGAAGATGTCTGGTAGCTTTTGCGCACGAGTTACAAATAATAGAAAAAGACACAGTTTTTACAGCAACTGATGGATTGCACAAAGCAACCATAAAAGAGATTTCTGGCAAAACCAGCATTGTATCCCTGCAAATGAAAAATATTGAAACTATTTCTTCAACATCCGAAGGAGTATTTTTGGATACAGGATCGCCCCATCTTGTGGTTTTTTCGGATGATTTGGAAGGTATTGATGTTATTAATTTGGGAAGAGAACTCAGAAACAACAAAGCATTCAAGAAGAATGGTGGAACCAATGTAAATTTTGCGCAGGTTATTAACAACGAAATTCTTATTAGAACTTACGAGCGAGGTGTGGAAGATGAAACCCTGGCATGTGGTACAGGAATAACAGCTACCGCTATTGCTGCCCATAACAGCAGAATGCTGCCAGAACAAAAAGAATACGTTGTAAAAGCCAGGGGAGGCAATTTAAAGGTTAGTTTTCTGCGTTCAGCAAAAAACCAGTACACCGATGTTTACCTCGAAGGCCCGGCAACGATTGTTTTTACTGGCAAAGTAACAATCTGATATTCATTTTATTCTTTGTAAAAATATGCAACCACTTAAAGGAAAAACGCTCCGGCTAAGGGCAATGGAACCAAAAGATATCGATCTTATGTATGTATGGGAAAATGACCCTGAAACCTGGATTTACAGCAATACTCATACACCCTTTTCACGTTTTTATCTTGAGCAGTATGTTATCAACTCACACTGCGATATTTATACTGAAAAGCAATTAAGGCTTATGATCGATAACAATGATGGCAATACAGTTGGAGCTGTTGATATTTTTGAATTCGACCCTAAAAATAAACGGGCCGGAATCGGGATTTTAATCTCCCGTGATAACCGGCGAAAAGGCTATGCTTCAGAAACACTGGATATAATTATTCATTACGGTAAGGAAATTTTAGGGCTACACCAGTATTTCTGTAATATTGGTAATGATAACAAGAATAGCCTGGAACTTTTCCAAAAAAAGGGATTTGAAAAATCAGGACTCAAAAAAGAGTGGATTTTAAGGGAAAACAAATGGGTTGATGAACATTTCCTTCAATTGTTCTTTTAACCAATTCAAACTATTGATCAGAATATGAACAGAACCAACCGAAGAAAAAAGAAAAAAAAAACACCTTTCTGGCTAAAAATTTTCATTTCCGCCTTACTTATCATAATAATCAGTGGGGGAATTGCTGCCTGGAGGCTATATCATGCCATCTATCAGTCTAATGTTTTTTTGGGAGAAAGAAAAACGACTCATATTTTTATACCCACAGGAAGCGATTTCAATAAAGTAAAGTCCATTCTTTATCAAAGTGGTATGATCGTTAATACCAATACTTTTGAATGGCTTGCCGAGAAAAAAAACTACAAAAACAACATTAAGCCCGGTCGATATCTTATACATGAAGAAATGGGCAACAATGAGCTCATTAACCTTTTACGATCCGGCCAACAAGACCCGGTAATGGTTACCTTTAACAACATTAGAAATAAAGAGCAACTGGCAGGTGTATTAAGTAATCAGCTTGAAACAGATTCTCTTTCACTTTTAAATCTGCTAAATGATCCTGTTTATTTAGAGCAGTTCAATCTTACGACTGAAACATCCAAAATAATCTTTATTCCCAACACCTATGAATTCTTTTGGAATACTTCGGCTGAAAATATTATGCAAAGGATGCATCGCGAATACAAAACATTCTGGAACGAACAACGAATGCAAAAAGCTGAAAGTTTAAATCTCTCACCCTTAGAAGTTTCTACACTTGCTTCGATCGTTCAGCTGGAAACCAGCAAAGCAGATGAATTCTCTATAGTAGCAGGAGTTTATATTAATCGGTTAAAACAAGGTATGCGGTTACAGGCAGACCCAACTGTAATTTATGCTGTGGGCGATTTTACCATACGACGGGTACTAAACCGTCATTTGGAAATTGATTCACCCTACAATACCTATAAATATGCAGGCTTACCCCCTGGCCCTATTGCACTGCCAGGTCCACAGGTTATTGATGGAGTTTTAAATTATGAAAACCATAATTATCTCTACTTTTGTGCCCGCGATGATTTTTCAGGCTACCATGCATTTGCCCGCACCTATAGCCAGCATCTGGCCAATGCCCGCAAATATCAAAATGCACTTAACAGAAGAAATATTCGTAGGTAGTTAATACATAAATAAAAAGTGAATCAATAGTGAATTAATACATCTAACAATTCAGAACAAGAAATTAAAATGTAACTATTCACTCCGAAAAATACGATACCCCCGCCCCTCAGGGGAAGCTCGCAACTAATCAAATTATAGAGCATTATGAATTCAGAATTGATGATAATCCTAAAAATATGCTTTTCGGAGTGGACTTAATTATCAAAACACAATATTACTATGAGAATTAAATTTGGAACTGATGGGTGGCGGGCTGTTATCGCCAAAGAATTTACAGTAGAAAATGTTGCGCGGGTAGCTCAGGGAACAGCCAACTGGCTGCTTCAGAAAAAGGAAAATCCGGTTGTTTTAATAGGACATGACTGCCGTTTTGCCGGTGAACTCTTTGCAGAAACAGTGGCTAAAGTAATGGTGCACAACAATATACAGGTTTTTCTGGCTGATGGATTTGTTTCAACACCTATGATTTCGATGGGGACACTTCTGCATAAGGCTGATGTTGGTGTTGTAATTACCGCAAGCCACAATCCGCCCGAATATAACGGATATAAACTAAAAGGCAGTTTTGGGGGCCCTCTTCAGGATGAAGAAATACATGAAGTGGAAGCCCTTATCCCCGAAAAATTACCTTTCGATGTTGATCAATATTCACTGAATGAACTTATAGAAATTGGCAAGGTAAGCCTTACTGACCTGGAAACCTGGTATTGCAATTACCTTGAAGAGAAATTTGATCTGAACGCCATGCGTAATTCAGGACTTCAATTTGCCTTCGATGCCATGTATGGAAGTGGTCAAAATGTGATGCGCAGATTGTTTCCAGATATTACCCTTGTACATTGCGAACGCCAGCCATTATTTGATGGAATTCCACCTGAGCCCTTACACAGAAATCTTCTGGAATTTTCGGAAATTATTAAGCTGTCGGAAAATATCGACTGTGGACTGGCCATAGATGGTGATGCAGACCGAATAGCCCTTTACGATCACGAGGGAAGTTATGTGGACTCGCATCATACCATGCTGCTGCTGATTCACTACCTGCATAAATACAAAGGCTTGTCTGCCAAAGTAGCAACAGGATTTTCTTCAACTGTAAAGATTAAAAAGCTATGCGAAATCTATAATTTGCCACTCGAAATAGTTAAAATCGGGTTTAAACATATTTGCGGATTAATGCTAAAGGAAGAAATTCTAATGGGTGGGGAAGAATCAGGTGGAATTGCCGTTACAGGCCATGTACCCGAAAGAGACGGTATTTACAACGGTTTGGTTATTTGGGAAGCCATGGTAAAGACAGGAAAATCTTTACAGCAACTTATTCAGGAAATTTACGATCTTACCGGAGCCTTCGCTTTTGAGAGAAGTGATCTGAAGATATCTCAGGAAGATAAAGACCGAATTGTGGCCAACTGCGAAAATAATGTTTATAAAGAATTTGGTTCACAAAAGGTGGAAAGAGTGGAAACACTCGATGGATTTAAATACTACTTTAATGAAAACGAGTGGTTGATGATCAGACCCTCAGGTACCGAACCTGTATTGCGTACTTATGCAGAATCATCTACTCGCGAAAATGCCCTGGAAATTCTTAATGTGGGTTATGAAACCATAATGAAAGTTTAAGCAGAAAGTGATCATTTTGGCTATGAATTTACAATCATTATACGAATAGAAAATACTATTTTTGATTTAATTTGCAAGCCAATGGTCTTACTATTAAATTTCTATAAAACAATTAAGCCCTGGTTTGGAGCCGGCTTTTTAGGTTTGTTAGCCATTGCGTTACTCTCCACTTATCCCTTAAAAGCTGCTGATTTTCAAACTGAAAAGTTTACAGAACACAACTCTGATTCAACTTTTCAGCCAAAGATTAACAAAAGACTTTGGGTTGTAAGTTCCGGACATATTTTACTATATACCGGAACATTAAATGTTCTCGATCGAATGTGGTATAAAGATTACCCCCGATCAGGCTTTCATTTTTATGATGATTTGGCAGATTGGATGCAAATGGACAAAATTGCTCATGCTGCCAATGCCTATCAACTGAGCAGGTTAAGCTATCATACATTCAGATGGGCCAGGTTGGATAACAACCAGGCAGCTATTTGGGGAAGCATTTCGGGAAATATTTTTCTTACAACCGTAGAAATAATGGATGGTTTCTCAGCAGAATGGGGAGCTTCCTGGTCTGATCTTGCGGCCAACACATTGGGGTCATTAAGTTTTTTTGCGCAACAGATAGCCTGGCAGGAACAAAAAATTGTTTGGAAGTATTCCTTTTCTCAAAGTGGCTTGCATGAATTTCGGCCTGACCTTTTGGGCTCTAATCTCTCTGAAAATATTCTCAAGGATTACAATAGTCTAACCTTTTGGTTTTCGTTTAACCTGAGTGCATTAACTGGTGGCAATAACTCTATCCCTCCCTGGTTAAATTTGGCTATAGGCTATGGGGCAATGGGTATGTTGGGTGGCAGAGAGAATCCAGAATATTATAATGATATTTTATTGCCGGAAATGGCACGTTATCGCCAGTTTTATCTGGCACCTGATATCGATTTTACAAGAATTCCTACCCAAAACCCAACCATGAAAAAGATATTTCATACCATCAATTTCATTAAGCTACCCACCCCTGCTATAGAATATAATCAGAAACAGGGCCTTAGCTTCCACTTACTTTTTTTCTGATTATATTTATCAATTGTTGTATGTATTAATAATTATTGTACCTTTGCACGTCTTTTAGCATTAGGCTTGTTGTTTGTAAAAACAGAATGGTAAAGCCCGATGCGCTTTGATTTATAATTCTGTTTTATGCATATTGAAATGGCAATTAATTGCCAAAAAACAAACAACGAAGGATAAAATTTGTCTTTCCAAAAAAAAATGACGGGCTAACTTAAGATTGCTCACCCATCTGAACCGCTTACCACAAAATCCGTCTTTTCCCAGTTATTTAACAAGGCACAATTGTGAAAACTTTGTTTGCTAAATTGTTATGTTCATTTTTTGGCAAAAGTGTCAATGAGCTGGTTTAGAAACTAAAAATAAGTAGCAACTGATGGAGAACAAACTATCCATCTACAATTAAATTAAAATTTTTGTATGATCACAACTGCAACAACAACCACTTTCTCAGATCTTTTTCTCAGTGAAGATACTTTGAGAGCCATTACCGAAATGGGGTTTGAAATACCTACTCCCATACAGGAACAATCCATCCCCGTAATGCTCGAAGGCCACGATATGGTAGGCCAGGCGCAAACAGGAACAGGCAAAACAGCCGCTTTTGGACTTCCAATTCTGGAAAAAATAAATCCTGATGATAAAAATGTACAAGCCATCATTCTATGCCCCACCCGCGAACTCTGTGTGCAGATAGCTGATGAAATGGAAAAAATGTCGGCTTTTAAAAGAAACATTAAAGTTCTTTCTATTTATGGTGGCGATTCCATGTCGCGCCAGATGCGAGGCTTACGCGATGGTGCCCAAATAGTTGCAGGAACACCGGGTCGCGTAATGGACCATTTGCGTAGGGGAACCTTAAAAATCAATTCCCTCAAAATTGCCGTGATGGACGAGGCAGACGAAATGCTCAACATGGGTTTCAGGGAAGATATGGAAACCATCCTGGAAGGTACACCCGAAGAAAAGCAAACCGTTATGTTTTCAGCTACCATGTCGAAACCAATCATGGAGATCAGCCGCAAATTCCTAAAATCCCCAAAAATAATTCGCGTTGATAATCAAAATGTTACTGCATCAACTATTGAGCAAATATATTTTGAAACAAGAGGAGCGAAAAAAAGCAACATCATCTCAGACCTTATTTTACTTCATGAGTTGAAACTATCGCTGGTTTTTTGCAATACCAAAGCTCGTACTGATAGTGTAACAGAAGAACTAAGAAAAGCTGGTTTGAAAGCAGAAGCTCTTCACGGAGATTTAAGCCAAAGCATGCGCAACCAGGTAATGGGAAGATTTAAAAACGCACAGATCAATGTGTTGGTAGCCACCGATGTTGCCGCTCGTGGTCTGGATGTAAATAACGTTGATGCCGTTTTCAATTTCGACCTGCCACATGATAATGAATACTACGTTCACCGCATTGGAAGAACCGGCCGGGCTGGAAAAACAGGCCGCGCCTTCAGCTTTGCAGAATCAAGAAATGACGATCGTAAAATTTTTGAACTGGAACGGTTTATCAAAATGAAAATCGAGAAATCTACAATTCCTACCCAACAGGAGTTACTTAGCTCAAACCTAACCAAACTCGAAAATTCTTTGATAACCATCGCAACAGAAAACAACCTGAAAGATTATGAAAAGATTCTGCAGGATATGTATCAGAAAGGTTTTGAACCTCACCTACTGGCCGCCTGTCTGCTCAAAAAAGTTTTAGACGATAAGGGTATCAGTCTGAAGATTAAGGAGATTGAAAGGCCTGCACGGGAGAGATCAGCTAAAAACAGAGATACCTTTAACAATTCTGATAGAAAAAATAAAAGTTACAGAGATAATGGACCAAAAGTAAGATTACATTTGGGCCTGGGTAAAAAAGACAGAATTAAGCCTGGTGACATCGTAGGTGCCATCACTGGTGAATGTAAGATTTCTGGTAACGAAATTGGAGTTATTGATATGTTCGACCACTTTAGTTACTTTGAAATATCAGAAAACCAGGTAAATAAAGTAATCAAAGGCATGAAAAGAAATACAATTAAAGGCAAAAAAGCCATTCTTACTGTTGCCCGAAATTGATGCCCCTTACCTGATCTTAAAAATCAGAACTAAGATCAAGCCAGCAAAAAATCCATCTGTTTATTGTTTTATTAACAACCAGGCAGATGGATTTTTTAATTAGATGGCATTGATACACAATCCTATCAAACAGTTTTTTGCAAATAATGCAAAAGGATGAAAAATATTTTGTACTTTTCGCAAATATTCGATGGAAGAATTTAAAGATAGATTTCAAAATTAGGATATGGGCAAACAGGAGCAAAATTTTTCGAATTTACAATCAAATTTCTTAACCGGTATAAAGGAACTAATTCCACCTCAGTCATCGTTGGTAAATGAGTTAACCGACCTGCTAAATATAAGTATGGATAGTGCCTATCGAAGAATAAGGGGAGAAACACTGCTTAATATTGACGAAATTTCTATACTTTGCAAAAACTTCGGACTATCATTCGATAGCCTTGCTGGTATTCAATCAGGAATGGTGAATTTTTCATACCTCCCTTTGGAGCCCCTGGCCGAGAACTTTACTTTATACCACGAAAATCTTCTTCAACAAATATCCCGGATAGCTGATTTCCCCCGAAGCCATATTATTTATGCTTGTCAGGATTTGCCCCTGTTTCACCATTATAGTTTTCCTGATCTGGCAAATTTCAAGGTTTTTTACTGGAAACGTTCAATCATGAATATTCCGGAACTTACCAATAAGCAATTTGGTGCAAACACAAAGTTTTCGGATTTACTCGAAACCGGAAAGTCAATTGTAAAAGCCTATTCACAGGTCCGATCTACAGAGATTTGGACTGACAATACCATTCAAAGTACGTTAAAGCAGATCAGATTTTACTGGGAATCAGGAGCATTCGAAACCAAAGAAGATGCCCTAAGAGTTTGTGCCGCTTTGCGAAATGAAGTAGAAAGCATCCAACAACAGGCCGAATATAGCTCAAAAAAAACGGAAGTAAGTATTCTTAAGGATAGCAAAAAAGAAAATATTGAGCAGGAAAACAATTTTCAGCTATACGTTAGTGAAATTGAACTTACCAACAATTGTGTTTTGGTTGATATGGAGCCTGTAAAATTTGTTTATCTTGGCCACTTCTCATTCAGTACCATGGCAACCCGCAACGAATTGTACTGTTCTATTACAGAAGGTTGGTTGAATAATATTATCAGGAAATCAAACCTTATAAGTGGCGTATCAGAAAAACAGCGTTACCAGTTTTTCAAAAACATTTATTCAAGAATAGACCAATTAATGTCAAATATTCAAAACGAATAGCCTGGCTATCTTTTGCTCACTACTCTTGCTCTTTCTCTCTTCTCTCTTGCTCTTCTTGATGCTTCTGCTTCTGTACCTGCTTTCTCCACAAAAAATAAAGAATTAAGATGAGAATTGGGATAACCACATAAAAAATAATATTTTCGATACTATCGAAAAATCCAACAGGATCAGGCTGTTGCCGGGGAATATGAGTTGGAGTTTGAGCAAGGGCTAAAACAGAACCTATACTCAGAAAAAACGTGAGAAAAATATTTTTAATTCGGTTAGATACTCTTTTCAATATCATCATATAAATTGTTTTAGTATTTTAGAAACAAACAAAGAAGTAATCTTTTTGCTCAAAAATGAGAACAAGTTATGGATTTACAAGGCTGAATCCATCGTCGCCTATAGAAATAATCTTTTTTTTGTAAAGAGCCCCCAAAGCTTTCTTGAAATTTTTCTTACTCATACCCAATACTTTATAAATATCATCTGGTGAACTTTTGTCTGTTAGGGGAAGATAATCATCATTTTCTTTTAGAATATCTATGAGCTTACGGGCAAAATCATCAATAACATTTTCGTAACCCGTTTTTTGAAGTCTGAGATCAATTTTCCCATCAGGCCTTACCTGAGCAATATACCCATTAATCTTTTGGCCAGGCTTCAAATCCTGAAAAATCTGGTTAGCATAAACCAGCCCAAGATGCTTCTGATTGATTATGGCTTTGTAACCCATATCAGAACGCGTCCAGATCAACAAATCTACTTCCTCGTTTTCCTTATATTCAACAGGTTCTATATCGAGAAATTTTTCCAATCTTGCTGAAGCAGCAATGCGTTTGCTTCTGGTGTCAAAATAGGCGTAAACCAGATAGGAACGCCCCTCTTCCATTTTGGCATTTTGCTCACTAAAAGGAACAAGAAGGTCCTTATCGAGCCCCCAATCAAGAAAAGCCCCGATACGGTCAACAGCTTTCACTTTTAACCATGCAAACTCTCCCACCTGAATTTTGGGTTTAAGTGTGGTGGCAATGGGCCTGTCAGACGAATCGAAATAGATAAAAACATCCAGCATATCTTCTGGGTGGGTTCCGGCAGGCACCCATTTTTTGGGCATAAGAATTTCGCCCATTTCACCTCCATCGAGATAAATACCAAAATCGAGCTCCTTCACCACACGCATTGTATTATATTTTCCGGGTTGTATTTCCATAATAAGCAAAGGTAAATATTAATCAGATTCCTACAAATGTAAACAGGCCAACTCATTTCGATTCGTGCAAAATGTAAATTAAAGGGTTAGTTATCCGATAAAACTTTTAGCTATGGGAATGAACGAAAATAATTTTGCTCTGTGCACAAACTATCAACAATGAAAACTATTTTATGAAAGCGCAAGAGGTATAAAGCATTTATTTTAATGTTCAAAAGATATATTCTACCGCACCAAAAAAAGAACCAGACTTGCAAACTCACAAGTGATAATTAACCAGATTAAATCAATAAAATAAACTGCTATTTGTGAAAAATTTTAAAGATATTTGTTTCTAAATTATAAATATAACTGTTTAACAAAAATAATAAATGCATAAGTTCAACAAAGGGTTATATTGGATTATTTGGCTTATACTTCAAACAATTAATTCCTATACCCAAACGCCTGATACTCTTTCCTGCTGCCGTGACCCCTGGCTTTGGCCCTTTGCTGAAAATTCTATATGGAATCAGCCAATCGGTTCAAATGCCATTTATGAGCCTGCCAATTTTGAAGATGCATCGAATGTGGGTGCAGATATCCAGCACATATTGCAACTAAATATAGCTGATCCTCTTCAACCTGTTTTAGGTTCAGAGGGTTTTGGTCCCGGAAGATGCGATGGAATACAAAACCTGGGTTTTTCTATTAAAGTACCAGACAACTGGCTAGTACCAGATGCAGGCAATAGCCCCTGGGGTCTTACCCCAAACAGTAACTTTGCATTCAGGCTCCCCGAAAGCGATACAGTTTTTGAAGGTGTAATGGTAAGCCGATGCGAAATCGGTGGGCCTGTTTATATGCCCTGGTGGATGATATATCCTGATAACCGGAAACATCAAAATATAAGAGGATCCGGACTCCATGGAGGTGGACAGGGCGCATCAGGCATGTCAGCCCTGGGAGGTACGATTAGATTGGGTGAACTGATCAACCAGGAGCCAATACGACATACCTTAAAAATCAACCCCTGGGCACAAAAATATTGCTACTATTCCGAAGAGATTCCGGGATATAAATGGCCAGCAATAAGTGCTGATAATTACGCTGCTGATGGTTACCAGGGAGAAAACCCAAAAATCATTATGGGCTCGCTATTTGCAATACCTCCAGATATAGATATCAATAGCCTTGATCTGAAAACAGAACCTGGTCGGAAGCTATTTTTCACACTTCAAAACTATGGTGTATATTTTACTGAAGATGCAGCATGGGATACCTGGGACATTATTGTGGAGCGCGGAGTAGAAGAAGAGTTTGAAATGAAATTTGGATATAGTTTACATAGCTCAATATGGAAAAGCGAGCTTAACAAACTTATGAAAGTATTGCACATCATTACTAATAATAACCCTGAAACCATTGGCGGAAGTGGCATACCATTACAACCATATGCTCCTTCATTTAATGATGATGCAACAGGTTATATGTCTTATCCGAAAAAATCGAATACAAAAGTATATCCTAATCCAGTGATGGAAAATAGAGTTTTATATTTCCAGGAACCACTGCACGTAAAAATATTTAATATCTCTGGAAAACTAATGACCAACAGCAACAAACCCGTAAGCAATATATTTATTCCGTTGGACAAAGGAATTTACATTTTGGAAATCAAAAACCAGAATGTGGTGCATTATGAAAAGTTAATTGTACAGTAAATCATTTATAAAGTCGCTGAAAATTTATTTCTTATCAAACAAAGTAGTGTATAAAAAAAGTAGTGTATAAAATACAATATATTACCAATTGTATAAAAAAGAATTTAAACATTCTTAGTGCTTACAAGAAAAAACATGCGTTTTCCTGCTGATTCTATGCAAAGAAACATTCATAAAAAAACACCTATAATAACCTTGGTATCTTATTATTTGCAAAACAAACACATTATACAAAATTAATATACAGATTGTGAAATAAATTTGCATTTTAACATATTATTAGAGACATTTGCATAGTGTTAAAGTAACACTATGCAAAATGAAGAAAAAAGTCCATAACAATCTTTCTGTTGACTGTGTTATTTTTGGTTTTGAGAATAACCAGTTACACGTTATGCTCACCAAACGAGAGTTAGTTGATCCTAAAGATCCGGGCAAAATTATCCTAAGTGACTATACTCTGCAGGGGCAACATATTTATATTGGTGAAAATCTTTATGATGCAGCCACACGAATCCTGAAAGAAAAAACAGGTTTAAGTAACATATATCTTGAACAGTTTCACACTTTTGGAAGTGCCGACAGATTACTGAGAGAAAAAGATCAGGTATGGCTGAAAGCTACATTTCCGGATATTTCACCCCAGGTAATTTCCGTAGCCTATTTTTCTTTGGTTGACAGTTCATTGGTAAAACCCGATAAAAAACATCCGGAAACAGGCTGGTTTCCTATTAACGATTTGCCTGATCTGGGTTTTGATCATCCCAGGATTATAAACATTGCCCTTGAATATCTCCGAAAAAAAATTCTTAGGGAACCGATTGGCTTTGAACTTCTACCCGAAAAATTTACCATTACACAATTACAAAATCTTTACGATAGCATCCTGGGGATCAATCTGGACAAAAGAAATTTTCGAAAAAAGGTTTCTCAAATGAAATTTGTAATTCCACTTGATGAAAAGCAGCAAAAAGTACCACACAAACCCGCGAGAGTGCACATCTTCTCCTGGGATGTTTACAAGAAAACCAAAGAAGAAAAACCCACTATCAGCCTTTAATATTGTTCATCATAAAAGGAAATTTTAATTGGGAAATTACGGATAACACAGAAAATATAGTAAAAAAAATATCTCAGGTAAATTATTTAAAGTTAAATACCATCATATAAAGTTGGTTGAACCGAGCCAAGACAATAAAATTGACACACACGCGAATGATTATAATTCGCAGCATGGTAAAACATGCAATCAAAATATTGTTGGCGAGCTCCATCTGACCACTAAAAAACAAATTATAAACAGATGAAATACGGTTTTTTTGACGACCACAGCCGAGAGTATGTAATCACCAATCCAAAAACACCATGGCCCTGGATCAATTATCTGGGTAATGAAGATTTCTTCTCACTGGTTTCAAACACTGCCGGTGGGTATTCTTTTTATAAGGATGCCAAATTCCGCAGACTCACCCGCTATCGCTACAACAATGTGCCCATGGATAATGGCGGCAGATATTTTTATATAAAGGAAGGTGAAACAGTTTGGTCGCCGGGTTGGAAACCGGTAAAAACTCCGCTCGACAGGTATGAATGTCGCCATGGATTAAGCTATACCCGTATTACCGGTGAAAAAAACCAACTCGAGGCAGAAACACTTTTCTTTGTTCCTCTTCAATCATGGTGTGAAGTACAAAAAGTAAAGCTGACCAATAAAAGTGATCAGAAAAAAAGCTTCAAGCTTTTTTCTTTTATGGAATGGTGCCTGTGGAATGCTGAAGACGATCAGAACAACCTGCAGCGCAACCTCAGTACCGGCGAAGTTGAGGTGGATGGCTCAACCCTTTACCATAAAACAGAATACAAAGAGCGGCGCAATCATTATGCATTTTACCATGTAAATGCACCCTTACAGGGCTATGATACCGATAGGGAAAGCTTCGTGGGTCTTTATAACGAGTTTTCGATGCCGCAGGCAGTGGCCGATGGAAAACCGCGCAACTCGTTTGCTCACGGTTGGTCGCCCATAGCTTCCCATTACCTGGAAATAGAACTTGAACCAGGCCAATCCAAAGAGCTGATCTTCATACTTGGTTATGTTGAAAATGAAGATGATCAAAAATGGGAATGGAAAAATATTATCAACAAAACCAAAGCCCTGCAGGTCATTGATCAATTCAACACGGTTGAAAAGGTAGATAATGCCTTCAACAATCTGAAGAAATACTGGGATGATCTGTTAAGCCGGTTTTCCATCAACAGTGGCGATGAAAAGCTCGACCGGATGGTAAACATCTGGAATCAATACCAGTGCATGGTTACTTTCAATATGTCGCGGTCAGCATCGTTCTTTGAGGTAGGTATTGGACGTGGAATGGGATTCCGCGATTCCAATCAGGATCTGATAGGTTTTGTTCATCAAATACCTTCTCGTGCCCGCGAGCGCATTATCGATATTGCCTCTACCCAGTTTGAAGATGGTGGTGCATATCATCAGTATCAGCCCCTCACCAAAAGAGGAAACAATGCCATTGGAGGAAACTTCAATGACGATCCGCTCTGGCTGATTCTTTCCACCACCGACTACATCAAAGAAACGGGTGATTTCGGTATTCTGGATGAAATGGTACCCTTCGACAACGACGAGTCGAATGCAAAACCCCATTTCGATCACCTGAAGGCATCCTTCTACCATGTGGTGAACAACCTCGGCCCACATGGACTTCCTCTCATAGGACGTGCCGACTGGAATGACTGCCTGAATCTCAATTGCTTCTCATCAAACCCCAACGAATCGTTCCAAACTACTGAAAACCAAAAGGGAGGAACTGCCGAATCAATTATGATTGCAGGTTTATTTGTGATGTATGGAAATGAATTCGTGAAGCTTTGCAGACATATTGGCCGGAATGCAGAAGCCGATCAGGCCGAAATGCATGTGAAAAACATGGTGGAAGCCGTAAAAAAACATGGTTGGGATGGCAACTGGTATCTTCGGGCCTACGATTTCTTTGGGAAAAAGGTGGGAAGCCACGAGAACGAAGAAGGTAAAATATTTATCGAATCGCAGGGATGGTGCTCCATGGCCGAAATTGGCAAAGATGAAGGGATGGTGGAAAAAGCACTCAATTCAGTAAAGGAACGCCTTGATTGTGAATATGGTATCGTACTCAACAACCCCGCCTTTACACGCTACGTTATTGAGTATGGCGAAATATCAACCTACCCGGCCGGTTACAAGGAAAATGCCGGCATCTTCTGCCATAATAATCCATGGATCATGATTGGCGAAACCATGATTGGCCGTGGTGATCAGGCGTGGGATTATTACAAAAAGATTTGCCCGGCCTATCTGGAAAACATAAGCGACCTGCACAAAACCGAACCCTACGTTTATTCACAGATGATTGCCGGAAAAGATGCCGCCAAACCCGGTGAAGCCAAAAATTCATGGCTTACCGGCACTGCCGCCTGGAATTTCTACGCTATAACAAGGTACATTCTTGGCATCAGGCCCGACTATGATTCTCTTGTTATAGACCCCTGCATACCTGCAAGTTGGGATGGATTTGAAGTAACGCGTAAATTGAGGGGAACAACCTACAGGATCAAAGTAGAAAACCCGGAGCATGTAAGTAAGGGAGTTTCGAAATTAACTGTGAACGGGGTTGAAAACCCGGGTAATGCCATTCAAATATCAGCCTTCGCGGGCAAAGAGATATCTGTTGTCGTGATCATGGGCAATACCGAACCTGCTTTGCAGGCAGAACAAACGGAAGATAATGTTATAAGTGGATAAAACAAAAATGACAATCAGACCCAAGTACTATTTCTCTTAACTCTATTACGAAATGATTAGAAAACAAAACTTAACAGCACTGATACTCGCCATATCACTTTTGGCATCATGTGCAAATATTCCAAATTACAAAACCGGCATGGGTACACATTTGCTATACAACCAGGTTAGCTACATCAGCAAGGCACCTAAGATGGTACTTGTTTCAACACAGGTAAATACCCTTGATATCTTTGACAGCAACAATAAAAAAGTAGTGTCAATTACACCCAATGCCCCACTCTATTGGGAACAGTCTGGTGATTCAGTAAGAAAAGCTGATATTTCAGCCATTACCCTGCCAGGTATTTACACCATTGTTCTTCCTGACGTAGAGGAAAAGTATGAAATAGAGGTTTCAGACAATCCTTATACCCCCATTGCCAAAGCTGCCATCAAGGCATTGTATTTTAACCGGACAGCTGTTGAGATCAGTGAATCCCTGGGAGGGCCATGGGCACGTCCTGCAGGCCATCCCGATACGATTGTGTTAATACATTCTTCCGCTGCTGAAAAACATCGCCCTGAAGGGACAGTAATATCCTCTCCCCTGGGTTGGTACGATGCCGGCGACTACAACAAGTACATTGTAAACAGTGGCATCAGCACCTATACCATGTTCAAGGCGCTAAGCGATTATCCTGAATACTTTACAAATCTGGAAGCAGATATCCCTGAAACGGGAAGCGGAGTACCCGATATTTTGTCAGAAACCCTTTTCAACTATCGCTGGATGCTCACCATGCAGGATCCACATGATGGAGGGGTTTACCATAAACTTACCAACAAAAATTTCGATGGAGTAATAATGCCCCATGAGGGAACCGACGAAAGGTATGTAGTGATGAAAACTACTGCAGCAGCGCTCAATTTCGCCGCGGTTGCTGCCAAAGCATACAGGGTATTGGGAGATTATAAAACCCAATTCCCCGGACTTGCTGCTGAAAGCATCGAAAAAGCCGAAAAAGCGTGGCAATGGGCACTAAATAATCCAGATGTATATTATCGGCAGCCCGAAGATATCCAGACAGGTACTTATGGCGACAACAATGTTACAGACGAGTTCTTCTGGGCCGCTGCTGAACTCTACAGAGCAACCGGCAAAGAGATGTATCTTGAAACAGTTCTCGAAAAATACTCGAAACCCACTGTACCCACCTGGAACCAGGTGTATGCATTGGGATTTTTGACCCTGCTCGAAGACTATGATAACCTTCCACAATCTCTTAAGGACAAAGGCATTCGCGAGGACTTTCTCGAACTGGCCAATCATCTTACCTCTGTTTCGCAAACATCGCCCTATGGTGTAAGTATTCAGCACTTTGAATGGGGCAGTAATTCAGCAGTAGCCAACCAGGGAATTCTAAAACTGTTAGCCTACAAACTTACCGGAGACAAAAATCACCTGTATTCGGCCCACTCGGATATGGATTACCTGCTCGGACGCAATGCTACCGGCTATTGCTTTGTTACAGGTTTTGGCAACCAAAAGGTGATGAATATACACCACCGCCCATCAGAAGCTGATGGTATAGAAGACCCGGTTCCCGGATTTCTGGCCGGTGGCCCCAACACGGCAACCTTTGATGACTGCCCCGACATGGAACGTAGCACCTTCCCGGCAAAATCATTCGTAGATCACTGGTGTAGCTATTCTACCAACGAAATTGCCATCAACTGGAATACGCCGCTGGTGTATTTAGCAGGAGCGTTGGATGCCCATTCTTCAGCTTTGGGACAATAAAACCCGGCCTATTGTAAATAAAACTCACAAAAAATTCATATGCAATTTAAAACAAACCTTTGGCTCATAACAAGCCTGTTAATCTTCATTTCTGTTATACTGCTCCCTGACCGGCAAATTCATGCTCAGAAAACCCCGCATGAGGCCGCAGCTCAAATGGGCCGTGGCATAAACCTGGGCAATACCCTTGATGCCATACCCACAGAAGGTTCATGGTACCCCAGCCTGGCACAGGAGTACTATTTTGCAGCTTACAAGGCCGCAGGTTTCGATAATGTTAGAATACCCGTTACCTGGGCCAACCATTTTGAACCCGGCAATGATTATCAAATTAGAGAAACCTGGATGAACAGGGTAGAACAGATTGTGGACTGGGCACTTGAAGCCGACCTCTTCGTAACTTTGAATGCACATCATGACTCATGGATTAAAGAGCATTATACCGAAGAGAATAAGGCAAAGTTTGACTCCTTATGGACCCAAATCGCCTTCCGCTTTAAAGATAAGTCTGAGAAACTCCTCTTTGAGATACTCAATGAACCCGAGGTAATGACCATGGCGCAACTAAACGATCTTCAGCCCCGTATTCTGAGTATTATCAGAGAGCATAACCCCACCCGAATTGTCCTGTTTTCGGGTACCGGATACAATGCATCCAACAACCTGATCAACATCAATATCCCTGATCCGGATGACGAGTACCTGATGGGATTTTTTCATGCCTACGACCCCTGGAATTTTATCAGCGGACAGGAGCCCTGGCCTGGCACTCCATCACAAATACAAAGCCTTCGAAGCAACATGGAACGTGTGAAAAACTGGAGTATTGAGCACAATATTCCGGTTATACTGAACGAATGGGGTGCCACTCACAAAGTGAATTACAACCAGAAAATGCGGTACCTGGGCATCTACAACAACATTATTCTCGAATACTATCCATACAGCTACTGGGATGATGGTGGCGATTTCAGGTTGTACGAACGCGAAGACAACAAATGGGATGATGTGAAAGACGTGCTGATGTATTTTTCAGATTATTCACCCGATCCCTTTACCTTGCAAATAGCTGACGAAAAAGTAACCCTAAACTGGACCAACCGGCTCAATACCGATAGCATGGCCATCGACAGCACTGTAATTCAGCGCAAAATGGAATACAAGGGTGATTTTCTTTATCATGATGTGATCTATGAAGGCAACAATTACACCGACACATCCGGCATCATTACCGGTAACACCTATTATTACCGAATTGTGCAATATCTTGCCAGTGGCGATTCGCTTTACTCCTATCCGCAGCAGATCTATGCTATCTGCTCCGAGCGATTCAACTACAACAATATGACTCTGACTGTACCTGGCACCATTGAAGCAGAGCACTTTGATGTGGGTTGTCAGCATCTCACCTATTATGACACTACCCCGGAAAATATACCCAACGACTTCAGACAGGATGAACCCGTAGATATACAGGCACGTTCAGGTGGAGGGTATCACGTTGGCTATGTAGCCCAGGGAGAATGGCTGGAATATACCGTAAATGTAGGGCAATCAGCAATGTATTATGTTTCAACACATGTAGCAACTACCCAAACGGGAGGCAAAATGTCAATACAATTTAATGGTGGAACAAAATTGCATGCCGATATTCCCAACACGGGTAGTTGGGAAACCACAACAACTGTTGTGAATAGGGGCTATCTTGGTGCCGGTGTAAGAACCATACGCATAAATATTGAAGGAACAGCAGCATTCAATATTGACAAAATGGTACTTTCAATAGATGACCCAAATTCAATCAACACCTTAAAACCGGAAGAAATTCAGCTTTACCCCAACCCTGCCAAGAACAGTATCACATTAAAGATACCTTCCGGCTTACAAGTGAATAAGGTTACAATTTATGACAGCCAGGGACGGATAATGGAGTTATATGAAAATGCAGGTTCAGAAAGATCATTCGATACATCATCATTTCCTGATGGTTATTATATCCTGCATTTCAGCACCACCAACAACGAGAATTACCAGGTGCCGTTTGTGAAATCAGGAAACTGAAAACAACCGTACCCCATGGTTCTGCTAATGTGGCAAGATTGCGACTACCTAACATTGCGAACAAAATAAATCACAGTTGTTGAAATATTCCGGAAAAATAGCAGGAATTTTTCAACAAATTGCAATATTCATTAATTGCCGGTCATCTCTTCTTTATTCCTGAATGGAAACCACATTACTAATTTTAAAAGTCCTACCTTTGCACGCAACTAAAGGAGACCGCTGTGATAAAGGTACAGATTCTCTAAAAAATACACCATCAATAATACTATGCTTAAATTCTCTCTATCAGCTCTTTTCATTCTTCAATACTTCATACTCTCTGCTCAGCAGGTTACTATTCCCACTTTTGGCACTGATAATACCCTTGAAGTTGCCAGCTGGAATATCGAACATTTCCCCAAAAAAGATCAAACAACGGTAAATTATGTAACCCAGATTATTCAGAATCTGGATATAGATGTCTTTGCATTTCAGGAAATAAGTGATACTGTTTTTTTTAAGCAAATGGTGAACGAATTACCCGATTATCATTACCATATTAAATCGTCCTATTACGCAGGCCTTGCCTATATGTATAAAACCAGTAGTGTGCAAATAAACAGCATTTACGAAATATATACCACATCTCCTTATTGGAGAACTTTCCCCCGATCACCCGTAGTTATGGATATGGAATTTATGGGTGAAAATATTATTGTAATCAACAACCACTACAAATGTTGTGGCGATGGGATTATGGAAATGGGCAATACAAATGACGAAGAATATCGGCGTTACAGAGCCAGCAACCTGCTCAAGGAATACATCGACAACAATTTTAGTGATAAAAAAGTGCTGGTAGTGGGCGATCTTAACGACAATATTGCTGACAGCCAACCCAATAATGTTTTTGAAAACATCATCAGCGATTCGCAAAACTACCTTTTTGCAGATATGCAAATTGCAGAAGGTAGCTATGCTTACTGGTCTTATCCCAGCTGGCCTTCGCACCTCGATCATATTCTGATAACCAATGAATTATTTGATGCACTGCTCCACCCCGAATCGGAAATATCCACCCTCCGCATAGATCATCACCTGACCAGTGGCTGGTGGGAATACGACAACAATGTTTCCGACCACCGCCCCGTAGCCATAAAACTGCATTTGGGCAGCACTACAAATGTAAGTAGTTATTCCCAAACCCTACTCTCAGCCATCTACCCAAATCCGGCAAAAGAAGCTATCCATGTGCAGCTTAAAGAAGGCATATCTATCAGGTCTGTCGATTTATACACACTCAGCGGGCAACTGATCAAAACATCGGTTACAGCTGATGGTGTTTCCCTGATTACTCTGCCAATACCTGACGTGCAACCCGGAATTTACTTTTTGCTCATACACAGCGAAATAAACGGCAGCGAGACACACAAAATTGTGGTGGTTGAATAGGGTTTACCCAAACATCAAATCATACCCCTTCCTGGCTTCTGATAGCACTCTCAAACCTTTCAATATTCGCATTGTTGGGATCGAGCTGTTTTAGTGTGGGAAGGAGCCTGGCTGCAAGTTCGTATTGCTCAAAGCGGATGGCAGCATAGCAGTAGGTGTTCATAAAACCGGCATCGGCCTGGAAATCGGGCCAGGCTTTGGTAAGGTAAACAAGGGCGATGTCATTTTCCTGGCTGAGGTATATTTCTCCGATAAATCGGTTGGCCAGCCCGGTTTCGAGTACTCTATTGGCTTCCAGAAGCAGTTCAAGCCCTTTTTGCGGATTGTTTTGCCGCAGGCTGGTAAAAGCCTGATCAATCTGGTCTCTAACTATAGATGGTGTAAAAAGAATGGTTTCTGCAGTGGTTGCCGTTTCTGAAAGAAGTTGTGGATACTTTACCAGAAGTTGTTGTGCCTCTGTAGATTGGCCGCTCTCCAAAAGAGCCTGATAACGGATCTGAGCCACCATAAGCGTATTGTACTGACTGCCTGTACCTTCCAGCTGATCCAGGTATTCAAAGGCTTGCAAGGGTTGATCAAGTTTGAGAGAAATTTCAGCCAGTTGCAACAATACAAATGGCTCGCGGGTTAATGCCAGCGACCGCACAAACACATCTCTTGCGGCCTGCAGGTTTGCTGCCTGCATAAAAAGGTTACCAGATTCAATGTAATTTCTTAGTTCCCACGGATTGATAAAAGTATTGACCTGAAGTTCGCGGGCAGCTTCATTTAGCAAACCCCGGGTCTGGTAGTGTGTAGCCAGTCTGCGGTGAGCATCAGCAGCCGTAATATCATCATACACCATATCCAGAAAAGCCAGTGAGTCAATGATATCTGAAGGTATATACTCCTGCTTAAAATTATTGACACCCACCCTGGGCTGAAAGGGCCAGCCCGACATAAGATGCTGAATCCGAAGATCGGCAGTAATACTATCGAGAATTGTGTAAGTGCCGCTTTGTTGGTACCATGATGCCGGTTTACCATCATCAGGGTTGGTCTCACCCATCAAACCCGATTGCAGAAGTGATGTATAAAACACATCAGCCATTACATGGTAGCCGGTAATGGTGGGGTGTACATGCTCGGTAAAGAGAGTATTACCCGGAATACCATTGGGTGACTCAGATTTAAACCGACGTCCGACAGGTACAAAAAATGCATTGAATTCTTCACTCAATTCTTCAATGGTGCGATTGATATCATCTGACGCCCTGAACCTTATTCCATCGAGATTACGTGCCTGGGCAAACATAACCCGGGCGCTATCGGCAAGGCCCTGCTGCAGAAGGCCCTGGGCCTGCTCAAATGCAATAAGGGCTGCTGATTTTTCTCTGTTTTCTTCTTTTACAAAGGGTGGCAGGTCACCAATATTGCTCACCACATCGCCAATAAAAACGGGAACCCTCTCAGTCTTTGCTTTTCGTAAAATACTACCCATATTCAATTCGAAATGGCGATGGGCGGCATTATACACCCTTCCCTGGTAGGCAATATTCCGGTTTTGGGTAATACGTTCCATCAGCGTTGCTACCTGCTGGCTTTCAGCTTCCAGTTCGGGTACTCCCCCACCCGATATCCCGTCTGCCAGACTACGAATTCCCTGGTAAAACCTGTACCTAAGCATAAAAAGGTGAAGCTTTTTCAATGAATGGACATTACCCATTCCGCCATAGGCTCCGGCACCCAATGCGCCATAAAATTCATTATGTCCGGCATAAATGAGCAGGGCATCGGGTTGCTGCTCAAGAATCTCATCAATCCTATCGGCAAGTGAGTAACTGTTAATGGCAGTAACGGCCAAATTGATCACTTCAATATGTTTTTCGGGGAAAGCATCGGTAAGCCTTTGGTCCAAAATAGAAGGAAAAGAAAGACCCTGGTGGTAGGGAAACCCATATACAGTAGAACTTCCCAGAACAAAAATCCTGAATGCATTTTCTGGCTTCTTTTTTAGAAAAAGGTCGTAGTGTGGAAAGGTAAAACTTTCGTTCAGAAAGTATTTTTGGCTGTATTCAGGATTCAGAGTAATATAATCTCGTCCATGTACCCTGGTTTCTGAAAACATTGGCCACTCTTTTCCATAACCTGTAGCCCTTAGCAGTACTTCTATTAATACTATTATAATGAGCGGAACAACCACTGCAAGAAAAAAAATGCTGAGCACTTTTTCAATTAGTGATCGTTTCTTTGATTCAACAGGCAATTCCATATTGGGTGCTTTTTTCTTTTTGCCGGCCATATATTTCATGCTTTAAATGATCATAGACTCGTTGTAATACTTCTCGTTAAACATATAAATCTGAAGGAGTCAAGCTCCATCCTCTAACTAATGGTATTTTTTATGGATAATCACCAATCATCAATTTTATCGACCTCGTTTGCCCCATGGCAAATAACCTTACAAAATAAATACCAGCAGGCCAACCCTCTACACTAAAAGTTTGGGAGTTGCTCCCTTCAATAAATTGAGCGTGAATTTTCTGACCTGCTACATTGAAAACCTGTATATTTAAACCTGAAACCAAATCTGAGCCTGAAATGGTAACCTTGTCAGATGCAGGGTTTGGGTAGATTTTCAGATCATTGAAACCCTGATCGTGAACATTGGTGATCAGGTTTCCCACCCTAAACCAGTTCATATTAAACTCCTTGCTAACAATATAAATCCGCATTTTGTAATAGCCTTCCGGCAGAGTTATTTCAGATGTAACGGTTTGCCATGTTTGCCATCCGCCAGTTGCCGGCACGTTGAAGGTTTCGTGAATCGTCATGTTGTCATCATCATCATAAAGCTGGATTCTGAATTTTCCGTTTCCTGCCAAAGCAGCAATGCGGTAGATAAACTGGTAAACGCCACTTTCATTGATTCTTACAAAATAATCAGCATAATCCCCGCTATCGGTAAAGCCAAAATTACTACCCCCGCCAGTATCTTCAGTAGTTTCAAAAACCAGCCCCGATTGGTGGTAATAATTTTCAACCTGAATGATACCAGGGAGATTGTATCTTACAGGTGTTTTATTGATCACCGTAAGCTCAGAGAACTGTTCCAGTGGTCGCGCAATCTCGTCAATTATTGAAGTACCGGTATAGCTGATCTTTACAATGTTATTATAATAGATACGGTTTTCAGGAATGATAATTACTGTACGGGATCCTGGCAATAATACAACTTCACTTACAGCCGCAGGTTCATTATTCACAAGCATGGAAAAGTCAGCTGCTGAAAGCGTTGATGACTGATCGGGATTAAGATTTACCACCAAAGCTATACTATCGCCCAGCCCCATCGTTTCTGCCACCAATGCTTTGAAGGGTGATTCTGAAAGGGGTACAGGATCAGAAAATTCATAATAACTGAGATTACATCCCCCTGATTCAATACTTATTTTAATGGCATTTTCGCCGGCATTTAGAATCATATCGGGTACAGTGTAGGTTTGCCAGGTTTGCCATCCACCCGTTGAAGGCATGTTAAACGGTGCAATAACATCCTGATCATTTACTTTCACTCTGAGAGTGGTTGATCTTGTACTGGCATATCTTACAGCAAAGCTATAGCCAGCAGATTCGGATACTTCCACCGTGTATTGCATCCATTCGCCGGGGGCAGTCCATCCTACATTAAAGCCATTAGAAGGCTCACCATCGCTTATTGCTTCAATATCCACACCATCATTCCGATAGCCCCATCCGGTATTCCATGCAGTGTAGTTGCCAGATGATACATGGGTATTTTGGTAGGCTTCATCCTGGTAGGCTACGCCATTTTGCCCCATATCGAAGTCGGTGGCAAAAATCAATCCTGGCAGGGTATGTTGTGCATAGGGTATGGCAGTTGCTTCGGTGGGTTGCCTAAGCAGGGCATCGGCCACAGGATAATTGATGATGCAATGCTCCAGCTTTAATCGTTCGGTTAATTCCATCAATACTTCTGTGGCAAATTCAGCGGTGGGTTGAGTGCCGCCATTCTCCCAGTAATTCTTCAGGGTTTGGTAGCCGGCAGGTGGCTCAACAGAGGCAATTCCTGAAAAAGAGCCAAACTTTTTCCACGACCACCATGCCCAGCCAATGCCATTCTCTTCAAAAAGCCTTACTGCATCGGTGTACCAGTGGTTGGAGTTTTCGCCCGACTCACCGCACCAAATAGGCACATTATGGGTGTTGCGCAGATTGATCATCCATTGTATGGAACCGGGATCGTTGGAAGACCAGTATTTATGAAAGCTGTAAACCAGCTTGTCATCCCATGGCGGGGTAAGTCCGTTATGATTGTTGCCCCAGCAGTTACCATTGATAAAAATGATATGGTTGGTATCGACTTCACGAATTGCTGTTGTAATGCGTTCATAAAGATCCCGCATTGGAGCATTGGTGGTTTCGTCGCAGCCATTCTGGTTGCTACCGGTAAAATTCCAGTTGGGTTCATTGATAAGGTCATAGCCACCTATCCAGGGTTCATCGGCATATCTCTGAGCAAGTTGCTGCCAGAGGGCCACCAGTTTATCCTTGTTTAGTTCGCTTTCCCATAATGATGGTTTTGATGGGTCATAATCAGAAATGGCAGCATCTCTGCCCTGCCCACCGGGAGTGGCATGCATATCGAGTATCAGGTATATTTCGGCCTCGGTACACCAGGCCAAAAGGGTATCTACCATGGCAAAGCCTTTGTCAAGCCATGTATTTTCACCTTCAACAGGTTCATCTTCAATAGGCAGGGTAAACAGATTGTAATGCAAAGGGAGCCGTATGCTGTTGAAACCCATTTCTACCAACAGATCAAAATCTGCCCTTGTAAAATGGTTTTCAAGCCATTTCTCGTAGAAAAGATCGGTTTGTTCAGGGCCTATTAATTCTTCAATCTTCGCCCTTATCTGATGCTGTGGGTTGGCAAAAGCCTGCATTTGCAGCATGTATCCCTCCTGGAGCATCCATCCGCCAGGTGAGTGTCCCCGTAAAATTACTTCATTTCCTTCGCTGTCTACAATTCGCTTTCCATCAACGGTTAAGAATCCCTGGGCGGAGAGATTAATCTGAAAAAAAATGACTAAAAGAAAAGCAGGTAAAAGTAAAGTAAATTTATTTTTAAGCGACAGCATAGCCATAAAACTTTAATGGATTTATATTAAAATAATGCTAACTATTTCAAAAAAGTGTAAATTTAATTCTGATAAAAGATAGTGTTGTAACTACACTTTGTTGCAAAGATAGCATATTTTAACTCTATTACATGTTAAATATGCCAATAGAAAAATATCCATAAAAAACAAAATATTATTCTGTAAATTTCTGATTATAAACATACTAACCTAATCCACAATCTGTAATATGAAAAAAATCTCTGACAGAAAACAAACCACCGGAAAAGGGAGGCAAATAGCTTTTAAAATTATCAGTATCTTTCTACCGATGGTTCTCCTATTATGTGTTGAGTTGATACTTAGGATTGCAGACTATGGCGAAAACTTCAGGGTATTTACCCAGGTTCCGGAAGAAGCTTATGAGCAATACCTGAGAGTTAATCCTGAAATAGGGAAAAAGTATTTCATGAAATTTGGACACACAACCCCACCCAACGATATTTTCCTGAAAGAGAAACCGGAAAACACTTTCAGGGTATTTGTTATGGGCAGCTCTGTAGTATATGGTTTTCCGTATGATCGTAACCTTATGTTTTCACGGATACTTCATCAACAGCTTGAAGATGCCTATCCTTCGAAAAACATGGAAGTGGTCAACACTTCGGTAACTGCTGTAAATACTTATACTTTGCGCGACTTTACCGGCGAAATACTGAAACAGGACCCTGATGCCATTCTAATCTACGAAGGGCACAATGAGTTTTATGGTGCCCTGGGAAGTGGCTCCAGTGAAGGGGTTGGCAATAGTTCATTCGTAATACGGTTACATCTGCGGATGATGCACCTGAAGATCTATCAGATGTTACAAAATGCCATTTCGGGGTTAGGATCGGCCCTTGCAAGCCGTAACGATTCTTCTGACCAACCTGAAACCCTTATGAAAAGAATGGTAGAAGACAATGCCATTGCTTATGGTAGCGATCAGTATAATCGTACCATGGCTACATTTGAAAAGAATCTGGCGTACATGATAGCCAGTGCCCGGAACAAAAATGTGCCAGTCTTTTTGTCTGAGCTGGTAAGTAATGTGGGCGGAATGGAGCCTTTTATATCCATTGATGAAGTTGACCAGCCCCGTGCAGACAAAATATTTACACAGGCTCAACAGGCAGAGATAGACGGACAATTTGACAAGGCCAGGGAGTTGTATTACAAAGCCAAAGACCTGGATGGGCTGCGCTTCAGAGCCAGTGAACAGGCCAATCGTATCGTCAGAGAACTGGCAGAGATTGAAGGAGTCTTTCTGGTTCCTATGCAAGGTGTTTTTGAAGCTGGTGCATCCAACAAAATAATTGGCAATACCCTTATGACAGAGCATGTGCACCCCAACGTAGAGGGCATTTTCCTAATGGCCAACACTTTTTTCGAATCACTCACCAGATCAGGAATAACAGATGAAAATGCACTGAATACCAAGCCCATCGAATATTACCGAAAAAACTGGGGTTATACAAGGCTCGATACTCTGCTGGCCCACCACAGGATCCAATCGTTAATGAGTCAGTGGCCCTTTGTTAGTGAAGGAGAAAACGCAGGAAGTTATATTGAAACCTTTCGTTCTCAAAGCTTTTCAGATTCCATAACCTTTGCCGTGATGCGACGGGCAGATCTTTCGCTTGCCGAAGCGCGACTGGATATGGCTAAAAAACTCCAGGAAGCAGGCAGGATCGAATCAGCCTATTATGAATATGAAGCCCTTATCCGTACCAATCCCTACCGTGCATCCAATTACCGCGATGCTGCACAGTGCCTTACCTTACTGGGCGACCTGCCCCTTGCAAAAAAATACTTTCAAAAATCGCTTCAATACGAAGATTCGTGGTTTGCACATTTCAGGCTTGGAGAGATCTGTTTAATGATGGGAGATGTAGAAAGGGCAACTGAATATCTTGACAAAGCCAATGTGCAGGCTCCCGCTGGCTACAAAGCCAATGTGCTGGGTAAACTGCTAATTGCTCTGGTTTATGATGAGAACCAGGCAAGAGCAGCCGTGGTAGCTGATGAGCTGCAGAAAATGAATGCACGTCAGTTTTTGAGGGTTCCGGGTAAGATCTATGCTTTCAACAACTACATACCCTTTCAGACCAAAGCAGAAGTGGAGCAGGCTATTGGTTTGCTTTCCAATAATGAGCCCCGGGAAGCAATCAGCGTGCTTGAGCCATCATTACTTGAATATGACTCGCATATGGCAAGAAAACTATTGGCAGATGCCTACATGCAGGTATCTGATTATTCAAAAGCCAGCCATTACTTCAACAGCGTGCATGAACTATTCAGGTTTGATGCTGAATTTTTATATTCCTTTACTTCTGCTGAACTGAGAAATGAAAATAAACCTGCTGCTGCCAGGATATGGCAGCAATTACAAAATGTTGATCCTGAATATCCTGACAAGGAAAACCTTTCGGAACAGCTTTAACATCAGAATGAATCATATTGCCATAAAAAAAAGGAGATTCGATAAATCGAATCTCCTTTTCCAACCTATAATCAACCAAAACCTATCGCTTAACTACTTTGCGAACAAGTCTTTCACCTTTTTCACTTTCGAAAACCATAAAATACACACCAGGTGTAAGGTCAGAAGTGTCGATAACCATAACACCTTCAATATTGGCACTCATCAACGACTGGCCAACAATATTTGTGATACTTACAGAAGAGAAACCTTCGCTGTTATCAATATGAATATTATTGTTGAAAGGATTCGGATAAACACGAAGTTTACTTGCTTCCTGAAGAGGTACATTGGTAGCATCAATAAATTCAACAGTTATTTCCATATCATCATCAACCATTGTAGTGTAGGTTAAATCAGTATGACCTTCAATAACTACTCCATCCCTTTTCCATTCTTTTACACTGTATGCTCCTTCTGGTGCAGCTGTGAAAACAATTTGCTCCTGGTAGATAACATCATCACCTGAGTTTACAGCTTCATCATTAACTGTAGCAGTTAAAGTACCTTCACCAGCAGCTACAGAATAGGTTACACCAAACATGGCATAAGTATCATCAGGATAAGCTAATGCAAGATCAGATTCCTTAATAAGAAGAATACTATCAATCATAACCATACCTGTTTCTGCAGAAAGACCAAAGAGGAACTTTTCGAAAGTATCGTCAAGGATTTGATCAAAAGTTACATCCACAACAAAACGTTGCGGTTCAGTAGTAAGAGGGAAAGTCCATTCTGATCTACCTCCCGGACCACCATCAGTATAATCTGAATTGGAAAAACCATAGCGGGTATAACGGTCTCCAGTTGGATCTTCAAAATTAGCCTTGATGTTTCTAGCTCCATTGGGTGCCCATGCAGTAAAGCTGAATTCGTAAGGAACATTCATTTCGGTAGATCTCCAAACAGGTTCCTGGGCAGTTTGGAATCTCCAGGCAACTATATTTTCTCCATCCATCCCTACAGATGTAACATCATTAGCATAAACTCCATCAACAAGAGTACGTGTCCCTGTGCCATCAATCCAACCGCCCCAGCCAACAGCTTCTGTTCCATTTACTTCGTTTAGTAATCCATTTCTGAAATGGTTAAAATCCCAACGGGTAGGCATTTGGTTGGTGAGAGTTACGATTACTTCCTTTTCAACGAAAGAACCATCAGTAGCAGAAACCCTTATAGTAACTTCGCCATCAGCTATACCTCTAACTCTACCTGTATTGGAAACTGTAGCCATACCTGTTTGACCTGGCTTATTGATAACTTCCCAACGCAGCACTTGATTAGTAGCATCTTCAGGAATTACTTCAGCTTCCAAATGAAGGGTACCTTTGTTTTTGGAAATAGTACCTCCATCAGGAGTAACAATAATATCGTCAATATATGTACCTGGTTCTGCTCCGTCGAAAGTAATAAGGCCAGCATCATCCAAAACACTCCATGACTCATCAATAGCACCTTCATTGGCCCAAACGGCACGGTTACGGCCATCTACTCCACTACCTTCCACATCATTATCAACAACAGTAATATCGAAACCCAATTCACTGGTCTTGTCAAAAGCAATTCCGTCTTTGTCAACAAGGTATGTCCATGGAACAAAAAATTCAGCGGTATAAGCATTGCCATTGAGTTTATAAGTCCAAACAATACCATTGTCCCAAGTTATTGGTGTGCCATCAAGGCTTTCCATATCTGCATGATTAGGAGCTACCTGGTAGTGTCCGGGATCATCTGAAGCACCACCTCCATCTTCTTTCAGGAAATTGGCATCGAAATATACTTCTAATTTGTCGTATTGCCAATCAACATCGCCAGATACCCAAACATCATCATTAACAACAACCAAAATATAAATTCCTGTGGGATCCCAAAGGGCTTTCCAGTAGGTTTCGCCAGAGGCTCCAAGGGTAGGGGTTTCTGCCTGGAACGGCTTATCAATATTTTGCTGATCGATAGCGTCCCACATTTCGTCGATCTCACCATCAATTGCTGCTGGTGCTTCTGCCCTCATAATCACCGCTCTGGGCTTTTCAGCCATCAGTCCGGTTGTAAAGGCCAGGATCATTAATAAAGTAAAAATTTTTTTCATAATGGTAACTGTTTAGTTTGATTAGAAATAGATTTGATTAAAAGATTGTGTAAAAAATACACTAAGCAAATTTATAAAAAAAGTAACTCAAAAATTAAATAAAACAATTTTTTATTTAATATTTTTTTAATACACGAACAAAGTCATTGGCTGTCATCAGCAAAATGCCTGAGAATGCCCAAAGCAAAATAAAAAACCAGTAAACAAAACCAATTAATACGGTAAATACCAATTATTTTGATCCAGTAGTTTATTTCTTACAGTATTGAAATGAGCAGTGCCTTCAAATTTGGCTGCAACCTTATCGGCCAGATAAGCAGGATCGCCTCTTCTATTGGCAACACGTACCAAATCATTCCACCGTTTTCCTTCAAACGCCAGTTCCATGGCTCTTTCGGCAAGAATAAGATCTTCAATAAATTCGATGCGCTCCAAACCGGTTAGTTCTTCAGGTACTTCACGTGCTTTAAGCGATACCCTGCCCCGTACACCCAGGTTGGTTGACCATCTGGTAAACCCGGTAGGTTTGGGGTTAATACTGTTTATACCTGCATTAAGCAGCAATAAGGCAAGCTCTTCCGAATCGGGATCACCCATGCGGTTGTAGGCTTCAGCAAGCAGCAGGTGAAGATCTGTTGCCCTGGAATAGATAATATCGCTACTTTTCGGATCGTTCTGATCAACGGCATATTTGGTAATATACGGTTCTGTTAAAACCATTGTAGTGTCATTTACTGCAACCAGGGTACCGTTAAAGGTTACTCCAAAACCTCTCCATAGATCGCCAGGATCATTGCCGATGGTTCGTTGCTGACTCATAAAAGAATCTACCAACATCTGACTCGGTTTAACCATATAATCAAGATCGAAACCCATCCAGTTTGCCAGCGGGTTGTTCTGTTGATTGCGCGAGGAATAAGGAATTACCCCAATATTCTCAGGAAATTGAGAATCTGAATTGAGGAATATGGTGCTCCAGGCATTGTCTTTGTATGTATTGTCAACCTTATAAACCCTGGGTTGATTCAGGTAACTTTCGCATGCCAGCTTCAGGTACAAGGCTGCATTGGCATAATCATTTTTTTCAAGATACAACTCACCAAGTAATGCCTTGTTATTGATGTAATAATCTACTCTTATTTCAACATAACTGGTAGTTTCCGAATTATGGATATAGGGTGTAACCTGGTTAATGATTGTATCTATGATAGCATCAGAGGAAAGAACCGGCAGATCAACACCGTCAGCCAAGGATGTAAGACTTCCTTCAATATAGGTAACTTCTCCGTACAACCTGGCCAGATTCAGATATACCCAACCCCTCATGCCGATAAGTGCACCTACTATCTGGGGCTTAAATACGATTTCATCAAAATCAGGATCCTCAATTTTATTGAGGTTTTCCAATACATCATTTATATTAATGATCACTTTATAAAGATCAGCTGGATCGGTAAAAGCATTTCCGGTTGCGAAATCATGATGATTGATGCTTACAAGCAAAGGATCAGCATTATAGGTAACATCCATAATATCTGAACGTAAACCGTCGAGCAAAATTAAATGTGGCAGCTTATCCTGCAGCGTTATAACAGCACCCCCTATGGCATTTTGCAGATCTTCAATACTATTATAGTGCTGATCGGGGGTTATAAGATCCGCATTTTGAGTATCAAGTAAATCATCAGTGCATCCATGCCATGTAAACATCGTAACAACAAGGAACAGGGAAAGCAAAACACCTGGAAATTGGAATTTCTTTTTCATTATAAGCATTATTTACGATTATAAGTTTAGTTTAATACCGGTAATAAATGATCGGGTTTGAGGTATTTTGCCATAATCTATCCCCATGTAAAAAGGATTATTAAGATGCATAAACTCAGGATCATATCCGGAATAGGATGTAAGGGTGAAAAGATTGGATCCTGTAACATACACTACCATTCCTTTGGTGAAAATTCCATGTCCGGGTTGGAACTCATATGACAAGGTAAGTTGACTGAGTCTTACAAATGAGCCATCTTCAATCCAACGATCAGAAAAAACAGCATTACCAGCCGGATCGCCATAAACAGCACGTGGCATCAGTTCTCCTGATGATTCACCGTTCCAGCGATCTAAAACAGTAACAAGTTGATTGTTGTAAGAGCTCATAGATTCGCCCTGGTGACGTACATAATTGTAAACATCATTTCCAATCATGTAATTAAATACGGCTTTAAGCTCAAAATTTCGGAATTTGAAATCGGTAAAAGCATATCCGTAAAAATCGGGGTTGGGATCACCAATGATCATTTTATCAGCTTCATCAATTACATTATCTCCATTGGTATCTACAAAGCGCATGTCCCCTTCCATAAGAGGCGCTCCGCCAGGTCCAATAACCTGTGCAGCATTTCCGGAAGTAGTCAACCCATTGGTTTTGTAGCCGTAGAAAGCATTCACCGGATTATCTACCGATGTAATATACTGCGCATCACCAACAGAAGTTATGAGAGAATTTACATCAGGATTTAAAAACTCGAGGCCGGTGATAACGGTATTTTCATTGGTTAGGCTGGCTCCGAAAGTCCAGATCAACTCGCCAAAATGAATTCTTGAATTTAAACCCAGTTCTATACCACGGGCCTGTAGCTTACCACCATTATCGAAATAATCGGTATAACCTAATGATGATGGAAGTTGCTGGTATAAAATCAGGTTGTTTACATTAGACTGGTAAACATCTAAACTAGCATTGAATAACTGGCGGAAAAGGGAAATATCCAAACCGGCACCCATGGTTTCCTGACGTTCCACTTCAAGGTTTTCATTAGGAATGCCCTGGCGAAGCAAAACACCCAGGTTGTTCATCCGCCTGCTGGTGTAATAAAGATTAGACTGGTCATATACACGGCTGAAAATATTACCGGTTTGCGCCCATGATACTCTCATTTTCAAATCTTCGAGCCAACTGGTATTGATGAGAAAACGCTCGGAAGAAATACGCCATGCACCACCAACTGACGGGTAGAAATTGTATCGATTGTTGGCGTTAATGGCCGAATTACCATCGTAAGAAAGGTTTGCCGTTAGAATGAAGCGATTCTTGAAATCATAATAAGTGTTACCGTAGAATGATAACCATTTGAATCCAATATCTTCACCGGTTGTAGTTCTCAGATAACTGAACTGTGAACCCTGCCCCAGGCGCTGAAAATCATCAGATGGGGTATTGAGGTCGATACTGGTATTGTTTTTATAACTGTTACCCATATAGCGGAAACCACCGGTAACAACAATTGTATGGCCTGTTAGCAGTGCCTTGTTCCAGGTAATATCAGAATGATTCTGGAAAGAACGGTGTTCATTAACGAAATCTCCGGGGCTGTTATAGGCCGAATCCACCTGCACAACACCCAGATCTGGCAGAAACAAACTTTCACGCACATTATTGTAATTAAGACCAAAAAGTGACTGAATGACCAGGTTATCGGTAATGAAAAATTTCGTGTTCATCGAACTCAGGAACTGATAGTTACGATTATTTCCCTGTGCATTTTCTACTAAGGCAGACGGATTACTTGTATTGTAAACCCCGATATCATCAAAATAAGGCAAATCGACACCCGATGTATTATCCTTGGCCATAGGTGCCATGGTTTGAGGCTTTAGGAGTGCAGAAAGCAACGGATTTTTCCAGGCACTGGGCCCATGATTGGCCAGGGTGGCATTGGAAAGTGCAAGTTTTACGTTGGGTGTAATGGAAACACGCTGAGTAATATTTACGTTACCATTTACCCTTAAATTAAATCTATTGAAATTGGATTGGCTATACACACCATCATGATGAAGATAACCCGTTGAGATATTATAGGTAGCAATATCATCACCCCCTTTTATAAAAAAGTGGAAATTCGATATTGATGCCTGATTATAGATCTCTGATTGCCAATCGGTATTGTTGTTATACCTGTAGTACTCATTAACAGACGCATTACCGTTTAGCCACGGAAAGGCATTATCGATATCTGTCTGGCTATAGCCCTGATTGGTTAGCAACTCAGAGAAATACTGGTTGTACTGTTCTGCATTCAATACATCAAGTTTTTGGGGAGCAAACGATAATCCCGAATATAAAGAAAGTTGTATAATTGTACTTGCTTCAGCCTGCTGTTCAGTATTTAAATACACTACACCATTGGAACCGGCAGAGCCAAGATAAGACAAATCACCTTTCAAAACAGAAATATCAGTAATATCCTGAGTTTCGATAACATCCATTGGGTTGTTGGCGAAACCTTCCATCATACTCAGGTTAGCATACGAATAATCGTGCATCATACCATCAATAAACATGAGGGGCTCGGTATCCGCAAAAATAGATTTAATGCCACGAATGGTCATGTAGGTTCTTTGTCCCGGCATACCGGATTGCCTTATTGCTTTGAGTCCGGGAATTCGGCCTATCAGGTTTTGATCAAACGAACTGTTTTGTGTAAAATTAAACTCCTGTGCGTCAACCGATGAAAAGGGTGAAACCGCATCTTTGATCTGCATTAATCCCATTGGGGTATAAAACAGATCGTCCATTGACCGGAATTCCGATTTTACCAGGAAAATTTCAACAAAGTCATTTCCATTTAGGTAAATACTTCTCTTTGTGTAACCTGGTAAGTCGAAAACCAGTTCAGACCTGAGATCCGTTACCTGAACGGAAAATTGCCCTTCTTCATCACTACCGGCAAGGTAGCCTGTATTGGAAACAGAAACAAAAACCTGATTGAGCGGATTTCCTGTTCCTGACTCTCTTACAATACCTGTAACCGTGATCTCTTCTGAAGATTGCGCAAAAAGGTTTTCGGCAGACAAAATGCTAAAAAGCATCATCAGAATGATCAGACTATTATATTTCAAATACTTATGTGCCATTTATCGACAATTTATCGTTATGGATTTATGTATATTTAGTTGATTGGGGTAAAAATGAGTGTATCCCAAAATATCAGGCCAGGTGTTTTGGCAACCACTTTAATGGTATGCCTGGAAGTAGTTTCCCAGTCAAACTCACCCCAGCTGGTAGATTCGGCAGGATCAGACCGAAGAATATTGGCAGTATTAACGCCATCCACATATACGGCATAGTCGAGCTGACCGCCCCACAGGTTACTGGTGATCTGATATTTACCCTTCATGATCTTGGGTGTTTTAACTTCGATCCAACCCCAACCGCTCATACTAAGACAATCATGATTCATGAGCTTACCCGTATTGTGATCTTTGAAATAATAGAGAAGATAATCTCCTTCCCATTTGACATCCTGGAAAGTATTCAGGCCATCGTGCCATCTAACATAATGGCTACCATAATAATCACCCTGCTTAAGATCAAAATGATCGGTAGTTTCCCATACTATTACGGTGGGAGCCGGGGTGTAAACCGGCAGAGTGGTATTAACTGTATGCACTGCCCCGTTTTTCGCCGGATAATTGGATGCTTCCATTATAAACCCAGTGTATTCGTCAGTAACCCGGTCAAGATTGATTTTATAATCTTCCGTATCAATATTCATAGAAATATTGTTGTCGAACGAAAGAATAGGATAAAGGGTATTATTCTCAAAATTATTGAGGTAATAAGTATTTACGAGGCAATGATATTCCATGTACCTGTAAAATCCATTATTAAAATCGGTGATTTGGCCGGGTTCATCAGTATATTCAGCCACCAGGTCATTGAAAGAATTGATACCATAACGATTATATGTAGTATCTGCCACGGCAAGTATTGTAAAACGGGTACGAGCCATTTTTGATCCGAAAGGAAATTCTACCAGGTTAAGGGTGTCTTTGATACCGGTAGCTTCAAGCCCCTGGGCAAAAATTGAGTACCCGGGCAATCCCTCCAGTATTTCGAATACCGTTTCATCAACGGGTTCAATCACCTTATCAATAATGTGAACAACCCCGTTGGATGCCCTGATATTACGGTCGATGATTTTACTTTTCTTGTTGAGAATAATATCAGCACCAGAAAATTCAGTAACGATAAAATCGCCGATCCCATTTACATCGCGTAAAGCACCCAACCCAATATCGCCGGTTTCCAATGGAATATTTACCAGGTGGTTGAGTACAAGCGATTGGTTATATTCGGGCGAAAACTGGGTGAATGAACTAACACCCTTTTCAGCATAAAAATCAGTAAATGCATCATTGTTGGGCAGAAACAAAGTGTATGGGCCGCGCACTGAAAACAATCCGCTAAGCTCGGTTGCCTCAAGTAATGCAGCAAATTCTGAATACTCTTCATGTGAATTGACATAATCTGTCAAAACCTGAAACTCTGATTGCGGATCCCATAATTCAGGATCGGACGAACAGTTATTAAATACTATGGTAGCCATAAGCAGCAGCCAGAATGTTCTGAAACGTGGTTTTATATTTCCTTTCATATTGATCATGTTTTATTTTGTTGTTGCCAGTTAGATCTATTTAAATAGGTGGTTTGTCAGCCTGATTTCATTTTACCTTATTTTATATTGAAAGCATAAGGCTCCATGATGCAAGGATGCAAATTAATCATAATATGGGTTTTGTTCAAGGTTCTGGTTAAAGTTGATTTCATTCTGATGGATAGGCAGGTAATAGGCCAAAGTATCGAAGACTTTGGTCCTTAAGATAGCCTGAAGCCGAACATCTGCGCCCGATAGAATCATATCAATAATGATCTGCCGGTTTGAAAATCTGTCTCTTTTTGCGGCTCTGAGTATATCAAACCATCTTTTCCCTTCCAGGATAAACTCTCTTGCTCTCTCTTCAAGCAAAGCATCCTGTAACGATTCTTTATCATTGAGGAAAACATATGGGGTTCCGGCTCTGAGTGCTATTTCGCCCAGTAAGGTGTTTGCTACATCAAACATACCCAGTTCAATAGCCGCCTCGGCCTTGATTAGTAAGATTTCGGCATACCGGTAAACAATCCAGTTGGCATCTTCTTCTGTTGCTGTACGGCCAATTTGCCCCAAACCATCCTTTCCCTGATATTTCCAGAGCGCCTGTTTACCAAAAAACCTTCTGAGGTCTTCCTGGGTAAACAACATGTTGATAATTGGGCCATTCAGTGATACCTGGGTAGGCCCATAGGTTGTGATCAGGTTATTGTAAATAGGATTGGATTGGTTGTCGAGGTTACTGTTATACTGAAATTCAAAAATACCTTCGCGGGCTGAGTTGCCAGGATAATAAACATCGAACATATTGGAAGATTCTTCCAGCTCAAACATTCCGGTTTGAATTATGGAATCAGCATAATTCATGGCTAAATTATATTGCTCATCCCATAAATACACATCGGCCAGCAGAGCCATAATGGCATATTTATTGGCACGGCCATGAAATTCAGGTGTACCCAGGAATTGTGTAGTATAGGCAAGGTCTTTGGCCACAAGTAGATCGTTAATGATCTGCTGAATTACGGTCTTTTCTGAACTCTTTGGTAAATAAATGTTAGTAGTATCGGAAATGGAAGGTTCCAGCACCAAAGGAACATCCTTCCATAATCTTACCAGGTAAAAATAGGCCAGCGATCTGAGAAAAAGAGCCTCTGCATCAACACCATTGAGCATTTCCTGGGTAAAGGTGGGGTCCTTTTCAAACACTTCCTTATTGTAAAACATGAGTGTGTTGGCAAGATTGATAGCTGTATAATACTGGCTCCAGTTAGTGGCGCCATTTGTTGGAGTAATATTACTTTCGGCAATTAGAACATAATCGGAAAAGTTGGTTGCCGAAAAACGAAGAAGATCGGCACGGCATTCGCCAAGAATTATTGAGTTAAGGCTGGTTCCCCGCATGGCATCATAGGTGGCAGCCAATCCGCCATACACATCAGAAGTTTTCTGCCAGAAACGGTCCTGCACCAATTCGCCCTGTGGCTCAACATCGAGCCATTCATTGCAGGATGGAAGTACGAGCAAAAAAACAGAAGCGATAAATAAGGTTTTCAGGGATATTATAAATTTTTTCATGATCAGTATATTTTTTCTATTAGAAACCAAAATTAATTCCGAACATCAACCTTCTGGCGGGCGGAGTACGACTGAAGTCTCTCGGCAGCACATCGGGCCTTGAAGGGGGAGCCACATCAGGATCCTGCCCTGAATAGTTAGTCCAGGTTATAAGATTATAGGCAGTGGTAAATACTCGTAAATCTCTGATTTTCATATTATCTGTAATCCTTTTGGGGAAGGCGTAGCTAAGCGAAATTGTTCTGAGACGAAGGTGTGATCCATCTTCGACAAAACGATTGGAGCCCAACCAGTTAAAACCACGATTGTACAATGCACGTGGCATATCAGTTATATCGCCCTCACGGCGCCATCGCCAGTTGGTAGCCATACTCTGGTTGTCGAAATTGTACATCTTTTCGGTATCCATACGGGTTTGGTTAATGATGTTCTGCCCAATTTTAAAAGAGAAGAATGTATTTAATACAACACCCTTGTATTCAATTCTTCCACCAAAACCGCCCATGTATTGCGGATTGAGGTCACCAAGATAAACCAGGTCGAGTTCATCGATCTTACCATCATTGTTCTGATCTTTATACATGGCATCGCCTCCTTCGAATATGTATCCGGATGTACCTCCCATGATCATGCTCATGGGTGTATCTGAATTAAATCCATATACGGGGAATCCATTGGCATCAAGAACAATGGCATCAGCATCAGACGGATAAACCCCCAGGTATTCGTAACCAAAGAATCCACCTATGGGCTGTCCGGGAACAATACTGATACGGTAGTTTCCATTTTCAAGCATATTACCATATTCCAGGCTGTAGTTCTCGGGCAATCTGATCACCTTGTTCTGGTTGGTAGAAATGTTTCCATTAAATGCCAGAACAAAATCATTTGTTCTTACAACGGTATAGTCGAGAAGGAATTCCCAACCGCTGTTTTCCATAACACCATCATTGAGTGTAAGGCTTGAAAAACCAGAGTGGCCGGGAATACCAGAATTTTCAAGTAACAGGTCAAAGGTGGTTTTTCTGTAGAAATCCACATCAAAACTCAATTTGTTGCTCAGTGCCAGCAATGTAATACCATAGTTGATCTGCTCAATGGTTTCCCATTTGAGGCTGGTAAGTTCGAGGCCGGTAGGTCTTACACCCTGTAAGTCCATATATGAGATTTCGGAACCAGCTGTGTAGGTATTAAAATAAAGGTAGTTCTGGTTGGGAGTATTACCTGTTTGACCCCAACTAAAGCGTAACCTTAAATCATCAAGAAAACTGGCATTACTCAGGAAGGCTTCTTCAGAAATCCGCCAGAATGCAGACACTGTTGGGAAAAGCCCCCACCGACTTTCACTGCTGAACTTGGAGTTTCCTTCGTATTTTGCGCCCACCATAATGCTGTATTTATCCTTGTACTTATAATTTGCAGTAGCAAAAATACCGGCTGAACGGAACTCGGAGTTATTGGCCCCAAAATAAACGATTGATTTATCATTGATGGGTTCGGTAAGAAAAGGAGATGCCGAACGGCTCGATTCAGATTTGTACCAGCGCGAATTGGTTGATTCTGTATCGATCTGTGTCATCATGGCCAGATCGTGGTCTTCACCAAGTTCCGGACGGTAAATCAATTGGTTAAAGGTAAAAATAGAGTTCTTTTTAGAAAACTCATTGATGGCACGGTTGGTAATATCGCTGCTGTATTCGTATCCAAGCGCTTTATAGGGTAGAAATTTTGATATTTTATTATCAAAAATATCCATGGTAACGGTTGAGTTGAGAATAATATTATCGGTAATACTATAGATTACCGAAAACAATGCTCTTGAGTTATCGCGAACACGATTCTGGCTGCCCAGGTTGGCAAATGCTACCGGGTTATAAGAATCTCTGGAATTTCCCTGCAAGGTTTGAATAGGCGTAAAATAGTTACCATAATGCTGATTCAATGTATCACGATCGAAGACAGATAGATTAGGCATTTTTCGATAGGCTACAGAGCGTAAGGATTTCCAGTTTCCAAACTCTCCATCTTCATAATCATAGGTATTGTTTTGGTCGTAGCGTGTAAACATGATATCAGAACGAAACTGCAGTTTTGATGATAACGTGTAATCGATAGAGCTACGCAAATTAATTTTCTGCAAATTGTTATTAACCGTTGTACCCCCTTCATCAACAAAACCCAATGCAACATTGTATCTTGATTTTTCACCACCACCACGTACAGAGAAGTTGTGATCCTGTGAAAAAGCGGTTTGTGTTATCTCTCTGAGCCAGTCTGTATCCTGTGCATAATTATAGTAATCTTCCCATTCAGGGTCAAAAGAGATCTCAATGGCATTTGGGTTGGAGGTAAAGAACTCATTGCGGCTAACATTATAAAATGCTTCCGAAATAAGTCTGGCATATCCTGCACCATCCAGCATAGGAATCGGCGGGGGTTCTGTAGATACTGAAGTACGGACGTTATATTCAAAAAGTGGTTTTGACTGAATACCCCTTTTTGTTTTGATCATGATAACCCCGTTGGAAGCTCTCGCTCCCCAAATGGCAGTAGATGCGGCATCTTTCAGTACTTCAATGGATTCAATGTCTTCGGGTGAAACGTCGATCAAACTACCAAATCTTTCAATATCTGCACTGGCAAAATCGAAATTGTCATCAATCTGAGCATCGTAAGGTATTCCGTTGATTACGATAAGTGGTTGGTTTCTGGCATTAAGTGATGCTGTACCACGAATACGGATATTCAACCCAGAACCGGGGTCACCGGAGAAAGATGAGATATCCACATTACCAAGGCGGCCCTGCAACATATCCTCAACAGAAGAGGTCATGAGTGATTTCATTTCGCCCATTTCGATACGTTGCACGGCAGTACCGCGGTCACGAACACTTTGAAAACCGTCATTACCAATTCGTTCAGCGGTAATAACAACTTCATCGTACAAAATTGACTCTGATTGAAGTTCTATATCGATCCGGCCTCTGTCGCCTACTTTAAAAACTTCTTTCCGGTAACTGATGTATGAGACATGGATCTCATTGTTCACATCATCCACCTGTAGAACATAGTTACCATTCACATCTGTGGTGGCACCGTTAATATAACGTCCGTTTCGATCCACTTCAACGATGTTAACACCGATAAGTGATTCTTTTGTCTCTGCGTCTGTTATAGTACCCTGAATTACGGCAGATTGACCGAAGGCAGTCTGGACAAGGAAACCAAGAGATATAATAATGGAAACTGAGAACAGTATTGCTTTTCTCATTGCTGATGTTTTGTTTGGTTAGTTACAATGCTTTTATTCAAATCTCAATACGGAGTTTATTTTATGCACAACCCCTTTTCTTACCAGGTTGTTGGCATCTTCATGTTCGAGGGTTACAGTCTGCCCGGTATTATCTGTAAGAACCAGATTTTCAGGTGCATTGCTTATATTTAGCATCCCATACTGTAAGATATTATCATCATCGCGGAAAGAAAAGTGAGTTCTGAACTGCCCTGATCTTTTTCCGTCATCAAAAACGACACTACCTTCAAGAAAATGATACTTAATAAACTGTTCAATCTTTGCCCGTCCTTCTGTATCTGATGCAGGCGGATATTCTTCCGGAATGATACCCAGTGCGCGTGCTTCTGCCATGGCTTGATTGGTGGGTATAAAGGCGGTCCAATAATCACTTGCCGACAAGAAGTTCAAAAGGGGAATAACCTGTCTTGTTACCGGATCGCGGAAACGATTATTCAGAAACCTTGCATCAATGAGTAATTGAGCAAATTCTGATACTTCCGGATCAGCCGGCCCTTCGTCAATGTTGTGGCCGTTACTCAGAAACTGGCCCATTACAAACTTGGAAGCGATCGGAAAGTCAACCTTCACCAGCAAACCGTTCGATTCATTGGTTACATCGGTTACAGTAGCAGGCATATTATAGGCTTGGTTCTCAGGACCTATAATCTGGTTGTTTGCAAAATAGATAAAGTTACCGGAGCCCATCTCCTGAAAACCGCCATCACCATTGAGTTCGTCAAGTGCTCTAAGAGAAAACTGGTCCTGGGCAAAATTTACCAGATCGGTATTGCTCATTGGGCTCCAAACTCCATCAATTGCCCCTCTTGATTCGATTCGTTGCTGGGTTGTGTTGTAACGCACACCATATTCTTCCAGCTTTTCGTTGGTTGTGGCAAATAAGGTAATGTTTGACTGCGGATTGGATAAAGACGACATCATGTTGGCCTGGCTAAGCAGCTGCAACATTGTTGAATAGTTCTTGTCAACAAACAAAATACCCGGTACAGTATTAAATACTGCAGGTTCGAGAACACGATTGGTTTCGTAAACAACACCGTTGCTGCACATGTAGCTTGAAACAATATCAGTTTCGGGATCAAGATCTATCCTATCTCCAAAAGCATTAAAGAAGAACTGTTCCATTTTGGAAGGAAGTCCCAGGGTAGCTGATAATTGGGCCTGAAGAATATAAAACAGGGTAATGGGAGGCACACTATCCAACGATTCATAGAAGTTGAGTACTCCATTGTCAAGAAATGATTGAAGTGCCTGATCATTGGGAAGAAAGGCAGTCCACATATTCTGGGCCGGAATAGCCAAATCGGTATGTGGTCCATACTCATTGGCAAGGTTATAAACCAGATCATATTGTTTCTGGTACATGATTCGGTTTTGCTCATCGGTACGGGGAGCACCATATCTCGCAAACCTTTGCAGAATATCATAATATAAACCGAATCTGTCCTGGTTGGCAATCATAAATTCTTCGATATTGGGCATAGGAGCAACCACCCTGTCGAGGAAGTATATAAATCCATTGGCAGTACGCACTTCCAATTCAACAGGGTCCAGTGGATTGGGAATAACCTGTGCATTATGCCAGTTTGTCCCTTTACCCTCCAGGTCACCAGAATAGCCCTCTTCCCAGGTACTGCCCGGATACATAAACAAATAATCAGAACCATCTACGTCTCCGCCATAATCATCAAACCATTCGGCGGTAAAGAGAGGAATATTTTTATCACCGGTATAAATGATGCGCTCCTGTCCTTGAAAACCAGGTAAATATCTTACTGTTTCCGTATAGGGTATTGAAGTGCTCGGGGTTCTTTTGCGGTGATAAAGGGAAGCATATTCTCCGTCGGGTCCTTGCAATTCGTCCCAAACGTATTCATATATAAGTTGAAACCGACTTCGGGGATTGCGTAAAACATGAAGAGAAAAAAGCTGAGTTGCTTCCCGTTCAGTCAGATCATCAACTGAGCTTATTCCTGCCGATTGAAAGTATTCAGTAAAAGCGTTGTCGTCAGGAACGAACAAGGTAAAAAGTTGTTTGGAAATCGGATCAGAATAATTCGCCTTCTCCATTAATTCGAGGAAAATGGTATAATTACCTCGCTGTTCAAGTGTTTCAATACTTGATCCACCCAACCACGGTGGAACTTCATACCTTTCCTGATGATCTTCGCATGCGGCTATTACCACTAAACTTAAAGTAATGAAAGCCAACATGCTGTAGCGGATTTGGTTCAGTAGCAAAGGAATTCTTTTGCGGGCCTGATTGTGTTCTATCATAATAGTTTGTGCAATGGGTTGATTAATAGCTGATATTTTGACTTTGATTAGAGATTTCTTAAGGCCCTGTGACCTTAAAAAAGTTTGTTGGTTTGGTAATTAATATATATTTAACAATATAGTGTCAATGAAACACTAAGTGTCAAAATTAAATCATTTTAAATAAAAAACAAATTATTTTAAAAAAAAGAAAACAATACCAAACGTTTAAAAACAGATATAGATACATATGAATCTATATATGAGAAACTTAAAAAATTTATTAATAAATAAAATGGCAATAAATTTAACGTATTTAAAAATAAATTATGGTAAATGTTAAAAATATATGTTTTCCTAAAAACTTAATCAGGTATAATTAATATACACATTATCAAATATTAATCAATATATCTATATGTTTTGAAAAGTAACAATAATAAAAGTGACATTATTACACTAAATCAGAATAAAATATCATGTTACAAAATTATACTTTCGTTTTTTGGTTTTTTTGTAAACATCCCAGCTAAAAATGTAATATTGGGCAGGTTTGTGATTTACATTTTTTTGTTTATCATTGATGGGTATCAGATACTTCATTTGGGTAACTTTTTTGCGAAAATTTCTCTTATCCAGTTTAACACCTAAAACTACTTCATAAAGAGTTTGCATTTGGTGGAGTGTAAATTTTTCGGGGAGCAATTCAAATCCGATGGGTTTTCTTCTGAATATACTACGAAGAGTTCTCAAAGCTTTCTGGAGAACAAGTTCATGATCGAATGCTAATAGGGGTAGATCATTGATTGAGAACCAACTTGTATCAGGGTGTTCAGCATCAGGCTTTACCTTGTTACTATCCACCAGAGACAGATAACCCACAGTAATTACGTGATCGCTAACGTGAGGGAATACGTGTTTTCGCCAAAGCTTATCACGGTCACTGCCCAATCGGTCCAAGCTGCCAAATGCTTTAAACTGCTCCAGAAATATATTTTCCAAACCGGTTTTGTCTTTAAGTACCCTTTTTGCAGCTTCTTCAAGACTTTCTCCATAATAAATATGATGCCCCTGAAGGGTATAATCACTGAAAATTAATTTTTTGGTAACCGGATCATGACAATCACGACGGGTGAGCATAACTTTAAGCTCATTGTTATCAAAGCCAAAAATTATACAATCCACTGAAACATTATCAATTAATTTTTTCATATCTCAATTATTGAATAATAATTATCTTGTAAAATAACTGAACTTTAACACATTGAAGAAATTTTGGAGAGAATTCTGCAGGCAAATAATATATTTAATGAGCAAAGATAATCATCAATTCGTTTTATGCTATCATTTTATTATATAAAATATCTGATGAAGTAAAACCTATAGAATAGTTTTTAGTCTATCATAAACTTACTGGAATACCTGGCTGCATTGGCATTCTTTAAGCCTAAAGAAATGGAAGAAAATAATGTCCAAAAACGAACACCAGGCATCCATTCCCGGACAATTTTCATTCAATTTAAAAATAAGGGATTATTTACATTTTCATATGCATCTAATAATCAATTTTTTATATTGTTTGGCACATAATTAGATAGTATTAGAATCAAATAAACCAATTAAATAAAAAAGTTTAACCTATAAATCCCTTTTTAAGATGAAAACAAGAATGATAACTTTCGCATCTCTCTTAATTTTAAGTGTAACCGTTGCAACAGCAGCCAATTTTAAAACCCTGAAAATGTCTGATCATTTAGGCCGTAGTATGGATATTCTCATAAAAGTAGAAAATATTAAGGAATCCTTTGATTTTGACACCCGCAAAATCTTTAAAGAAGAAACCTGCAAAAATTCGATTGAGACTTTGGATATCAGGCCTTTTATCAAACCAGAAATGGAAGTGGAAGAAAATCTTCCAGTTTACAAAAAATAATCGTCGATAAATTTTCCGATTACGTTCATTCTCTTCATAGTGTTTTTGTTTTGAAACCGGATTTTGCTCAAAATCCGGTTTTTTTTATCAAATAAATAAGTCTGCAGCAATCCCATCTGCCAGAAACTTCCCCTTTTCAGTAATTATCAAATGAGTACCTGAGTCTGCTATTGTTCCGCTTTGCAAATGCTTTTTGGCCTGTCGCATCATATTTTCATAATATTTTCCCCCAAAAATTGCAGCAACTTTATCTTTCTCTGCCCCCCACATAGTTCTCAGGCTGGTCATAATATATTCATTATACTGCTGATCGGGCGATAAAATCTCACTTTCTGATGGAATCCGGTCTTCTTTCAAAGAAAGAATATATTTTTGTGTATGTGCCACATTCCATTGTCGTGTGCCAGGAATATAGCTATGTGCAGAAGGACCCAGGCCAAGATAGGGCTCACCCGACCAGTAACTCAAATTATGTTTAGAATAAAATCCGGGTTTTCCAAAATTCGAAAATTCATAATGATCATAACCATATCTGGATGCAATATCACGTAAAATATCAAATTGCCTGACCGATTGTTCCTCTTCCACGGGAGCTGCTTTTCCCTGTCTGATAAAAACATCCAGGGCAGTTTTTTTCTCAACGGTAAGACTGTAAGCCGAAATGTGCGGTATGCCTGTATTAGCAAGTTCCATTATGTTCTCCTGCCATTGGCTGTCGCTCATTCCGGGGGTTCCGTAAATAAGATCGGCGGTAATATTCTGAAATCCTTCCTTTAAAGCTATCGCAAGCACATTTTTTGCCTGCTGTGAAGTGTGCGAACGATTCATATACCGAAGATCTGCTTCATGAAAGCTTTGTATGCCAATGCTTAAACGGTTTACTCCGATGTCCTTTATCACCTGTAATTTATCCAGGGTAAGGTCATCGGGATTGCCTTCCAGTGTAATTTCTGCCCCTTCCTTCAAAAGAAAATATTGCCTGATGGTGTCCATAATTGCCCGAAGCTCATCTCTGCTGAGCAATGACGGTGTACCACCCCCTAAATATAAGGTATCAATAAACGGTGATGGCTCCCCTGGTTTTGCGAAAAAAAAATTCTTTTGCAGTTCAATCTCTTTGAGTAGCGCTATCAAAAATCCATCTCTGTGCTTTTGCGACACAGAAAAATGGAAGTTACAGTAATGGCACGCCTGCCTGCAAAATGGAATATGAATGTAAATGCCAGCCAAGGATTATGGTTTTTTGGTTTTTCAGTTTGTGTCTAAACTTCAATTCTTTTGAAACTGACGATAAAAAAAAGTTTGGCAAATTTACTTACTTCTATGATGTGGTATAAAAAAACTCTAATTGCAATGAATTTATTTGTATTGTATTGGGAGTATAGGATTGTTTGATGATTTCTCCATTATAAGTGGAATGTTCTTTTGTCGTTCCATCTGAAAATTTTAAAATAATAATATGATTGGCAACATCGTTCCATTTTGGGTACACGGCTAACTCTAACCTAAATATTGTTACTCACTTTTGAGTAAAAGCAAAAAAACCGGAATAATATCCCGGTTTTTTATTCATTTTAAGCAACTTCTTTTCTATATGATCGCTTTCGATTTCCCGAATTCTGGTTATCATTATTATTTTTGAATCCTTTTGACCGGGAAGAGCCATTTCTATTATTCCCTTTCTGCGCATTTCTACCATTGCGATGGCGCTCATCTGATCTTTGCTGTGGTGCCTTCTTTTCAATAGTATGAATCATAAGCGGATAACTGTGGTCTTCTACCTCGACAACCTTTTTACCTATTAATTTCTGAATATCTTTTAGGTATTCCTTTTCTTCGGTATCGCAAAAGGCAATAGCCTTGCCATTTGCTCCTGCCCTACCCGTTCTTCCTATACGGTGAACATAGGATTCTGGAATGTTTGGCAATTCATAATTTACTACATGAGATAGATCATCGATATCAATACCACGGGCTGCAATATCGGTGGCCACCAACACTCGTGTTTTTGAGTCCTTAAAGGCTGCCAATGCTGCCTGACGGGCATTCTGCGATTTATTGCCATGTATAGCCTGAGACCGGATTCCTGCTTTGGTAAGATCGCGTGCTACGCGATCGGCGCCGTGTTTGGTACGGGTAAACACCAATGCCCGGTCAATATTTTCTCCCTGCAACAGATCCTTGAGCAGATGGATTTTGTTTTTCTTATCTACAAAATATACAAACTGCTGTATAATATCTACGGTGGTTGCTGATGGAGTTACCTCAATTTTTACCGGGTTCACCAGGATGGTGTTGGCCAGTTCAACTATGTCGCGGGGCATTGTAGCTGAGAAAAAGAGCGACTGTCGTTTTGTTGGCAGCTGGGCAATTATTCTTTTTACATCTTTCAGAAAGCCCATATCGAGCATTCGGTCGGCTTCGTCAAGAACAAAATATTCTATGTTCTTAAGGTTTACATAACCCTGCTGCATCAGATCGAGCAAACGGCCCGGAGTGGCAACTAAAATATCAACACCGGATTTTAGTTTCTCTACCTGGCTATGCTGGTTTACACCACCAAAAACAACATTGTATTTAAGTCGTGTATTTTTCCCGTAATTGGCAAAGCTTTCTTCAATCTGAAGAGCCAGTTCGCGTGTAGGGGTGAGAATAAGGCTTTTAATTACCCTTCTTCCCTTTACTATCTGGGCACTTTCGTGCATCAGCTGCAGCATGGGGATAGCAAAAGCTGCTGTTTTTCCTGTCCCGGTTTGGGCACAACCCAATACATCTTTTCTGTTTAAAATGTGCGGAATAGCTCTTGCCTGTATCGGCGTGGGAATTGTGTAACCTTCTGTTTTTAAAGCCTGAAGGACTGGCTCAATCAAATTTAAATCATTAAATGTCATGCCTGATAATATATATTGTATAGGGACCGGCGTATTAACTTACGAAAAATCCAGCTCACCGGTCTGTTAAAGTGAAGGAGTTTTCCTGTTGTAAAGAGTCCTGAAAAATATGAAAGTGTCATTGTGGTTAATCAGCGGCACAGAAAAAGTGCCCTAAGCCATGCTCCGGGTGAATGCTTCGCCACAAAAGAGAAAGGGGGGATAACCAAATAGATGAGCAATTTTATATGAATTTGTCATTAAGACAAAATAAAGATTCTTTAACAATGCGGCAAAGGTACTAAAATAAAGAGTGCAGATTACAAATAGCATTTGTGCGCCTTTTACAATTTCCTTATCATTGTTAGTCCGTCACGAATTGGAAGCAAAATATTTTCTACCTTCGGGTCTTGCTGTATAGATTCATTAAATTTTATAAGTGCATGGGCTTCAGCATCTTTTCCGGCACTCTCGGGCGAAAAGACCTTACCATCCCACAACACGTTATCGGCCAGTATGATACCTCCCACCCTAGTTTTTTCTAATGCATGATCATAGTATATTTGGTAATTTTCTTTATCGGCATCGATAAAAACCAGATCAAAAGGCCCTTCCAGCAAGGGAAGAATATCCAGGGCTTCGCCAATATGGTAAACAATTTGATTTTCCACACCCGCTTCTTTAAAAAAACTCCGGGTAAAATCTTCCAGTTCAGGGTTATGGTCAATGGTATGCAAAATACCATCCGGAGCCAATCCTGATGCCATACAAAGGGCAGAATAACCTGTATAAGTTCCAATTTCAAGTATTTTCTTTGGTTGAAGCATATGGCTGATCATTTCTAGCAGCTTGCCCTGAAAATGACCCGATAACATGCGCGGACGCAGGATTTTGGCGTGGGTTTCGCGATTTAATTTCTTTAATACAGCACTCTCAGGGCTGGTGTGTTTCAGGGCGTAGTTTTCTGCTTGCGGATCTGTAATCATAATAAGACTGATTTTATCGGGGCTGGAACATTAGCATGCTCAACCTGTTTTGATCAAATACTTCATTGGCCACTTCTTGTAACTCAAGGGCTGATAAGTTTTGAATTTTATCATTGATCTCTTCAAGAGTATCGATTCTGTCATACATTAACAAACTTTTTCCAATAGACAACATTTCATTTAAATTTGACTCAAAGGAAATAGCTACCTGCCCCTGCAATTGCTGTTTAGCACGTTTTAATTGAAGGCTTCCCAGTGGTTTTTCGCGCAACAAAGTAAGTTCCCGTTTTACCAGGTTAAGAGTTTTATCAATATGTTCGCTATCAGTGCCCATGTAAATAGAAAAGATACCTGTATCGGAATAGGGCTGGTAATGGCTTTCCAGATTGTAACAAAATCCGTACTTCTCTCTAACTCCCATGTTGAGTCGTGAATTAAGCCCCGGGCCACCCAGAATATTATTAAGCAGAACCATGGCCGTTTTTTTCGGATGGTCAGCATGATAGGCCGTATTGCCAACCATGCAATGTACCTGATGATTACGCCTTTTTACAAATTTTTGCGATGGAAGATACTCCACAAAAGGTTTGCGGGGATTAGGGCGCAACCCGGCCGGCCAATGTCCAAAGTATCTTTCAACCAGCTTAACCAGTCTGGCAAAGTCAATTTTTCCAACCGATGATATCACCATTTCAGATGGCAAATAATTACGGGTAATAAAGCTATTGATGTGTTTTTTGCCAAATTTGCGCAGGTGGGCAGGGGTACCTAAAATATTATTTCCCAGTGGATGGCCATGAAAGATAATATCATCGAAATCGTCAAAAATCTGTTCGCCGGGATTGTCTTTGTAAGAATTGATCTCGTCAATTACTACATCCTTCTCCTTTTCTATTTCCTTATCGGGAAAAACAGATGAGAAAACAATGTCAGAAATCAAATCCAGGCAACGGCCATAATGCATGTTCATAAAGGAAGCATAAATGCAGGTATCTTCCTTACTGGTATAGGCATTGATCTCACCTCCCACATTTTCCATGTGGCTCAGAATCTGATAGGCTCTCCTTTTCGATGTTCCCTTAAAAACAAGATGCTCAATAAAATGGGCAAGACCTTGCTCTTTTGGGGTTTCATCTCTCGATCCGGCATTTATGGTTAAACCGCAATGGGCTACAACGCCAGATGCATGCTTATGTACCAACCTCAGACCATTGGATAAGGTGTGAAAATAATATTGCATATTCCTGTTTTCAGTGGGGGATGCTTTTCGTGGTAAAAATTATTTCCCTGAATAAAATTTCATTTTATAGGAAGGATTTACAGTGCCTTTAACTATTGCCGTAAGTTTATTCTTAATCAATCGCCGTTTAAGGGGACTTATACGATCAACAAAAACAATACCTTCTATATGATCGTATTCGTGTTGGATAATTCTGGCAGCAATACCACCAAATGTTTCTTCATGCTGTTGAAAATTTTCATCGAGATAACTGAGTTTTATCACCGATTTACGATTTACATCGGCTCTTAAATCCGGAAAACTAAGACAACCTTCATTAAAATACCATTCAGGGCCACTTTGATCTACCATTCGGGGATTAATAAAGACTTTTTTAAAATTTTTCAGGGTTTCATCTTCTTCACCGAATGGTTCAGCATCTACCATAAAAAGTCTTATGGATTTTCCAACCTGCGGAGCTGCCAAACCTACACCACTGGCTTTATACATTGTTTCCCACATATCACTGATTAAGGTTTCCAGTTCGGGGTAGTCCGGTTTAATATCAATGGCTTTGGTTTTTAATACTGTATTGCCATATCCTACAATGGGTAATATCATTTTTTCAATAATTTAAAGCATAATTACTGTTTACGACCTTGCTCAAAAGTATTTCGCTCCATGTACGACTGTAAAATAATGGTGGCGCTAATGGTATCAATAAGTTCTTTGTTTTGCCGGCTTTTCTTGCCAAGTCCTGCATCAATCATAGTTTGAAAAGCCATCCGGGATGTAAAACGTTCATCCATCCTATTTATAACAATTGAAGGAAAGATTTTCCTCAGATTTTTTACAAAAGGATCTATAAAGCGTGCAGAAAAGGAAGGTTGGTTTTTCATGTCACGAGGTTCACCTACCACAATACACGTAACATTTTCGCGGGATACATACTCCTTAAGAAAGGAAACCAAATCTTTTACATGCACCGTGGTAAGACCTGTGGCAATAATCTGACTTTCGTCGGTAACTGCAATACCTGCACGTTTCTGGCCATAATCTATAGCCATTATCCTACCCATGAGTATTTTATTTTATTAAAACGCTGCAAAGATAAGGAAACTGTACCAATTGATAACGTAGGATTTTATTGCAATGTTTTTGCTAATTTTGCGTTTGGAAAAAATCTTTAACAGACCCCAAAATGCGCAGAAAAAAAACAGATCCACCAAAAAATACTTTTAAAGAAAAACCAACCCCAGCTACCAAAAGCAAAAAAGATGATGTAAAGGGAAATGAGTTTAAATGGAAACACTTCTTTCAATCCTTTAAAGATCAAAGATTTAGGAAGATATCAGGATTGTTGCTGATTATCATATCTTTTTACCTTTTACTATCGTTTTCTTCTTACCTGTTTAACTGGAAAGCTGATGACAGTTACCTGGAAGACAAAACTTTTACCATTAGCTTGCTGGTTGATAATACCATTATCGCCCAAAATATGATGGGCCGGCTTGGAGCTATTACATCACATCTGTTTATAAAAAATTGGTTTGGGATTTCATCTTTTGCTTTCGTTTTACTTTTTTTTCTTGCCGGATATAAATTGCTTACCAGAAAATCGTTACTTCCCCTCTGGAAAACGCTTCGGTATAGTGTTTTTGTAATTTTGTGGTTTTCTGTGGCTTTTGGATTTTTATTTACATCAGATAATTTATCCTTGCTGGGGGGTGTTTTCGGTTACGAAAGCAATCAATGGTTAAACGGTATTCTAGGAAAAACAGGAACAGGATTCTTGCTGCTGTTTACTGTCGCAAGTTTTATGATATTGGTTTTTAATCTAAACAGGGAACATTTTGCTGTATTCCTGGCAAAACTGAAAAAAGACCCCGCTATAAGTGATGAAGAGCATAATAAAGCTGATGCTGAAACAGAAGAAAACCTTATCAATGATGAGGAAACTCCCGTAGAAGAAGATATTTATGATTCTGAAACAGCTATCATCCAGAAAATAAAGAACAAAGGTGACGGAGATGAAAATGAAGAAAAAGATTTCTTTGAATTTTCTATTGGTAAAGATGAAGAAATTGACGAAAATGAAAATCCTATTGTTGAAACAGAACCATCTAATCAAAAACCAATGCCTGAGTTGGAAATAGAGATTGCAGACGATAGCAAGATCAGCAACAGCAATTACCAGCCCATCGACGATCCTTCCGCCAACGGCAAAAACATTCCATTACAGGAGATGGGAGACTACGATCCCACCCTTGATCTGCCGAATTATAAGTTACCCCCGCTGGATATGCTCGATGACTATGGAAGCAGCACCATAAACGTTGATAAAGCAGAACTGGAAGCCAATAAGACCAAGATACTTGATACACTGAAAAACTATTCTATTGAAATAGACAAGATAAAGGCTACCATAGGCCCCACTGTAACTCTCTATGAAATTGTTCCTGCTGCAGGTGTGCGTATTTCCAGAATCAGAAACCTGGAAGATGATATTGCTCTTAGCTTATCAGCATTAGGTATCCGGATTATCGCTCCTATTCCCGGACGTGGTACCATAGGCATCGAAGTTCCGAATAGTAAGCCTGAAATTGTTTCTATGAAAAGTATTCTGGCCGGTGATAAGTTTCAGAATTCCACCTTCGATCTTCCGGTTGCATTGGGAAAAACAATTGCCAACGAAACCTTCATTGCCGACCTTACTAAAATGCCCCACCTGTTAATGGCAGGAGCTACAGGGCAGGGAAAATCTGTTGGTCTTAATGCCGTGCTGGCATCCATATTATATAAAAAACACCCGGCGTATGTTAAGTTCGTTTTGGTAGATCCAAAAAAGGTTGAACTTACCCTGTTCTCTAAAATTGAAAGGCATTACCTCGCGAAATTGCCAGACTCGGAAGAAGCAATTATAACTGATACCAGAAAAGTTGTACGAACACTCAATTCACTTACTATTGAGATGGACAACCGCTATGATCTTTTAAAGGAAGCCCAGGCAAGAAATATTAAAGAATACAATGTAAAATTTGTTTCCCGAAGACTTAATCCTGAGCATGGTCATCATTTTATGCCTTATATAATTTTATTTATTGATGAGTTCGCCGATTTGATCATGACTGCTGGTAAGGAGATTGAACTTCCCATTGCACGGCTGGCTCAACTTGCCCGGGCAGTAGGAATTCATTTGATAATAGCTACACAACGCCCGTCGGTAAATATTATTACTGGAATGATAAAGGCGAATTTCCCGGCAAGGATTGCTTTCAGGGTTACGTCCAAAATTGATTCGCGTACCATTTTAGATACCGGTGGTGCCGACCAGCTTATCGGACGTGGAGATATGCTCCTTTCTACCGGAAGCGACCTGCTTCGTTTGCAATGCGCCTTTATCGACACCCCTGAGATAGAAAGAATTACCGAATTCATTGGTTCACAAAGAGCTTACCCCGATGCTTTTCAGCTGCCTGAAGTAGCCGACGAGGAGCAGGGTGATATGGAAGATTTTGATCCTTCAGAAAGAGACGATCTGTTTGATGACGCTGCCAGGGTAATCGTTGCCACGCAACAGGGCTCAACTTCACTTCTTCAACGAAAATTAAAACTGGGCTATAACAGGGCGGGTCGCATTATTGACCAACTCGAAGCTGCAGGCATTGTTGGTCCATTCGAAGGAAGCAAAGCCCGTGAAGTAAAAATAAAAGATGAAATGACTTTGGAACAGATTTTGAAAGGGAACTACCATTAACTGCTACTTTAAACATTATTATTTGTAACTCCCTTTAATTAATTTATAGAAATGAAAAAAATTATTGTTTTATCACTCATACTTTTTGCCGGATTATACACTATCAAGGCGCAAACAGCCAATGAAACCGAATACGAACAAAAAGCAACTGAGTTGCTCAAAAAAGCCAGCAACAAAATAAAAGGCTTTAGCAGCATGAAAGTAGATTTTACCTACACCATGGAAAATACCCAAATGGATATCAAGGAAACCATGACAGGTAAAATTCTTTCAAAAGGAGATAAGTACCATATGACCGTTGGCGAAAATATTTTTATTTCGGATGGAGAAACTGTATGGAATTTTATTGATGAACTATATGAAATTCATATAAATACGCTGGCCAATACCGAAGGAGGCCTTACCCCTACTGTGCTGCTGGATAATTTTGAAAACGAATACCGCGGAAAATTTATTCGCCAGGAACAGCATGCAGGTAAAACAGTTGACATAATTGATTTGGTTCCCAATACACCACAATCCTTCTTTAAATACCGAATGGCCCTGGATGCCCTCGATCAAACCCTGGTTTACACCATTGCTTACGATCGCAATGGTGGTACCTACACCTATGCCATTGATAATCTGGAGTCTAACCAATCCATCTCCGACAGCAAGTTTGTTTTTGATCGTTCAGCATTTCCCGATGACGCTGATGTGGTGGATATGAGATAACAAAATATAAAATTCAGGAACAAAACGGGAAGTAATAATCCAGAAATAAGAAAATCAGTTTTTAATCACCCTGATGGTTGTTTGCTTCTCAGGACCTGAAAAAACAGCCAGATACATTCCTGTAATTAGCTGGTTAAGTTCAACAGAAAAGTTTTCCTGTTCTATTTTTTTAAAATAAACCCTTTTCCCGGTAATATCATACAAAGAAAAATATCGGTAATTTAGCCCATTTGTTACAGAAAAACTCTCATTAAAAGGGTTTGGAAAAACTCCAATTTCTTCAGGTTTTAGAAATGAAGGCACTGTTGTTTCGAGCACCAGTTTTTCAAGTGTTACCCGGGTAAAAAATACATCCACATCAGAAGAACCCAGATCCATTGCGAATCTGGCGTTATTATCGGTATCACTATTCATAGTAAAAACGAAAGAATACTCCTTTTCCTGGGTTGTTAAGGTTAGCCCATGATAACCTGAGTAGGCATCCCAGGGATCAGATGCCCGGCCAATATAGGTAGTAATATTTCTGCTTCCATCAGAATAAGCCGACAGGGTAACCCTGTATATTTGATCTTTTTCAATAGACAGACCAGGTTTAACAAGCTGTATATGCCAGGGCTGATCGCTACTTTGTGAAACATTTATATGCATAGTCCCATCAGAAGAACCTAATTCTGCCATTGCCGATCCGTTGATATTTAGAAGCCAACCGGCTGTACCTGTTGAAAAATCGTTTTCAAAAACTGGGATAATATGATAACCAGTTGGTTCAGGCATCGGGTTATGCAGCAGGGCATCAACAAGATCATCATTCAGAAGCTGAGTAGATGGATTATAAATACCGAAGCCAGCGCTAAATTCCCAGTAGGCCCAGCTGAATCCCTGTTCTTCAAACCACCTTGCCAAAAAAGTAGTCCATCTTGCACGGGACAAAATGTCTGCCTTGCTGTAAGCCCCAAATTCTCCAACATGAACCGGTATATTCTTTTCTTCTGCAAATGCCCGGGTAAACTCAAATTCTGATATGACAGCGTCTCTTTCAGCCTGGGTATCGTTCCACTCTGTTCCCAGCCATGCATCAGGGTTTCCGTCAACCCATTCAGCCCCCTGATGGGTAAACTGGAACGGATTATAATAGTGAACGGTTAGAATAAGCTGGCTATCTTCAGGCCACTCAAGATTATCAACACCCTGCAAGCCTCCCCAGGGGGCTGTGCCAATCATAACAACACGGTCCGGGTTATTAACCCTGATTAGCTGCAGTGCATCAATCATAAATTCATTCCATAATTCGGGGGTAAGATTACCATGTGGTTCATTTAGTAGTTCAAAAACCAAACTATCAGGATAATCCTTGAAGAAATCTGCTATTTGCATCCATTGAGCAAGGAACCGATCTTTTTGGCCATTAGGATCATCAAAAAGTTGTTCATGATGATGCATATTAATAACTGGGTGCAACTGATACTTTAACGCCGTATCAACAACATGCTTAATTCTTTCTAAAAAGTCCGGATAAATTGTGTAAGGTTCTGCTTCCATGCTTCTTTCAGGTGTAGCCCATCTGATAGGAATTCTGACATGATTAAACCCCAATTCAGCCATGATTTGAAAATACTCCGGCTGCCAGGGGTTTCCCCATTCATTTTCAGCAGGTGCTTCAAAAGCATTACCCATATTGATTCCTCTACCTAACCTTTCATTAATTTGTGATGCGTTTTGAAACGTTTGTCCTATGCTAATAGTAAAAATTAAATTAAGTAAAATGAATTTCCCAAGTTTTACCATAAGCTATGAGTTTAAAGATTTTTATTTCCTTTGTCCAAGTTTATCTTTTAAATCATTCCGAACATCAACAAGATTAAAATCCTGATAACGATAGATATACACAAATTTGTTTTCCCATCCCGCATCACGGTAAGTCTTTTCAAACACAAAGGGGGACGAAGAGACCTTTGTTTGATTCATTACATCCATGCATCTATAAAACTGTGATCCATATTGCATCAGGGCATTAAAGAAATACATACCTGTTTGCACTGCTCTGAAGCCCATATCCCGGGGTTCTACATGATTTAATTTACGATATTGACGTATAAATTGTTTATTGTAAGTTTTATCGTAATCAATAAAGGAGTGAGTAAAAATATGGGTATTTAGATTTTGAAGATACCTGGGATCGAGAGAACTATAGTTACTCCATTGTGGAACACCATACAGGACAATATCAAAGGTATCACGCAATTGATTTAGTTGCCGGGTATAGTTGGAAATTGTAGCTTCATTTCCCATCAAACTTATCACCACATTGGTTCTTAATGTATCCATCCGGGCGACAAGCGTATCGATACCATCCCGGGAATAAATAATCTCTGTAATCATATTCTGGCGGGCATACCTTTCAAAGTTCATTTGGGATGTTACCACCTTTTCTTTATTCAAATTCCTAACAGAATCGTTCACCACATAAACATTAGAAATACGTTCGCCAATATAAACACCATCAAGAAAATATCCGTCGAGCTTGGCCATATTAGTGCTGTCTCTTTTATAACGGTATAAATTGATACCGTTATTAAGCGTTTCACTATAAGATGATATCAGTTGACGAATGCCTTCCTGATTATTATGTACCAGGATAATATTCTCTTCAGGATAATTTTCCACAACATAGGCTGCCATATCTTTCATCTGTGTTTCAATATCCGGAGTTGTCTGAAACATTAAGGGATAGCGGGCCAGAACTTCAGGATTATCTGCTTGAAAAGGAGCTACAATGGGTATATTCTTATTTTTTGCATAATCAGCCACAACTTTAAAAACATTATCAAAAAATGGCCCGATAATCAGATCCATACCGGCCATTTCAGGTTGCCAGATGGCGTTGCGGGCTTTTACTTCAGAGTCGGTAACATCATAAACAGTTAACCGGATATCGGCACCCATCGCACGCACCGAATCAAGTGCAATCATGATTCCTTCATAGTATTCAATATAGCTGTAAGTACGTTCCTTAACAAGATCATCAATTTCGCCCTCTTCATCAATATTATCGAGATAAAGAGGAATTAGCAAAGCAATATTATAATAATTTTTCAATTCAGGATCGTTACACCAGGGATCAAAAGCAGTTGCCTGTGGTATTTTTGGCGTAGTGAGTTCTTCCTGATCCATAACAAACGGAGGATTGGTTTCCGGTGTATAATCAACCGGGATTTTAAGTATTTGGCCTGCTTTAAGCCCTTCTCTTAATTCAGGATTAAGCTTTTCAAGTTCTTCCAGCGAAACGTTAAATTCGCGGGTAATAGAATAAATGGTTTGGAGCTGGGGAACACGATACTCAATAAAATGCAGGGTGGTGGGTTTTTCTCTGGGTATTTTAAGTATCATATTGGTTTTTAACCCTGAACGAATTTGGGGATTATGCCCGAGCAATTCATTTTCGGTAATACCATATTGTCTTGAAATACCATAAACTGTTTCTCTGCGTCTTACCTGATGAGAGATATATTCGGTTTCAGTAACTGTGCTGCTTTGCACTTTATTAGGATCAATTTCTTTTATTACCGGTATCCGGATAATCTGATCTGAACGCATTTGCTGCGGATTCACATCCGGATTTTCTTCAAGAATATCATCTACGGTAACCCCATATGCCCTGGCTATTGAGAAAAGGGTTTGACCACGTAAAACAGCATGAAAAAAATACTCTTTCCCATCAATTCTCTGTATAGTATTTGAGCGGTTTACAATTACCGTAGATTCCTGCCCCTGCAAAACTGATGTAAGCAGAACAAGAATAAAACCAACGAAGATTAGCATTCTATTTTTCAGCACAATAAATAACGTTTATAAGTTTAAATGATTGAAATAAATACGAAACAAAATGTTTGATATTGCCTCATCAATTATTATTCCCATTCAATAGTTGCAGGAGGTTTTGAACTAATATCGTAAACAACCCTGTTAATACCTTTCACTTTGTTGATGATATCATTGCTCACTTTGGCAAGAAAATCGTACGGTAAATGAGACCAGTCGGCTGTCATACCATCTGTTGATCCTACCGCTCTGAGACATACTGCATTTTCATAGGTTCTTTCATCGCCCATAACCCCCACACTTTGCACCGGGAGCAAAATAGTAGCAGCCTGCCACACCTGATCATACAAATGCCAATCCTTAAGGCCTTTGATAAAAATATGATCAACTTCCTGAAGAATACGAACCTTTTCGGCGGTGATATCACCTAATATTCTGATTCCCAGACCCGGTCCTGGAAAAGGGTGTCGGCTCAACAATGCAGGATTAATTCCCAGGCTCTTGCCTACTCTTCTTACTTCGTCTTTAAACAGGCTTTTTAGAGGTTCTACCACTTTCAGTTTCATAAAATCGGGCAAACCCCCAACATTATGATGAGATTTGATGGTAGCTGAAGGACCATTCACTGAAACGGACTCAATAACATCAGGATATATAGTTCCCTGCGCGAGCCACTTTACATCTTTAATTTTATGCGCTTCGTCATCAAATACTTCAATGAATACCCGACCAATGATTTTACGTTTTTCTTCCGGCTCACTTTTGCCTTTCAGTGCTGCAAGAAAACGATCTCCGGCTCTTACCCCTTTAACATTCAGGCCCATATTTTCGTAGGAAGTGAGTACATCTTCAAATTCATTTTTTCGCAACAAGCCATTATCTACAAAGATACAATGAAGCTGTTTTCCAATAGCCTGATGGAGCAATACAGCCGCAACGCTGGAGTCAACCCCACCTGACAGGCCCAAAACAACATTATCATTTCCAAGTTGCGCTTTTAAGGTATCTACTGATGCATTAACAAAAGAAGTTGGAGTCCAGTTTTGTGGACACTGACAGATATCAACAACAAAATTTTTCAATAAGGAAAGCCCATCGGTTGAGTGATAAACTTCCGGATGAAACTGTAGTCCGTATGTGGGAGTATTGGTATCTTTAAAAGCGGCAACCGGCACATCATGTGAGCTGGCAATCAGTTTATATCCATCAGGGATTTTAGTAATGGTATCAGCATGCGACATCCACACCTGAGAGTTATCTCCCACCCCATCAAGAAGCAACTCCTGCTTTTCAATAAAAGCAAGGTTGGCTCTTCCGTATTCTCTTGTGGCAGAAGCATTTACTTCACCACCTTTTTTTTGAGCTATATATTGTGCACCATAACAAACACCCAAAACAGGTAGTTTACCATAAAACTCATCAATCTGAATCTGCGGAGCTTTTGCATCGCGCACACTAAAGGGGCTACCCGAGAATATTACACCCTTAACACCTTCCATACTGGAAGGAATATGATGGAAGGGATGAATTTCACAATACACATTCAGCTCCCGTACTCTTCTGGCTATCAACTGAGTATATTGTGAGCCAAAATCTAAAATTAATATCATTTCCTGCATGCTGCAAAGATAAACATAAGGCTGATTTAAGTGAAAGAATAATTTTATTAATTACAAATTGCGAAGAAACTATGCCAAAAGAACTTTTTTGTTCTTTGCAGGGTTATTGAGTTAATGAGTAAATTTGTGATAACTACCTTATGCCGAAAATCAAAAAAATCTGTATTAAAATGTCAACCATTCAAACAAACTTCGAAAAAATAAAAAAAAGTATACCTATCCGAACTAAACTTGTAGCGGTTAGCAAAACCAAACCTATGGAAGACATCATGGAGGTTTATCATTGCGGGCAACGCGATTTTGGCGAAAGCAAAGCTCAGGAACTGTTGGCCAAATATGATGAACTGCCCAAAGACATTAACTGGCACATGATAGGCCACCTGCAATCCAACAAGGTAAAATATATAGCTCCGTTTGTTAAGCTAATTCATTCGGTAGACAGCCTTAAACTGCTTAATGCCATTAATAAAGAAGCCCGAAAAAACAGCCGTGTTATTGACTGTTTGCTGCAGATGCATATTGCCGAAGAAGATACCAAGTTTGGCCTTAGCTATGAAGAATCGGTTGAAATACTTGGCTCTGAAGTTTATGCAAATATGAAAAATGTTCGCATTACTGGCCTTATGTGTATGGCTACTTTTACTGAAAATCAGGATCAAATACGCAGAGAGTTTACGCAGCTCACAAAATATTTTACCAATCTGAAAAATTCTTTTTTCATGAATGATGATACATTTTGCGAAAAATCAATGGGGATGTCAGATGATTATCCTTTGGCCATTGAAGTTGGTAGTACCATGGTGAGGGTAGGTAGTCTGATTTTTGGTAGTCGCTGATCGCCAAATGGTTTTATCAAAAAAATATCGTTATACTGAGTTTCTTAGAAACCTTTAGAAATTATTACCGTAAATTACTCATTATAAACATCTTACCAGCCCATTACAATTTCTAAAATTCCTTCCTTTCATGACACTTGAGATCATTCTTGTCTTTTCAACCCTGATAGCAGCTCTGGTATTATTCTTTACCGGTTGGATAAGGATGGATGTTGTGGCATTGCTTGTTATGGGACTTCTGGCCTTTACCGGCCTGATAACCCCATCAGAGGCATTGAGTGGTTTCAGTAATCCTGCAGTAATAACAGTTTGGTCTATGTTTGTGCTTAGTGCGGCGATAAGCCAAACCGGGATAGCCAGAATGATAGGGGGCCAGATGTATAAACTTGCAGGAAAAAGGGAGTGGCGCATTATTGTGGTTATTATGCTGATTTCCGGAGCAATGTCATCGGTAATGAATAATATTGGTGTAGCTGCACTTATGCTACCTGTTGTAATGGATATAGCCCGTACAACACGAAGATCTCCGGCCCGGCTTTTACTTCCCCTTGCTTTAGCTACCCATTTGGGAGGGCTAACCACATTAATAGGTAATCCTTCCAACCTTTTGGTAAGTGTTGAGTTGGAAAAAGCAGGATTAGAAGCTTTTGGTTTTTTGGATTTTGCTCCTATGGGAATTAGTGTTTTAGTGGCAGGTACTTTTTTTATAGCTGTAGCAGGAAAATATCTTTTACGACAAGGAAAAACTTCAGGTCAAAAAAAGGAATCAGATGATCAGGATGACTTAACAGATTCTTACCATCTTAGTGAAAGAACCTTTACAATAAAAATTAATGAAAATTCGGCACTGGAAGATAAAACACTTGCTGAGTGTCGTTTACGCCCGGCTCTGGGTATTAATGTTCTTTCTATAAAACGGAAAACAGGCAGCATCGTTCTTAACCCCGGCCCTGATACTCTAATATTTGGCAGTGATCAATTGTTTGTTCAGGGTATAATTAAGGAAATAAAAGCCCTGAAGAGCTGGGAAATAATTTCTCCTGAAACAATTAATAAAACTGAGCCCAAATTTGATTTTAGAAACCTTAATTTCTTTGAAGTAACGGTTGACCCCTTATCCCCCCTTATAAATAAAACTGCTGCACGCTCCAGCATTCATTTTACAATAATTGCGCTTCGAAGAAAAGGTCATGTTATAAGGCATCATCTTGAAAAGGAATCCATTGGCGAAAATGATATTTTGTTGGTTCAAAGCAATGAGGAACAATTGGAAATTCTTTTCTCCGAAGGGGTAATTGAGAGTTATAAGGAAATCAGTAATGATAAACTCAGACTTGTTTACAAACTGCATGATCATATCTTTCTGTTTAAACTTGGTGATTCTTCGCAATTCTTCGCTAATGAATTAACCGGCAACCAACTGGGACAGGCCTTTGGGCTCAAAATTTTAGGAGTAAAAGGACCTGATGAATTATTGAAACCAATTAAAGCAGGAGAAAAATTTATGCCCAACCATCAGATATTGGTAATGGGTAACCCTGATGATTTACCCTTGCTGAAAGAACTTATGCAACTAAAACTGGATGAGGAAAAAGTACCCAGCGAATCAAGCCTAAAAAATAGTGATCAGATCATGGCTGAAATAATGCTTGCTCCCCGATCGGTACTGGCAGGAAAAACATTGAAAGAGATCAATTTCAGAAAGAGATTCGGCCTTACAATCCTGGCTTTATGGCGCGAGGGAAAGGCCATACGAACAAATATTCATACCCTGCCCCTTCGATTCGGTGAAGCAATGCTGGTATATGGTAAAAAAAACAAAATAGACCTTTTGGGCTCCGATTCCGACTTCATTCTTCTTACCCAATCTACCCAAAAACCCCTTAGAATTGATAAAGCACCCATAGCCATTCTTATAACGATAGCAGTTTTATTGCCGGTAATTTTGGGTATTATGCCCATTGAAATAACTTCAGTAGTTGGGGTAGCTCTGATGGTTCTCACCGGCTGTCTGAGCATGGAAGAAGCTTATCACTCTATTGAATGGAAATCAGTATTTCTGATTGCCGGCATGCTTCCTCTGGGATTGGCTATGCAGCAATCAGGAGCAGCAGAAATTCTGACACAGCTTATCAATACGGTTTTTGGTCATTGGGGCCCATGGGGGGTAATGGTGGGTATCTACATGCTGGCAATGATTTTAACCCTTGCCTTGCACCCAGCCGCTTTGGTGGTAATATTGTCTCCCATTGTTTTACAGTCAGCCGAAATATATGATATTTCACCACAGAGTTTAATGATCATGATTACAATAGCATCGGCGAGTTTCCTAAGTCCTGTCTCTCACCCGGCCAACCTTTTGATGATGGCCCCGGCAGGCTATCAGTTCCGTGATTATCTGAAACTGGGCGTACCCCTGGCTTTATTTATCATGGCGATTGTATTCCTTTTATTGCCTGTGTTCTGGCCTTTATAACGAAAAAGCATTAACAATGCCGAAAGTCATACCTGATTTCAAGTCATGGTAAAACCAAACAAAACATTATATTTACCGTTGTAAACTTTATTGGAAAGCATAGAAATTTTACCCCCCAATGGCAGCAGCAAAAATCAAGAGATACGTTATTAAAGCGCTTAAAATAGCTGTATGGTTGTTCGCCTCTTTTGTGCTACTATTCTTAATAATTTCCATTGCCCTTCAATTCTCTTCTGTTCAAACCTGGCTGATAACCAGGATCACATCGCAGGTTTCCGAAAGAGTAGAAACCCCATTCTCTATTGATAGGGTAGCCATCCGTTTTCCCAAATCGGTTGGACTTAAGGGAATTTATGCTGAAGATACGCAGGGCGACACACTGCTTTATGCCGGAAGCATTTTTGTTGATGTGGGTATGCTGGGATTGTTAAGGAACACTGTCAATGTTAATAGCCTGGAACTTTCTAACGTGGTGGCCAACATGACACGCAACCGGCCCGATACGGTATATAACTACCAGTTTCTTATTGATGCCTTTGCCGGAAGTACAGAAAACGATACGATTGTTGAATCTGAGTATGTAGAAAATGACCAAACAAATGATTCATCTTCAACGGCATGGCAAATTGTTATTAAAAAAGTAGAATTACAAAAAATCTATTACCGGCTGGCCGACCATTTTTCAGGGATTGATCTCACGGTGGCTCTTGAAGAATTCACTACAAACCTGGGTGATGCAGATGTGTTGGCAAAAAAATATCACATGGGAAAAACCCTCTTAATCAGGCCGGAAATTACCCTGAAAATGTCTGAGCCATCGAAACCCTCTGAACCTGATACAGTACCATCGGAATTGCCCGTTTTAGATCTGGCACTCGATCAACTAATCACTGATGATATACAATTTATTTATAGCAGTTTCAATGGAACATCTATGAATATTGGAGCAGTATCCCTCTTACTTTCACCAGATAATATACAGCTGCATAAAAACCTTTATGAAGTAAATGAGCTGATATCCGATCAATTTTACGCCCACTTCGTTTTCCCCGAAACCACTGCAGACAAATCCCAAACAGTTTCAGATGATAGCGATGAATCTTCTTCGGGTGAAAAACCTTTTATATTTGATTTTTCAGAAATCATGGATTATACTGTCAAGCTGAATAACCTGGGATTAAACAACTCTGCCTTCAGCATGAAACAAGGGAATCCAGGGCCTTCATCCCACTTCGATTCCGGCAATATTTCACTTAACAATATCCAGGTTCAGCTTTCAGATATCACCGTTTCGCCCAATGAGCTGATCTTGGATATTGATCAATTGGCTATGATCTTTTCAGATGACTTTCAACTCGAAGATTTCCAGGCAAATATTAACTTGGGAGGCAACAGTTTAATTGATATTCAGAATTTAACCACCAACCAAAGCAAAGTGGCGTTTCGTTTCGAGAGCACAGACAATCTTCTATATTTCTCATCGGATGAAATTGATAACGTGCAATTTGATTTATCGATAGCGGAAATCCTAATTCAAAAAGACCTTGCCTGGCTGGTACCTACCATGAACGATTACTACTTTTCATGGCCCAAAACAAAAGGAATCAGGTTGCAGGGAAAACTTTCCGGGGTTGTTTCAGACCTTGACATCGATAATTTTTCTGCCGAAGCACCCGGTTTTTTTAACACCCAGATAAGTGGCCATTTCAAAAATATCACCAATCCCGACAGTCTTTGGATAGACATGCACGGCTTAAAAATTGAAGCCATACCCGGTCCATTCTTTGCCAACCTACCCGATTCGCTGGCACCTGCAGGCCTCCAATTGCCCGAAAGAATTACACTGGAAGCCAGAGCAAAAGGCTCGCGCCAGGATTTTTCACTTACTACCGAAATACTTTCTGATTTCGGTAATGCCAAACTGGCAGCTGAACTGAAAACGGCAGATGAAAACACCGAAACATTTGCCCTTGATTTTTCAACAGATGGATTCGATGTAGGCAAACTTATGGGCCAACAAGAGATGCTTACAGAACCTTTGGAATTCCAATTAACCGCCAATGGTAAGGGCCTCAACCCACAAACCATGGCACTTGAAGCAACCGCCACCATTGAAAATCTTCATCTTAACCAATATGCCTATCAACCCCTGAAAATAGAAATGCAATTGGCTGATTCTACAGCATCTGTTAAGAGTCAATACCAGGATGAGTATCTTTCTTTCGACCTTGAAAGTTCCTTTGCAGCCTTTAAACAAATACCTGAGTTAATGGCAGACGTTCGTCTCAATTACGGTCAGTTTCAAAAATTAGGTTTTGTAGATGATGATTTACTGGTGAAAGTAAGCCTTAACACCCATTTGCTTTTCAACGTTGATGATTTTTTCAGTGGCGATCTGATAATTTCTGATGCAGCTTTTGCCCGTGACGGTGAAATATATGAAATCCCTGAACTTACCGTATACTCTGATGCTGATGATGCCAGTTATGGTGTTTCCATTTCTTCACCGTTTTTAACAGCCAATTACCAGGGAAATATAAGCCCGACAGCACTTCCAAAAGAATTGATTAATCATTTTTCTGACTATTTTGAAATGCCTGGCTTTACTCCCGATAGCACTGTGGCCGATACAGTTAAGAGGTTTGAATTTACCCTTGCCCTTTTACCCCATGATGTTGTAACCCAAATATTCATGAACCAGATTTCGGAATACGATACGCTGAACATGAAAGCCTCCTACAACAACCTGGATAGCGAACTTTCCCTTGATATTAACTGGCCGGGCCTTGATTACGGTTCGATGGATTTAAAGGATTTTACTGCCAAAATTGTAAGCAACAGACAAGCCATGCGCTACCAGGTGAATCTAAGTTCTTTCATGATAAGTGACATTACTTTACATCAATTCAACGTGCAGGGTGATCTGAAAAATCAGGAACTTACTTATACCATTGCCTTTAGTGATGTTGATGATAATCCACTGTATCGCTTTCCAGGCAGTCTTCAAATCGAAGATAGCATTTACCATATTAAGCTGAACCACGATAATCTTTTGCTCAATGGCGAAAAGTGGAAACTTTCAGCCGACAATATGATCAAATTCGGCAATAAAACTCTTGACATAAAAAACTTTGACCTTAGAAAAGATGACAAGCATTTGATCCTGTTAACGCGCCAAGATGATAATTATGGCCAACTGCTCGATGCCAAAATACGACAAATTGACCTGGGTAGATTAACCGATTTTTCTGGGAACAACTTACCGACCCTGGGAGGGCTTCTCAATGGTGAATTTACAGTAAGAGATATCTTCGAAACACCTGGATTTACTGCCGATATAGACGTTGACAATTTTGCTTTCGGTGGCGATACCCTGGGAAACATATCCGTTAAAGCAGAAAATCCCGAATCAAACAGGTTTAACCTTTTTGCTTCTCTGCAAGGCAATCTTACAGACCTTGCCCTTGAAGGGTTTTACAAAACCGGCGAAGCGGAGGAAATAAATCTGGATGTTGATCTTCAAAAACTGGATCTTGCCTCATTTGAAGCATTTACTGCCGGCAGTTTAACGCAACTAAACGGTTTTTTAAATGGTAAGATAGAAATAAGGGGAAACACAACTGATCCTATTGTTGATGGGCAGGTAAATTTTAATGAAACAACGTTTCAGGTTTCAGCCATCAACAGTAGTTACTTTATCGACAAGCAATCCATCGTTTTTAATAATCAAAATATTCGCCTAAACAACTTTACTATAAAGGATTCTGATGATCTGAAGGCAAGTTTGGATGGGCATGTTGATTTTTCAGATCTTAGCATGCTGGGCTTTGATCTGAATGTAAAATCACTGAACTTTCAATTCATGGATGTTAAGCCCACACAGGATGAAAATTACCATGGTAAGATACTCATAAGCAGTGATCTGCGACTACACGGAACCCAAACTTTACCCATTGTTGAGGGTACCGTTAAGCTTAACGAGAGTTCGAAACTAACCTATACCCTACCCCAATCTACCCCAGAAAACATTGGCGATGAAGGTATTATAGAATTTATACAAACCGGCGATACAGTTTTTTCCAGATTAGCAAGTGAAGCTGCCACCGATCAGGCCTCCCTGCCATCTTTTGAGCAGTTTGATATGAGTGTGAATATTGAAATAGACCCCAAAACAGATGTAAAAATTATTATCGACCAGTATGCAGGGGACTTTCTGCAGGTTAAAGGGGGCGGTGTGTTGAGTTTTGGTATGGATCCAGGTGGCAGAATATCATTATCAGGCAGGTATGAAATATCTCATGGAGAATACCTGCTTACCTTTTATGATGTGGTTAGAAGAAATTTCAAAATTCAACAGGGAAGCAGCATTACCTGGTCAGGCAATCCTCTGGAAGCAGAAATGGATATAACGGCGCTTTATACCGAACGAACCAGTCCGGCAAACCTTTTGGCTTCATCTTCCGGTCAAGATCAATCATCATCCATGCGGCAACAAATACCTTTTATTGTTTCCCTTATGATGAAAGAAAAACTTATGAGCCCACAAATCAGTTTTAAGCTAGGCCTCCCCCCCGAATTCCAAAATGCATTTTCGGGCTCATTGGCTAGTCGCCTGGAACAGATTAACCAAAATGAATCTGAGCTTAACAAACAGGTTTTTTCTCTGCTTATCATTGGTAATTTTTTACCCGACAACCCGTTAGACGCTATGGGTGGCGGCGGAGATTTTGCATCAACGGCGCGTTCGTCGGCCAGCCAGATACTTACTCAGCAATTGAACCGACTATCCGACCAGTTTATTCGTGGTGTAGATATCAATTTTGATGTTCAATCATCTGTTGATTATTCTCAACCTGATGCTGCCGGAAGAACCGAACTACAAATGGAAGTATCGCGCAACTTTTTTGATGAACGGGTAAAAGTTACCGTAGGAAGCAATATAGAGCTCGAAGACAAAACCGGCAGAGAAAACAAACCCGGCGATATTGCGGGCGATTTTAGTATCGAATACATGATTACACCAGAAGGAAATCTTATTCTGAAAGGATTTAGAACGAAAACATACGATGACATCTTCGAAGATCAACTTTATGAAACCGGTCTCTCACTGATTTTTTCCAGAAGTTACAACCGTTTCAGAGACCTTTTCAGAAAAGATGAAGAAGCAACAATTACAGACGAAAAATAGCTATTGATGATTGCCCGAAAACCCATAAGAAAAATCTTATACAGGAAGATTACCTTCCTGATTCCTGCTTTATGGCTATTGATCAGCTCGTGTTCTAACCTGCGCTACCTCGATGATGACCAGAAGCTTTATACAGGAAGCGATATAACTATAAAATCTGAAGAAAAAATAGAAAATAAAGGCACTATTACCAGTGAACTTTCAAGCGTATTGCGTCCAAAACCAAATGATAAATTACTTTCCTGGCGCTACAGATTATGGCTTTATAACGTTACAGGAAATGAACCTAAATTTGGTCCGTTTAAATGGGTAAAAAATACCCTTGGCAGGCCACCCGCTTTATGGGAGAATTTCGACGGACAGCGCGGTGCAGAACTGATGGAAAACAGACTCTTTAATATGGGCTTTTTTGATGCGCAGGTAACTTTTACCCCTAACGAAAAAAAGAAAAAAGCGAGTGCCGGATTTGAAGTTACCCTTTTACCCCCTTATACTATAAGTGAAATTGTACCTATAGAGCAGCAAAGTGATTTTCACCAGCAAATTAATACCATCTTACAAGATACACCCATGCACCAGGGAGATGCATATAATCTTGATGACTTAAAGTCGGAACGCGAACGCATTGCCACTTTGCTAAGAGATAAGGGCTATTTCTATTTTCACCCTGATTATTTAATTTTCCGTGGTGATACGATAGGAACCGACAGAACCATCAGTCTTCAACTTGCGGTAAAACCTACTATTACACAAAAGGCGCAACATCCCTATAAAATAGGAAATATAAGCATTAATGTAAATCAGAGTGCAACAAACCGGGAGCAGGAATCAGGTAATGATTCCAATAACGCTGGCAAAAGGAAATTACTGCTGAATAAGAATAATAAAATACGATATTCTACATTGCAAAGAGCGGTTTTTTTTGAAACAGATTCTCTATACAGTCTTCACCACCATGATCTTACCCTTAACCATTTAATGGGTTTGGGTATTTTTAAATTTGTGAACTTACGCTTTTCTGAACCCGAAAGTGAAAATCAGCAGTCCTTGGACGTAAATGTTCAACTTACTCCCATGGACAAAAAAAGCATTACAACAGAAATCAGGGGTGTTTCCAAATCCAATGATTTTGCAGGCTTTGGACTTAACCTTTCTTTCAGTAACAGAAATTTTTTGGATGGCGCAGAAAACTTCAGCATTAAACTAAATGGTGCCTATGAATTTTTATTGGGAGCAAGTAATTATACTTCTATGTCGGAAGCAGGTCTTACTACAGAACTAACCATTCCCAGATTTTTAGCCCCTTTAAGTGATATAATAGCTGCCCCTACCTTCATACCCAAAACAAGAATTTCGCTAAGTTTCAACATACAAAACAGAAGTGATGCGTTCAACCTGGCCTCCTTTAAAAGTGAATTTGGATACCTGTGGAATGCCAATTCAATTGTAAGGCACCGATATAGCCCATTGGTATTTAACATATTTGCATTGGGAAATATTTCGCCCAGGTTTCGAGCAATCTTTGATCAGGAAACTATTTTAAGAAGGGGCCTGTTTGAGCAGTTTATCATAGGTTCGGAGTACACATTTCTATATAATTCGCAACCATTGAAAAGAGGAAATGATGCATGGTTTTTTCAATATAATATCGATCTATCGGGTAACCTTCTGTATCTTTTTCTCAACGGTTTAAACCTGGCAGAACCCAACGATGATGGTACCTACTCATTATTTGAACAGAATTTTTCACAATACAGCAAAACTGATTTCGATATAAGGTATTACTTTGACATTACTCCGGAACAAAAACTTGTTACAAGGTTAGTGGCAGGTGTTGGCCTACCCTACGGAAATTCAGGGTCCTTGCCATGGGTAAAACTATTTACCACAGGAGGCAGCAACAGCATAAGGGCATTTCAACCCCGCTCGCTGGGTCCCGGTTCTTTTTACCCCGAAGACGAAGATGAATATAGTTTCAATATTTATCAAACCGGCGAAATAAAACTTGAAATGAACCTGGAATACAGATTTACGATTTCTGGAATTTTCAAAGGGGCAGTTTTTGCCGATGCAGGTAATATCTGGAATTTAAAAGAAAAAGAAAATGCCCCGGGTGGAGCATTTAACAAAAATGACTTTATCAACCAAATTGCTTTGGGAACAGGTGCCGGATTAAGATTCGATTTTACTTTCTTCATCCTGCGGCTCGATCTGGCATTTCCTCTTGCTGTGCCTTACGACAATTCAGAAGGCTATTTTCAGGCACTTGATTTTGGCAGCGGAAAATGGCGTCGGGAAAATTTAATTCTGAACCTTGGTATAGGCTACCCGTTCTAATCAATACGTTACATGAGGTTGTCCCGGTCTTTTACCTTCTCAAAATGAGCCAATAACTCCTGCTCCATTTCATCAACCGTATTGCATATCTTAAACAGATCCAGATCATCCTGATTGATCATGCCATTATCAGCAAAATGCTGGAAATTTATGATGTTTTCCCAATACACCTTATCATAGATCAATATTTTCATTTCCTTTTTGATCTTACCGGTTTGAACCAGGGTAAGGATTTCGGCCAGTTCATCAAGCGTACCAAATCCGCCGGGAAAAATTACGATGGCTTTGGCCAGGTAGGCAAACCAGAATTTTCGCATAAAGAAATAGTGAAATTCCATGTTGAGTTCATCATCGATGTAGGGATTGGCATACTGCTCAAAAGGAAGACTGATATTAAGTCCGATAGATTTGCCACCTGCCTGGTGAGCACCTTTGCTCGCTGCTTCCATAATGCCAGGGCCACCACCAGTGCACACTACATACCTGCGGCCTTTATTATAATAGTTTTTCATCGACCATAATGTTATTCTTCTTGAGAGATCAACAGCATCTTCATAATACCGGGAATTTTTCAACCTCATCTCTGCCTGGTGAATTGCCATCTCATCATTAGGATCAGTCTTTTTTACCTCTTCGAGTTTTTTCAGGGCATCTTCTCGCGAACTCATGCGTGCTGAACCAAAAAACACAACAGTATCTTTAATTTGTTGCTGTTCGAAACGAGCCTTGGGTTCAACAAACTCGGACATGATTCGTATTATACGTGCCGAAGGAGATTTTAAAAACTCCTGGTTTTCATATGCTTTTAATATTTTAGTCATAATTAAGGTTTATTTTTATGTATTCTTCAGTTTTTTAACTGGATTATAATCAAGTAGAAAAGCAAAATTAGTTTTTTGTTTGTGAACGCACATTATTTTACCCTAGAAATTGTAATTTTGAGCCTAACAGATCAAATTCCAAAATGAAAAAATATAACTCTGGTTATTCATCTTTTTATTTCTCATTTTGTATTTTACTTACCACGATGTTGAGTCTGATAGCCTGTAATGAAGCTGGTAAAGATGATGAAAAAGAAAATAAAACGGAATTTTTTAACCCACTGGCAGCTTATCAAATCAGCGCGCCTGAAATAACGAAAATACAACCTGCTTTTATGCCCGATAAAACAAATGTAATAGGAAAACCAAGCAAAAGTGTAAGAGATTCATTATTAACAATTGTCCCCCAAACCTTAGCTACAAGAACGGGTATGCTGATTAACAAAGAAGCACTTGATGCATTTCAACAGATGCACAACGCTGCCATGGATGATGGAATTGAATTAAAAATAATCTCCGCTTTTCGCGATTTCTCTCATCAAAAGCGTATCTGGGAAAATAAATGGAATGGGATACAGGTGCTCAGTGGTAATATTAAAGCAACAGAAATTTCAGATCCCAACCAAAGAGCTCTCGAGATCCTTAAATACAGTGCTATGCCTGGAACATCACGGCACCATTGGGGTACGGACATCGACATCAATAGCCTTAACAACACCTATTTTGAAAACGGAAAAGGAAAAACAGAATATGATTGGCTTAGAGAAAATGCATCAAACTTTGGCTTTTGCCAACCTTACACACCCCGCGATCAAAGAAATAATAAAGGTTATGAAGAAGAGAAATGGCACTGGTCTTATATGCCAGTAGCTGCGGTTTACTTGCAAATATTTGCCGATTCTGTTACTTATGCTGATCTTCAGGAATTCGACGGCTGGGAAACAGCCCAACAGCTCAACGCTATTGAAAACTATGTTATGGCTATTGATATAAACTGTATCAGCTTTAAAAACAACTCCGACAATTTAATTTGGCAATTCAAAAAATAATCTCTAAAACGAAAAAACAATGCAGGTAAGATTTGCTTTTTATGTAAAATTTGTAATAATTCTACTGGGATTAATACTCATCGTTGTTATTATGCGAGAAGCCAAAAGTATTTTGGTTCCCCTGCTCATTTCAGGATTATTGGCAATTCTTGTAAGCCCCTTAACTTCTTGGCTGGAAAAATGGAGATTCCCTAAAGCACTGGCCACCGGAATAAGTTTGATATTACTTTTGGCAGTATTGGGTGGAATGGTGTTTTTCTTTTACAATCAGATAATACGTTTCACAAACGATTTTGGCATGTTGGAAAATCGTATGCGCCACTATTTTGATTTACTCAATTCTTTTCTTGAAAACAATATTGAAGGAGCCGTGCCCCTTTCTGCCGATAACATACAGGATACCATTTTTTCTTACCTATATTCTAATGCCAGCAGCCTAACACAGGGTCTTATGGCTACAGCCAGTACACTTACGGTAGTGTTTCTTATGCCGGTTTATATTTTCCTGTTCCTTTATTTCAGGAGATTTCTTATTGAATTTCTTTTAATGTCGTTTGATGAAAGATTTAAACCCAAAGTGCAAAAGGTAATACATAAGGTAAAGTTGGTAGTTCAAAACTATATTACAGGCATGTTTTGGGTAATATGTATTTTGGCGGTTCTCAACAGTATTGCACTCTATTCTTTGGGAATAAAACATGCTTTCCTTTTTGCTGCCTTTGCCGCCTTGCTTAATGTTATACCTTTTCTGGGGCCGTTTATTGGGGCCATTCTACCCATAACTTATGCCTTGCTTACCAAAGATTCTCTTTGGTATACCTTTGGGGTATTTCTCGCCTTTTATGTTATACAACTTATGGAAAGCAATCTTTTTACTCCAAAAATTGTGGGTGGAAAAGTATCTATGAATCCGCTTATGACCATTATAGCCCTGTTTGTAGGGAATTTCATCTGGGGATTGGCCGGTATGATCTTGTTCATTCCGGGAATGGCCATTTTAAAGGTAATTTTTGACGAGGTTGAAGGAATGGAAGCTTATGGATTTTTACTGGGTGATACCGGTGCATCCCAAAAGAAAACCAATCGTGGATCGTTAAAAGAACAAATTACCAAAGTAAGGGGTCGGTTTAGATTATGAAATATACAGCCCAAACGCGGGCACAATCAAAATAATATTCCAATAGAATACCCAATAAAACCACATCATCAGTTTTATTGGGTATTATAATGAAAACAAAATCCTTTAAAAAAACCCTCTGTTTCAGGTTTTATTTTATACGTAACCCTGTGCCATCATTGCATCTGCCACTTTCACAAAGCCTCCAATATTGGCTCCTTTTACATAATTAACAAAATCACCTTCCCTACCATAATCTACACATGTTTTGTGAATATTGATCATGATGTTATGCAATCTCTCATCCACCTCTTTTCGGGTCCAGGAGAGCCGAAGTGCGTTTTGGCTCATCTCCAGGCCAGAGGTTGCAACACCACCGGCATTGGCAGCTTTACCCGGTCCATAAAGAATTTTGTATTGAAGATAGAGTTCAACAGCATCGGGGGTAGAGGGCATGTTGGCCCCTTCACTTACACAGATACATCCGTTATCAATCAACGTTTGGGCATCCTTACCATTTATTTCATTCTCGGTAGCACAAGGTAGTGCAATATCACACTTCTCAGCCCATGGCCGGCTGGTACCTTCTACATACTTACAACCATATCGATCAGCATATTCGCTAATACGGCCGCGTTTTATATTCTTCAGCTCCATTACCCACGCCAGTTTCTCACTGTCAATTCCATCAGCATCAAAAATATAACCACTGGAATCGGAAAGGGTAACTACTTTACCACCCAGTTCAATAACCTTTTCTGCAGCAAATTGCGCCACATTGCCCGATCCGCTGATGGCTACCACCTTATTTTTAAATCCTTCGTTTATGGTTTCCAACATTTCCTGGGCAAAATAAACACAACCATAACCTGTAGCTTCAGGGCGAATCAAACTTCCACCGTAAACGAGCCCTTTACCAGTGAGTACACCAGTAAACTCATTGCGGATGCGTTTATACTGGCCAAACAAGTAACCAATTTCACGGCCACCCACACCAATATCTCCGGCAGGCACGTCTGTATCAGGGCCAATATGCCTGCACAACTCAGTCATGAAACTCTGGCAAAACCTCATTACTTCGTTATCTGATTTCCCTTTTGGGTCGAAATCACTACCACCCTTACCCCCTCCCATAGGCAAAGTAGTAAGGCTGTTTTTAAAAACCTGCTCAAAAGCCAGAAACTTTAAAATACCCAGATTTACAGTAGGGTGAAAACGTAATCCGCCTTTGTAAGGCCCTATGGCACTGTTCATCTCTATCCGAAAACCACGATTTATCTGCACATCACCCCGGTCATCAATCCAGGGAATACGAAACATGATTACACGCTCGGGTTCAATCATTCGCTCAAAAACTTTTGCTGCCTTGTACTTGGGATTTTCATCCAGAAAGGGTAAAATACTTTCAGCCACTTCTTCTACTGCCTGATGAAATTCTGCTTCTGCAGGATTCTTGGCAATTACATAATCCATAAATTTTTTCAGTTGTGCATTCATAATGTTGGATTTTAAGTTTTGGAATGGGTTGTATTAGATGCAATTTTACCTTTTTTCATCAGGGAAAAATCATTTTTGAAAAAAGATTTATTTTTTCCTTTTTTCTTGTTTATTCCAAAAATTAAATGTATAAAGAAATATATGTCAAAAAAGGCTTCCGGATAGCTTTAAATTACTATTTTTAGCCTTGTTTAGAAAATAAAATTGCCAAAACACAAACTATGCAGGACTCGTCAGATAACAACCATGGAAATATGAATGATAACCTTTCTGATGATATGGTAAACAACATCATCATAAGCCAGGAAGAGATTCAAAAACTAATTGCTGAAAAACGAGAAAGACTCAAAGAACTGGGAGCTATCAACCAGGCCACCAGAATTTTAAAGCAGGAGCACCCGATAGACGAGATGTTGGCCGAAATTGTTAAAATATTGCCTCCTGCGTGGCAATACCCAAAAGATACGGTAGCACGTATAAAATATGGCAAAAATTCTTTTGTAAGCAACGAAAAATTCAAAACCAGTGAGTGGCGTCAGAAAAAATTTTTTCAAACCATCGACGGCACCGAAGGGTTAATTGAGATATATTATCTTTCCAAACACCCCGATTCTGATGAAGGCCCTTTCCTGGCAGAAGAAAGAGATCTTATAAACAACCTTAGCAGCATCATTTCCGGATATTTAAATACATCAATTGGAAAAAACCTTTTGCACCAAACCGTAAATATAAAAAAACCTTCACCGTACAAATCCATCCCAGATAAAACATCCCCCCATCAGGAAGCTCTCCATCATTCTGCCGAGTATCTGAGTAGCGATAAAGAGTCGTTTTTCAGTGATAAGGAGTTGGCTGAATTAAAAGCGGAAGAAGAACACGCGCAGATGAGTCGTCAGCTGCTTCAGAAATTCCTGGTAAAACACAATTCAGACAAAGATATCTACCACGACCTTATGCAATATAAAGTACGCGAAATATTGCTCGTGGCAAATTTATACGATGCCTATATTATTGAGCAGGAAGGCCGCTTTTTTGAGCAGGTAACCGGCGAATACTATCAGCTGAGTCTTTCATCTGCACCCCGGATTACAGGTGTTTCAACACCTGAAGAAGCTTTGGAAAAACTGCAATCTAAGCATTTCGACCTGGTAATTGTAATGATGGGGGTAGATAAATATATGCCCATTCAATTGAGCAGGGTTATTAAAAAGATCTACCATAATATTCCCATTTTTCTGTTGCTTAATAACAATAGCGACATAGGCCTGTTTGAAGATGGCAGCAAGAATATTGGCCCTATCGATAAGGTTTTTGTTTGGAATGGCGATTCGAATGTTTTCCTTGCCATGGTTAAATACATTGAAGACCGCATGAATGTTGAAAACGATATCAACATTGGTATGGTGAGGGTAATTTTGCTGGTAGAAGATTCGGCACGCTACTACTCAAGATACCTGCCCATTTTATATTCTATTGTTATTGAGCAAACCCAGCGGCTTATTGAAGAAGTAAATACCGACGAATTGTATAAGCTTTTAAAAATGCGCGTTCGGCCAAAAATCCTACTGGCAAGCAATTATAAGGAAGCCCTTACATTGTTTGATAAATACCGCGATAATCTTTTATGCCTGATTTCTGATGTAAAGTTTGAAAAAAACGGGAAATTAGACGATGCGGCCGGTCTAAGCCTGGTGGGCTACGCGAAAGACCAGATGCCCGAATTACCCGTAGTATTACAATCTTCAGACCCCGAAAACGCTCACAAAGCCTATCTGCTTAAATCAACCTTTATCAATAAAAATTCGGAAACGCTCAAACAGGATCTCCGGAGCTTTATCAATTATTACCTGGGATTTGGGAATTTCGTTTACCGCGATGAGGAAGGCAGGAAAGAAATTGCGGTAGCCCGGTCGATGAAAGAATTCCAGGGTCATCTGAAATACATTCCTGAAAAATCTATTATTTATCATGCGCGCAAAAACCATTTCTCGCACTGGCTCATGGCAAGAGGAGAAATTCAGATAGCCAAAAAGATTAAACCCCTAAAGGTAGAAGACTTTGTAAATCCAGGCTCAGTCAGGGAATATATGATTAGTATTATCGAAACATGCATCCGTGACAGGCAAAAAGGTAAAGTGGTCAACTTTGAAGAATCTGCCTTACTCGACGAATCAAATGTAGTAAGCATGGCCCCTGGTTCACTGGGCGGAAAAGGCCGTGGACTGGCCTTTATCTGTATGCTGATCAATAATTTTTCGTTCAATGAAATTCTAACTGACATAAGAATCAGATCGCCCCGAACATCTGTTATCGGCACAGAAGAATTTGAGCAATTTATGCGCAATAATGATCTCTATGAAAAAATAAAGAAAGAGACCAATTTTAAAAATGTTCAGAAAATATTTACTCAGGCAAGCCTTTCATTTAGCCTGATTAAAAGACTAAAAACCTATCTCAGCGTAATTAAAAATCCACTGGCAATACGCTCATCAAGCCTTTTTGAAGATTCGTTGATGCAACCTTTTGCCGGAATTTTCGATACTTTTCTCCTTCCCAACAACCACCACGACCTCAATGAACGCCTTAACCAAACCATGGACGCTATAAAACTGGTTTTTGCTTCCATTTTTTCACCCACCGCGCAAACTTATTTTAAGGCAGTCAATTATAAAATTGAAGAAGAGAAAATGGCTGTTATAATACAAGAAGTAGTAGGCAATCAGAACGATAGCTATTTCTATCCACATATCAGCGGTGTGGCACAATCTTATAATTTTTATCCTTTTTCTTACATGAAGCCCGACGAAGGATTTGCTGTGGCAGCAGTTGGACTGGGAAAATATGTTGTAGAAGGGGAAAAAACATATCGTTTCTCACCGGTACATCCTCAACTCGAAATCTACACGCCCAAAGACTTGTTTAAAAATTCGCAGCTGCATTACTACGCCATCAATATGGGCCGCGAAAGTATCAACCTGCTCGATGGCGAAGATGCCGGCCTGATAAAACTCGATATCGATATGGCCGAAAAACATGGTACACTGAAACATTGTGCTTCTGTTTACGATATTTCAAACGAAAGCACTGTGCCGGGATTAACACAGCCAGGTCCACGGGTGATAAACTTTGCCAATATTCTGAAATACGATTACATACCCATGGCAAAAACCCTGGAGGTAATACTTGATATTGTCTCAGAAGCAATGGGCTCGCCCATCGAAATAGAATTTGCCATAGACCTTAACAAAGACAAAGATGGCAGGGCATCATTTTACCTGCTGCAAATAAAACCACTTATAAAAAACATTATTGATAATGATATCAGCCTTGACAAGATTGACAATAATCGTCTCCTGCTTTATTCCGAAAATGGCATGGGAAACGGAAAAATAACCGACATATACGATGTAATCTACATTGACATGGATCGGTTTAACAAGTTAAAGACCGAAAAAATGCGCGACGAGATAGAAAATCTAAACCAGGAAATGATCAGGCAGAAAAGGAAATATATTCTAATTGGCCCGGGAAGATGGGGCACGCGCGATCGGTTTATAGGCATACCAGTCAACTGGTCTAACATTTCCAATGCAAAAATTATTGTGGAAGTGAGCATGGAAGATTTTCCCCTTGATGCTTCGCTGGGTTCCCATTTCTTCCATAATGTAATATCAATGAATGTGGGCTACTTCTCCGTAAAACACAATGCTCTTATCGACTATATAAACTGGGATGTGCTTAAAAATTCAACCCTTATTACACAAACACAGTATTTCAGGCATGTTCGGTTCACCAACCCACTCGAAATTATTATGGATGGGAAAAAGAGAGCATCGCTGGTCTATTTTAACGAAGAAAACGAAGTAAGTCAATCGAATCCGGAAGTCAAATAGTAAATACAGATAACCCTTAAATAACATGGAAGATAACACCATACATATTGACGAATCGAGATCCAAATACAAATACAACGAGCTATTTTCAACAGACAGGCACGAGTTCAGCGAGATATCATATCAGGACCTAATGCAGGAACGTATCATTAACGTACTGCTGATCTGCTCTAACTACGATGCTTTTATGCTGGAAGAAGACGGCCGTATTAACGAAAGAATTTTCCTGGAATACACATCTAAGAACCTTCGCTACCCGCCCCAATTCACCCATGCCTACTCATCTGAAGTAGCTTTTGACCTGCTGGAAAAGAAAAAATTCGATTTGGTTATTACCATGCTTAATGTGGGTAAGATCGATGCCTTTGAAATGGCAAAAAAAGTAAAACGGCGCTTTACCAATATTCCCATTGTAGTGCTGACGCACTTTTCGCGCGAAGTAACCCTGAAACTAGCCAACGAAGACCTTAGCTCTATTGATTACGTTTTCTGCTGGCTGGGAAATCCTGGCTTATTGCTTGCTATCATAAAGCTTCTTGAAGATAAAATGAATGCCGATTTTGATGTGGATAAAAAGGGAGTGCAGGCTATTTTACTTGTTGAAGACTCTATCCGATATTACTCATCCTATCTGCCCACCATTTACCAGGCTATTTTTGAGCAAACCAACGAGTTGATGACAGAAGGGCTTAATGAACACCGCAAAACCTTACGTATGCGGGCGCGTCCCAAGATCCTGCTGGCCAAAACATTTAATGATGCGGTGGCACTCTATAAAAAATATAAACATAATTTACTGGGAATCATTTCAGACGTAAGCTATTACCGGGATGGCCATAAAGACAAAGAGGCCGGAATAAAGCTGGCCAGGCTTGTTAGGGATGAAGGCAATAAAATACCCGTATTGTTGCAATCATCGCAGGAATGGGACCCTACATTTATGCAGGAACTGGGGGTAAGTTTCATAAACAAATACTCTAAAACGCTATTGGTAGAGCTGAAGCATTATATAAAAGAAAATTATGGCTTCGGCGATTTTGTGTTCCGCGATCCGCTAAGCGATATGGAGATAGACCGTGCCAACAACCTGCACTCTCTACAGGTAAAAATTTCGAAGATAGAGCCCAAATCACTGATGTACCATGTTAACAACAATCACTTTTCAAGATGGCTTAAAGCAAGGGCCCTGTTTTCTATTGCCGAAGTATTTTCTCAAAAAAGTACCGACGATTTTAACAACATTGAAGAAATTCGTAGTTACCTTATCGATACCATTGCCAACTACCGTAAAACCAAGGGTCGCGGCATTATTGCCAGTCATATTGATGAATATGCTATTTTTACCCGCCTGGGAGATGGCCAGCTGGGCGGCAAAGCACGGGGCCTGGCTTTTATTGATTCATTTATCAATAAAAACAAATTGATGTTTCACTGGGAAGATGTAATGGTTACCATACCCCGAACTGTGGTTCTTACTACTGATTTGTTTGATGAATTTATGGAAGAGAATGAACTCTACAGCTTTGCCCTTTCAGATGTTACAGATGAGCAGGTTATAGAACAGTTTAGCAATGCCGCTACCCCTACCCGACTGCGAAAACATGTGGAAGAAATATGCGAAGCCATCAAATCTCCTTTGGCAGTGCGCTCGTCAAGCCTTCTTGAAGACAGCCACTACCAGCCATTTGCAGGTGTTTACTCCACCTTTATGATTCCCAACAATCACTTCGATTTTCGCATCAGGCATTTTCAACTCGAACAGGCCATTAAGTGCGTTTATGCATCCGTTTTCTTCAAAGAAAGTAAAGCCTACATTGCTGCAACTTCCAATGTAATAGACGAAGAAAAAATGGGAGTGGTGATACAGGAAGTTTCTGGCCGAAGTTATGGAAACCGCTTTTATCCGGCCATTTCTGGTGTGGCACGATCTATAAATTTTTATCCCATAGAACCCGAGAAATATGAAGATGGAATAGCCAACATTGCCTTTGGCCTGGGAAAAACCATTGTGGAAGGAGGAATATCCATGCGGTTTTGCCCCAAATACCCGCAAAAAGTACTTCAACTCTCTGTTCCGGAGTTGGCCCTTACAGATAGCCAGAAAGAATTTTACGCCCTCGATCTCGACCCTGAAAAATTCCACTCATCAACTGATGATACCGTAAACCTTCACAAGCTGCGTATTAAACATGCAGAAAATGATAAAGCCCTGAAATTTGTGGCCTCTACGTTCGATTATCAGGATCAGATCATCAGAGATGGCATGTATGAAGGAGGTAAAAAAATTATAACCTTTGCCAATATCTTAAAATACAATGCCTTTCCCCTGGCAGATATCCTGCAGAAAATACTCAAAACCGGCCAGCAGGAAATGAACAACCAGGTAGAAATCGAATTTTCTGTAAACCTTGATACACCCGATAATCAACCACAGATATTCCATTTTCTTCAAATAAGGCCCGTTGTGGAAACACAGGAAAAAAACCTTGTTAATCTTGATGATCATAACAACGAAGAAACCATCGTTTTTAGCCAAAATGCCCTGGGAAACGGAATGATAGATAATATTTACGATATTGTTTATGTTAAACCCAATACTTTTGACCCGGCACATACCAAATCCATTGCCCTTACCATTGATAAGCTCAATTCAAAATTTACAGAAAATAAGAAAAACTATATCCTTATCGGGCCGGGGAGGTGGGGTTCAAGCGACCCGTGGTTGGGAATTCCTGTTAAATGGTCGCAAATATCTGCCGCTCAACTTATTATTGAAGCTGGTTTAAAAAATTTCCAGATAGACCCCAGCCAGGGAACCCACTTTTTTCAAAACCTGACATCATTCAACGTAGGATATTTTACCATCAACCCATTTAATAAAGATGGATATTACGATGTAGATTATCTTGCCGGTCAACCCGCAATTTTTGAAGATGATTTTGTAAAACATGTCAGATTTCAGCACCCTGCTATCATAAAAATTGATGGAAGGAAGAAAAAAGGAATTATCTATAAACCTGTTGATTTACAGAATGATAGAAGCGATCAAAACGAATAAAAACGAGATTATGAAAATGCAAAAATATTTTAATATTTTGCTTTGCCAATCAGTAAAATAAGTCTAATTTCGCCCTGAATATTAAAACATATTTTATATCAATCACCCTTTTATTAAACACATTTAAAACTAATTTACCTATGAATTTGGATAAGATAATGGCCGATCTGGAAAAGAAAAATCCTGGTCAACCTGAATTCCTTCAGGCAGTAAAAGAAGTTCTCGAAACCATTGAAGATGTGGTAAAAGAAAACCCACGCTACGAGGCTGCAAACATTATTGAAAGAATCATTGAACCCGACAGGGTTATTAAGTTTAAAGTACAATGGATGGACGACAAAGGCCAGGTGCAGGTAAACCGTGGCTATCGTGTTCAGTTTAACAACGCTATTGGCCCTTACAAGGGTGGACTAAGGTTTCACCCCAGTGTAACAGAGGGTGGCCTTAAGTTTTTGGGCTTTGAACAGATTTTCAAAAACAGCCTTACAACACTGCCCATGGGCGGCGCAAAAGGAGGAAGCGATTTCGACCCCAAAGGAAAATCGAATGCCGAGATCATGCGTTTCTGCCAGGCTTTTATGTCTGAACTATACAAATACATAGGCCCCGATAAAGATATTCCTGCAGGCGATATTGGTGTAGGAGGACGCGAAATTGGCTATCTGTTTGGTATGTACAAAAAACTTGTTGGCGAGCACCATGGTGTGCTTACCGGAAAAGGTCGCGGTTGGGGCGGTAGCCTTATCCGCCCGGAAGCTACAGGATTTGGTAATGTTTTCTTTGCCGAAGAAATGCTTAAAACCCGCGGTGAAACCCTGGAAGGAAAAATCATTGCCGTTTCAGGTTTCGGTAATGTTTCATGGGGTTCAATCATTAAAGCCACACAACTGGGTGCAAAGGTTGTGACCATCAGCGGACCCGATGGTTATGTTTATGATCCTGATGGAATTTCAGGAGAGAAAATAGACTACCTGCTCGAATTACGCGCATCAAACCAGGATATCGTAAAACCTTATACTTTTGAATTCCCCACAGCACAATTCTTTGAAGGAAAACGCCCATGGGAAGTGAAATGCGATGTAGCTCTTCCATGTGCCATTCAAAATGAGCTGAACGCAGAAGATGCACAAAAACTTGTTGACAATGGTGTAATATGTATTTCTGAAGGTGCCAATATGCCTTGTACCCCCGAAGCCATGGAAATTTTCCTGAATAATAAAGTGCTCTATGCCCCGGGAAAAGCATCTAATGCAGGCGGTGTTGCTACTTCAGGACTGGAGCAAACACAAAATGCGATGAAACTTAACTGGATCGCCCCCGAAGTAGAAGAAAAACTTCACCAGATCATGGTCAATATTCATGATGCTTGTGTTAAATACGGAAAAGATGGAGATGGCTATGTTAATTACGTAAAAGGAGCCAACGTAGCTGGCTTTATCAAAGTAGCCGATGCTATGATAGAGCAGGGAGTTGTATAAATCCGGAGTACTCTGAGATGATCTCAAAAAAAGCTGTCCCGACGATATTGGGGCAGCTTTTTTTGATAAGATTAATTGCTTGGTGAGATGATGAACCGAGCCATGACAATAATATTGACACACACAGCTTGTCTCGTAAAAAACGAGACGGATGATTATAATTCGCAGCAAGGTATAACATGCAGTCAGAGTATTGTTGGCGATTTATCCCGTTTTTCGCGGGAGCTGCATCTGACCAAATTATTCAAATTATAAGCAGATGAAAATGTTGACCAGGGCTAACAATACTTCTGCATAATGATTACCTTTGCTATCTAAGCAAATTTGTAAAAGTAAATTATAGAAATTTGCTTCATCACTAATCCTTGGGTTACAATGGTTTGGACAAGCCCCGGATTTTTAACATGCTATCAAACCCGATGTTAAGCACCAGGTAAGACTTCTAAAGTCTTATTTTACCCTGAAAATTATTCATTAACACCGGAAGCATATCTATGCATTTTTATTAACTTAAATTTTATACAGATGAACTACCACTCTTCTGAACCCATCAATTACCGCCCCCGCCGCGATGTAATCCGTTACATTAACATGAAACTGGCTTCTATGGGGCAACCTATTTTTGAAGGAAATATTCAGGAACAGTCAGATGGAATGACCGAACAGGAATTTGTAAACCTTGCCGAGAGCCTGCTGGAGAACTATAAGGAAAAAATGCGCCTTCTTTCTGAAGATGTTATTAATCCGGTTGACCGACGTATTCAAAATTTCCTGGATAACTACCTTAAGGATCTGAATTTTGAAAAATCTATCCGCCTGCCTTTCGACTCCTTTGTATTGGATAAGCCTGGTATTGGACGCGAAGTAAGCCTGCCACCCGACAGCGATCGCTACAGTACTTCACACTTTGAATCGTTCCGCATCCAGCAGGGTATTTTGCATAATCCTGCCAGCGACCGACGCACAACCAAAGGTTCTTTCCATATTGTTGATGGTGGCCTGCCCGTACCCGACGATAAAAAATGTGTGCCAAAAATTACCTTTGCCAATTTGTTGCACGAGGCTTTTAACCCACCCGACGATTTCATGGTGCTCCCCTTTACCGCTACCATGAAAAAACAGGCAAAAGTATTCGTTTCACTTCTTCTAAGGCCCACTGTAAGCCCCGAAATCCCGGGACTATCAGAGAAGAAAAGCATTGAGGTGCGCTTTTTTGCTCCGGGAGCTTTTGTGAGTAACCTTGATTTTGTAGAAACCATTTTTGGTAATGCCGGCGATCCCTACCTCTATAAAAACGATGCTGCCCTCGATCCGGAGCATTGGACAGGCCATACCGGTACCATCATTCTGGCACCCCATCTTACCAAAATACGTAAAAAAGATGTTGGACTTCCGCACTGGGACCAGGCCACCGAACGCCAACGACACGATGAAATGTGCTGGAAAGATGAATCAGAACTCTATAATGATGGCGTTGCTTTTAAACTAACATGCCGCGATGATTCAGGTGTTGTAGTTACCCTGATTGCCGATAACTATTTCGGTTACAGTAAAAAAGAGATTAAAACACAGCTGTCATATGCAGCAAACCTCTATGGAAATATTGAAGAAGAACATGCAGGTGGTGCCCTGGCCTTCTCACGCAGAAATATGGGGAGCCATTTTTCTGCAGAAAGTCTGGCCAAACGTTTCCCCAACGCCTATACATTTGAAGAGATAAAAGAGCACTATGCTGATATGATGGATATTTATCCGGAAAATTACGGGATAGATAAAAACCACAAAGAAGTAGTTTACATACCTGAAAATGCTGAGATAGATCTCTACAAAAGCAGGATTTACTGGAATTACAAAGGCAAAGAAAGTCAGATCAAATTACTTAAGAATCACAACTACGTTTTGCCCTGTGGGTTTAAGGTGCATATGGAAAAGCATCCGTTTACCCACGATTGGCGACTGGTGGTAACTCAGGCCGAAGGCAGCTTTCTGCACAAACCAAGCACCGTTTCAGGTGGAGGTAAATCAGAAATATCAAAATCACTGCTCAACGCCATCATTTATGGGCAATTCTATATTGATGATATTGAAAAAGATTTTGCCCTTGCCCAGGAATTGATCGATTTTGATTTTAGCAGCCGGTGGATCGATCCTTCCACCCAAAAAGAAGATAAGAGGAAACTTCTGGATCCGGACCGTACCCTTGGTTCAGTAATAAAATTACTTACCCCCTACCGTGGATACAGTGTTTCCTTCAACCGCTATTTAAAAGGTATTCCTGATTATGTAAAAGCACTGGTACTGCTGGTGAAAAGAATCAGCCTTATTGATGGTAATTATAACAAAGACTGGCGCGAATACTTTACCGTTGACAAGGTTAACGGTCGTAAAGGGCACGCATTACTGTTTGATAACCGAAAGTTAAGCATGTCATACCTGCGGGTTGGTTTTGGCGAGAATGATTCATGGAATGTGTATTCACTCCGTCCTGATTTTATTGCTGCCGCCAAAGTTCAGATGGAAGATGATATTTCGGCAACCCTTACCGTACCAGCAAATCAGGTAAGCTACCTGCGGCCAGGATCATATAGAGAAAGCGTTAAATTTGCACAGAATTGTGAATATCACTTTTTCCAGCGGCCCGATGAAGCCATTAACCGTGGCTACGATAAGCAAGCTGAATTTGATCTTTCTCAGATGAACACCTTTACCACCAACTACCAGCCCCTAACGGCAAATGATGGTAAGGAGATCATTGAAGAAGCCATTGAATTTGACAAATATACCCCTCCTATCAAGGAGTTGATTATTAAAGGAGCCGATAATAAGAGAGGTGCCTATTTTATATCACCATCGCATCCGCGCAGACTTGATGATGGCTCCATTTCCGAAAATCCAAGGTATTTGCAGGCGCGCCCCGAATTCAGCAATCCAGTAGATAAATACCTGGCTCATACAGGAATTCGGTTTGCCCGTAAAATCCCCATGGATAAACCTACCCTTTTCCCGGTTAATGATGTATTGCCTGGCCGCAGAAACAATCGGTCAAACAAAGAGAAGGGCATCCGGCCATTAAGTGTTTATGCACCCATTCATTACCAGGATTTGCCAGAGTTGTTCATGGATTTTGTGTGCAGTCTTACCGGAAAATCCCCTTCCACTACAGGTGCAGGATCAGAAGGGGCTCTCACCAAAGGGCCTTTCAACATGCTTATCCCAACCACCGATCTCAACAACGCTCTTATAGCTTATATTCTTACAGGTTATAGTGCCTACTCCAGTGCTGCCGGATTTGTTGGGCCCAACTATCGGTTCGATCATGATATCAGCATCCTGATTCCCGAAATATGGTGCCGGCTTGATCCACAGGAAAAAGACCCTAAATATTTGATTAATGAAGGTGTTCTGGAAAAACTGGAAGATTTTGAATACAACGGTGAGAAAATACTGGCAAGCCGTCTGGGATATCGTATCAACGAGGCATTCACTTTCAAATATATGGGCCGCGTTTTTGCCGAGCCTATGAGTGTTTTTTCGCGTGAAGTACTTCGTCCGGAAACCCAATCGATGGAAGATTTCGTAGATGGTATCAAAAATGTTATGGAAGCTCAGCAACGCGTTGCCTTGCAGTATTTTAGAGAAGGTAGTGTAGAAGCAGCCATACCACCATTGAAAGCCTTGCTTCATATCATGGCGTATGGCCATTACGAGAACAAAGGAGCTGATCATCAGGATATAAGAAATATGTTTACCCGGCAATATGTAATAGAAAGTGACTGGTACAAGCAACGCCTCGCTTTAAAACAAAAACGGGATATTGCCCTTTGGAAAAAGCATATTGCCTACATGGAAGGATTTATGTCTGAAAAAATGAATCAACCCGTTGTGGAAGGTTTGCATTTGAGCGAAAGACTAAGAAGAGCCAGAGCAGAGCTAGATAAAGTCAGCAGCCCGCATTACCTTGATTCTTTGGTGGGAAGCATTGGAGCTGATCCCCTTTTTAAAGGCAAAAAGGAATAGTCCATTTCTTATCCGCCATAAAATAATAAAACCCGGTGCGAATAATTAGTGCCGGGTTTTTTACTTCTTATAAACCGATCAACAGATAATTACCTGGTAACCGAATATTTCAGGTTTAACCGTTAACATTAGGTAGTAGAATTGGGCCCATTCTTTTCTGTCACCACCTTTAACAATTTCCATGGTTTCTGTTCCCAGCATAAACGAATAGCCAAATTGCAATTCCGTAAAGTCGTTGAACTGGTATTCCAATACAAGGTTGGGCTCCAGACCCAGAAATCGGTTATTAACTGTTTATATTTCTGGTTGTTCGGTTCCATATCTGAAAACGTGATCATTAGATAGAAAAAAAGCATGAATATCAAGGTTGGCGATAAATTTAGGCGTAATATTCACTGAGTTTTTCAGATAATAATTCCAAAAACCAGGTTAACAATGATAAGATACGTAACAAACTTAATCCAATTGTTTTTTTGAACTTCGTTGGGCTTATTTCTATTTGTCAGGGCAATTAATACCCCTCCAAGGATGAATATCAGAATTACTTTATAAAAGAAATGCGTCATAATTGCCTGGCTTTTAATACCCAAAATAAACCTTTAAGATTTGATTGCATCCTGTTAATCAATAATTGAATACAAATGTGTTCAAGAAAGGAAAGAATTCCCCAAATTATCATGAAATAGTAGAAGCTCGGATAAAAGCCAAATACAAATAATATAAAAAAGAACAAACCCTGAATGTAACCACCTATCTTCCATGAATATAAATGCAGGCTTGGCAGTCTTTTAAACTTTACCAGGGACAAAAGATTGGCTGATAGGAATAAAAAAATAAATACATAAAAGCTCTCCAAATGGGGTTTGAACTCGTTTGCTTTAAACATGAATATTCCAATAATTGCCAATATATAAGTTCCAATGTCTGCAATTGAGTCCAAACGTGCACCAAATTCTGTTTGCATGCTAAAAGTTCTGGCAATGAAACCATCCAGTATATCAGTTATTAAATTGACAATCAGCAGAATTACAAATAAGTTTTCGTGCTTATTCAATGCAAGAAATAAGATCAATGGAAAAGTTATAATCCTGTAGGCAGAAAGAATATTGGGGATGGTTATTCTTTTTCTAAGCTCATTGCCGCTTTTCATAAATATTATAGATGAGTTGCTGTATAATATTACCTGGATTCAAAATGTCTTTAAAAATTAATCGTGAAAGAACATAGACCTTTTTATGTATTTATTTCAACCGGGAACCGAGGACGAAGGACGAGCTCAGCGAAGCTAATAATCACTGGGCGCTGCGCGCCGCTCATATTCCTGTATATTAGGTGCTGGCGTTTTCGTCTTTGTATTCATCCACTTGTTCCAATAGTTCCATAGATTTCATTAATGGTATCCATTCTTTTCCATTAAAAATGAGTTGAAACCATTTTTTATTTCTGTTCTCGTATTTAATGTTTATAAAAAGCCAAAACGCAACAACTGTAAATGAAATAGTAAAGAATAGTCTTATCGACCACTGCAAAATACCCCAATCATTAATTATCGTTTCGTTCCACCAAAAAGTTGTCCAGACTGGAAGTTGAAGAAAGAGAATCCGATTAACCCAAAGCGTTGTTATTTTTAAGCTTGATAATTTTTTTTGTGTGTTTATAATCGAGTCTGTTATATCCACTTGGTAAATCGTTATTAGCTGATAGAGATATACGAAGATAGCCATAGCAGTCAACCCTACCTGAATAGAACCCGAAAACAGAAAAAACTTATTAGCTTCAGAGAATGAGTTTAAATAAATTGAACCCAATATAATACTCCCGATACCGACCCATAAAAAACCAATCAATAGCGCGAAAATTTTTAGTGGCTTCATTGAACCCAAAAGATTTTGAACTTTTATACGGGTTATATCTTCAGTATTTTTTTTGTTTATAACAAAGTTTTCAGCCAATTTATCATTGGTAGTTTGCCAAAGTTTTTTTAATTCCAATTCGTTCATCTTATTAAGATTTTAATTGTGAAAATCGTTTCTTCAATCGCTCTTTAATACGTCCTATTTTCGTCCCGACATTACTTACAGAAATACCTAATATCTCCGCAATTTCAGTATGGCTCTTGTCTTCCAAATACAGAATCATTAAGGCCTTTTCTATTTCTTTTAGTTCGCTAATAAATTGCTCCAATAATTTCAGTTGTCTTTCATTTTCCGATTTGTCGTCAAGTGAAATTTCTACCAATTGCTCATTCAACTCGGTATATTTCTCTGCTCTTGTTGTATTTTTACGATAAAATGAAATAGCGACATTCAGTGAAATACGATACAACCAAGTTGAAATTTTAAATTGGTCATTGTATTTGTGAATAGACTGCCAAATCTGGATCATCATTTCTTGTATGACATCTTGTTGGTCATCTACGTTTGGGCAGTATGTACGAGCAACCTTGAACAAAATACCCTTATGTTGTTCAATAATTCCTTCAAAAAACTGCTGTTGCTTTTGTTTGTCCATTACAATCTTGAAAACCATTCTTTGATAAAAATAAAAGATTGAACGTTATGTCTTACACCATTATGAGAAGCCTTATCGATTATTTGAAACTCTGCATTACTATTTTTCATAATTGCTTCTTTCGTTGCTGATGCTGAAAAAGCTTCGTCTTCGCTTCCCATTAATACAAGCAATGGTTTGTTTACCGCATTTAATCCTGCCACGTAATCATCAGGCGTCATCCTTTTATTGGTACGATAACTATATTTTCTCAAAAGAACAGCTTCGGGTAAGTTGAAAAACAGTACGGTCAAACTGTCTTTGTTACCAACAAAATACAGCTCCCACATACTTTGAGCGGAAACGGAAGTACTCCCTAAAAAAAGGAAAGTTAGAAAAGCATAAATTTTAAAATTCTTCATTTTGCGATTTTTTTAGTACAACTTGTTTATCCAATTATTCGCAAGTCCTTTCAAAAAATCACAGTTGTGAGAAATCTTTTTTCTAATGCTTCAGCCTGGCGGATAGGATTGCTTGAATTTTTGTTGCTTGTCTGTCTTTGGCTCGGTCGTCTTTTACGCTTGCACCTAACGGTAAATTGTATGAGTAGTGGCAGGTTGCGTGGTAGTTTCCTGTCAAACCGTTACGTAGTTTGAACGGGCTACGAACCTTGATATTTAGCACTTTCTCTGCCATTACTTATACAAAATGTTACCTGCTGGGTTTGTTTATATTCATCTTGAATTTTTGAAAACGTATCCAATATTCATACTTAAATATGGGAGCACGGGAGAAATTTCATCATGCACCGAAAAATGAAAGTCTGAGTTAATGCTTGTGTTCTTCTGGCTTGACCATGAAACAGCATAGAAATTCTGATTTAGCCTTATATCTATAAATATTTTTTGTTTTTCAATTCGGTATCCTAAAGTTACATATGGGATTATGCTTGAATTTCTAATATCATTCCTTTTGTTTGCTAATTGATAATACTTAATAAATCCGCCAACATAAAAACCTGTGTAATTATCATTTTTAGGAAAATAATAATTATAACCAAAATGAAATTGAAACAATTGATATAATTTATTCGGTTTTCCTATTGAAACACGAGATTCAATAATATTTCCATTCAGCATAATACCGGCATTTAAGGCTAATCCCGTTTCCAGATTGCTAGCTAAGGGAAGGTAGAGATTTGTAAATTGACTTGGTATTGATGTAAACGGAGCTATAGGATTTATGCCAATGAAATACTTGGATGTATTATCAATGTTTTGTGCATCTAATGAACTAAATAGTGCAGTAAATATTAATATTAGTCTTAATCGTTTCATTTTGCAATAGTATAAGTAAAATAGGTCTCTTTGTTTACATCGTGTCTGACAATATTTCCAGCCGGGTCTGATATATAAATAAGCCCGGAATATTCAAAACCATTTTCATTTCCATATCGATTAGGAAATATTTGCCAAGCATTCATTCTTCTCGAAATAAGGTTAAATGCCGGCAGACCAATGGGCGAAGCAAATGCAGACAAAATAATATCTATATCTGCATCTATATACTTTTCGGTAAGCCACAATCCATTTACATCCGCACAAATCATCAACCCAGCCTTGAATTCATCTATAAGAATTACATTTGCGTTTTGCATGGATGAATAACCTGCATTTTCATCGTCGGATGTGAGCGTGTTTTTTCTATGAATACCAATGATTTTGCCATTTGGATTTAAGACTACTAAAGAATTGTAAAGTTGTTCTCCGTTTTTTTCAGCCATACCAATGGAAATGTAAACTCCATGTTTCGCAGCGTAAAATGCCAATGAATCGGTAAATGGCCCTGGTATTGTTTCTGCTATTTCTGAGATGTAGGTAGGGGATTCGGCATACCAGCCGGTAAGTGTTTCGCCAAAACAAATAATTTCCACATCTGGATTGTAATTTTTAATTGATTCGATATGCTCAAAAATTCTCTTGATATTATCACTTTTCTGTCTTGAGCATTTAAAGGATACAACGGCAACCTGAAGTGTTGAGGAGGTATCAGGCAAATTGTAATTTATAGTTGTACCCTCTGCTTCAAATGCATTTATTGTCAGGTAATCATCCTCACAACTTGTGATAATCAATAATGTACTTATAAGAAGCAATAAGTGCTTAATTGTATTCATTATGATATTGATTCTTTTGTTCATTGATTTGATTCAATTACCACCTTTTTTAACCTTGCAGGTAACGGTTCTGCGCTTGGCGTTCGTGCGGGATTTCGGAGGACAAAACTGTCAACCTACCACAAAACTCCAATTGAAAAACTGAACTTGAATTTAACCACTGAACCCCGCATGACGCCAAACGCATGTGTGTGCCCTGCATGGGCAGTGCACACTTGTGTAAGCTCAGTTGAAATTCCAAATATGCAAATTTATTTTGAATGACGGCGAGTTTGTGTGCACTTTATTTTTCCAGAGGGTGAAAATCCCTTATACGCCGGAGTAACGCCCGGAAGTATTAGTAAGTCGCAAGGTGGTTTATTCACTATTGTTTATTTTCAATGGTGTTCATGAGCTCGCTTCGCTCGGTTGGGGTAACCCATGCACTGAAGGAAGCGAGACTACAAACGTCTGTACCGACGAACAGGTAGGATAGGCTTAAGCACCACACAATGCACCTATCCGGCGCATATGAGGCATATTTGCCCGGGTAAGCAGCCACATCACTGTAAAGCCCCAAGAATACCAACAGGCAAGTATGTAGATGCGACGGGAATAGACAGAAGGAACCGACCGAAGGGAGCTCATGAACACCTATAAAAACATAAATTG
>JAABRR010000069.1 GCA_011390785.1 Sphingobacteriia bacterium
TGCCGCAGCCGCCGTGGCAGCCGGGTCCGGGTGACCAGGTGGTGGTTTTAATAATCTTGACCCCATCGTTTTTCATCGAATTCTCCTCAACGGATATATGATTGCCGTAAAAGACCTGGAAAATCCCACTTGGCAAAGGTTTTCAGGCCTGGTTCCTCGTATTATCTCCGGGCGCCGCAAAGACTGGAAATAAGACCTGCGGTATGGGCGGTCTTTGTCCCGAACGCCTCAAACCTTTCCCGGCCATAGGTGCCCACCACCACGACAGCTGCTGCAACCGCATTGTGGTGGTCAAAAACAGGTGCGCTGACCGCAGAGGTCCCCGGGGTGCGCCGGCCATTGTCAACGGCATAGCCGTGTTCCCGGCAGAACGCAAGTTCCCTGTAAAGTTCTTTTTCATCCAGATCTTTGGTCTCTCCATGGAATAACAGCCGGCCGGCATCAAAAATCCTGCTTTGCTCGTTTTCATCCAGATGGGCAAAAATCGCTTTGCCGTGGGCACCGTGGGTAATGTGCAGGGATTGATTCAGCCGTATGGTCACGGACAATTGGTCATTTCCGTCGTATTTGGCAGCAATGAAAAACTGGTCGTGGCAGATAATCCCCAGAAGCACCGTGGCATTGGTTTCTGCTGCCAGATTTTGCAGATGAACCCTGGAAACAGCGGCAATGTCAATTCTTTCTCTGGCTTTTTGTGCCAGGGGCAACAGCGCGGGTCCCAGGGAATAGGTCTTTGTCATGTCATCCTTGGTGACCAGGTCGTACTGCATCAGGGCATTGAGAATGGAAAACCCCTTGCTCTTATGGATGCCGATCTCTTTGCACAGGGCGGTCAGGCTTGTGCCGGCATCATTTTGTTTCCCAAGGCATAACAGCAATTGTGCGGCCTGATCCACAGCCGGGGCATTGGAGCGGTAGGCAGATGTTTTTTTTTCAACAGTCATTTGCACCGTCCTTTATCTGTTAAATATTTTATATACAGAACACAATTCTGTATATAAAACAAAGGACAGAGCAGGTGTCAAGAAAAAAATGATGGAACATACGGCAAATTTGTTCGAATGTCTATTTCCGTTTGAGCCAGTCCTTTATCTCGTCTGCCTGATAGGTTTCCTGATCAACGGAAAGCTCCAGATTGGCGATTTCGCCTGCATGCTTCTGCGTTTCTTTATCGTTTTTCAGGGCCTGATGACGTTTTATGGATGATTCCACATCTTCCAGAGTCTTTGACAATGCGGCGCCGAGGCTTGAACTCAGGTTCAATGGCTGTACATTAAAGCGCGGGATAATGCCGTTTTCAGCTATGGGTTCGGAAAGGTGAGCGAGTTGTTTCATTTGGGTCATGGCAAAATCCATGATTTTCCAACCGAACCTATCCTCTTTCTGGAAAACCCATGAATCACGAATATGCCGCAACATCAGATTATATTTGTATTCAACAAGGGACTGAAATTTTTCAACATAATCATCGGGCAATTCATTTTCTTCTCCCGGTAAACCTTCCGCCTCTTTTTTGTCAAGTTTGCTAAGCATACGCTCGAATTTTTTGGCATGCATAGTCGATTCCCAGGCTTCCCGCTGAAGTACGCGCTTGATATGCGGATCATCCACTTTTTCCGCCTCTGAATTATAATGAGGTATCAAACTTTTCTCATAATCAACATACGATTTGAAAATAGTTGCGCGGTTTGTGGGATCGTAGGGGTAGGGCGCCGGATTCAAGTTGGGTTCTCCCCCCAGCTTTCCCACAACCATGCCCAACCAGTGCATATGCCACATTTCTTCCCGGCATCGGGAAAGCAGCTTGGCGCCCAGCGGTGTATCTTCACCTTCCAGATAGCCGTGGACCAGGTAACGGATAATGGCTGCATGCTCCTCCGCCATATCTTTGTTTAACATACTGATAAGTTTTTGATTTTCCACAAGTATCCTCCAATTTTTAATGGGTTTGAAATGTATAGATGAGAAAAAATATTTTTCATCTTTTCTATGTCACCATGTTTAAGAAAAAATCAAGTAAAATCAAGGGTCCAGGCACATGGGGGGATGTTCTGGCAACAGGCATAATTAAAACATCCTATGCCGGCAGAAAAAAGATGTCAATCCGGTTTTCTGCGTTATTGTCTGCCCGTAAAAATATATTTTGTTTCATATGGTACTCTGGTACAGTAGTCTCCGGTTTTTGCATGAACCTTGGGTCATATGTAATTGATTATGAAAATGGATTTACGGCTACCAGCGTGAGAATAAAATACAAACGGACTGAGTAAGACAAATGAATTATGCATTCCTCCTTGATCTGATTCATAATCTGGCATTGCTGCTGTCCACAGCGTTTGTTTTTGATCTGGCAACCACCGGCGGTGCAAATGAAAAAGCTACGTCACGCCAGATCCTTATTGGTGCAGCATTAGGCATCATGGGCATCACCGCCATGCTGGTGCCCTGGACGGTTGCCCCTGGCATTATCTTTGATTCCCGTTCCATTCTTCTTGGTATTTCAGGACTTTTTTTCGGGTGGCTCCCCGCAGCAGTGGCCATGGCCATGACCGGCCTGTTCCGGCTTTACCAGGGAGGTGCAGGGGCATGGACCGGCACCGCCGTCATACTGGCTTCAGGGTGCATCGGGATTGCCTGGCGCCATGGTTACAAACGCCCCCTGAATGAAATCTCCTGGAAAGATCTGTTTGTTTTCGGGCTTGTGCTTCACCTGGTGATGCTGGGGCTGATGCTCACACTCCCATGGGGAACTGCTCTGTGGGTTCTTTCAAAGATCACCCTGCCGGTGATGTTGATTTATCCGCTCGGCACCCTGTTTTTGGGGATGCTTATGGTCAAACGGCTGCAAAGGGAAAAGCTTCAGGAAGATGTAAAGCATTCTCAGGAACATTTAGAAGAACTGGTTACACAGCGCACCCTTCGACTGGAAGAAAAAAACAGACGGCTTATCAGGGAAATGCAAAAACGGAAGCTGGCGGAAAAAAACCTCAAAAAAAGTGAAAAAAAAGTACAACTCCTGAAGGATGTTGCAGCCGCCGCCAATGCAGCTGCCACGCCCGAAGATGCCCTCAAGGTCGCTGTTGAGGGCATTGCCCGCCATATGGAGTGGCCGGTGGGGCATGTGTACATGATCGATGAAAAAAAACCAGACACATTGGTGTCCACCGGCATCTGGTTTCTGGATAACGAGGACCGGTTTCAGGCCTTCAAAACCATAACGGAAAAAACTATTTTCTCCTCGGGCCACGGTATGGCCGGCCGGGTACTTGCAAACAAAAAGACCTTGTGGCTGAAAGATGTGACTGTTTATCAAGATTTCAGACGTACAAAAAATGGTGATGGCTTCGGCCTGCGCGGTGCATTTGGTTTTCCCGCTATCGTCGATGGAAAAGTGGCGGCGGTACTGGAATTTTTTTCCCCTGAAATCGAACAGCCCGATCCAGGCCTGATGAACCTTATGGATGAGATCGGTATCCACCTGGGCATTGTCATTGAACGTAAACAGATTATGAAAGAACTGAGAAAACTGGCCCAGGCCGTTGAGTCCAGCCCGGCCACCGTGATGATTACGGATGTGGAAGGGAAAATTCAGTACGCAAACCCCAAGTTCACGGAATTGACCGGATATACTCTGGCAGAAACAAAAGGGAAAAACCCCGCTATACTCAGTTCCGGTTACCATTCCGGGCAATTTTATAAGGAGTTGTGGCAGACGATTTTATCCGGTAAAACCTGGTACGGTATTTTCTGCAACAAGGCTAAAAAAGGGAACCTTTATTGGGAGAGAGCCTCCATCTCCCCTATCTGGGATGAGCATGGTAACATTTCAAATTTTGTGGCTGTCAAAGAAGATATTACCCAATTGCGGCAATATGAAAATGAACTCAGACAGGCAAAAGAAGATGCAGAAAGAGCCAACAGGGCAAAATCCGATTTCCTTGCCAATATGTCCCATGAACTGCGGACCCCGCTCAATGCCATCATTGGTTTTTCCGAGGTGCTCAAAGAACAGTATTTCGGTCCCCTGGTCGGAAAACAGGAAGAATATGTCCAGGACATCCTGGACAGTGGAAAGCACCTTCTCTCGCTTATTAATGACATCCTTGACCTGGCAAAAGTGGAGGCGGGAAAAACAGAACTTGAGCTGTCACGTGTGGCGGCATCCGTCCTGATCACCAACAGTATCAACATGATTAAAGAAAAGGCGATGAAACATCATATCACCCTTGCCACGGATATAAGTCCGGATGTTGCGGATCTTGAAATCATGGCGGATGAGAGAAAACTCAAACAGATATTATACAATCTGCTTTCAAATGCCGCCAAGTTCACCCCGGACGGCGGTGCCATTCAGGTCGGGGCGAGACTGGTGCAGCATTCCCGGTCCGGAAGCGAAAAAGAAAAAATTATGGTTGATTTTCTTGACATATCGGTCGAAGATACCGGCATTGGCATCAGCCCGGATTACCAGGAAAAGGTTTTCATCCCTTTTTACCAGGTGGATGACACGGAACAGGGAAAACACCCGGGCACCGGGCTGGGCTTATCCTTAAGCCGGGATCTGGTGGAACTTCACGGCGGCACGCTGTCTTTGGAAAGTGACGGCAGAAATAAAGGAAGCAGGTTTGCCTTCAGGATTCCGGTAAACCGGGAATTAACCAAACAGTAATATATGAAATATAATAGCTATCGCAGGAGTTTTCATGCCGGAAACAAAAAACAAAACTATCCTCATTGTCGAGGATGAACCCCAGAACCGTAAGCTCTTTCGTGATATTCTCGAGTTCAACGGCTATGCCGTAATTGAGGCTTCCGACGGCCGACAGGGGGTGATGCTGGCAAAAGAACATGTACCGGATCTGATCCTCATGGATATGCAGCTGCCTGTTATGGACGGCATGGAGGCGACCAGAATCTTACAGCAGGATGAACAAACAAAAGGTATCAACATTGTTGCCCTGACGGCAAATGTGATGCCCGGTGACAAAGATAAAATCATGGAAGCCGGGTGCTACGATTTTATTGCCAAACCGTTCCGCCTGCATGAATTCCTGCATAAAATAGCCGGATACTTCGGTCGGTCCCATCCCAAATCCCCAACAAAATAAGGACGTGTCATAGATGGATAAAACACCCAGAATACTGGTGGTGGACGATGAAGACAGAAATCTGCGGCTCATGGAGGCGATCCTTGTGCCTCTGGGATATGATATCCTCTTTGCCCGTGACGGGGAACAAGCGGTTCAAAAGGCAAAAACAGACCGTACAGACCTGATCCTTCTGGACATCATGATGCCGAAAATGGATGGGTTTGAAGCAGCCCGGGCATTAAAAGCAGATAATGACACCAACATCATCCCCATTGTTATGGTTACAGCCCTTCAGGATGTGGCAGACCGGGTGAAAGCCCTTGAGGCAGGGGCAGATGATTTTCTGACCAAACCGGTGGACAAAACCGAGGTGCGTGCACGGGTTGCCTCCCTGCTGAAGGTCAAGGCCTATAACGACCATATGCGCCACTATCAGATAGAGTTGGAATCACAAGTGGCGAAACGGACAAAAGAGCTGAAAAAAGCCTTTGAAAAAGTAAAATCCGCATCACTTGAGGCCATTTACCGGCTCACCAGGGCCGCTGAATACAAGGATGAAGACACCGGGGACCACATCCAGCGCATGAGCAACTATTCCGCTGCCATTTCCCGGGCCATGGGTCTGGAAGAACAGACCACGGAAGCCATTCTCTATGCCGCGCCCATGCATGATATCGGAAAAATCGGTATTCCGGACCGCATCCTTTTAAAACCCGGCAAACTCACACCGGAAGAGTGGACAATCATGAAACAGCACACCCTGATAGGGGCACGGATTCTTGAAGGATCCGACACCGAGGCCATCCGGCTGGGTGAAATTGTGGCCCTTTCCCACCATGAAAAATGGGATGGAACCGGTTATCCCAAGGGATTGAAAGGCAAAGATATCCCCCTTGCCGGCCGGATTGTGGCCATTGCCGATGTGTTTGATGCACTGACTTCCAAAAGACCCTATAAAGAACCCTTTTCCCTGGAAAAATCATTTGAGATCATCAAACAGGGCCGGGGCAGTCATTTTGATCCCAGGGTGGTGGATGCTTTTTTTGCCTCTGAACAAGAACTGCTGGAAATAAAAGAAACTTTCAGGGGGGATCACAATTATTCAAGTGTATGGTAAGCGGTCTTTATGCCACATCCCGGTCCCAGCTGCCCATTGGCCTGCCAAGCCCCCAAATTTCAAATCCCCGAATTCCAAATCCACAGAGGCAGGCTCCGGGAGCAGTCCAGGATAAATACCCCGGTGCTTAGATGGGGAGGACATCCTCCAGTTTGACCCAGCCCACCTTGTCCGGAGTGAACATGATCTTCAGGTATCCCCTTTTTTTATCCTGTACCCGCACCCTGGTGCCGGCATGGAGGTCGAACAGCCGGGTGGCGGATGCTGACGTGCCGGAAGTGACAGCCACGGTCTCTTTGACAATGACGGCATGGGATACAGTGGTTTCCCTGTAATACTGAAGGGAGGCTGCCACCGTCAAAAGCACGGCCAGTCCTGCCAGAAAGTTTCTTATGCCGGATAAAAGAAAGCCGGACCGGAACATGCGGATGCCGGCAGCCAGTGCAAAGAGGCAGGAACAGGCAATGGCGGCCAGCTGCAGCCACTGCAGGGGGACCAGTCCCTGCCAGAAAAAAAACACATCAACCAGAGAAACCCGGTTTTCCTGCTTGTCCTTTACCAGGGTGCGGGCATATTCCAGGTTGAACCGCAGATCCGGGTCCCGGGGGATAAGGTGTCTGGCCCGTTCATACCAGAGGATGGCCCGTCCGGTGTCCCCGGCCTTGAACCAGGCATTGCCGATGTTGTAAAACAGGTGTCCGTTTCTGATACCGGATTCGGCAATGGCTTCAAAACTTCTGGCAGCTTCTGCAAACGCGCCTGCCTGGTATTTGTTCACCGCATCAATGAACCGGGTTGTTTTATCTGCAGCCCGGCCGGATTCAGGCAGGGACCATGCCAGGCAGACCGCCAGGAACACCATGGCAAAGGTTTTCACCAGTTTTTTAACCCGGGCAGGCAGGTCCCGGCCCGGACCGGAACTGCTGCCGCTGAACCGGGCCGCATCCATTTCCGCCATCAGTTTTACCACCTCATCGATAACTGCCTGGTCTGTGCCGGCCCGGGTGAGTATGGAAACAGTTTCCTCCCGGGTAAGGCTTTCCCCTGACCGCGCGGCTTTGGCCATTACCGCGGCGGTAAGGGCTGTATGGCAAAGGGACACAACTTCCGGATCAGACACAGTGTATCCGGATGCTGCATTCAGATGTTTCCTGGCTTTTTCCATCATCTGCACGGAAACCGGTTTTTCCTTTTTCCGGTGCCTGACAGCCACAAAGGCGCATCCCAAAAGCCCTGCAGGCAGGAGCACCAGAAAAACAAACAAGGCAAACCCCATGCGG
>JAABRR010000070.1 GCA_011390785.1 Sphingobacteriia bacterium
TAGGGGCAGGTTATGCCGTGCGCATAACCTTTGCCATCGCGTAGTCTAAGCCACGAATCTACTTCATATCTTGCTTCGTCGAGAAGATCAGGTATTCCATTTCCGCTTTCAGCAATTCCAAGGTTATCGTCATTTAAAACTCCATCAGTAAGAATAAAGGACAGAAGCATATCGTAGATAGTGGATACATGGGGAAGTCTTTTATCCCAGTCATAAGCATCGGAATGGCCACCCCAGGCATTGTTGTTAAACTTGCCTGTTGTATAAGGCTCAAATTCAACCGGATGATCCCAGGGATCTGTTTTGCGCATGCGAATGTCTTCCCAGGCTTCATGATAGGGGTGAAGGGTGGTAATGGGTACAGTGGTTTTATCAATTTCGGGAATGAATAAGGGTAGTCGGGGTCGGGGATTGATATTGGGGCTGTTTTGGCCAAGTCTCATATAGAAAAATCCCAGGGTAGAAATTCTGTAGGGTTCGTAATAGACATTACGTGAAATTTTGAAGGGCTGGCTACAACCTACGCCTTCAACGGCCAGTTTGTAAGTGCCTTCGGTAAAATTGCCTGTAAAATCTATATTCCAAACATCTGATGCTGTAAAATTGTAATCGTTGGCTTCGGTAGAACTGTTTTTCCAGAAGGTTACTTCTCCAGCTTCAGTTTTTTTGCCGGTTGTTGTGTTTAACAGAAATACCCTGTTCCCTTCAAAGGAAGAATAATCACGGGCACCACCATTTCCCATCCAGTGATAAAGGTCGGCACTGAATTGTTGATTATCAGGATTATATCCTACTATATTTGTGTGAATGGCTTCTGAAGGCAAGAGAAAAATATCAAACACAAATGTGGTGGGTACTACTTCGGTTTCGTGATGGGGAAGTATTTGCAATGTGTAGGTTTTACCCTCTGCAAGAGGTTCAGGTAGCTGAAGATAAAGAAAATGCTCCATAGTGTGGTTATACACATAGTCACCCTTGGGGAGTGCCTGATCGTCCCAGTGAGAAAGGGTCATCCCATTGAGCTTTGATTTTCTGAAAACCGCTTGCGGGGATTTGCCTTTTCGCTTGTAATTTTTATCGTTGGGTGATGTAATCACAAAACTCTCAGTGTGGGTCATCAAAACAGTATCCAGCGGAGTACCAAAATAGATAGCCTCGCTGCCATCAGGGTGGTGGCAATGTCCCATAAAAGCACAGTTCCCTTTTCCATCATCCCGACGGATTACTTCACCATCTTTAAAGTGAAGCATTAAGATTTGATTGTCTAATACTTTAAGTTCAACCAATTTGGATGCCTTAACAGGAAAGGCAAACACAATGTGAATCAGAACCAGGAGTATCCATTGGTTTTTCATGGGAAAAAGTTTAATTTCTGATTTAATTTGATTGGCAACTATCTTTTATTTAAAAGGCAGAAAACCCTTGGTAAATAAATTAAAATCCCATTATTCAATGCTTTGTTGCTGCCAGACAAACAAACATTTAGGATGCAATTTATTTATCATTTTCAAACAAACGATTGCGCATCAAATATATGTGTTTTTTATCGTTAAACAAAGATTATTATAACAGCGAAGTGATTTTTTCAGAACATTGCGCATAATTTGCGCAAAATTGATTACTTTTGCCCGGTCAAAGTTTAAGGAAAACAACAATTATCTATTTTCTGATATTTTAAGGAGCGATGAATAAGAAGAAAAAAATTACCATCCAGGATATTGCAAGGGAGTTAAATACCACGATCTCAACAGTATCCAGAGCGTTGCGTGATCATCCGCGGATTAGCGTTGAAACGAGAGAAAGAATAAAAAAATATGCTCTTGAGCATGATTACCAGCCTGATTTTCGGGCAGCCAGCCTTCGACAGGGAAGTGCGCGAACCATTGGTGTTTTGGTTCCCCGAATAGATATTCACTTTTTTGCAAGGGTATTAAGAGGTATTGATGAAGTTGCCTCTGAAAATAATTACAATGTACTGATTATTCAATCACTAGATTCTCTTACCAAAGAGATCAACCTGGTTAAAAGCCTCGTTTATGGTAAAGTGGATGGATTAATTGCTTCCATCTCCATAGAAACACATGATGGTGAACATTTTAAACCCTTAATAAATAAAGGGGTTCCTCTGGTATTGTTTGATAAGGTTCTTGACGATGTGGATGTTACCAAAGTAATTATAGATGATCATTATGGAGCCTATATTGCTGTGCAGCATTTGATTAACCAGGGTTGTAAAAGGATTGGTCATTTTGCAGGCCCTCAGTATCTTAATATCTATAAGAGTAGAAAACAAGGGTATCTGGATGCCTTAAAGGATGCAGGACTGAAGATTGAAGAGAGTCTTATCTTTGAAGACATGCTGGTAAAGGAGAGGGGCTATGAGATTATGGGTCAAGTGCATAAAATGGAGAACCCGCCGGATGCTATTTTTTCTTCCAATGACTTTGCCGTAGTTGGGGCAATAATGAGAGCCAAAGAGTTGGGAATAAGAGTTCCTCAGGACATTGCCTTTACAGGGTTTGCTAACGAGCCCATGGATGAAATTGTAGATCCTACAATAAGTTCAATAGAACAAAATCCGGTTAAAATGGGTAAAGAAGCAGCAAGGTTATTAATTGAACAAATGGAAGATAAGAAGACCGCATTTTATCCTAAAACGGTTACTTTAAAGCCCAGTCTGGTAGTAAGGCAATCCTCCCTGAAGAAATCAATTGTATCTGTTTAATTGGCTACTTTACCTGCTTAAATTTTTTCTGCTTTTTGGTAGCATTTCCAAATAATATCCAGGTGTTTGCGCACCAGGGTTAAAGGCATTGCGGGTTTGGCTTTCCCATCGAGCAGGTCTTCAAAATGATTGATTAGGGCATCATCATCTGAGTGGTTTTCCAGAGTAACCGTTTGGGTTGTTTTTCTTGGTTTGCCTTCTGCTTCATAATCATATATTATGATTTCAGGGGCATCCCATGAGCAGAATCCGAATTTTAGTCCTCCCCGGGTACCATAAATTCTGGTTTCGTTAGGCGATTCCATATTGGCATGGTTAGCTCGTTCCCAAAAGTATCTTATACCATTACTCAGGGTTAGGTTAGCCGTAAACATTTCTTCTACATCATATACCATCTTACCGGGATCAAAATTATCCAGTCCTGATTTTAGCATTACATCTTTTACTTCCCGAAGTGCAGGTTTGTCTCCCAGCACACCCAGGTGAAAGGACAGATCGTAAACACCCCAGTCGAAGAGTGGACCACCCCCTGCAATGGCTTTGTTTAAAAACCATTTTGCTTCCGGATGGTATTCGATGCCGGGCCGTCCGTTTCTTCCTACAGAATTATGATGGATGTAATAAATATCGCCCAACAGGCCTGAATCGATAATTTTCTTTACTTCGGTAAATTTTGGCTGTAGCCTTGAATGCCTTGCCGAGCAATCGCAAACTATACTCCTGGGGTAAGATTGCTGTGCAAGAATCATTTCATCCAGTTCCTTCATGTTCAGGGCAGCCGGTTTCTCAAGAAAAACATGTTTTCCGGCTTCCAGTGAAGCAATAAACATCTCCTTATGCAGATTGGGAGGGGTACAGATAAGAACAGCGGTTACTTCTTCATCATTCAGGATGTTATGATAGTCTTCTGTTATTTTTTCAATAGCAAATTCTTTCTTTAGTTTGATAAGTTTGCCGGTGTCAATATCTGCCAACCATTTTGCCTCAATTTTGGCTGATTTTTTTATGCTTTTAAGGTGCTTTTCAGCAATCATTCCTGCGCCTATAATTCCTATTTTGTGCATGTTTTTCGTTTTATTTTTTTGTATTAAATCTCTTTGGTCCAGTCGAATACAACACCAATATATTCATCGCCTTTGTCGCGTAATCCTTCATAAGCCTGCTGCGATTGAGCCGGAGAAAGTTTATGCGAATACAGGGGTTTGATATGGAGTTTTTTCTGTATTATCAGGTTCATGATTATTTCAGCATTTCTTTCAATAGAATGTTTCGAAAAATCATTGGATTGCGTAGGGTAATTAAATTCAAGAGCTCCTTTGAGGGTATGATTGAAAGGGAGGTAATGAAAGTGGCCAAGAAAACTTGTTAAATTGGTTTCAAAGGGTGCTCTTGGACTTCCCAGGAGAATTATTTCTCCGTTGTATGCCACAAGAGAGGCATTTTCGTTGATTACTGAAGCTATACCCGTAGCATCGATAAAGGTATTTACCCCTTTCCCATTGGTTTTTCGCATGATGATTTCATAAAGATTTTCATCTTTGCTATTGACTGTATGGGGTAAACCACATATTTTTGATATAGCAAGCCGGTTGTTGTTGATATCGCTCACAATTACTGTAGCTCCCTGCAATTGGGCAAGCTGTGCAGCAAGATTTCCGATTGCTCCCTGTCCGGTAACCAGCACCACATCTCCCAATTCGATATTGGAGTTGCGTATGGCGGTAAAGGCTATTCCTGCCATATGGGTAAAACTTGCCCATTCCGGATTAATATCTTTGGGAAGTTTTACGCATAGCCCATGCCAGCGGTCAGTAATGTTTAGCTTAAAATATTGTGAATGGGTACTGTAAGTGAAAACCAAATCACCTATATTAAGATGCTCAACAGCTTTGCCTTTTTCCACAATTTCGCCAATGCCAGTATAGCCTGGTGAATCGGGTATGGTAAAAAAGCTCTCTGTTCCGTTAAGACAAGCCATTTCTGTGCCTGCACTCAGATGGGTGAAATGGTTTTTTACTATTACGTCATGTTCGTTTTCAATCCGCAGATCGTCGTCTTGTTCAATCAGTCCGGTTTTCCAAACATCTGAGGCCCAAATTTTCTTGTTCTTCATAATTTTTGAATTTGTAATTATTTAGCAATGTTGTTTAGTTAAGGTTTTTGCACTGCCTGATTCCCCCATTGAAACCCTTTAGGGTTCGGCGAAGCCAACGGGGCTAGGGGGGTATTAAGAATCTCTACGTGTGAAAAACATCCCCCCGGCCCCCTTAAAAGGGGGAGTAGAGCCTGCAAATTATAAAAAGCAAAAATCATATTTTTCGTAAGGCGGTTTATTCAAATGTATGATTTTTCTTAACTAAACGATATTGAATAACCTAGGTCAATTAAACAGAAGATTGAAGCTCCTTCCTTCTTTTCAGCTCTTTTTCAATATTATAGACAAGTTTATCATTTAAGGGGTAAAACAAAAGCAGCACTGCCGCCAAAACGGCAATAAGACCAGGAATGATGCTTATGGCCATTCTAATGCCCTGAACGGATTGATCTGTTTGGGGTTGATCTGCAACAAAACCATACATTGAAAGCAATCCCATAACGATAACACCTCCAAGTGCAAATCCTGTTTTTTGGGCAAAAGTGGCAGCAGAATAGACCAGCCCTGTTGCTCTTCTGTTATTTTTCCATTCAGAATAATCAGCTGTATCAGCCAGCATAGACCATAATAGGGGCATGGTTGGCCCGGAAGCCAAAGAAAATATAATTTGCAGGGCATAAATTAAAATTATATCATCGGGTGCAACAAAGTAAAAGCCAAATGATGACAAGGCGATAATCATCAGGCTGTAAATGAATAATTTCTTTTTGCCAATAAGAGATGACAGCCACTTTGTGGGCACTACCCCCAGCAGAACGAAGGCTGTTCCTACGGCCATGAACTTACCCATTTGTCCTTCAAGTTCAAGGTAATATTTAAAGTAATAGGCAATATCAGCACTTCTGATGGCTATATAGATCAGGCTGGAAAGAGAAACCACAAACAATATCATCCAGGGTTTATTACTGAACAAGTCTTTGAGATCGTTTTTGAGATTGCTTACCTGGCTTGCATCAGGTTTTACCCTTTCTCTTACTGACAAGAAAGAAATTATCAGAAAGATAACGCTGATAGCAGCAAATATACCCATGGTAAGTTGATAACCACGCGCTGCATTGCCAATTCCGAGTTTTTCTACCATAGGAATGATAAGTAGTTGCACAGAAAACCCTGCCGCATAAGCAAAAACAAATTTATAGGAAGAAACGCTGGTTCTTTCGTCAGGATTGGGAGAGATAACCCCTATCATTGAATTGTAGGGAATCATAATGGCTGTATAGATCACCATCATAAAAGAGTAGGTTACATATGCCCAGATGAGTTTTCCCGCATCGTTGAAGCCGGGTGTGGTAAACATCAGAATAATTCCCAGTCCATAGGGCACTGCCAGCCAAAGTATGTAAGGCCTGAACTTTCCCCAGCGGGTATTGGTACGGTCCGCAATGATCCCCATGATTGGATCGGTAAAAGCATCAAAGATCCTCACTACGCCAAACATAAGTGCTACCGACGCTGCCGTCAGGCCAAAAGTATCGGTGTAAAAAAATGGAAGGAAGAACATGAGCGTTTGCCAAACCACACTCGAAGAATATTCACCAAGACTGAATCCTAATTTTTCTTTTATGCTTACTATAGACATGGTTATTTTTTTTCTAATAAATAGTTTTGACTTGTTGTTGTCTTGTCTATTGATTTTCAGAATCCAGGTATTATCCCATCACTACCCTAATTTCGTTCACATCCCTGAGTATATCGAAGGGTATAAAATTTCCTTCCAGCACCTGGTTGTTAACACTTAAAGATTTTACTCCTTTCTCTACCTTGTCAGGGTTCGAAATGTCAATGTTTAGATGTTTCTGGCGGAAAGTTCTGTTGACAGAGAATTTTTCCCAGAAATCGGGAACGCAGGGATTAATGGTAATTCCATTGTACTCAGGTTTTACTCCCAAAACATATTGTGTAATTGCATAGTAGGTCCAGGTGGCGGAACCACTAAGCCAGGGTAGGCGTGATGCACCAAATTTAGGACTGTGTGATGAATGTGTTGACTGGCAAACCACATAGGGTTCAATTTCTCTTTTTTCGGCTTTTTGATTGTAGGCAGCCGGCAAATAGGACCGAAGGTATTCGTAGGCCCGGTTTCCGTTGCCCAGCATGGCTTCTGCCATAACACCCCATCCCTGGGTGTGGAGAAATATACCACCATTCTCTTTCAGGCCCGGATTCATCAATTGGGCCCGCACAATGTTGTAATCAGAATTGGTATAAGGTGGATTGCACAGGGCC